>CAIZEI010000203.1 GCA_903931945.1 uncultured Hyphomicrobiales bacterium | reverse complement strand
GTTCTCGATGTCGATTTCAAGGAAGATCAATCGCGCCTGCGCAAGGGCCACGGCGCGAAAAACATGGCTGTCGTCCGCCATTTCGCCCTCAACATCGTGCGATCGGCCAGAGACAAACACAGCATAAGGCTCCGCAGAAATCTCGCGGGATGGGACCCAAGCTACATCATCGCCCTGCTCGAAGGCGATCGCCGTTAATTTGGATTCGGAGCCCTGGCCCTGACCTGGCGAGAATATCGGGAGGTTGGCTTGGGAGTTTCTGCGCGCTGCTTGACGGCTGTCGTGGGCGTTTGCGCCTTGATGGTTCTGACCGGACCCTCGCGCGCGCAGCAAACCAGTCAGCCTGCCGCCGAATCCGCCTGGCCGCCGGATATCGATCCACAATCAGGATTTCGCCTGCCGCTTCCGCGCCGGGAGGACCTCGACGATGAAGGACGCAAGACCTATGAGCGCGGCGCGACGCCAGGCGCCAATATAGCTGGTCTGCAAGGGCCTGCGGGTGTCCAGCTTTACAGTCCGCGATCGGGCGGACACCTTGCCGCGCTCACAAAATATCTGCGTCAGGAGGCGGGCATTCCGCCGCGCGCGCGGGAGATCGCGTTGATCGTCACCTCGCGCGAAATGGACAATCAGTTTGAATGGACGGCGCATGAGCCCGAGGCTGTGAAAGCGGGCGTTCCACGCGACGTGATCGATGTGATCAAGTTCAGACGCAGCACGCAGGGGCTTGCCGAGACCGATGCTGTGGTCATCGATCTCGGGCGGGAGATATGGCGCGATCACAAGGTGACGCCGCAAACGTTCGCCCGCGCCAAAGCGGCGTTTGGCGACCGCAAGCTGGTTGATCTCGTGCTGCTGATGGGCTCGCACGCACAGACCGCCGCGCTGCTGACGGCTTTTGACATGCAATTGCACAAGGGCGTCGCGCCATTGTTGCCGTTGCCGTAAACCTTCGGTCGACCGGATCGCGCGCCGCCTATTCAGCCTTGATGCCGGCGGCTTTAACAACCTCCGTCCATTTTTTTGTGTCGGCTGCGATGAATGCGCCGAACGCTTCGGGTGAAATGACAAACGTATCTGCGCCAAGGCCCTGCAACCGCGCCTTGAATGCGTCTGTCGCCAGAATGGCGTTGATCTCGCCGCTGAGCTTTTGAACGATCGCAGGAGGCGTGGCTTTGGGCGCGGCGATCCCGACCCAGACGCTGGTGTCGTACCCGGGCAAAAATTCTCCCACGGTGGGAATGTCCGGCAGCGATGACGAACGTGATTGCGTTGTCACGGCAAGGCCGCGCAAGCGCCCGTCTTTGATAAAATCGAGCGAGGTCGGCAGGGGATCGAACGCGATTTCGATTCGTCCCGCCATGAGATCGGCAAGCTCAGCCGGGCTGCCGCGATAGGGCACGTGCACCATATCGACGCCGGACATCTGCTTCATTAGTTCGCCCGCAATATGCGCCAGCGTTCCCACGCCGCCCGAAGCGAAACTGACTTTGCCGGGATTGGCTTTGGCGTAGGCGATGAATTCGGGGACGGTTTTAGCCGGGAAGGACGGCAGCACATCGAGCACCAAGGGCACTTTATAAACGCCAGCGACGGGGGTCAGATCGCGCTCGAAATTATAGGCGGGGTTCGGTGGATAAAGCGAGGCGTTGGTGGCGTTTGAAACCGAGGCCTGCAGCAAAGTGTAACCATCGGGCGCGGCGCGCGCGACGGCTTCCGCGCCAATATTGCCGCCGCCGCCCACACGGTTGTCGACGATGATTTGCTGACCAAGGCGTTTGGAGAGCTCATCGCCCATCAGCCGGGCGATGATGTCATTGGCGCCGCCGGGTGGAAAGGTCACGACCAGCCGTACGGGCCTGTCCGGCCAGGTTTGCGCGCGCGCGAGAGAGGGCGCCGCTGTCATCGCCGCAGCGATGACAAGACTTTGAACAATACTGCGGTTCCTGTGCATGGCGTTTCCCCGAGGCCCTGTTTTCGCGATATGAAGCTCTATCATCGCCCATTGCCCCGGGCCATTCCAGCCCTGCGTCGCGGGGCGCCGGGCGGCAACAACAGGCGGTCCCCATGCCGGTCGAAAATAACGCGCTGCGCGGCGCTCCCCTGGTCCTCCTGCGTGTGGAAGGCGCCTCGGTGTTTGCAGCGTCGAGCTATGCATTTGCTCTGACCGGCTTGCCGTGGAGCTTCTACGCTGCGCCGTTTTTTGCGCCAGACCTTGGCATGCTGGGTTATCTCGGCGGCCCCCGGATCGGGGCGGTGACGTATAACGCCCTGCATTTCTACGCTTTGCCGTTGTTGCTGGGCGTCCTTGGCTTGCTTGCTGGCCAGCCCCTGTTTCAAGCCATTGCAGCCATATGGGCGGCGCATATCGGCTTTGACCGGATGTTTGGCTATGGGCTGAAATATGCGTCGGCATTCACCGATACGCATCTGGACAGGATTGGCGTTCGAGCGCGGACATGAAGCTGATTTCCAGTGCGGGGCGCGCCATGCTAATCGGGTGCAACGCTTGATTTTGAAGGACTCCCCATGTTCGCAGTTGAAGTGCGCGAGCACATCATGATCGCCCATAGTTTCAGGGGCGAATTGTTCGGCCCGGCGCAACGCCTGCATGGCGCGACCTTTGTGGTCGATGTCGCCTTTTTCAGGCGCGAGCTCACGGCGGACGCTGTCGTTGTCGATATCGGTCGCGCGCATGACGCGCTGAAGGCGATCCTTGGCCCGCTGAATTATCGCAATCTCGATGAGATCGAGCAATTCAAGGGCCAGCAGACCACGACCGAATTCCTGTCAAAGCATATTTTCGACGGCATGGCGTCCGCCGCCCGGTCAGGCGCGCTGGGGCCAGGCGGCGATGGCGTTGAAAAGATCCGGGTTACGTTGCACGAATCCCACATCGCCCGCGCTTGGTACGAGGGCGATGTGAAAGCGTAAAACCAAAGCGGGTGAGTTCCGGCTCACACGCTTTGGCAAGCGCGAATGCGCGCCCGCGCCGATGCGCGGAATGTTTGCATTGGCCCAATGGGACAATGCAAACACCTCTTGATGGAAAACGTGCGGATCAATATCCGTCGGGATCGTTGGGGTCAGGATAATAGCCGCAGGTGTAAAACCAGCCCCATCCCCAGTCCGTCCAGAGGCGCTGCCAGCAGGGATCGTAGGGTGCGATCACAGGGCCGAACCATATCCAGCGTCCATGCCAGAAGCGTCTGTGCGCGCGCGCCAGGAAGCGCGGATAGGCGCCTCCCGCGCGCGCTGCGGGCCTGGCCGCATATTGCGGTCGCGCCGCCATTGGCGCGGCCTGCCGATAGACTGGCCCCGGACTATAGCGTTGCGGCGCGGCCTGCCGATACGCAGGCCCAGGAACATAGGCTTGCGGCGCCGCCCGGGCGGGCGCTGCGATCCGTGGCGCAACAAGTCTGGGCGCAGCGCCCTGCGGCGGCGCAAACCGGGGCCCGGCGGGGGCAGGGGCAGGTCGCGCCGCTGCCGGACGGCCGCCGCGCCCACCCCGTTCGCCACGATCTTCGGCTTGGGCGGATGGCAGGACGAGGCCTAGCGCGGCAATGCAGAGCGCGGTAGAGGCAATCAATGATCTTATCGTCATGAGCATATCCTTCCGAATTGGCGATGCCGCCGCTTCGTGAAGGCGTGTTTAATGCTACGGTTCTGAACGGGGCATGAATTGATCATATCGACAGGGCGCGTTTGCGTCGTTGCGCTTTTATCCGGAAATGACGCCCGATGACGGCCAAAGCGATTTTCGCTATCCCCGGCGATCTCCAGACCCTCACCGGCGGCTACGGCTATGACCGACGCGTTCTGGCGCTCAGCCCGGAACTCGAACATCTGGCTTTGCCGGGCGGCTTTCCATTTCCCTCGCCGGAAGATGTCGTCCGGACAATCGAACTTTTGAAAACCACGCGGGCGGGCGCTCCCATGCTCATCGACGGGTTGGCTTTTGGCGCTCTTGCCGCGCGCGACATCGCAGCGCTCCGCCGGCCGACGATCGCGCTGGTGCATCACCCGCTTGGTCTTGAAACCGGGCTCGACAGCGCAACGAGCCAGCGGCTGATACAGAACGAAAAAGCAGCGTTGGCGCTGGCGGACGCAGTTATCGTAACCAGCCCTGTGACAGCCGCGACGCTGATTGCGGATTTTGCCGTTCCGCCTACAAAAATCACTGTCGCGGAGCCTGGCGCCGACCCCGCCCCGCGCGCCTTGGGGTCTAGCTGCACGACGCTCCACATGCTGGCTGTCGGCGCGATTGTGCCGCGCAAGGGCTTCGATGTGTTAATCGATAGCCTTGAGTTGCTAAAAGACCGGGACTGGCGCCTGACAATTGCTGGATCGGCGGAGCGCGCGCCAGATTGCGCGGCGGCTTTGCAAATTCAGATCAAGGCCAGCGGACTGGCGCAGCGCGTCAAGCTTGCGGGCGAAATGGGCCCGGATGTTTTGGCCGCTGTCTATGCGCGCTCGGACCTGTTCGTGTTGTCCTCGCATTACGAGGGTTACGGCATGGTGCTAGCCGAAGCGATGGCGCGGGGACTTCCCATTGTTATGACGCGCGGCGGCGCGGCGGCGCAAACGGTTCCTGACGACGCCGCCCTGAAAGTATCGCCGGGCGATGCGCGTGGGATGTCGCTGGCGCTGGCGCGCGCGATGGACGATGCGCCGCTCCGGGACAGGCTCGCCGATGCGTCCTGGCGCGCGGGACAGACGTTGCCGCGCTGGGAACAGACTGCTGAAACCATTCGATCTGTGTTGGCCCGATTTCCCGGGTCCGCGACATGAGCGGCTTCTCCCCGACATGGCTGGCGTTGCGCGAACCGGCTGATTTCAGCGCCCGAAACATCGCGCTTCGCGCTGCTGTTGCGCATTGGCTTGAGCCGTTCGAACGCCCCGTCATCGTCGATATTGGTTGCGGGACGGGCTCCAATCTTCGCGCGCTGGCGCCGTATCTGGGCGCGCGGCAACGCTGGCGCCTCATCGACCATGATGCGAACCTGTTGCAGGCCGCGCGTGAAAATCTGTTGCAGTGGGGCGCGGCGGCGGAGCCGGCTTCGTCGGCCCGGATCGTCATCGCCCGCGACGGCAAAATCATTGATGTCTCTTTCGAGCAGGCTGATCTTGGTTGTGGCGTCGAAGCCCTGTTGCAAGAGGGTTGCGACCTCATCACAGCGGCGGCGTTTTTCGATCTGGCGGGGGAGGGCTGGATCGAAAAATTCTGCGCCGCAATTGTCGCTCACAAAACAGCTTTCTATACAGCGTTAACCTATGACGGGCAGGAGGACTGGTCGCCTGGACATTTGGCGGACGCTGCGGTCCTGGCGGCCTTTCATGCGCACCAGCGCCGCGATAAGGGCCTCGGGCCTGCCGCCGGGCCGGGCGCAACGCAATGCCTTGCGGCGGGTCTGGAGCGCGCGGGCTGGCGCGTCAAAACAGCGCCAAGCCCCTGGCGGCTTGGCGCTTCGGATGGCGCCCTGATTGCTGCGCTGGCCGACGGGTCGGCGCAGGCCGCTTCACAGACGGGACTGGTCAGTCCGGAGGACGTCGAGCATTGGCGCATTGCGCGGCGCAAGGCGCAAAACGTGACCATTGGCCACATGGATTTGTTCGCGCAGCCCACACGCGGCTGACAATATTACCGTTTGTCGCTGAAGCCAAACCAGCCCCGCGGCAACATGCGGTCGAGGACGCCGTCGCGCTTGATGAATCCATGCATCACAGCGCCTCCGATATGCGCGACCAGAACGATCAGCATCAGATAGCCCAGAATGAAATGCGCCCATGAAAGCACGGCATAGGCGGTATCGCTTTGCGGCAGAATATGCGGCAGGGTGAACAGCCCGAACACCTCGACATCGGCGCGATAGGCGTCCATCGACAGCCAGCCGACAATGGGCTGCAAAAACAGCAGACTGAGCAAGGTGTGATGCGCCGCGGTGGAGGCGATACGTTCAAATTTTGTCAGCGTCGCCGCGGGCGCCGGCGTACCGTAAGCCAACCGTCCGGCGACGCGCGCAAACGCCAGCCCGAGCACAAGAACGCCAAGCGAGCGGTGAACGTTGAAATAATAATCCTGCACCGGCCCTTCGGGAATGAAAGGCAGTCGTATTCCAATGGTGAGCGTGAAGAAGACCGCGACTGCAATGATCCAGTGGATCCATTTGGACACAGCGGAATAGGCTTGCGGGCGGGCGGGCTCGCTCATGGCAAATCTCCGGATCAGGCTCCCTTGCGCAACTCTGCAATAATGGCGTCGCCCATTTCAACCGTCGAAACGGTCGAGGTTGCGGCGCCCTTGATGTCGGCTGTGCGCAGCCCCTTGTCGAGCACGCCGGCGATGGCTTTCTCGATCATGTCGGCGGCGGAGGCGAGGTTGAACGAATAGCGCAGGGCCATGCCGAGCGATCCGATCATGGCGATGGGATTGGCGATGCCTTTGCCGGCGATATCGGGCGCCGAGCCATGCACGGGTTCATACATCGCCTTGCGCTTGCCGGTTTTTGGATTGGTTTCGCCGAGGGACGCGGACGGCAACATGCCAAGCGAGCCTGTCAGCATGGAGGCGACATCCGACAACATATCGCCAAACAGGTTGTCGGTGACGATGACGTCGAACTGCTTGGGCCAGCGCACAAGTTGCATGCCGAGAGAATCGGCGAGTTGATGATCTAGTTGCACATCGGCGAATTCGCGCTTGTGCAGGGCTGTCATGACCTCGTTCCACAACACGCCCGATTTCATCACATTGCGTTTTTCAGACGATGTCACCTTGTTCTTGCGCTTGCGCGCCAGCTCGAACGCCACGCGACCGATGCGCTCGATTTCATAGGTGTCGTAAACCTGCGTATCGATGCCACGCTTCTGGCCGTTGCCAAGATCGATGATCTGCTTGGGCTCGCCGAAATAGACGCCGCCGGTGAGCTCGCGCACGATCATGATATCGAGGTCTTCAACAATTTCACGCTTCAGCGAAGAGGCGTCGGCGAGCGCGGGATAGCAGATCGCCGGGCGCAGATTGGCGAAGAGTTCAAGGTCCTTGCGCAGGCGCAACAGGCCGGCCTCGGGACGCACGTCATAGGGCACAGAATCCCATTTCGGTCCGCCGACCGCGCCGAACAGCACTGCGTCGGCCTCATGCGCCAGCTGCATGTCTGCGTCGGAAATCGACTGCCCATGCGCGTCATAGGCCGCGCCGCCGACAAGCCCGCGCTCCATCTCGAAGCGCACAATGCCAGCCTGGCCGAGGAACGCGGCGACCTTCTCAACTTCGGCAAAAACCTCCGGGCCGATGCCATCGCCGGGCAGAAGGAGCAGCTTGTGGGTCGTCATGTCCTGCGTCCGTAAGGGTGGGGTTGGCTATGGCCCGTGTGATACGGGGATGAAGGCTGGAGGGCAAGGGGCGGGGGCCTGGGCAATGTGCGCGGGCGTGAAGTCGCCAGACTGCGGCGCGCGATGTCTCAGCCCGCCCAGAACTGAGCAATCTCGGATCTGGCGCGCAATTTTGCATTCGCAGTTACAGGCGTCAAATTATTCGACAAGCACTGCGCCAGGAGAATGCGATCAAGGGGGTCGCGATGATCCCAGTCGAGTTCGCCGGAAATCTCTGCGTCTTTGGCTGAAATGGGCAAGGAAATGAACCCGTTAATTTCAACTGTGGCGGCGATGCCCTTCGTGAATCTGAGTTTTCCGGCGCGCCGCTTGATGGCAATTTCCCACACCGCCGCCGCGCTCACAAAAATTCGGTTTTCCGGGTCTGCCAAAGCATCACGGACGCGCACGGGCAATCGCGCGCCGCCCTCATCCCACCAGAGCAAGACGTGGGTGTCGATGATCAAATCCACCAATCGCCCTCGAACAGGCGTTCGATTTCGGGATCCGGGTCATCAAAATCGTCGGCGATTTAGGTGATCCCCATGGCGTTCATCGGCACGCGCGGCTTGCGTTGTTCCGCGACGACCGGCGATAGCCGGGCCTTCGGCACGCCATTCCTGGCGATGATAATTTCCTCGCCGGCCGCCGCCTCTTCGACCAGCGTCGAGAGATGTGTCTTGGCGTCGTAGAGCTTGACGGTGCGAAGCACAGGGGGAGACTCTAGCTTGCATTTTCGTCTCCGAAAATGAACCAGAAATATCGGTTGATCAATTTGGTCAGGCTTTGTAATGACTCTTGACCCATCCATCTTCAACGCTGCAACAAACGCCTCTTGCAGGATTTCGACCCTGCCGAACGGGCGCATCCGCTTCTTGCCCTCTTTCTGCTTGTCCAGCCGTTTGCGGATGGCGTCGCCGCCGTAGCATTCATTGGAGCCCCGCAGCCGCATCAAGCCGCCGGAAGCGGCAATCTCGATAGCCGTCCGATAGATTCATCTTCCAAAACGAAACTGTCGCCGTCCGTTGCGCGCAATTGTTCATTGGCGTTCAGAAGTTCAATCCCCGCCACCGCTCCATCCGCCCCGATATCGATGGCGACTTCGTCGCCAAGGCGAATGGTGTCGACACCCGGGCTGCTCGCGCGCAACCGGATATAGGCGATGTTTCGTTTGGGATCGTAGCTCAATCGCATTGGCGCCCCCCTCACCCATCCATTTTCAGCGCTGCAATAAAAGCCTCTTGCGGGATTTCGACCTTGCCGAACTGCCGCATCCGCTTTTTGCCCTCTTTCTGCTTGTCCAGCAGTTTGCGTTTGCGGGTGGCGTCGCCGCCGTAACATTTTGCCGTCACGTCCTTGCGCAGCGCGCGGACGGTTTCGCGCGCAATGATTTTTCCGCCAATCGCCGCCTGAATCGGAATCTGGAACATGTGCGGCGGGATGAGCTCTTTCAGTTTTTCGACCATCGCGCGGCCGCGCATGTCCGCGCGGGTTCTGTGAACCAGCATCGACAGGGCGTCCACCGGTTCGGCGTTGACGAGGATCGACATTTTGACCAGATCGCCCTCGCGATAATCGCTGAGCGTGTAGTCGAAGCTGGCGTAGCCCTTCGAGATCGATTTCAGCCGGTCGTAGAAATCGAACACGACTTCGTTGAGCGGCAGATCGTAGACCGCCATGGCGCGCTTCCCGACATAGCTGAGGTCGATCTGAATGCCGCGCCGGTCCTGGCAGAGTTTCAGCACCGAGCCCAGATATTCGTCGGGCGTCAGGATGGTGGCCCGAATCCAGGGTTCGCGGATGTCCTCGATGCGCACGACATCGGGCATGTCCGCCGGGTTGTGCATGTCCAGTTCCGTGCCGTCGGTCAGCCTGATCTTGTAGATCACGCTTGGCGCCGTCGCGATCAGATCGAGATCGAATTCGCGGCTCAGACGTTCCTGAATGATTTCAAGATGCAGCAGGCCGAGAAAGCCGCAGCGAAAGCCAAAGCCAAGCGCGGCGGAGGTTTCCATCTCGTAGGAAAAGCTGGCGTCGTTGAGGCGCAAGCGTCCCATGGCGGCGCGCAAGGCCTCGAAGTCGGCGGCGTCAACCGGGAAGAGGCCGCAGAACACCACGGGCTGCGCCGGCTTGAAGCCGGGCAGGGCCTCCGCGCAGCCCTTTTTCTCGTCGGTGATGGTGTCGCCGACGCGCGTGTCGGCGACCTGCTTGATCTGGGCCGTGATGAAGCCGACCTCGCCGGGGCCGAGCGTCTGCACATCGACCATCTTGGGTTTGAAAACCCCGATCTTTTCGATGTTGTAATGGGCGTCCGCGCCCATCATCTTGATGGACTGGCCTTTTTTCATCGAACCGTCGATGACGCGCACAAGCACCACAACGCCGAGATAGGCGTCATACCAGCTGTCCACCAGCAGCGCCTTCAGCGGAGCGGTCTCGTCTCCTTTGGGCGGCGGCAGGCGGGTGACGATGGCTTCCAGCACAAGGTCAACGCCAATGCCCGTTTTCGCGGAAATTGGCACGGCCTGCGAGGCGTCGAGGCCGATCACATCCTCGATCTGTTCTTTCACCCGGTCGGGTTCGGCGGCGGGCAGGTCGATCTTGTTGAGCACCGGGACAATCTCATGGCCCGCATCGAGCGCATGATAGACGTTGGCGAGGGTCTGCGCCTCGACGCCCTGGCTGGCGTCCACCACCAGCAGCGACCCCTCGCAGGCGGCCAGGGACCGCGAGACTTCATAGGCGAAGTCGACATGGCCGGGGGTGTCCATCAGATTGAGGATGTAATCCTTGCCATCATTCGCCCGGTAATCCAGGCGGACGGTTTGCGCCTTGATTGTGATGCCCCGCTCACGCTCGATATCCATGGAATCGAGCATTTGCTCTTCCATGTCGCGCGCAGCGACCGTGCCGGTCTGCTGGATCAACCGGTCGGCGAGGGTGGATTTGCCATGGTCGATATGGGCGACAATGGAAAAATTGCGGATATTTTCGATTGGGTGGGTCGTCATGGCGTGGGGATAGCACCGCAGGGCATGGGGGGAAAGGGCGGATTGTGTGGGGGCTTGGGCGTTTTGCCCGGCTTCTGCGATCGGGGACCTCAAAAAAGAGCTTTGCAGCAGCGAGGGGATTGCCGCATATTCCGATGTGAAAGAGGCCGGAAGGGCCGGGTTCGGACTGGAACGCGGCCCGTTGTTTCGCTCTAGGGAGGCACCATGCGACTGCGCCATAGTCTGACTCTGGATGACGCAACGCGTCTTGCTGCGGCGGCGCGCGGCCATGCTGCGCTTCACAATGAAGCCGCGACGATCGCGATCGTCGATCATGGGGGCGCGCTGCTGCTTCTCGAGCGACCTGACGCCAACAGTCCCAACACGGTCGATATGGCGGTTGGCAAGGCGAAAACGGCCGCCTTTCGCGAGCGGCCAAGTTCCGCGCTGGAAGAGCGCGTCCGCGACCGGCCGGGGTTTTTGATGACTCCCAACCAGATCGGCGTGCGGGGCGGCGTACCGCTTTTTTTCAAGGGGGAATGCGTCGGGGGCATTGGCGTTTCGGGCATTGGCAACAATGATGAGCCTGCCGCATTGGCGGGCGCAAAGGCGCTGGAAGGTTGATCCGGCGCCAGCCGCGCGGGAGGCGAGCGCCATGAGGCTGTTGCGCTGCATTGTCGTTCTGGCTTCGGGACTGACTTTTGGCGCTTGCGGAGTTGCGCGCGCTGCGAACGATGGCGCATTCGCTTCGCGCGAACTCAGGATTATCGTCGGGTCCGAATCGGGCGGCGGATACGATGTCTACGCGCGCCTCGCCTCGCCTTTCCTCGGCAAATACCTGCCGGGCGCCCCGACTGTTATCGTCCAGAACCTGCCAGGCGCAGGCGGATTGAAGGTGGCCAATTACATGGCGAAGATCGCGCCGCGTGATGGATCGACCATCGCCATCACCAACCGGAATCTGATCGCCGCGCCATTGCTGAAAATGGTTGATCGCGAAAATGTCCAGTACGATCCAATGTCTTTTACATGGCTCGCCAATCTGAACACCGACGTAAGCTTCTTGATTGCGCGCGCCGCGACGGGCGTTGCGTCGCTCGACGATCTTCGCGGACGCGACTTCATTGTCGGGTCGACGACCCCAACAGATAACAATGGATTATTTCCGTATATCTTTAACAACCTGCTGGGCACCCGATTCCGGGTCGTTTCGGGCTACCCCTCCAGCAACGAAATGGCTCTGGCGATGGACCGGAGCGAAATCGATGGCGTGGTGGGATTCTCATGGTCCAGTCTTCAGGCGCAGCGACCAGACTGGCTCCGCGACGGTTATGTTCGGCTGTTGATGCAGCTTGGGCTCACGCCGCACCCCGAAGCCAGGGACGTGCCGCTGATGCTTGATTTTGTGCGGGACGATATCAACCACCAAGCGCTGGAGCTCATCGCGACGTTAAACACCCTGGGCCGGCCATTCTTCGGTCCACCCGGTATGCCTTCGGAGGCGGTGAAAAATTTGCGCGAGGCCTTCGCTCACGTTGCTGTCGACACAGATTTTCTTGAAATGGCGCGACGCGAGAATCTGGATGTGACTTTCACTGACGGGGCGACATTGCAGGAGACAGTCGCCCGAATGAATTCCGTTCGCCCGGAGATCGCTGCGGCCGCGACCCGCGCGCTGGCGCGTCGCGCGACCAGCGTCGACAGTCTGCCAAAGCGATAACACTTGCAGCCACGAATTCTGAAGGAACAACCGAATGTCGAAACGCCATGAGGACGAGAACAGCGCCGCGCTCGCGCTCGCGCAATGGGTCGCCTCGACGCCTGGCGCCGCGCTGCCCGAACGCGCCATCGCGCAGGCCCGGCTCCTTGTCCTCGACACACTCGGCTGTGGCGTCGCTGGCGTCAACGAGGAGGCGTCGCAAGCGATTCTGGGCATGGTTGATGACCTTGGCGGCGCGCCGACATGCACGGTTATCGGACAACAGAAGCGCACAAATATTTTGAACGCCGTCCTTGCCAACGGCGCGCTGATCCGCGTGCTCGACCTCAACGATTACATTGGGGGCAGCGGCGGCGGTCCGGATATGGGCGGGCATCCCAGTGACAACATTCCTGTGGCGCTGGCGGTAGGCGAAGCCATGGGGTCCAGCGGCCGGGAGATTCTTGAAGCGATTGTTCTTGGCTACGAAATATTTGGCCGTCTGAAGAATGCGCGAAGTCCAAACCGCGTATGGGATGACGTGACAATTTCGGGGATTGTCGCGCCAGCAATGGCGGGCCGGCTGATGCGACTGGATCGCGAAAGGCTTGCCCACGCCATCGCTTTTGGCGCGTCCCGCGCGGCAACGCCATCGATTGTCCGGGCTGGCCATGTCTCATCGGCCAAATCGATCGCCAATGCTCTGGTGGCGCAAAGCGGCGTGCAGGGCGCGTTGCTGGCGGCGCGCGGCGCAACCGGTCCACTCGCCATTCTTGAATCGGAACATGGCTTGCGGGATCTGTTCACCGGAGCTTTGGCGAACATGCTTTGTGAACCTGTTCCCGCGACGCCCAATATTTTGCGCGCCAGCATCAAGATGTACCCCTGCCTGGCGACAGGTCAGGCGGCAGTGGCCGCAGCCTTGAAACTGCATGAAATGACGCGCGGCGACATTGCAGGCTTCGGGCGCATTGAAGTCGCGATGGCGGATTATCCCATCGTCAAACGGCAACAGAATGATGCGGCCCGCAGGAGGCCGCAAACGCGGGAAGCCGCCGATCACAGTTTCAATTTTCTGGTCGCGGTCTCCTTGCTCGATGGCGAATTTGGCCTGCGTCAGTTCGAGAATGATCGCTGGCTTGATCCCGAGGTCGTTGGCCTTATGGACCGGTTCGTCATGACGACCGACCCGGATCTCGGCGCGCGCGCCAGCGGCGCTTACCCCTGCGCGTTGCGTGTCACGACATCCGAGGGGAAGAATCTGGTTTCCGAAATCGGTTATCCGCCAGGCTTTGCGCGCGATGGCTTGCAAGAGGCCGATGTCGTCGGCAAATTTCAGGCGATCACCGCGCCGCATTTGGCGGCTGAGCAGCGCGACAGAATCATCGCGGCGGCGCTCCGGCTCGATCGATCGGACGCAATCGACGAGTTGATGAGCGCTGTGCGGATTGAGTCCGGCCATGCGAAAATTGGAACTGCGTAATTTTATTCAACAGGCATCAGTCGCTGGCCCGTATCGAGGAGAAATGGAATGACGCCGCGAATTGGCTATCTTGCGATGCTTTGCAATGACGCAACGGAGCTTGCGCGCTTTTATCGCACGCAATTTGGCATGGATGAGCTTGATCGATCTGTGACGGGCGATGTTTCGCTGACCGATGGGAGCTTCAATCTGACCCTGTTCAGGCGCCGTCCGGAATTGCGCGAGCCGCATATGGATCTTGGCCTCCATCATCTGGGGATAGCGGTTGACGACGTGAACGCTATTGTCGCGCGGTACAAAGCGCATTATCCCCGGGGCACAGTTGTCGCGGAAGCCGGTGATTTGCAGCATGGCGAGGTTCGCATTTTCGATCCCGAATGCAACCCCGTAAGTCTCTCGCAGCGCAATTTCGGCCTGCCGGGCCCGGCGCAATCCCGGACGCCGCATATCGCACATATCGCCCTCAATGCGCTCAACACGGAATCCATTCTCGAATTCTATCAAACGATGTTCGGCTTTCGCGAATTGTTCGCCGCACACAAACACCGTACCGAAGCCGGCTATCGCAACAAGCATGTTGGCGACGGCTTCACCAATGTCGCAATCCAGGCGTTCTATAACGACGACGAGGGTCACGAAGCGCGCTTTGGCGTCGCGCATTTCGGTTTTCTTGTGCAGAATTCCAGCGTCACCGCCGAGGAGGTCGTTCGCGCGGGCGCAATCGTCAAACCGCGGCCTGCGATTCGCACACAATCGGAAGCGCGCATGCGCGATCCCGAGGGCAACGGTTGCGATCTCTCACAGCGGGGCTGGGAAGTCGATACGGGCAAATGGGCGCGCGCAGCCGCCAGTTGAACCGGACTACCGACGCTCGCGGCATGTCGCACGCAGGGTTCAAACGGGGGAGCATCAATGCTGCATCATGCCTGCCGCGCCGCCGCGTTTTTGATCGCCATTGCGATCTGCAGTTCCGCCATGGCCGATCCTGTCGCCGACTTTTATCGCGGCAAGTCACTCATGTTTTATATTCGCGCTGCGCCGGGCGGCAATTACGATGTTTATTCGCGCGCCCTTGCGCCCTACCTGACGCGGCATTTGCCCGGAAATCCCGCTATCGTTCCCATCAATATGCCAGGCGGGGGCGGGCTTGTCGCGTTGAATTATGTGGCGAACGTCGCGCCAAAGGACGGCACAGCCATTACGATGATGACGCAGTCATTTCCGATGGATCAGGCGCTTGGTCTGGACAAATCTCTCAAGGTGGATTTGCGAACGCTCAACTGGATCGGCAATATGAGCGAGACCAATGAATTCTTTTTCGTTTCAAAAAAGTCGCCTACAAAAACATGGCGGGATGCAAGGGACCGCGTGACTGTCATGGCCGCGACCGGTTCCGGTTCAATTACCATGGAACTGGTGGCGATGTTCAACAATCTGCTTGGTACGAAGTTCAGGATCATTTTCGGCTATCCGAGCGGACCGGATATGAGTCTGGCGATGGAGCGTGGCGAGGTGGAAGGACGGAGCACCAGCAACCCGCAGGTTCTGGCGCCAACTATTGGCGAAGTCATCGAGAAATACAATTTTCTTCTACAGGTGGGCCTCAGGAAAACTCCCCAGTTTGCACAGACGCCGCTGCTGTCGGATCTCGCCAGGGACGAAACGCAACGAAGCGTTTTCAATTTTATCTCGAAGGCCGTCGTGATTGCGCGTCCCATCGTGACGAACGCCGGCGCGCCTTCCGAGCGGGTCGCGGCGTTGCGCCGGGCGTTTGACGCTGCGATGAGAGACCCTGATTTTCTCGCCGACGCGGCGAAACTGAATCTCGAGATCGCATCAACGCGAGGCGAGGAACTCGAGCGGCTGGTGAATGGTATTCTTGACGCGCCGCCCGCGGTTCGCACTGAGGTGGCGCGGGCCATGCAAATGCGCCCGGATGCAATGACTCCACAAGGCGCCCAATAATAGGCGCGATCGTTGCGCTCGCGCGTCTGGTCTTTGAACAAGGCTTGCAATGCAAGGTTCGGCAGGTCATTCTGGCGTCAACGATCGCCTGTAAAGGTTCAAACAAGAGGAAACGGCATGGCGCGCGGGACAATGCGAATGGCTGCGATCGCCGCAATTTCCGTGGTTGCGGGAGCGACGCATGCACAAACCGTGGATGAGCTTTACGTCCGGGCAAAGTCTGCCGGCGAGACATCGCTGGTGCTCTACTCGGGTGGGCCGGTGGCGCCTTACGAGACTTTTGTGAAAGACTTTGAAAAGCAGTTTCCCACAATCAAGGTCTCTATTACGGGCGGCTTTTCCAACGTCCTCAATGCAAAAATTCATGAGCAAATGAAAGCCGGCAAGCTTGAAACCGATATGGCGTTTTTCCAGACAGCGCAGGATTTTGTCGTGTGGAAAAAGCAGGGCGTTCTCCTCGATTTCAAGCCTGAAGGGTACGATCATATCCTGCCGGCGTTCCGCGATAGCGATGGCGCCTACACAACGACGAAGGTCAACGCCATCGCCTATGGCGTGAATACCAGCCTGGTCGCTCCGCAGGATATCCCGCGCTCGGCGCTTGACCTGCTCAAGCCGCAGTTCGCCGGTCGGATTATCACCTGTTATCCTGCGGACGACGATGCGACGCTCTACCTGTTTTACACAATCGTCCAGAAATATGGCTGGTCCTATATGGACCGCTATATGGCGAACAAACCGAATTTCGTTCAGGGCCATCTTGGCGTTTCAAGAAGCGTGGCGGCAGGCGATAATTTTGTGACGCCCGATGCGACATCAACTCTCAACGAACTGAAAGCTGCCGGCGCGCCTGTTGAGATGGTTTTTTCGCAGGACGATCCCACGCCGTTCTTCACACTGACGAGCGGCGTCTTTAAAAGCGCTCCGCATCCGGAGGCCGCCAAACTGTTTCTCACATGGTATATGAATCCGGCACAACAAAAGCGCACGGGCGTATTCTCGGCGCGCGACGATGTCCCGCCGCCATCGGGATTCAAGCCGTTGCCTTCCTACAATGCAGCGAATGGTTATGTTGAATTTGTTTCGAACGAGACTGTGTTGAAGGACCTGCGCAATCGAATGGAAAAATACACGGGACCGGTGGTCAACACGGGCGGCGTTCGCTGATATTTTGCGCGAAATGGCGCAACAGCGTGCGCCTCTCGAGGCTTGCCTGGGCGCCGCGCTTTTTTAACAGGAGTGCGATATGAAGCCATCGACCTTGCGGGTCAGTTTGCCGCCCGACCCGAATACACGGGCGCCTCACTGGACGCTTCCGCCGGGGGCCTGCGACACGCATGCGCATATCTTCGGCCCGCCCGATCTTTTTCCTTACGCTGGCGATCGCAGATACACGCCGCCCGCTGCGCCGATCGAACATTACCGGAATATGCAGGCGATCACCGGATTGAGCCGCGCCGTTTTCGTAACTCCGACTGCGCATGGTTACGACAACAGCGTCATCCTGAACGCCATTGAACTTTCAGGCGATTCGGCGCGTGGCATCGCCAATATCGATGCTTCGTTTGACGACAGGGCGCTCGACGCATTGACCGCAGGCGGCGTGCGCGGCGCCCGCTTTCATCTGATGGATGACAGGCCGGGCAGTGAGGAGCATTTAACGCAACATTTGCCGCACCTGCGCAAACGCGACTGGGTGCTCGATCTGCACGTCGACCCGGAAGATCTCATCCATCACGAGACCTATATTCGGGCGCTGCCCATCGTCACGATCATCGATCATATGGCGCGCGTGCGGGGCGCAGATGGCCTCAATCAGCCGGCGTTTTTGCTGCTGCTCGATTTCCTCAGGGATGACCGGTTCTGGGTCAAGCTGTGCAGCTTTGACAAGATCAGCGCGACGCCGAAAGCGCATGTGGAAGGAAGCCTGCCGTTTATGGACATGGTTCCATTTGCGCAGGCGGTTGTTGCGGCGGCGCCGGACCGGGTCATTTGGGGGAGCGATTGGCCGCACGGCAATACGTTCACGCCTGGCAGGGTGCCAAATGAAGGCGATTTGCTGGACCTTCTTGCGCAAATTGCACCCGATCCCCGATTGAGAAAACGCATTCTGGTCGATAACCCCCAGCGATTGTTTGGATTTCCACCCGTATAACGGGCTCTGGCGGCGGCATGGCGCGCAAACGATTGTTTCGACGACCAGCGAGTTCGCCGTGCGAAATGTCCTAACGAAATATTAACTCGCCTGGCGCTAGATTCAGACGATCCTGCCGCCACGGTTCGTCATGCATTTGCCGGGTTTTGTCGCATCGATTATCGAGCCGCTTGTTGGCGTATTCCGGTCTGCGGGCTCGGTCTTTTCGCTGTCATCGCTGGGTTGCGCGCTGGTTGTGGGAGCGGTCGCGATCGCATGGCGCAGGCGCCGGCGCGGCCGCAGGATCGATCCACGGTCGTTGGCGAGGATGCTGTTTCCGCGAAAGCTCACGCGCTCGGCGAGCTGCGCAGCGGATGTATTCTATTTTTTGTTCAATGTGCTGCTGTTCGGCGCGCTTTTTGGCTGGGTTGTTGTGTCAGCCAAATGGATCAACGGGCAGGTCATCGATGGACTGACCGCCATTTTCGGCGCGCCCGGGCTGTCGCCGCTGCCGGTTGCGATACGACGGACGATTCAGACGCTTGTTCTGTTTCTCGCCTATGAATTTGGCTACTGGATCGATCATTACACGAGCCACAAATTTCCGGCCCTTTGGGAATTCCACAAGGTGCATCATACGGCGGAAGTTCTGACGCCCTTCACGGTCTGGCGCGTGCATCCGGTCGAGATGATCAAGTTCGGCAATATTCTGGCCATTGTCATCGCGGTGTGCAATGGTTGCGCGACGTGGAGCCTCGGCGAGCCGCCGCATCCCTTCCTGATTGATGGCAAGAATCTGCTGCTCATTGTTTTTCTGCATGCCTATATTCATTTGCAGCACAGCAATATCTGGATCCCGTTCACGGGCGTCTGGGGCAAGATATTCCTCAGTCCGGCGCATCACCAGATCCATCATTCCACGGACCCCGCCCATTTCAACTGCAATCTCGGCTCCTGCCTGTGGCTGTTCGACACTGTGTTCGGGACCGTGCGTGTTCCCGCGCGCAAGCCGGAACAGCTGACCTATGGCGTTGCGGGCGAGGGCGCCGAGGCGCACTGGCCTTCCGGCCTGCTGACTCAGCCTTTTGCGCGGGTCTGGGGGATGTTCGCTCCGGCGCGAGCGGTGGGCGACAGCGCGCCGGCGCGGAGGTAGAGCGTTTTGAGGCGAAGGGGATGCCGGTTCGCGTTCAGAAAATGCAATAAATTCGGGAAACTTGAACATTTTCCGATCCGGTTTGATCGGTCAATGCTCTGGATTTTTCACACCGCCCGTGTATCCGCCGGTCGCAGCGGCGTGACATTGGCGCTGGCGGCGCTCATCAATTCATTGCGCTGATCGCCGACCGATTTGCGCGCCTCGTCAATGGCGAGCTGCAAGGCGGCAAGGCCGGCCTCGTCAAAGTCACTGTCACGGGCAAATTGCAGCCCTGACGTCGAAAGCCTCTCGATATCCCCGTCAAGTTCCGCCAGCCGCGCAAAATCCAGCGTTCGGTGAGCCTCGATCTTCACTGCAATCAGACTGTCGATCAGCCCCATTGCGGCGCGGCGACCGCGGGCTTGGCCGATGCTCAGCAGCCCGGCCAAAGCCGAACCAAGACCGCCGAGCAACATTGCGCCAATGTAAAACCAGTCGCCGTAGCGATCGAGGAATGTCTTTTCGGTATCGCCATAATATGCGGCGGCGCCAGGATGCAATGCGCGGATCGAGGTTTTTTCATCGTCCGGCTTTTCCATTCGTGCGGCGAGCGGAGTGTTGGCCAGAACTTCCCGGCGCAGAGCGAACAGTGATTTCGTCAGATTTGAAACGATGGTTTCGTCAAGGGACCCTCGCGCCAGCAACAGGTAGTCGAATCCGAGCACGCCGATGTCTTTTGCGGGCAACAGGGGCGCAGCGCCAAAAAAACCTTCGGGGATGTCGATTTTCTTGAAGCGGCCATGGCGCGCCGCGATCCCTTCTGCGCCAGGGATATCGAGTATGGAGATGGCGCCCTTGCCGCTGGCCTTCATGGCCGCGATGGCCGCGTCCGTCGCTGCGCCCGAGATGGGCGCAACGATCGCCAGGGCGTCGAGGCGCTTGCCCTGAATCGCCGAAGCGATGTCAGCCCCTGCAAGAAGGACAGGCTCGATGTCGGCTGGCCGGAGTGAAAAATCGGCCAGAAGCGTTTCGAGGAGCGCTGTGTTCTCCCGCGACTGCGGCCATACGCCAATTCGCTTACGCGCGAGCTCGCCGGGAATCCTGATCTTGCGACCTGGCGACAGCACAATCAGAACGGCGTCGCGATGAAAGACAAGCACCGTTGCGCCATCGGCGGGAAGGGCGCCGTCGCCGCGCACGACCGCAAGGTCCGCCTGTTTTTGCTCCATCATTCCGGCTGCAGCGCGGGAATCTGCGACCTCCACGGGGCGCAGCCGCACTCCGGTGGAAGAGTTTGCCAAAGCCCTGGCAAGCGCTTTGACCAGTTGCGCGTCATCGCCCCCGGCAGCTACCGCAATATTCAGCGTTGTCAACGCATTCAGATAGCGCGGCACGATGAAGGCGAGCGCCGCCACAAAGAAGACAGCGAGAATGACGGCGGTCCACGGAAATATGGAAGCCGACAGGAACCTGAAGAAAACGAATGTTCGGCGCAATTGCATCGAACTGGCCCCGGGAGCAACGGCTGCCCCGACAACAGAATAATGAGGAAAGCTTTAAATTCAATGTCCCGGATCAATTGTTCGCGGATTTGCTACCCGATTAGTGTCGGAAATGGCGGTGGCCGGTCATCACCATGGCGAGACCGGCCGCATCGGCTGCATCGATCACGTCCTGATCGCGCATCGAGCCGCCGGGCTGGATGATTGCTGTCGCGCCAGCCTCGGCGGCCGCGAGCAGGCCATCGGCAAAGGGGAAAAACGCGTCGGAGGCCACAACCGAGCCTTTTGCCAGAGAAACGCTCAAACCAAGCGCTTTGGCCGCTTCAGCCGCCTTCCACGCTGCGATGCGTGAAGAATCGACGCGGCTCATCTGACCTGCGCCGACGCCCACTGTTGCGCCATTTTTCGCGTAAACAATGGCGTTCGACTTGACGTGTTTGCAAACCCTGAAGGCGAATTTGAGATCGGCAAGTTCGCCCGGGGTTGGCGCGCGTTTGGTCACAACCCTCAATTCCATGTCGTCGACAACGGCGTTGTCGCGGCCCTGAGCCAGCAATCCGCCCGCAACGGTGCGAACCACGAGGCCCTTCGCGCGGGGATCGGGCAAGCCGCCGGTCAGCAACAAACGCAAATTTTTCTTCGCGCCAACAAGCTCGATAGCCTCTTCATCCGCATCCGGAGCAATGATCACCTCGGTGAAAATCTTGACGATTTCACGGGCGGAATCGGCGTCCAGTTTGCGGTTGAGCGCAACAATGCCGCCAAAAGCGGAGACGGGATCGCAGCGTAGCGCCTTTTCATAGGCGTCGCGCAGGGATAGACCCTCGGCGACGCCGCAGGGATTGGCGTGTTTGATAATCGCCACCGCGGCCGTGCGGGCGGGGTCAAATTCGGCGACGCATTCAAATGCGGCGTCAGTGTCGTTGACGTTGTTATACGAAAGCGTCTTGCCCTGCGCCTGCCGCGCCGTTGAGACGCCGAAGCGGATCTCCGGCGTTTTGTAAAAGCCAGCGGCCTGATGCGGGTTTTCGCCATAGCGCATCTTTTCCGCGAGCTTGCCGCCGATGGCGCGATAGTCTGGCGCATCCTCATTGAGTTCAGATGCAAACCAGTTGGAAATGGCTGCATCATAGGCCGCCGTGCGCGCATAGGCCTTCTGCGCCAGCCATCGCCGCAGCGCGATATCTGTCGCGCCGTTATGCGCTGAAAGCGCGTCCAGCACGGTTGCATAATCAGCCGTGTCCACGACCACCGCCACATCGTTATGGTTTTTTGCGGCGGCCCGGATCATCGCCGGGCCGCCAATGTCTATATTTTCGATGCAGTGGTCATAAGCCGCTTTGCCTGCAATCGTCGCTTCGAAGGGATAAAGATTGACCACAAGCAGGTCGATTGCGCCGATACCATGAGCGAGCATCGAGGCTTCGTGCTCGGGGTTTTCCCGGATGGCGAGGAGGCCGCCATGCACCTTCGGATGCAGCGTTTTGACACGGCCGTCCATCATTTCAGGAAAGCCCGTGATGTCAGAAACATCGCGCACAGCCAGTCCCGCGTCCGACAGGGCTTTGCTGGTGCCGCCGGTCGAAATCAGCTCGATACCGTGCGCGGCAAGCGCTTTGGCAAAATCGATCAGACCTGATTTATCCGATACGGACAGGAGCGCGCGGGAAATGCGGCGGAAATTGGCGGTCATTCTGGCCTCGCTGGCGTATATTGGAATTTGAGCGGGGCGTACCATGCTGGAGGAGATTCACAAATGGCGTTTTAGAGGGCTTGCCGGCCCTCAATGGTCACGATCTTGCCGAATCGCCCGATTTGGGATAAAAAGCGCGCATACGTCTTGTCGCTATTGTGCGCGTTCAGCCCCCGTTCAACTGCGGCGGCGCTGTATTTGATGGCGTAACCGCTGTTTCATGCGGGGGATGAGTCTGGCGACCTCAGACATTTATGGAAGCGTTTGAAAGAAGCGTTCGAAAGACATCGGCCCTTCCGTTCGGGGCAGTCATGCGCGTGCTGCATAGCTTGAAGGCTTGATTTTTTGTGCGGTGCACAATATTATTGACGTCAAATATCGGCGGTTTGCCGGAAGGCAAGAAGGAATAGAACCATGCGCGCCAATGCGACGCCAAAATTCAAGGGCCCGGTGAGGGTCCGCAAGGACCCCCCGACTCTGGAAGAGGCTGTACTGGCGGCTCAAGGCTTTATCGACGATCCCGAGCAGCAGGCCGAATTTGCGGCGTCCCTGATGGAAATGCCCATTGAACAGGCGCGTCCGCTGGTGCTTAAAGCCATGGCGAGCGCCCGTCGCGCCCAGAGCCAGGAAGTGGCGTTTGCGACCGATCGGTCCGGCGGCCAGCGGGCTGTTGTCGTGGAACGCAAGCTGGACCGCCGCCCTGCGGTCACAGTCGAACGCAAGAACATGTTTGCGCCTTCGACCGCCGCAGACCGCAGCGGTGGCGCGACTGTGGAGCGCCGGCCATTCCTCGGTATGCCCGGCGGCGCCCCACGCACGTTGATCCGACTTGGCGGCGCGGCGCGGCGCTGATCTGGATCGCAGAGCAGCGAACGGCTGTTCAATGGCGGCGTTCCGTGGCAAATCCGGCCCATGTCCGATGCCGATTCCCCGCCGCTGCAGATCACGCGACTGACGCTGTCGAACTTCCGCTCCTATGCAGCCCTCGACATTCCGGTGGCTGCAGGTCTGGTAGCGCTGGTGGGCGAAAATGGCGCCGGGAAAACCAATCTTCTTGAAGCCCTCTCCATGTTTACGCCGGGTCGCGGCCTGCGACGGGCGGAGCTTGCCGACATGTCGCGCACGGGCGGCCCGGGCGGCTGGGCTGTCTCGATTGAACTGAATTCGCCCACTGGCCGGCAGCAATTCGGCGTGGGCATGGACCCGCCTGAGGCATTGGCGCCCGGCGTCCGTCGGTTCCGGATCGATCGTGCGCCGGTCAGTTCGGCGCGCGCTTTTGCCGATCATATCAGGGTGGTCTGGCTGACGCCGTCGATGGACCAACTGTTTTCAGGTCCGGCGGGGGAACGGCGGCGTTTTCTCGACCGGCTTGTTCTGGCGGTCGACAGCGACCATGCCAGCCGCGTTTCGGCGATGGAACGTGCGCTTCGCAATCGCAATCGGCTGCTGGAAGAGGGCGTGCGCGACGCCGCCTGGCTTGACGCCGCCGAACGTGAACTTGCCGAACTTGCCATCGCGGTCGCCGCCGCACGGCAGGAGACTGTCACAAGGTTGGCGGCGCTCGCCGAAGCGGGTCGGGACAGCGCCTCCGCCTTTCCCTGGGCGCGGGTTGAGCTCGATGGCGAAATCGAGCGCATGATTCCCGAGCGGCCCGCTGTCGAGATCGAAGAACGCTACCGCGCCGTGTTGCGGGATAACAGGGCGCGGGACGCCGCTGCAGGACGCACCCTGATCGGCCCCCAGACGAGCGATCTCAAAGTCTGGCATGGCCCCAAGCGGGTTGAGGCGGTCCGCGCGTCCACAGGCGAGCAGAAAGCCCTGCTGGTCGGCCTCGTGCTGGCCCACGCCCGCCTCGTGACAGCCATGAGCGGGATTGCCCCGATTATGCTGCTCGATGAAATCGCTGCGCATTTCGACCCCCCGCGCCGCGCCGCACTGTATGCCGGTCTTCAGGCTCTTGGCGCGCAGGTCTGGATGTCGGGCGCCGATATATCCGGCTTTGCCGGGTTGCCGTCCAATTCGCAAATTTACCAGATTTCGGGCGGACGCGCCGACCTCGCCTGAAGCGACCCGGCGCATGTGCGAAAAGCCTGTCAAATAACTGTATTTTCAAGTCGATTGCGACTATTGTGCGTCCATGATTCGAGCCGCGCGTCCGCGCGGGATCTGCATTACTGAAAGCCGCATTTTTCATGGCAGAAAACAACCAAGCGCCGCCGTCCTCGCATGAGCCTGAACCGGACAGGTCGGCGATTTACGACGCCGACTCCATCAAGGTGCTGCGCGGTCTTGACGCCGTGCGAAAACGCCCGGGCATGTATATCGGCGACACCGACGATGGCTCGGGTTTGCACCACATGATCTATGAGGTTGTCGATAACGCAATCGACGAGACACTGGCGGGCCACGCAACGCTGGTCACAGTCACGCTCAATCCCGATGGCTCCTGCACCGTGACCGACAATGGCCGGGGCATTCCCACCGGCATTCACGATGAAGAACAGGTGTCAGCGGCTGAAGTCATCATGACGCAGCTGCATGCGGGCGGGAAGTTCGACCAGAATTCCTACAAGGTTTCGGGCGGCCTGCATGGCGTCGGCGTTTCAGTTGTGAACGCCCTTTCGACCTGGCTGAGGTTGCGAATCTGGCGCGATGGGCTCGAGCACTTTGTCGAGTTTGCGCATGGCGACGTGGTGGCGCCTCTGATTATTGTCGGCCCGGCGCCTGTGGAGGACGGCAAGCCCAAACGCGGCACGGAAGTAACGTTTCTGGCTTCGCCTGAAACGTTCACAATGATCGAGTTCGACTATGCAACCATCGAGCACAGGCTGCGTGAACTGGCGTTCCTGAATTCGGGCGTGCACATCATTCTGACCGACGCGCGCCATGCCGAGGTAAAACGCGAGGACCTGTATTTCGAGGGCGGGCTGGAAGCCTTCGTGCGTTATCTCGACCGCGCCAAGCAGCCGCAGATTGCAAAACCTATCATGCTTCGTGGTGAAAAAGACGGCATCACCGTTGAAGTTGCGCTGTGGTGGAACGACAGCTACCACGAAAATGTGCTGGTTTTCACTAATAACATTCCCCAGCGCGACGGCGGCACGCATCTGGCGGGTTTTCGCGGCGGGCTGACGCGTCAGGTCACGTCCTATGCTGAATCTTCGGGCATCGCCAAAAAGGAAAAGATCGATCTTTCCGGCGACGATTGCCGCGAAGGCCTGACCTGCGTTCTGTCCGTCAAGGTTCCGGATCCGAAATTCTCCTCGCAGACCAAGGACAAACTCGTATCCTCCGAAGTGCGCCCTGTTGTGGAATCGCTCGTCAATGAGGGATTGGGTCGCTGGTTTGAGGAGAATCCCGGCGACGCCAAAAAGATCATCGGCAAGGTGGTCGAAGCGGCGCTCGCCCGCGAAGCGGCGCGCAAGGCGCGCGATCTCACCCGCCGCAAGGGCGTGCTGGATGTCGCCAATCTGCCAGGCAAACTTGCCGATTGTCAGGAACGCGACCCCGCCAAATCCGAACTCTTCATCGTCGAAGGCGATTCGGCGGGCGGCTCTGCCAAGATGGGTCGTAACCGCGAATATCAGGCGGTGTTGCCTTTGCGCGGCAAGATTCTCAATGTCGAACGCGCGCGTTTCGACAAGATGCTCGGCAGCGACCAGATTGGCACGCTGATCACGGCGCTTGGCGCGGGCATCGGGCGCGACGATTTCAATCCCGACAAGTTGCGCTATCACAAGATCATCATCATGACGGACGCGGACGTCGATGGCGCGCATATCCGCACCTTGCTGCTGACCTTCTTTTTCCGGCAAATGCCCGCGATGATCGAGCGCGGTTATCTCTATATTGCGCAACCCCCGCTCTATAAGGTCAAACGCGGTCAGTCCGAGCAATATCTCAAGGATGAGCGCGCGCGCGAGGAATATCTGATCGACAACGGGCTCGATGGCGCATCGCTGCGCCTGGCCGGCGGCGAAGTGCGCGCAGGTCAGGATTTGCGCGCGCTGATCGATGAGGCCCGGCTTGTGCGTCAGACGCTGGCGATGTTGCATTCGCGTTATGATCGCGCCGTTGTCGAACAGGCGGCGATTGCAGGCGCGCTCAATGCTCAGGGCGCGCTGGGCGAGGGCGCGAGCGCGCTTGCCGGGGATGTTGCGCGACGGCTTGACGCTATTGCGGACGAGACAGAACGCGGCTGGAACGGCGGCGCCGTCGATGGCGGCTTTGTCTTCACCCGCGAGGTGCGCGGCGTCCGCCAGGCGGCGGCGCTGGATGCGGGCCTGCTGGCGTCCGCTGAAGCGCGGCGCCTGAGCGAACATTCTGCGTCCCTGCACGAAGCCTATGGCGC
Source organism: uncultured Hyphomicrobiales bacterium (assembly GCA_903931945.1). GTDB lineage: Bacteria > Pseudomonadota > Alphaproteobacteria > Rhizobiales > Beijerinckiaceae > Terripilifer. Next base: position 13,740 of record CAIZEI010000203.1, on the reverse strand, counting down.
GCCAGCGCTGTTTTTGCGCAAGGGCGATGAAACGCAGGTGGCAGGTCCCACGACGCTGGTCGATATCGTCATGGCGGCGGGGCAAAAGGGCATCAGCCAGATGCAGCGCTACAAAGGCCTTGGCGAAATGAACCCCGAGCAATTGTGGGAGACAACGCTTGACCGCAATGCGCGTTCGCTTTTGCAGGTGAAGGTGAAAGAAGGCGATGAGGCCGACGATCTTTTCGTCAAGCTGATGGGCGATGTTGTCGAACCGCGCCGCGAGTTCATTCAGGCAAATGCGCTCGATGTTGTGAATCTGGATGTGTGACGCAAGATACGGAGAGCCTACGGCCTGACCGCAGGGCTTTCCATCGTCAGGCTGGACGCGCGGGACATCAGATAGATTTCGAGATCGTCGTATTCAGGCGCGTCCTGTGGCCAGAGTTCCGCGCGCATTCCCGACAGACAATTGCGCAGCCGCCGTCGCATCGAGCCGAGCGACTGCCATTCCAGCCGGTACAGCGGGTATCCATTGGGATGGCCTTGCGGGATGGTGGCGCCCGCGAGACTTCGCCCCCAATTATCGTCATGGCACTGGGCGCAGGACAGATTGAGCTGGCCGCGCCGTTCCGTGAAGAGACGTCGCCCCGCCTCAATCGCCTTTTGCGCGGCGGGATCGGTGGACGCTTCAATTCTGGCGCCGCGAGATTGCAGCGACACCCAGGCGCTGAGCGCCAATAGCTCATGACTTTCAAAGGCCAGAGGCGTCGCCTTCTGACGCTCGCGCCGGCAATAATTGATCTGCTGTTCGAGATCGACAACCCCGCCAGTCGTCGCATCGAATTGCGGATAGCGGGCGGCGCGTCCCTTCATCGAGATCTTAGCATCGCCGTGACAGTCCGCGCAGGATTTTTGCGTCGCGCCAGCAGGCTGGCTCCACAAGGCTTCGCCGTCGAGAACCCAGAGCGTCGCGGGATTGGCCATGTCGTCATCCTGCATCGCGCGCGTCCCGGCGCTCATCGTGTCATAGGCCGAGCGACGTTGCTCTGGGGCGATTTCGCCCGCCTGAAGTTGACTAGCGGTCAGAATGGCCAGAACGGCAAGACACACGCGGAAAATCATTCCACTACAATCTCCTGGGTCTCGGTCACGTCAAAGTCCTTGTCGCCGGTCCAGCGGAAGGTCAGTTTGCCGCTTTCCGTGGCCATCGTGTGAAATGAAATGAACGGATTTGCAGCGACAGCCGGCGAGAATTCCGCGCGGAAAACCTCAATATCATTGTAGAGGCAGACAAAGCTGCGAATGATGTCGCGCGGAATCAGCGATCCATTGAAGCCGGCGCGATAGCCTGTCTCCATCGGGTGCGAAATCAGCGTTCTGATTTCGATAATGTCGCCCTTTTTCGCACGGGGCGGAACATTGATGAGCGCGCGCGCCATTATTCATTGATCTCCACGCAAGCGGCGATCGTCACAATGACATCGGCGCCATCGGACCAGAAGGAACCGTCGCTCATTTTTGCAATCGCGATCACATGTTGACTGTCCGACAGTTTGACACGCGCAGCGAGTTGCGCAAGGCCCGCACGCGGCCCGAAATAAGCGGCGATGACATAGGGTTGCGGGTTTTTCTCGTTGAAAATATGGATTTCAGCCACATAATCGTTCGCCGTCATCGGACTTTCCACGCTGACGCTGAGTGGGACGGTATTGCCGTTTTCAACCAGCGGCGGGATTTCGAGTTTGACGCGCCCCTCGCGAACCTTTGAGTCGCCGACAAGTTTCGTGATGGCCTCCTGCATCAGGTCAGGCGTTGCGCGCGCTTTCGAGACCGCCAGCGGCAATGCGCTTGCGCCAATGGCGACATGGATGACGCGGGAGACAAATTGTCGTCGGTTGCCGCTCTGGACAGGACGCGCGCCTGTCATTTGGCGGCCGTGGTCTTGAGAGTTGTCAAAAACGCCACGATATCCTCGATTTCCTGAGCTTCGAGCAATGGCTTGCCCGCATAGGCTTTGGCGACGTGTTGCAAACCATCAATGCGGTAATAGGAGGGCATGATTGTATCCGGATTGAAACGGCTCGCATCAACCATTCGCAACCTGAGCTGACCTTCGCTCCAGCGCGCGCCAGCGCCTGCAAGGTCCGGCGCCAGATTGCCCTGAAAGCGCGTCTCCGGAAAGGGTCCGGAATGGCAAAGCAGGCAAAGCCCAACCTGCCGGTCCATGACGATCGCGCGGCCACGAACGGGATCGCCAGCGACGCCGGTCAGCGAATCGGGAATGGAATCGCCCGAGATGGCTATCCTGGCCGGAAACGTCCCCTCGCCCCGCGCCAGCGGGGAGAGGGACAGGGTGAGGGGAATGATCAAGAACAATGACATTGCAAGACTGTGGCGGCGCCGGAGAGGCGCGCTGGCCCTCACCCCAACCCTCTCCCCGTCAGGACGGGGCGAGGGAGTCCGGACGACCATCATCGCCCCGCCCTAACCAAAAACAGCCGCCGTAATTGTGTTGAACCAGCCATTGGCCAACCGGGCTTCTGCCTCGCGCAACGAGACGGGCGCGTCCGCCGGGCTTGGGCCTCCTGCGCCCTCGACATCCAGCAGCAATCCCTTGCCCGGCTTGTAGACGCCGGCGACTGAAAAACCATAGCCGGGGCCGGCCAGCGAATAGCAGGTATTGAGCAATTTTGGTTCCTGCGGCGTCGCGCCCGCCAGCAGGGAGACGACTGCCGCCGCGCAGACTTTGGCCTGCGCATTGGCGGCAAAAGCGGATTTTGGCATGGCGCCGCCGATGATGGCGTCCCCGACAACATGAATGTTCTTTTGCAGCGTCGATTCAAACGTCGAGGGATCAACGGGGCACCAGCCTGATTTGTCGGCAACGCCTGCAATGCTGGCAATGGCCCCCGCCTTTTGCGGCGGAATGACATTGCCGACGTCGGCCTTGTGGACCCCGAATTCCGTTGTAAAGCTGAGCGTCGCTGGATCGACTGAAACCACCTTGCCGCCGGACGACAACGACACCCATTCGAGATTGGGATAAAGCTCTTTCCAGGCGTTCTGGAACAGCTTTTGTTTCGAGAACACATCCTTGGCGTCGAGCAGCAGCAGTTTTGATTTTGGTTTTTTTGTTTTCAGATACCAGGCGATCAGGCTCGCGCGTTCATAGGGGCCGGGCGGACAGCGATAGGGATTGGCTGGCGCCGAAATAATCACCGTTCCGCCATCGTCCATGGCTTCCAGTTGTTGGCGCAGAAGCAGGGTCTGCGCGCCCGCCTTCCAGGCATGGGGCATTTTTTCCGCAGCGGCTTCGTCATAGCCGGGCAGTCCGCCCCAGAGCATATCGACGCCCGGCGCCAGAACGAGGCGGTCATAGGGCAGCGTTGCGCCGCTCGCGAGCGTGACTGTGCGCGAGGCCGGATCGACGGATGTCGCCGCCTCGGCGATAACTTCGACGCCTGCCTTGCGCACGCCGTCGTAACCAAAGCGCTGCTCGGCAATATCCCGCATGCCCGCAATGACTTCATTGCTGAACGGGCAGGCTGTGAATGTCGCGTTGGGTTCAACGAGCGTCACGCCAAGCGCAGGCGCCAGGGCTTTCAGCGCCCGCGCCGCCGAGGCGCCGCCAAAGCCGCCGCCGATCACCACAACCCGCGCCGTCGCCGATTGCGCCAGCGCGCGGCTGGACAGGCCCAGCGCGCCGGCGCCAGCCAGAAAGCTTCGACGATTCGCCGGGCGCGCCATGGGCATCTCGATCAATCCTTCTGCGTCGCATAAAATTGGCTGATGGCGTCGATTTCCTCGTCAGTGAAACCTTTGGCGATACGATCCATGATGGTTGCAGGCCGCTGCCCGGCGCGAAAGGCGCGCATCGCGCCAGCGATATCGGTTGCAGGGAGGCCGATCAGACGCGGGACCAGCGTATCTGCATTTTTATGCGCGGGATGACAGCCGGAGCAGGAGGCGGCGCCGGGCGGGGCATCAGCGGCGTGAAGCGAAGTGGAAAATAGAATCCCGACTGCGATAGCAAAGCGACCCCTACGCCAAACCTCTCCCCGCGTGCGGGGAGAGGTCGCGCTGAAAGCGCGGGTGAGGGGCGGGGCGATGTTCTGCGATGTTTCGGGCATACATGTATTCGCGCGCTTGGCTATGCAACGAATTTGAATTCACACAGGTCGATATTAGTCGCCCGGTCCCGAACCCCGGCCCTCTCCCCGCAAGCGGGGAAAGGGGGAGCCCGGAGCCACGTTTGCCTAAACCGTACCCAGATCCTGATTCATCAGCGGGAAGCTGCGCACGCGCTTGCCGGTCGCCGCGAAAATCGCGTTGAGCACGGCCGGCGCCGCAACCGAAATCGTCGGTTCGCCGACGCCGCCCCAGAAGCCGCCGGACGGCGCCAGGATGACTTCGACAACCGGCATTTCAGCCATGCGCATGACATTGTAGGTGTCGAAATTGGTCTGTTCGACGGCGCCATTCTTGACCGAGATTTCGCCATAGAGCAGCGCCGAAAGTCCATACACGAACGAGCCCATGACCTGCCGCTCCACCAGCGCCGGATTGACAATATATCCGGGGTCGGTCGCTGCGACGATGCGATGGATGGTCAATTTGCCATCGACGACCGACACCTCGGCGCAGGCTGCGACGTAGCTGCCGAATGTGTTCATCGAAGACAGACCGAACGCGCGGCCCTTGGCGGGTTTGCCATAGCCCGCTTTCGCGGCGACTGCGTTGAGCACTGCAAGCTGTTTGGGTTTGAGCAGCTTGCGGCGGAACTCCAGCGGATCCTGCTTGGTTTCATGCGCGATCTCGTCGATGAAGCTCTCGACATAGATGGCGTTGTGGTTGGAATTGACGCCGCGCCAGAAGCCCGCTGTCAGATGGGTGTTGCGCATCGCATGGTCGATCAGCACATTGGGAATGTTATATCCGAACGCGCCTTCAGGCGCCGAGGCGGTCAGACCCTGGAACGTTGCGGGATCCATGCCGTTCTCAAGCCGTTCTGGCGCCAGCGAAGCGATAATCGACTGGCCGGAGATGCGCATTTTCCAGGCGGTGACATTGCCCTTTTCGTCAACGCCAGCGGTGAGCTTGCATTGCGTAATCGGATGATAGGAGCAATGCGTCATGTCTTCTTCGCGCGTCCACAGCAGTTTGACGGGCGTGCCCGGCAATTGCTTGGCGATGAGAATGGCCTGCGCTACGAAATCGGCGCGGCCACGCCGACCGAAACCGCCGCCAAGCTGGGTTTTGTAGACTTCGCATTTATCCGCCGGCAGACCGGAGGTCGCGATCGTGACGGCAAGCGCAGCTTCGGCGTTCTGGGTCGGGCACCAGACCTCGCATTTGTCCGCCGTGTAGAGCGCCGTGGCGTTCATCGGCTCCATGGTCGCATGGTTCTGGAAGGGATAGGCGTAGACCGCCTCGATCTTCCTGACCCCGGGTTGCGCCAGCGCTTCCTTCGCATCGCCAATCCTGTTGCCAACAAAGGCTTCGTCCGCATCAAGGCCGGCTTTGAGAATGGCTGCAATGGTCTCGCTGGAGACATCAGCGCTCTTGCCCTCATCCCAGACAACCGGGAGCGCGAGAACCGCCTGTTTGGCGTTCCAGAAATTGTCGGCGACCACCGCGACGGCTTCTTCGCCCACCTGCACGACCTTCTTCACGCCACGCATGCCCTCGACGCGCGCGGACTCAAAGCTCTTCACCTTGCCGCCATTGACCGGACACTGGCGGATGGCGGCGATCATCATGCCGGGCAGTTTCACGTCGATGCCGAAAGAATGCTTGCCGGTGACCTTGTCGATCGTATCGGCGCGCTTCAACGGTTTGCCGGCGATGGTCCAGGTCTTCGGGTCCTTCAACACAATGCCTTTTGGATCGGGCGGCGCAATCTTCGCGGCTGCTGCTGCGACTTTGCCAAAGCTGGTCTTCTTGCCAGAGCCCTTGTGGCTGATGACGCCCTTTTCCACCGTGCATTCAGCGGCAGGCACTTTCCATTCGTCGGCGGCGGCCTGCACCAGCATGATGCGGGCGGCGGCGCCGCCGCGCCGAACATAATCCTGAGAGCTGCGGATCGCCTGACTGCCGGTCGAATTCATCGCCCCCCAGACGCGCTTGCGGGCGAGGTTTTCGCCGGGCGTTGGATATTCGGTCGAGACTTTCGACCAGTCGCATTCGAGCTCTTCAGCGACAAGCTGGGCAAGGCCGGTCATACTGCCCTGGCCCATGTCCGGTCGCACGACGCGAATGACCACACTGTCGTCGGGCTTGACCACAACCCAGGCGTTGACCTCGGGCATGGTGACGGCGGCTTCCGCAGCCCCGGTGAAAGACAGGCTCATGCCCAGCGACAGGCCGCCAGCGCTGGCGCCCACCAGGAAGGAACGGCGATCGATATGAGTGAATGCGTTCATGATCGATCCTCCCTCAGGCCTTGGCCGCTGCATGGATGGCTTCGCGCACCTGCTGATAGGTGCCGCAGCGGCAGATATTCGTGATCGCGGCGTCGATTTCATCGTTTGTCGGCTTTGGCTTGTCCTTGAGAAGCGCCGACACCGCCATCACCATGCCGCTCTGGCAATAGCCGCATTGCGGCACTTCGCTATCGACCCAGGCCTGCTGAACCTTCGAGAGCTTGCCATCAATGGCGAGGCCTTCAATCGTGGTAATTTTCTTGCCGGCGGCGGCGCTCACCGGCACCGAGCAGGAGCGCGTGGCGACGCCATCGATATGCACCGTGCAGCAGCCGCATTGCGCGATGCCGCAACCATATTTTGTGCCCGTAAGTCCGAGCGAATCGCGGATGACCCACAACAGAGGCGTTCGCGGATCGACATCCGCAGTCATCGTTTTTCCGTTGACATTCAAAGTAGCCATTCCGGCGCCTCCCTATTTGCGCCCGCTTTGTGCGGCGCGCACGAATTCTGAATACGTCAATCATAGCCCGGCATGCGTCCAGACGCCACACGCTTTTTTGATCACGCGCTCGCCGCCACCTTCAGGCCCACGAAGCGGTCCAGCAGGGCTTGGTCGGCCCGCAGCGCGGCAGACGGACCGCGATGCACAACCCGGCCCCGCTCGATCACAGCCGCTGATCGGGTCAGCGCGAGCGCGACATCTGCGTGTTGCTCGACGAGAATGAACGCCATGTCTCGATCGGCGGTCATGCGCCTGATAACGGCGGTCAATTCCTCGACGATGATCGGCGCGAGCCCTTCCAGCGGCTCGTCCAGAATGAGCAGTTTCGGATTGGTCATCAGAGCGCGTGCGAAAGCCAGCATCTGTTGTTCGCCGCCTGACAGCTGATTGCCGCGATTGTCGCGCCGCTCCTGTAATCGCGGGAATAATTCATGGATCGCAGCCAGATCCCAACGGCCGGGCCGGGCGGCGACAGTCAGATTTTCTTCAACCGACAGCGAGGGGAAGATATCGCGTTCCTGCGCAACCCAGCCGATGCCCGCCAGCGCGCGCCGATGCGCAGGCAGGCGCGATATATCCTTGCCATCGAACAGGATGCGCCCCCTGCGCATGTTGGTATGGCCCATAATTGTCAACATAAGGGTCGATTTGCCGACGCCATTGCGTCCGAGCACGGCCAGTCCGCCTTCCCGCGCGATCTCAAGCGATACGCCGTCAAGCACGACAGAGTCGCCATAGCCCGCGCGCACATCCTCCAGAACAAGCAACGGTTCAGCCATGATGAGCGGCTCCGAGATAGACTTCACGCACGCGCTCATCGGCAGCGATTTCCGCCGGCGTTCCCTCGAGCAGCAGACGGCCGCTCACCATCACAAGTATGCGACTTGCGAAGCGGAACACCACATCCATGTCATGTTCGATGAAAAATATGGTGAGGTCGCGCGACAGGCCGTCGATCACCGAGAAAAGTTCGCCGCTTTCTTCTTTGGGCACGCCTGCTGCGGGCTCGTCGAGCAGCAGCACTTTTGGTCTGGTGGCGAGCGCCAGCGCAATTTCGAGGAGGCGCTGCTGACCATAGGCGAGTTCGCGCGTCTCGCGGTAACAAACGCCATCGAGCCGCAACGATTTGAGAATGCCCCAGGCCTCTTCGATCGACTCGGCTTTGGTTGCAAGGCGTCGCAGGAAGTCGCGCGTTTCGCCGCGCCGTTCGGCCACGGCGAGCGTGACAGCTTCAAGCGGATTGAGCCTGGGGAACAGTGAATTGATCTGGAACGTTCGCACCAGCCCCATGCGCACGCGGCGTTGCGGCGGCAGGCGCGAGATATCCTCGCCGCCAAGCAGTATCTGGCCGGAATCGGGCTGCAGCATCCCGGTCAATAGATTGATCAGCGTTGTTTTGCCTGCGCCGTTGGGGCCGATCAGCGCGCATCTCTCGCCAACCGGCAACTCAAAAGCGATGTCGCTCGCCACAATCAGAGATCCGAAGCTCTTTTCGAGGCCTTTTGCCGTCAGCGCCGCTGTCATGAGCCGCGCCTCCCGATCGCCGCTCCGAGTTTTTTCAAGCCCCCGACCAGCCCGTTGGGCAGGAAAACAACGACCGCGATCAACAGCAGGCCGATCCAGAAATACCAGTATTGCGGGTTGATATCGGAGAAGCGGTCGCGTGCGATCATATAGATCGTCGCGCCAATCAACCCGCCATAGAGTTGACCGACGCCTCCGAGGATCAGCATCACAAGCACATCGGCCGAGCGTCCGAAACTCAGGGTTTCCAGAGAGACCGTTTCCGTGGTTTCCGTCAGCAGCGCGCCTGCAACGCCTGCAATGATCGCTGCAATGGTGAAGGCCTTGCGCACATGGGCGTGATTGGCGGCGCCAATGGCCAGCATACGCGTCGAATTCTCGCGGATGCCGCGCAGCGCCAGCCCGAACGGGGAATAGACCATGCGGCGCACAAGCAGAAACACGACGAACGTGACAGCCAGCGCATACCAGTAGGCGGTCACGCCATAAAGGTCGAAATGGAACACGCCCAGCACCAGCCAGGTGTGAACGCCCTGCAAGCCATCCGCGCCGCCCGTCAGCCAGCCCATGGAATTGGCGGCTTCGGCAAGAATCTGGTTGAGCCCCAGCGTGATCATGATCAGCGCGAGACCGCGGAATCGCGATATGATGAAGCTCGCGCCATAGCCGACAATTCCCGCGACACCGCCGCCGATCAACAGTCCGGTCAGAGGCTCGCCCCAACCATATTTTGAAGCGATGCCGGCGGCATAGGCGCCAAGTCCGAAGAAAGCAGCGTGCCCCAGTGAAACGACGCCCGCATAGCCGAGGATCAGATCGAGCGACAGGGCGAAGAGGCCGGTAATGAGAATTTGCCCGGCCAGTTGCAGGTAATCCGGCGTCACGAAACTGGGCAGCAGCGTCGCCAGCCAGAACGCGATTTCCGCAGGTCGCCAGCGCGCTTCGGCGGCAAGAGCGTCAACGGGTTGGCTGCCTGTGGGTCTGGCCATGTTCAACGCTTTCCGAACAGGCCAGCGGGTCGCCACATCAGCAAGCCCACCATAATCACATAAATCAGAAAGGCGCTGACTTCAGGCATATAATATTTGCCGGCGGTGTCGCTGATCCCCAACAGAACAGCGGCGACAAACGTTCCTCCAATCGAACCCATGCCGCCGAGCGACACGACAATCAGCACATAGATGAGATAGGTCAGCGCAAAGGAATGATCGAGGCCGACAACCTCGATGGCGAGCGCGCCGCCAAGACCGGCAAGGCCGCTGCCGAGCGCGAAAGTCAGCGCAAACACAAGGTCGACATTGACGCCAAGGCCGCGCGCCATGCGCTGATTATCGACAGAAGCGCGAACCTGCGCGCCAAACGGGGTCCATTCGATGGAGGCAATGAGAACCGCAGTCATGGCCAGCGCGACGGCAATCAGAAACAGCCGGTAGACGCCAAAATTATGGCCGCCAATGACGAAGACGCCGCGAATCCAGGCCGGCAGTTGCACGGGCTGCTGCACTGTTCCGAATATATAGGCGGCGGTCGCGATCGAGACGAAGACGACGCCGATGGTCAGGAGGCATTGGTCGAGATCCCCGGCGCGGTAAAAGCGACGAAACAGGATGCGCTCCAGCACAACCGAGACCGCCGCGGCCGCGAGAAATGCGCATGGCAGCGTCGCCAGAAACGGCCAGCCGAATTGATTGATGAGCGTTACGGTGACAAAGCCGCCGAGCATGGCGAAAGCGCAATGGGCGAGATTGACAAAATTCATCATGCCGAGCGTGACCGACATGCCAACTGACAGCAGAAACAACAACATGCCGTAGGCAAAGCCGTCGTAGAGAACGCCGATGACATTGCCGAGCATTGCAGGCCTTGGGCGGAGGTCTTGGGTGGCGGGATGCTAGTTTAAAGACCCGCTCCCCCGCAAGGCGAACGGGGGAATCCTTTGGTTGCATAGAGGCCCGGGCCGAGCGCCCCCCAGCGCTCTGCGAGGTGCGAAGAATCGCTTTAGGCGCGCACTTCCTGGCGCTGGAACAGGACGTAAGCGATGGTGAACAGAAGGATGAAAGCGGCAAAGAGCCCCGCCACCTGCGGCCACACCAGCGCGACGCTTTCCCCGAACGGCAGCGGCCCGCTGATGGCGCCCTGCAATTGCGCCGGAAGCAAAACGCCGAGATTCTGCCCGCGCTCCGCCGGGTTCAGAAAGGCGAGCGCCGTCTCCGAAAACAGCGTGTTCGGCGATAGCCGAGCGATGCCCAGCCCCACTTCAACCGTATGGACCTGGGAAGCGATATTATAGGGATCCGCCGGCGCAAGGATCGGCGTAATCAGCACGACCAGCATCTGCCAGAAAAAGGCAAACAGCAGCCACACCGAAAGCGCCGCCAGCGCCGCCGTCGCAGCGGAGCGGAAAATCACCGAAAACAGCATCGCCAAAGCAAGCCACACGCCGCCATAGGCGATCGCGGCGATGAGGAAGGCCAGACTGCGCCAGACTTCTTCGCTGCTCGGCGGCAGGCCGAGCATGAGGATGCCGAGCCCGATGACAAACAACCAAAGCGCCGTCAACGCCATGGCGATGGTCGCGAGGCCGGCGAGAAACTTTCCGAACAGCAGCCCGTCGCGGTAAATCGGTTGCGCCAGAATGCGGCTCATCGTGCGTCGGTTGAATTCGCCATTGACGCCATCGAAACCAAGCGCGATCGCGATGATCGGGATCAGAAAGCCGAGGAAACCGACAAACGATGGCAACGGAGGAATTCCGGTCGTAAACACCCGCAGAAAGATGAATGGGTCCTCGCCAATCACTTCCTTCACTGCGCCAATGGTGGAATAGACAGCGCCGGCGCCGGTGATGAAGATCAGCCCCTCAAGCAGACGCATCCGCGTGCTCGACAGATTGTCGGCCAGTTCCTTCATCATCACGGCGCCAACGCCCGCGAAAGCGGACCCTTCACGCGGCATTGGGAACCCCTTCAAAATAACGCGTATAAACATCTTCGAGACTGGCTTCGCCAGCATCGATCATTTTCAGATCGCCGCCGCAGCCAACCACAGCGCGCGCGATATCGGCGCGCAGATCGCCGATCGCCTCAACGCGCAAGCGCCCGCCTTCGGGAACCACCCGCGACACGCCCGGCACTTTGGCGATGGCTTCGGCCACCCCTGCGCCAAGCGCGTCAATGCGAATGACATGCGTGCCGCCAAGAACATTGCTCATGAGATCGCCAACCCGGCCCATCAGGCCAATCTTGCCGCGATTGAACAAGGCCACGCGGTCGCAGATCGACTGCACCATTTCGAGCAAATGCGATGACAGGACAATCGTCATGCCATCGTGCTTGAGCGAGCGTATGAGTTCCAGGAACTCGCGTGAGGCCTGCGGATCAAGTCCGCTTGTCGGTTCGTCAAGAATGGCGATGGATGCGCCCTTCATCACGATTTCGGCAATGCCGAGCCGTTGCCGCATTCCGCGCGAATAGGTGCGCACTTCTTTTTTCATGGCGTATTCGAGCTTGACGCGCCGCGCGGCCGCAGAAATGCGATCATCGGCGTCCTTGCCGCGGAACCCGCACAATTTGGCGGTGTAACGCAGGTTTTCAAGGCCCGTCAGATTGTCGTAAAAGCCGACCTGATCAGGCATATAGCCAACGCGGCGCTTGACTTCGAGCGGCTGACGCAGCGGGTCGAAACCCGCCACCACAGCCTTGCCTGACGTCGGCTCGGTCAGGCCGAGCAGCATCAGGATCGTTGTCGTCTTGCCGGCGCCGTTCGGCCCGAGCAAACCGAACACCTCGCCCTGTTCGATCGTCAGGTCGAGATGATCGACGGCGACGGCGCGACCATATGTTTTTGTGAGCTGCTCGGCGCGGATGACCGGTTCGCTCATCGGCGTCCAAACCTTCCCACTGCGCCGACCAGCACCAGCAATGCAACAGCAATGACGCCAAGGCCGGTAATGCCCCAAAGCGTCGATGTCGTCACCGTCACGCGATAGCTCGCCGATTCCGATACGCCGTCCCCCGAAGCGCGCGCGCTGACAACGTAATCGCCAGCGATGGCTTTGGCTGTCGGCGTGATCAGCATATTGACCTTCTGCTCGCCATTGGGCGCGATGTCGGGCACGTCCTTGGGGTCGAACTTGGCGGTCCAGCCGCTCGGCGGCGTGGCGTTCATGGCCAAGCCCTTGGCTGCCGCTGTGCCGTTGTTGCGAATGACCAGCGGGAAGCTTTTTTCCGCCCCCGCAGTCGCCTCGCCACTGAGACGATCGTCCTGGCCGGAAATGCTGACCGAAGGCTGCCCCGCAATATCGAGCGTGAGCTCCGACACTACCGTCGCCTTGTCAGCCGCGAAAGTCACCTTGACGGGCGTCTGGCCCGCAGCGGCGTTCGGCGCGGGCTTGATGCCGACCGAAATATCCTTGCTTTCATTGGCCTTGATCTGCAAGGAGGTGATTTCCTGCGTATTGTAGCCTTCCTTGAAGGTGGTGGTGAAGCCTGTGGGCGTCGCCGCCGCCAGATTGACGGTCAGGTCCGATGAACTTTCGTTTTTCACGGCGACGGAAAAATCGAAACTGGTCTTCGGCGTGCCCTTCAGAACCGGGAATTTCGGCGTCGCTGTCAGTTTGGCGGCGATGGGCTCGGCCAGCGTGATGGCAATTGGCAGCGTCACCGGCTTGGCGTCGCCGCCGTCTGGCGTCGCTGTCAGGACGATCGGATAAGCGCCGGGTTTTGCGCCTGCCGGAACGGTCAGTTTCAGATTGAGGCTCGCGCGACCGTCGTAATCGACAAAGGCGGCGCCGACAGGCTTGCCTGACCCCTGCAATTCGGGCTTCCATTCGGCCGGCACGCCATCGACCTTGATCGCGGTGCGGGCCGGAGGCAGGCCGTAATTATAGATGGTGATCGGGAGCGTCGTATCCTCGCCTGCGCGAATTGTAATCGCGGGGAAATCGGTCGTGAGATAAAGCCCCTTCACATTGTCCGGGCTCGGATCTTTTGCGAAAGCCACAGGTGTGGCCGTCAAAGCTACCAATAGCGCCAAAACGCCTGCGCGCATGCGCATACCCTCCCAAAATTCAGACCAGACATGCCCCACCCCTGTGGGGCGCGGCGGTGAAGTGGCGGTGAAATAGGGCTAAAATTAGACAAATTGCAAGTGCCTGATTGCAAACAGCAGGGCACCGAACTCAAGTTAACGGGCCTTAACGGATTGCGTTTTGCGTGATTCCATGGAGCGGTTTGATTCGGGGAGCCGCCGCCATGAGCCTTGCCTTTGATGTTTTCGTTGAAAAACCGCGCCTTCGCGCGTTGCTTG
>CAIZEI010000202.1 GCA_903931945.1 uncultured Hyphomicrobiales bacterium | reverse complement strand
GCCGGGCCGCGCCTGCGGATCGTAGATCGGGACCGGATTGCCAGTGCCCCAGATTGTCGTTCGTGTTTCCGGATCGTAGGAACCTGTTTGCCAGACGCCGCCGCCGCCGGTTTTCCAGGCGTTGGTCTTGTCCTTCCAAGTTTCGCTGCCGGGGTCTCCGGGCTTTGGCACAACGTACCAGCGCCAGAGTTCATTGCCGGTCTTTGCGTCGAGCGCCGCAATCCATCCGCGCGTTGCGCTGTCTCCGGCCCCATTGGCGACGAGAATTTTGTCGTCAACCGCCATTGGCGCGGCAAGAAAGCGCTCGCGGCTTCCAAATTCGTTGGTTTTTGCAATCTTCTTGTCCCAGACAATTTCACCGGTGTCACGATTGAGCGCGATGACGCGCCCATCGGGCAGGTTGGCGTAAACAAGATTGTTGAGCAGAGCGATGCCGCGCGTTTGCGGCGTCAGACCTTCGTGCCCGACGCCGGAATCGCTGGTCCAGACGAATTCTCCCCGGGTCGGATTGCGCGCGTCGATTTTGTAGACGGTTCCCCAACCGTCAATCGTGTACATGAAGCCATTGTCGACGAGCGGATTGACCTCATTTTCAGGCCCGTTCTGGCCGATGTCCTGCATCCCGCCAAGCGCCAGCGCCCATACCAGTCGCAGATCCTTGACGTTGTCGCGGTTGATCTGCGTCAGTTTCGAATAGCGTTGCGAACCATAATCGCCATTCATCATCAGCCAGTTCTGCGGCTCGTTCTGCGCTTTGATTAAACGGTCATTGTTGACGTTGATCGTGTAGGTTTTTTTCTGGGCCAGGGTTGGCGACGCAAGAGCGCAAAGCGCGACGCCGGAGAGGGCCAGAATTCTGAAACGCAGGGGCATGAGGTTTCCTCCGTGATTGGTTCTTGAGAAAAGACTATGTGGGGAATGCAACTGCAGCAATCCCCCCATGCTGAAATTCAAAATCTGGACTACTGGCCCGAAAGCGCCTCGATCGGCGGACGGCGGAATGCCGCAATCGCCGGGACAACGGACGCCATCAGTCCGAATGCGACAAATCCAGCAACCAGCGTCAACTCGTCCGGGCCTATTGCCAGCGGCATGGCGATGCCTGTCCTGGCGGTCAAAACCGCCGACAGGATAAAAGCGGCGAGCCAGCCGAGCGCAAGGCCCATAGCGGCGCCCGATATCACGAGCAATGCGCTTTGCATATAAACACAGGCAAAGATGTAGCGGCGCGGGGCGCCCAGCGCGCGCAGAACGGCAAACTGCCTGCGATGCAAAGTCAGGATGGCCACAAGACCGGCCAGTATCGACAGCACAACCAGAGCCTGCGTCGCCAGCGCAAACCAGCTCATAGCGTCGCGGATATTGCCCATCACGGCATAGAGCGGCACGAGCGCTTCAGCAGGAAAGAACGCCATGGTCGTGGTTGTGCGATAGAGCCCGCGCAGACCATAGGCGTCGTTGATGCTGCGCGGCGCCATAACAATTGCGGGGACACCCGGCACGCGGTCAGGCGCGAAGGGCGGGCCGATATGCGGATCCCCCTCTGCGTGGCCATTCGGCAATTGATGCGTGCGCCAGACCGACTCAATGGGAATGACGATGGCGTTGTCCCAGGGCGTGCCGGTGGGTTTCATTCGTCCGACGACTGCAAGCGTCACACCCCCGTGTTCGTGATGCACATGGTTGGGATCGCTTTCGTCTTCACCTTCCTCGCCAACGCCATGGATGGGATGGAAACGCCCGCCAATCGGCAGATCGACGGCTGCGCCTTCGATGGCGTCATTCTCGTCGGCAAACATGTGGCCCGATTGCAATCCGCCGGAGAGGTAATCGACGAAGCCCGCCGTTGTGCCGACAATCGGCGATCCCTGATAACTGTCGCCATAACCGAGCGGCGCGGCGAATTTGACACGCGGTTCGGCGAGCGCCCGCGCAGTGTCGGATGGCGTCATCAGTGGCACAGAACCCGGGCGCAGGTAGATCGCCGCCAACGTGACATCCGTCTGGCTGCCGGGCGCGGCGATAACAAGATCGAACTTGTCCGCCGCCCGAGCGCTGCCTTGTCGCAAGGCGGCCTCCTGCGCCGAGACCGCCACGCCGATGGCTGTCGCCAAGGCTATCAACAGGCAGAACAAGGCATAAGAGATGCGATGACGGACGAAGCCGGCGCGGGCTACAAGCCAGGGATTCATGGCCCAGCCTCTGCAAATGCGACCGGGTGTCCGCGCTCAAGCCGCAATTGTCCGCCAAACCCGGCGATCACAGCGGGGTCGTGCGTGGCGGCAACGACGGTTCTGCCTTCGGCGCGCGCAAGCTCCGCCAGCGCGGAAACCACCAGGGCGCCCGATTTTGCGTCGAGGCTTGCGGTGGGTTCATCCGCCAGAATGATCGGGGGATCGAACAGCAGCGCGCGCGCCAGAGCCACGCGTTGCCGTTCGCCGCGCGACAGTTGGCCCACCGGGCCGCTTCGCGCAGGCACGCCGAAGCGGTCGAGCAAATCCTGCGCGCGATAGCGGGCGCTCGCGTCAATCCGGAAATGCGCGAAGGTCGCGGGCACAAGCACATTTTGCAATGCCGGCAATTCGGCCAGCAATTCGAAATCCTGAAACACAAAGCCGATATTGTTCCGCCGCCAGGCGTCGCGCGCCGCTTCATTGAGCGCAGAGAGGTCCAGTCCGCCCCAACGCACCTTCCCATGCGAGGGACGCAACAATCCGGCAAGCGCATAAAGCAGCGTGGATTTGCCGCAACCGGAGGGACCGGTCAGCGCCAGGCTTGTTCCCGCAGCAATGTCCAAATTCTCAACAGCCAGCACGGTGAGGGCTTTGCCGCGATCAATGAATTGCACATCGAGATTTTCGACGTGAAGCGCGGGCGTTTGCGCGCCCATGCTCATGCTTTCGCATATGTGGCGTCGCGCACCCTGACCTTGCTGACAAAGCCGGTCGCCGGGTCGGTTGCAACCCCGAGCTCCAGTACGCCAGTGACCCGGATCAGGAGATCGTAGGAAATCGCGTGAATGGGCCGCGCCATCTGCACAAGCACGATGTCGTTGGGCCAGGCGGCTTCGCTGTCGCAGAAGGGGCAGACAGCCGCAGGCAGTTTGGTCAAAACGAAGAAATTGATCTCGGATTTCAGCGGCGGCGCCATATAGCCGCGAATTTCCACGTCCTGCCCGGCGGCGCCCTGCGCCTTACCGGTGAATTCGCCATCCTCGCTCATAATATCGGCAAAACTGACGCGCACGGCCGCGCGGGCCGGCGCTGCCCATATCAAGCTTGCGCCGAAAGCAGCCAACGTGAAACGGCGATTGCAACTCATCGCATATTGTGGCGATTCCGGCCCGGTTCGATGGCTCATGACGGCGATCTTCTGATTTGCCGCCTTTATGCGCCCGGCCTCGCGCAGGCGTCAAGCGATCCTACCCGAACGCCGCCCGCGACGTCGCCGAGGGACTCTCGCCAAAATGCGCTCGATAATCGCGCGAGAACTGGCTGGCGTTGGGGAAGCCCACGAGCGCCGCAATATCAGCAATCTTCAATCCCGATATCCGCGCTTCGATCAAGGCGTGGCGCGCTTGCGCCAACCGGATGTCGCGCAAGGCGTCGGCGGGGCTGCGGTCCCTGAATTTCGCGAACCCATAATGCAGCGTTCGAACGCTGACGCCGCAAGCGTTCGCCACATCGGTCATACGCAGATTCCTTTGCGCGTGATGGGCGCGCAAATGCTCTTCAGCGCGCAGCACATACCAGGGCGCCGCCGCTGAAGTTTGCGGGCTCCGCTCAAACCCGCGCGCATGCTGCATCGCGTCGGCGACCAGCGTCAACAGAAGGCGCTCGACATGCGGCACCGCGCCGGGTGTTGAAAAGGCGGGCGCAGGACGGCCGAGATCGCGCACCAGCGTCTCGATGAACATCGCAAGCGTCGCCTGAACGCGCAGATCGATCAGCGTCAACGGCGCCGCAGACAGGGACGCAGCGCCCGGCAGTCGCGAAAAGACCTGCGTAACTGAGTCGCGGTTGATCATCACATTCAGCAGATCGCATGGCCCCTCCCACCAGCGACGAACGGCGCCGGGCGCTGAGACGACAAGCATCTGGCCCGGCAGTGTGGCGAGCGTTTCGCCGCCCTGCTGCGCCTCAAATCCGCCGGTCAGCGGGATATGCAGTGAAAGATGATGCCCCGCGCCGCGATTGACCTGCGTCTCGCAGCGTCCGGCGCAATTCCAGCGCAGGAATTTAATCGCCAGAGCCCCCGCATAGGCATGGGCCTCGCGAAATTGCACAAACGGGCCGGGGTCGACGACCGTAAACCGGCAGCGGCCTTGGGAAAGCTCCAGAACCCGCTGCCGCGTAGCCGGAATATCCGCTGTGACAAAATGCGCGTGCCTGGCTTCGAGCCGCGATGCGGTCTCAATCCAGTTCGAAAGGCGGAGCGTGTCGGCGGTGAAGACGGGTTGCATGAAGGCCTCTGCGGATCGTTGCAATCACGCCGCGTGAGCTGAAATCTTCATTCCCAGCGCCTTGAGCACAGACAGAAATGTCGAGAGCTTTGGATCGCCATCCGATGAGAGAGCTTTGTAAAGGCCTTCTCGTGTCACTCCGGCCTCACGCGCGAGTTGTGACATGCCCTTGGCGCGTGCGACAACGCCAAGCGCATGCGCGATCGCAGCGGGGTCGCCATCCTCGAACGCGGCCTCGATATAGGCGGCGACAGCCTCGCGGCTGTCGAGATATTCGGCAGGGTCCCAAGGCTTGATCTCAAGCGTCATAAGTATTTTCCTTAGCCAACTTGCCAGCTCTTGCGATGTCGGCCTGCTGCGACCGCTTGTCGCCACCGCACAGCAGGAGCAAAAACATCCGCCCCCGCTGTACGAAATAGACACGATATCCCGGTCCCTAGTCGATTCGCATTTCTTGAACGCCGTTGCCGACTGCCTTGCAATCGCCTGGATTGCCCAGCGACAATCGAAATATCCTGAGTTGAATGCGCGCTTTCGCCCGTTCGTCTCGAAGTCCGTGAAGCCAATTGTCGAAATACCGCGTCCGGCCAATTTGAAACATTGTAAACTCTAGTTAACAAACGTCGTATCGTCAACCACAATTAACACATTAAATGAATATTCGATAACTTCGAATTTTGCGCCACACCGCAGCTCGTTGCGCAATCTGCACATTTTTGTCTTGTATTCCCGGTCGGGGGGCTTGACCGGCGCCCGTTTGGGAGGGGAGGAGTGGCCGATATTCAGGGGTGGACTCTGTCGGACAAGGGAACGGCAATGGACGTTAAAACAATTCAAGGGGCAAAGCTCGAAATCGAGCGGCGAGGCAAGGGTTCGCCCCTGTTGCTTCTGCTCAGTGAGGAAGAGCAACTCGATCTGGCCTCGCCCTTTGTCGCCGGACTGGCGGAGACATACGAGCTCCTCATCCCGCATTACCCCGGCTTCGGTCGCTCCGAGCGGCCCGAATGGGTGTCGAGCCCCGACGACATTTCCTATATGTTGCTCGATCTGCTCGACGCCGAAGGATTGCAGAATATTCCTGTGGTCGGGCTTTCGCTGGGTGGCTGGATCGCGCTGGAAATGGCGGTCAAGGCGCGCGGCATTTTTTCCAAAGTCGTTCTTGTCGACGCCATCGGCGTCAAGCATGGCGGCGTGTTCGACCGCGACATTCAAGACATCTGGACCTCGCATCCCGCCAAAGTCGAGGCCTGGAAATGGCATGACGCAGCCAAATCCAAACGCGATTTTGGCGCCATGGCGGAGGAGGATGTCTCCATTCACGCCCGCAATATTGAAAGCTTCGCGCGGTTCTGCTGGGATCCCTATATGCATAATCCCAAGCTGAAACGCCGGCTGCATCGCGTAACGGCGCCGGTGCAAGTCATCTGGGGCGAGAATGACGGCGTGGTGACGCCAGCCTACGGCAAGGCCTTTGCCGAGGCCTTTGCGAACGGTCGTTTTGAAACGGTGGCGGCGGCAGGCCATTATCCGCAGATTGAACAACCCGCCGAAACCCTGGCCAGGACGCTGGCGTTTCTGGCTCAGAAATGAACCGGATTTGTGATATTTTGCACGCAGCCGTTATACGCCCTGTCTGAAATTCCCGCTATAGTGGGACGACCAGACGCCTGGTTTCAATTTTGTTCGCTGGTCGAAATGGACGCCTGCAGGGCGGTCGGAGGATGCAAGAATGCAATCGTGGTTTTTCACCGAGATGCCCTATCCGCATCTCCCGCCGATGGATGAACTGTCGACGATGCGCGTGACGCTGCAAAGCAAGCATTTCGATCCGAAAATTGGCGCAGACCTCTACAATCGTTATCTCGACGAATATATGATGGCCGATGACGCCGGCCTCAACCTGATGGTCAATGAGCATCATCAGACCGCGACCTGCCTCGATGTCGCAGCGCCTCTGTCGCTGGCGATTCTGGCCCGCCAGACGAGCAAGGGCCGGATTTGCATTCTGGGCAATCCCATCGCCAACCGTGGCGACCCCCTGCGCATCGCCGAGGAAATGGCGATGGTCGATTGCATTTCGCGCGGGCGGCTCTGCGCCGGTTTCGTGCGCGGCGTGCCCTATGAAGTCTTCGCTGCGAACACAGTGCCAAGCCGTACAGTCGAGCGGCTGTGGGAGGGGATCGACCTCGTTCAGAAGGCCTGGACCTCGCATGGCGAGCCCTTTAATTTCGAAGGGCAGTTTACGCATCGCCGTACGGTCAATCTCTGGCCCCGACCCTATCAAACACCGCATCCGCCGATCTGGATCACCGGATCGAGCGACTTGCCGGCCATTCGCCGCGCTGCAGATCGCGGCTTTGTATTCGCCACCTTCCTGCAGCCCTACACCAAGGTGCGGCAACTCTTCGACGCCTATCGCAGCGCCTACAAATTGAATGGCCAACCCGGCGGCGGCGGCACAGCTTTCATGCCGCTGGTCTATGTCGCCGACACCGAAGCGGAAGCGGAAGCCGGAATGAAAGAGTTGATATGGTACATGCAGGCCAAGACCGAGCCGCAATACCGCAATCCCCCCGGCTATGCGCCTGTCGATACGAATGTCGAGGCCTTGCGCGGCGCGTTCGCCGGTCGCACCGATGCGATGCGCGCCAAAGGGCTTGAGTTCCAGAGGGAGCAAGGCGTCATTATGTATGGCACGCCGGACCAGGTGATCGCACAGGTCAAGCGCTTCTATGATCTGGTTGGCGGCTTCGACCATCTTTTGATGATGATGCAGGCGGGCTTCCTCGATCACAAACGTACTTGCGCCAACATCAATCTGTTCGCCAAAGAGGTCTATCCAGCAATCCGCGATCTCGCGCGCACACAGCCCATCGAAGGAATGCTGGCCGCAGAATAACTGCGGCTGGCAATTGCTTTACCGTCCGGGCCGCGCCAATATGCGCGGCGTCGCAAGAACAGACGGGTGGGAGCGTGGCCAACACCAGGGCAAGCCGATTGCGCGCAAGCCGCGTGAGCGTCATGTGGATCGCCGCATTTCTGGCGCTGCCAGCGTGCGCGAGCGATGTCGTTCATTTCGCCACAACCAAAAATGCTGGCGATATCGGCGCTTTTCTGGCGGCTGATCGCGGCTTTTTCGCCGCTGAGGGCATAGACGCCGACCTCACCGATTTCGACTCGGGCGCGCGCATGGTTGCGCCGCTCGCAACCGGAGAACTTGACGGCGGCACGCTGCCAGGCAGCGCAGCGCTTTACAACGCAGTATCGAACAAGATCGCGATCCGCGTGGTTGCGGATCGCAGCCGTTCGGCCCCTGGCTTCATGTATCAGACCCTGATGATCCGCAAGGATATCATGGAGTCCGGTCGGTTCAGGGACTATCCCGATCTTAAGGGATTGAAGATCGCGGTCGCCGCGCCGGGCATCAATATTCTATCGATCGTGAATGACGCCGCGCGCCGAGGCGGCGTCGATTACAATGATATCGAGAAAGTGTTCATCCCTCTGCCACAGCAGGTCGCAGCCTTCCGCAACAAGGCAGTGGACGCTTCGATCATGGTGGAGCCATTCGGATCGATACTGGTGGCAAGCGGGGATGGCGTGCGCTTTGCCTCGACGGAAGATTTCAATCCTGGCGGCGAATTCACCTATATGGTGTTCAGCGAAAAATTCGTGCGTGACCGGGGCGATGTCGCGCGCCGTTTTATGCGCGCCTATGTGCAGGCGCTGCGCATGTTCAATGACGCCATCGAGAATGGCCGCTGGAAGCAGACAGCGCTGGCGACGGATGTGCAATCCGTGTTGGCGAAGCGGCTCGAAATTACGACGGCTCAGGCGGGCGCCGGTTTCCCACATGCGGTGGACCCTGACGGTCGCGTCAATCTCGACGCCATGCGCAAGGAGCTCGCCTTCTTCAAGGCGCAGGGGCTGGTGACCGATCAGGCAGTCAGGGTTGAAGATATCGCCGACATGCGGTTTGTCGATGCGGCGGTCAAGGACCTTGGCCCATACAAACACGCGCCATGACGTTAGCGACGGACCATCCCGAGATTCGCGATGCTGTCGCCAGGCTGTGCGCTGATTTTCCGGGGGAATACTGGCGTGCGAAGGATAGAGACAGCGCCTATCCCAAGGAGTTTGTGGATGCCCTGACGCGCGCAGGCTATCTTGCCGCGTTGATCCCGCAAGTCTATGGCGGGGCCGGTCTCGGGCTTTCCGCTGCAGCGGCTATCCTTGAAGAGATTCATCGCTCGGGCGGCAACGCCTCCGCCTGTCATGCGCAGATGTATACGATGGGCGCCGTGCTGCGACATGGTTCTGACGAACAAAAGCAGCGCTATCTTCCCGCTATCGCGCAGGGCGACTTGCGGCTGCAGGCCTTTGGGGTAACCGAGCCCGACAGCGGCTCCGATACGACGGCGCTGACGACATTCGCCCGCCGCGAGGGCGATACATATTTCGTCAGCGGTCAGAAAATCTGGACGTCCCGCGCCGCGCAGTCCGATCTCATGCTCTTGCTGGCGCGCACAACCCCGCGTCATGAAGCGATGAAACGCACCGATGGATTGTCGCTGCTGCTGGTGGATATGCGTGCGGCCAATCCGGCCTCCCTGAGTATTCGGCCATTGCGGACAATGCTCAATCATTCCACGACCGAAGTTTTCTTCGATAACCTTGAAGTGCCTGTCGCCAACCGGATTGGCGAGGAAGGGCATGGCTTCCGCTACATTCTGTGCGGCATGAATGCGGAACGGATTCTGATTGCCGCTGAATGTATCGGCGACGCCAAATGGTTCATCGCCGCAGCCAGCAAATACGCCAGCGAACGGGTCGTGTTCGGTCGCCCCATCGGGCAGAATCAGGGCGTCCAATTCCCCATCGCGCAGGCTTATGCGCGGATGCGTTCGGCTGAATTGATGCTACGCGAAGCGACCAGCCTTTACGAGCAGGGCGAGAACCCTGGCGAAGAAGCCAATCTGGCAAAAATGCTCGCTGCCGAAGCCTCGTGGGCGGCAGGCGAAGCGTGCCTGCAAACCCATGGCGGTTTCGGATTCGCCAATGAATATGACATTGAACGGAAGTTTCGGGAGACCAGACTTTACCAGGTGGCGCCAGTTTCGACGAACCTGATTCTGAGCTATATTGCCGAACACGCGCTCGGGATGCCGCGCTCCTATTAAGACGAAAGACCGCCATGGCTGTAGCGCCGATTCCCGCTCCCCCGCACCGCATTTTGCGCGCGACGTCGCGCTTCCAATGGCCGCGTGGCAAACGCGTCGCGCTGGTTTTCAATCTTGCCTATGAAGGCTGGTCCGACGGCGAAGCGCCTGGCATCGGCCCTATGGGCAACGTCCTGAAACCGGGCTATTTTGACACCAATGCGGCGTCATGGGCGCGTTACGGAGCGGTTCGCGGCATTCAGCGGCTGTTGCGCATTGCCAACGCCAATGGCGTCACGACGAGCGTCATGGCCAGTGGCGTTCTTGCCCGTGACTATCCGGACGCCTTCAGGGCCATTCGAGACAGCGGGCATGAAATCGTCGGCCACTCATGGGGCATGGATGTCATTCACCTCTATCTCGATGAAGCGGGTGAACGCGCCAATATCCAGCGCAATCTCGATGCGATTCAGGCGGCTTGCGGAGTCACGCCGCCGGGCTGGATTTCGCCGCGCGGCACGGGAAGCCTGATTTCGTCCGCACTGCTTGCCGAGGCCGGATTCCTCTGGCAGGGCGACTGCAACGATGACGATCTCCCCTCGATAACCGAATTCGCCAATGGCGGCAGAATCGTCAATCTTCCGCTGACAATGGAGATCAACGATCTTCCTCACTCAAATCGCTACGGCAATTATCCCCGCGCATTCGTCGATCATTTTGCTGATACAATGGATGCGACCGCGCGGGCCGATGCGCAACCGTTCATGCTTGATGTCACCGCCCACGCGCATGTCTATGGGCGCCCGCCCGGCGCCGCCGCAATTGACGCGATCATGAAGGCGGCGTTGGCGCGCGACGATGTCTTGATCGCGACGCGGCGTGAGATTGCTGAATACGCTCTTTCGATGTCACGCGATATGTTCGCTTGAGGAGGTTCAAATGGCAATGCAACGTCTGGCGTTCGCCCTCGCGATGATGTGTGTCCATCCACTTGCGGGCGCATGGGCGCAGCCCGCGTGGCCCACGCGCAGCGTCAAGCTGATCGTACCGTTCGTTCCGGGCGGCCCGCCAGATCAGGCCGCCCGTATCATTGGTCAGCAATTGCAGGATAAATGGGGCCAACCTGTCATTGTTGAAAATCGTCCAGGCGGCGCCGGCAACATAGGCGCGGCCACCGTCGCGCGCAGCGAGGCGGATGGCTATACAGTTCTCGTTTCCTCGAGCGCCTTTCCCGTCAACCTGACTTTGTTTGAACGCCCCGGCTATACATTGCAGGAATTCCAGACCGTCGCGGTGCCGGTTGTGACGCCCAATGTCTTTGTCGCATGGCCCGGACTGAATCAGAAAACGCTGCCGGATTTTCTGAACGCCGCAAAGACTGAAAATTTCGCCTATGCTTCGCCCGGAATCGGCACGACGCCGCATTTGTCGGCTGAATTGACGTTCCGCGTCATCAACAAGCTTGATATCCGGCATGTTCCTTTTGGCGGCGGGCCGCCCGTCGCGCTGGCGGTGTCGAGTGGGCAACTGCCGGTCGGCGTTGTCGCCATTCCGTCCGTACTTGCGCAAATCAAATCGGGCGCTCTGATAGCGCTGGCCTCGACAACCGCCCGCCGCCTGCCCGAACTGCCCGACGTGCCGACAGTGGGGGAGACTGGCGCTGGCGATGTCGAAGCCGTGACCAGTGTCGGGTTCTATTTGCCCGCCAGAACGCCTGCGGATATCGCGATGAAAATCAATCGGGATATCAATGAAATTGTGTCAAGCGGCGCTCTCGACAAGGTCTTCGCGGCTGCGGGTTTCACACCCATGGCACTGGATCAAACTCAGGCGCAGACCTATATCGAGGACGAAATGAAAAAATGGGGCGCCGTTATCAAGGCGACGGGGCTGAAAGCCGAATAGGCGCAGCGGTTGTTCGGAGGATTCATATGTTCAGGAAACTTCTGGTCGCGCTTGCCTTGACGCCCTGGCTGATGGTCTCCGTCAACGCACAGCAGGCATGGCCGCAGCGCAATGTGCGATTTGTCGTGGCTTTTGCGCCAGCGGGACCAGCTGACGTCGTCGCGCGCATTGTCGCACAGCCCCTGCAAGACAGGTGGGGTCAGTCTGTGATCGTTGAAAACCGCGGCGGCGGCGGTGGCAATATTGGAGCGCAGACTGTCTCACGCGCAGAGCCCGATGGCTATACGATTCTGGTGACAACAAGCGCCTTCCCGGTGAATCTGACGCTCTATGACAAGCCGGGATATGCGCTGTCGGACTTCAGCGCTGCGGCCTATGTTGCGACAACGCCGAATATTCTCGTGCGTTCGCCCAACCTGAAACAAACGACGCTGCCGGATATTGTAGCAGCAGCGAAGACCGAGAACCTCTCCTACAGCTCTGCCGGCGTCGGCACAACCACGCAGCTGGCGGGAGAATTGATGCTACGCATTCTTGGTCATGCAGATGTCCGGCATGTGCCATTCACGGGCGCAGCGCCTGCTGCCAATGCCGTGATGTCAGGTCAGGTGCCGCTAGCCATGCTGACGGTCTCCAGCGCCGGTCCGTTCATCAAATCGGGTCTGTTGAAAGGCGTCGCAATAACGACCGCGCAACGTTCCGCCGACCTTCCTGACGTTCCGACAGTTGAGGAAAGCGGGCTAGGCAAAGTCGAGGCGGCAACGGATATTTTCTTTTTCATGCCGGCAAAAACGCCTGACGCGGTGGTCGAGAAATTCAATGCCGATATGAACGCTCTCATCAAAAGCGGTTCGCTCGACAAGGCCTTTGCTGCAGCGGGCGTCACGCCCGTGACGCCAGACCGGGCGGCGGCGGGCGCCGATGTCGCAAGCGAAGTCAGAAAATGGGGCGATGTCATTCGCGCCGCAGGCGTCAAACCGGAGTGAAACGCCGGTTAAGGTTTGATGCGCGCATCAAAGCGTTTGCGAGCGAAGCGGGAACCAGTTCGAGTTAAAAAAGCGCTCTTATACAAGGGCTCCAGAGCCCCGATCTGTTTCATTCAGATCGAACTTTGCTCCAGATTTCACGCCGCATCGACGTTGGGCTCCGAATCCGGTTCGCCCAACCCGAAGTCTTTCATTTTGCGGTAGAGCGTCGAGCGGCCAATCGCGAGCCTGCGCGCCATCTCGGACATTTGCCCACGATAATGCGCGAGCGCAAATTTGATGATTTCGGCTTCAAGCTGCTCGATCTGCCGGACATGGCCACTGTCATCGAGCAGGCGCAAAACATTGGGGTCGCGCACTTCCACGCGAACAATTTCACGTTGGGGCGCAGGCGCAGGACTTGGCGCGGCCGTCGGCACGCGAATATCGAATCCATCGACCTGCGCGGCGATTTGCGGAAATTCGGCAACTGTCAGTTCGTCCGCATCGGCCAGAACGACGGCGCGGAAGACAGCGTTTTCGAGCTGCCGAACATTGCCCGGCCAGTCATAGGTTGTCAGCAGACTGAGACATTCGGCTGTGGCGCCACGAATGCGTTTCCCCTCCTCCGCCGCAAAGCGCGCTAGGAAGCGACGCGCAAGGTCAGCGACATCGTCACGGCGTGAGCGCAACGGCGGAATCGTAATGGGGAACACATTCAAACGATAGTAGAGGTCTTCGCGAAATTTGCCTTGTTTGACGAGTTCAATCAGGTTCTGGTTGGTTGCAGAAATAAGCCGCACATCGACCTTCACCGGGCGTTTGCCGCCGATGGGATCGATTTCGCCCTCTTGTAGCGCGCGCAACAGTTTAACCTGCGTCTCCAGCGGCAACTCGCCGATTTCATCGAGGAACAGCGTGCCGCCATTGGCTTCTGCAAATTTCCCGGTGTGTTTGTCTGTAGCGCCAGTAAAGGCGCCTTTCTCATGCCCGAATAGAATTGACTCCACGAGGTTTTCCGGCAAGGCGCCGCAATTTACGGTGATGAAAGGCTTGCCCCGGCGATCCCCGGCGCCCTGGATGGCGCGGGCGACAAGTTCCTTGCCAACCCCGGATTCCCCTTCGATCAGGACTGGAATTGTCGACTTGGCGGCGCGTTCGCCAAGCCTGATAATCCGACCCATTTCAGGCGATCGTGTGACGATATCCTTGAACGTTAATTGCCCCGTTTTGCGCTTGGAGACAAGCCGTAATTCTTCTTCGAGCGCATCGACGCGCAAAGCGTTCTTGATCGACACCTGGAGGCGTTCGGCGCCAACCGGCTTGACGACGAAATCGGCGGCGCCGGCGCGCATGGCCGAAATGATCGCGTCGATTGAGCTATGCGCGGTCTGCACAATGACTGGCGTCGCGATCTTCAATTCGCGCATACGTTCCAGGACGCCCATGCCGTCAAGGTCCGGCATAACAAGGTCGAGGATCAGGCAATCGACCGGCGCAGGGTCCGATATGCGAAGCCGCGCCAGCGCGGCCTCGCCGCCATCCACGACCTCGGCCTGATAGCCAAACCGGCGCGCCATCGCTTCCAGAAGCCTGCGCTGGACAGGATCATCGTCGGCTATCAAAACAATTGGGGTCATGCGCTTTTCTTGTCCGCGACGCGGAAACGCCGCGTCTGTGTGTCAGTATGTTGCGCGAACAGGGTAAATGGGCTGTTAATGCCGTAACGTCGACGTATCGAATGAACATATTGATCCAAAGATATCGTTCAAGCTAGAAATTAACGATCCCTAAACTTAAGGCGCACCGCAAATGTCTGATCCAGTTCGAACATTCTCATCCGTGGGGGCAAATGAGCCGCCGGAATGGAATCTTGGCGACCTCTATGCGGGAATGGACGCGCCGGAATTTCTTGCCGACCTGCACGCCATGGACGCAGACTGCAAGGCATTCGCCGCCGATTATCGCGGAAAAATCGCTGAGATCAGCGCCGGAATAGAGTCCAGCGCCGCGCTTTTTGAGGCCATCAAGCGCTATGAAGCGATTGACGATCGCATCGGGCGCATTATGTCTTATGCTGGTCTGGTGCACGCGGAAAATGTCGCAGATCCCGCGCGCGGCAAATTTTATGGCGATGCGCAGGAGAAAGTCAGCAGTGCAACGACAGAGTTGCTGTTTTTTGCCCTCGAGCTCAATTGCGTCGATGATTCTGAGCTCAATCGAGCGATGGCGTCTGCGCCATTGGCGCATTACCGTCCATGGCTTGAGGACATAAGGCTTGAGAAGCCGCATCAGCTTGAAGACCGGGTTGAGCAATTGTTCCACGAGAAATCGGTGACCGGATTTGGCGCCTGGAACCGTTTGTTTGACGAGACGATGGCTGCGCTGCGCTTCAAGGTTGGCGATCAGGAGCTCAGTCTCGAACCTGTTCTCAATATGATGCAGGATCCCGCCGAAGATATCCGTCATCAGGCCTCAGACGCAATTGCTGCAACGCTTAAAGACAATTTGCGGACATTTGCATTCATCACCAACACCCTTGCCAAGGACAAGGAAATTTCCGATCGGTGGCGCGGCTTTTCCGATGTCGCCGATTCCCGTCACCTGTCCAATCGCGTCGAACGTGACGTCGTCGATGCGCTGGTTGCGGCTGTGCAAGAGGCCTATCCACGCCTGTCGCATCGTTATTACAAGCTGAAGGCGAAATGGTTCGGTCGCGAGACGCTCAATCATTGGGACCGCAATGCGCCGCTGCCCAATGTCCCCACACGAACCTATGCCTGGGAAGATGCGCGCAATATCGTTCTTGGCGCCTATGGCGACTTTTCTCCACGGATGGCCGATATTGCGCGAGAGTTTTTCGACAGGCGCTGGATCGATGCGCCCGTGCGACCCGGCAAGGCGCCGGGCGCTTTTGCGCATCCCACGACGCCTTCCGCACATCCCTATGTGCTGCTGAATTATCAGGGCAAGCCGCGCGACGTTATGACGCTTGCGCATGAGCTTGGTCATGGCGTGCATCAGGTGCTTGCCGCGCACAATGGCGCACTGATGGCTCCAACGCCGCTGACGCTGGCCGAAACCGCAAGCGTCTTTGGCGAGATGCTGACCTTCCGCGCCTTGCTGGCGGCGTCTGCCCCCGAACAGCGCCGCGCGATGCTGGCCTCGAAGGTTGAGGACATGCTCAACACCGTCGTGCGGCAGATTGCCTTCTACTCGTTCGAACGCAAGGTGCACGAAGCGCGGCGCGAGGGCGAACTGACCGCCGACCGGATTTGCGAATTGTGGATGAGCGTACAGGGCGAAAGCCTTGGCCCCGCGATCAAGCTGGGACAGGGATATGAGACCTTCTGGGCCTACATCCCTCACTTCATTCATTCGCCATTCTACGTCTATGCCTATGCATTCGGAGACTGTCTCGTGAATTCGCTTTATGGCGTGTATCAAAACGCGAGCGCCGGCTTTGCAGAGAAATATTTCGCCATGCTATCGGCGGGTGGAACGAAACATCATTCTGAATTGCTGGCGCCGTTCGGGCTCGACGCGCGCGATCCGGGATTCTGGCGGATTGGCCTGTCGATGATCGAGGGTATGATTGCGGAACTTGAAACGCTCCCTTCTGGCTAACAATAGGACAAGAGACACGAAATGACAGGTAAAATCATTATCGCGGGCGCGGGTCTCGGCGGCCTTGCAGCGGCCTCCTGCCTGCTAAAGGCCGGGTTCGACGTTGACGTCTATGAACAGGCGCCTGTGCTGGGCGAGGTCGGCGCAGGCATCCAGATCAGCGCCAACGCTTTCCATGTCATGCGCCATCTGGGTCTGGGCGAGGAACTGCTGAAAGTTGGCGTGCAGCCCGGGGCCTATGTGTTCCGGCTGCATGACACGGGCGAGGAATTGCAGCGCTTCAACCTTTCGGCTGACCATGAAGCGAAACATGGCGCGCCCTATGTGCAATTGCACCGCGCGGATTTTCACGACATTCTGGCGGCGCGCGCCCGTTCGTTCAAGCCCGATCTGATCAGGCTCGACCATCGCCTGACGGGTTTCATCGAAACCGCAGATTATGTCGAGGCGCGTTTTGCCAATGGACATGTCGCGCGCGGAGATTTGCTGATTGGCGCGGATGGTTTGAAGAGCGCCGTGCGCCAGCAGATCGTTGGCGAAACGCCCGCCACCTATACCGGCGATGGCGCATGGCGTCTGCTTGTGCCAGCCGAGCGACTGCCCAAACCATTCCTGCCGCCCGTCATGTCCGTATTCATGGGGCCGGGCGGACATGCGGTCTGCTATTACCTGCGGGCGGGGGCGTTGCTGAATTTTGTCGGCATTATCGAAACCGGCGATGTCCGCGAGGAATCCTGGACCCTGAAATTGCCGTGGGAGAAACTGAAATCGGATTTTGCAGGCTGGCACCCTGACTTGCAAACAATCATCGATCGCGGCGACCACGATCAGTGCTTCCGCTGGTCCCTGCATAACCGTGCGCCGATCCGCAGCTGGAGCACGCGGCGCGCCACATTGCTGGGCGATTCCGCCCACCCGACATTGCCCTATCTTGCGCAGGGCGCCGTGATGGCGATTGAAGATGGCGCGGTGCTGACGCGCGCGCTCACAATAGCCGGGTCGATCTCCGACGCGCTCAGCCTCTATGAACGCAACCGCGTGGACCGAACCGCGCGAATCGTCGAGCAATCCACCTTCAACCGGAAACTGTTCCACCTTCCCTCGGTGCAGGCGATGCGCGACGCCTTCAAGAATCGCGATGAGGGCGAAGATCGCAACGCGTGGCTTTATTCATACAATCCGCTGACGGTGGAGCTGATCTAGCCAGAAGTTCGCCGGCGCGCCGGGTTTAGCGGAAAATCTCGCCAAAGACTTTCACCCATCCCGGCGTTGCGAGATCGACTTCTTCGGGCGTCATGGTGATGGCGCGAAATTTTTGTCCGTCCGGGCGCACATCCGGATCGCGCGGCGCGACCCTGGGGTTCACGGGAATATAGTCGTGGTCGCGGGCTATCGTCTGCCCTTCCTCCGAGACCACAAAATCGGCCAGCAAGCGCCCGGCGTTGGGATGACGCGCGCGGGCAGTGACCGAAATCAGGGAGAGATTGGCCATAGCGGGATTCATCGGAATCCATGCGACAGGCGCACCCGCGTTTCGACTGAAGACTGCATTATCGTTGAGAATGCCAAGCGCAAGCGGAAATTCGCCTGCAATCACCTGATCCAGCACAGCGCGGGCGGATATTTTAAGGCCCGTGATGTTCTGCCCGGCGAGTTTGCGAAGGTAATCCATGCCCTTTTCCTCGCCAAGCGCAGCCAGCACAAGCCCGATGAAGCCGGTCGCGCCGGTTGTGCCGGGATTGATCCCCCAGGCCATGCGGCCTTTCCATTCGGGCTTCAGCAAATCGTCCCAGTCTTTGGGCGCAGTCCCTTCTGGCACAAGGCTTGTGTTGTATCCAGGCGTGATAATCGTCAACCGATGGGCAATCCAGTACCCTTTGGGGTCCACCAGCGCAGGGGGGAAGTCGCGCGCGACATCGGGCTGCCACTTCGCCAGGACGCCCGCGCGCACCAGCGCCGTCGGCGCGAAAGACCCGTCGAACACATCCGCCTGCATGTTGTTGGCGCGATGCTCGTTGAGCAAACGCAACGCTGTTTCACCCGGATCGTTGCGCGTGGCGGAAACCTTGACGCCATATTTCTTTTCAAATGCGTCGGCCAGCGGCCCGCCCAGTTGATTGATCAGCAGGGTTGTATACCAAACAACCTCGCCCTCCTTTTTTGCCGCCGCAATCAGCGCTTCATCCGCCGCTTGCGCGTGTGGGAGTGCGATAGCGACCCCAAGAAGGTTGATAAAAAAAATTGCAAATTTGCGCATGGCGATCGATCCTCTTTGCTGGAGATTGCGGTGAATGCGCCACAATCGCAAGTCTCGACGCCGGGGCCCCCTCTGGGTTAGAACCATTTGAAACATGGGAGGATCAGATCATGTCCAAATTGCCCGTCGGCGCCTGCGATGCGCAAATTCACGTTTATGGCGACAAAACCAGATATCCCGCGCGCCATCCCAAAGCGTTGTATTTTGCGCCCGATGGCGAGGGCACGATACAGCAGGCGCTGGCCATGCATCAACGGCTGGGGTTCGACCGGGTGTCGATTACACAGGCGACGATTTTCGGCACGGACCATTCCCTGCTGATTGATACGCTGAATGCATTGCCCGCAGGCCGCGCGCGTGGCTGCGGCATCGTCGACGCCAGCGTAACTGACAAGGAGCTTCGCCGTATGCATGATGCTGGCGTGCGCGGCGCGCGGTTCAATTTCCTGCCGCGCTTCGACCTTGTTCCGAGCTTTGCCGACTTCCATCGACAGCTTGCAAGGATCGGAGAAATGGGCTGGTACGCAAAATTGTTTTGCAGCCCGGTCGAGCTTGTCACTCTGGCGCCGGAACTGCGCAAAGCGTCCAAATCGACCTTTATGTTCGATCACCTGTGTCAGGCGCCCTATGCGGGCGGGATTGAAGATCCCGGCATGAAAACCGTCCTTGGCCTTTTGCGAGAGGAAAATGTCTGGATGATGCTGTCCAACGGCGACCGCAATTCGAAGGGCTATCCGTGGACGGATTGCGCACCCTTTGGCCGCGCATTCTATGAAGCTGCGCCGCACCGCTGCGTGTGGGGCAGCGACTGGCCGCATGTCTGGCGCTGGATCCGGGCGCAAAAGGGCGACTATGTCGCGCAGCCGCACGACGCTCAGGATGAACCGCTGCTTGATCTTGGATTGAGTTATCTGCCCGACGCCACAGCGATCCAGCAGGTGTTTGTCGATAATCCCCGGCGGATTTTCGGGTTCTGAGGTCGCCTAATTCACGCCGGCCAACATGCTGGCGAACAGAGCTTCATAGGCGCTGACTGAGGCTTCGATCGAATATTCCTGCGCCCTTTGCAAGCGGGGCGCGGGATCGCCGGGGTCCGCCAGCGCGCGGCTGATTCCGGCCGCGAGCGCGTCCTCGTCGCCAATGGGGACAAGCGCGCCGATACGACCGTTATCGAGAACCTCGCGCGTTCCACCGCAGTCGGTCGAGACAACGGGCAACCCATGGGCGAGGGCCTCGACGATGACCATCCCGAACGATTCCGACAGTGAACTGACCGCCAGGCAGGCGGCTTTTTCGTACCAATCCCAGGGTTTGGCGACATATCCGGGCAATTCCACCCGCGCGCCCAGCCCCAGGCGTGCGATTTCAGCCTCGATATGCGCGCGGTCTTCGCCCTCGCCCAGAATGACCAGCCGCGCGGTCTGCGGCTCCACCTGAGCAAAAGCCCGCAACAGGCCGACAAAATTCTTGCCCGCATTGAGGCGTCCACACGCCAGAACGATTTTTTCCCGCGCGCGAAGCGCTGTTTCGGTGGGCGCGACAGCCGGCGGCCCGAATGCGACAGGATTCTGTACATAGATGGTGCGGGCGGCATCGGCGCGCCAGACGTCAACAAGATTTGTCCGCAAAGCAAGGGACACGGCAACCGCCCGCCCGACGATGCGGGTCGTCACCGGAGTCAACCAGAACGACAGGCGGCTGAGGAACCTGGGTTCGGCGTCAAAAAATCCATGATAGCTGATGACAGCGCGGCGGCGGCGACCGGCAAGGCAGGCCGCGAGCGTGTGCTTCAGGTTTGAGGCGCCGAGCGCCGATACAGTGATATCGAAACGCTCGTCCCGCAGCAGGCGCGTCAAAGCCAGAACAGCTTTAGCGTGATTTGCGTCCAGCTCCACCAGACGAACCCGGGCATCGAGGTAACAATCGTTCTCTGCGGCGCCGTAATCGGTTGCGAGGGTGACGGCGTGGCCACGCCGGGTCAAGCCGCTCGCCAGCAAGGCGAGCGCGCGCTCGGCCCCGCCGCCCGCAAGCGCATGCGTGTAGAGCAAAATCTTGTGTGGCGTATCCGATTGAGCGGTCGAGATGTCCATTGTGTCCCTGGCGCCCCTTGAATATCCGGGCAGCGACGATCATGGCGCCAAATACTCAATCAAAATTTACGGATGCTGAAGCATGGTTGCCGCTATGATTGCCGGGCGTCCGGCAGACGGGGCCAGCCCCGGCGCAATGGGGCATGGAATGCGTATCGAAATCAGACTTGCGAACGGGCGCGCAAGCGCCATGCATGTAAAGCTCGCCCGGCGGCTGCGCGACGAGAGGCATTCCGTCAGAATGGCGGCGTCTGCAGTCGCGGCTCCCCCCATTCCCGGCCTCGGCGCCCTGATGCTGTTTGAAGATACGGTTTATGGCAAATTATCGCAGGACCTCTTTGCACGTCAGGACGTGGGTGGGCCAGGGTTTGACGGCGCTGCCGACCTCACAATCGATCTTGACGCGGGCGGCGCATCCGGTCCGACGCCGCTGCTGACCGTGCGTTACGACGGCGGCGCGGGCGAGGTCGCGGCGCTCGCCGCGTTGCTCGACAATCGCACACCCGAAATCGCAATCGTTGCATGCGCCACCGACGGCTTGGAAAGCAGAGTGGCGCACGGACTGCCGGCGCTGCCCTTCCCCTTCCGGATCAAGGATTCGCTCAATCGCCTGCGCGCGCGCCAGATCGATTTGATTGTGAAGGCGGTCCGGCTCTGGCCCGCCACAGGCACGAGGACGCAAACGGCGCTGTCTCGTCCGTTCGCCGCTTCAAAGCCATTGCTCTTTGGCGCTTCGGTGATCGCTCACAAGGTCGCCAGTCGTTTGCAGCGCCTCGCATCCGGCGGCGCCAGATCGAAATGGCGCGTCGCCTGGCGAGCGATTAAAGACGACGCCGTGCGCCAGACATTCGCCTGGCCTGGAGCAGCTTACAACGTTCTACCCGACGATGGCGGACGCTTTTTCGCCGATCCCTTTATTTATGTTCATCGCGGCGCCTCATGGCTCTTCGTCGAGGAGTTTCCCTATGCCACGAACACAGGAATCATCAGCGTTTGCGAGATTTCCCGCGATGGCGTCGCAGGCCCGCCAAAGCCGGTGCTGGAAATAGGATCGCATCTTTCCTATCCGTTTATTTTCGAACGCGATGGCGTCATTTACATGATGCCCGAAAGCGCCGGCGCGCGCCGGGTCGATCTATACCGCGCAGAGCGCTTCCCGGATGTCTGGGTTCATGACCGGACTCTGATCGACAATATAGCCGTCGCCGACGCGACCATGATAGAGCGCAATGGACGCCTTTGGTTGCTGGCGAGCCCGGCGGACGACGGGCAGTCGGACTGGGATACGCTATCGGTTTTCCACGCGGGTTCGCTGAACGAAAAATGGACTGCGCTGAATGACAATCCGGTGATGTTCGACGCCAGTCAGGCGCGATCGGCGGGGTATATTTTCGAGCGCGGCGGGCAACTCTATCGTCCAGTTCAGGATTGCACGCGCGGTTATGGTTCGGCGCTCGCGCTTTGCCGGATCGACCGGCTCGAAGAGGACGGGTACGTCCAAAGCCCCGCCGTGCGGTTGGCGCCGCCAGATGGCGGCGGCGTGATCGGTCTCCACTCGCTGAATGAGGCGGCGGGTATTGAAGTCATTGATTTCTTTGGTCCCGCCATGGCCAAGTTAGTACCCCTTAACCAGAAAGCGCAATCATAAGCGGCAAACAAGCATTTGTTTACGCGCCCATGCAAACCTTGGTCATTGCCGGGACCAAGGCCGGGGAAGCAGGGCGATGCGTAAATCCATTTTCCATGAGCCCTGGTGGCTCGATGCTGTTGCGCCCGGACGCTGGCGCGAAATCATTGCAGAACGCGGCGGTCGGGTGGCCGGATACCTTCATTACGCCGAACGAATGATGGGCAATCTGCGCATTTGTGAAATGCCTCCGATTACACGTGTTCTGGGGCCGGTGATCGAGCCGCAAGGGTCGAAAACAGAATCGCGCCTGCGCTACTCCCATTCCATCATGCAGGAATTGATGGATGCGTTGGCGGCATTCGATCATGTGGAAATGACGCTCGACCCCGCCTGCAACGATGTCGCCGCATTCCTCGCCTCGGGATACGATGTGCGGATCATGCCGAACCTTTTGCTCGATTGCCGGGTGAGTGAAGAAACGCTGTGGCAGGGCTTGCGCGACAAGACCCGTAATCTGATCCGTCGGGCGCGAGAACGTTTGACAGTCAGCGAAATCCTCGACCCCGAAGCCTTTATCGCTTTCTACCTCGGCAATCTGGGCGAGGACGCCTCGTATTTTGACGTCAATCTCGTCAGAGCCATTCATGCGGCGGCAACGACGCGAGATCAGGGCCGCATCCTCGCCGCGATCGACGGAGATGGCGTTGTCCATGCCGCGGTCTTTTTCGTATGGGACGCTGACTATGTCTATTATTACCTTTCGACGCGCGACAAATGCGTCGCCGATACAGGCGCGGTCAGTCTGCTGATCTGGGAAGGAATCGAAATTGCCCGAAAACGGGAGATCACGTTCGATTTCGATGGCGTGATGACAGAACAGCGATACAAATTCATGGCTGCGTTCGGCGGCCATCATGCCGCGCGCTATCTTGTCAGCAGGACCACGCCCCGCTTTGAGAAACAGCGGCAATTGCGCGGGTTGGCGCGATCGCTTGTGCCCGATTGGATGAGGCAGAAGTCAGCGCCCCCGGTCGCCCGTCCAGACGGGGAAGCTGCTCCCACGCTGCATCGCCTGTCGCCACGACTGACAGAATTGTCGCGCGCGATTTAGGTCTGTGCGGCTTTCGTCGCGGCAAATGCTTGACGGCGGCGCTTTGGCGCTTCACAAACCGCCTATGAACGCTCCAGCTCCCCTGCTTTCCGGACCCCGCCTCGCCGCCAAATCGGGCGTCGCCAAACAGCTCGTCGTCTTTTTGCACGGCTATGGCGCCGATGGAAAGGACCTGATCGAGGTCGGTCGCCAATGGCAAAAAATCCTGCCGGATACAGCCTTTGTCTCGCCCAATGCGCCCGAGCCCTGCGCAATGTCGCCGATGGGCCGGCAATGGTTCGGCCTGACCATGCGCGACCCCAATGAGCGCTGGGTCGGCGTTTGCAAGGCGCGTCCCATTCTGGACGCTTTCCTCGACGCCGAGCTCAAAGCCGCCAATCTTCCTGATTCTGCGCTTGCACTGGTGGGCTTCAGTCAGGGGACGATGATGGCGCTTCATGTCGGGCCGCGTCGCGCGCACGCGCCGGCGGCCATCGTCGGGTTTTCCGGCGTGCTCGTCGGGCCAGAGCATCTTGCCGAAGCAACCGCGCGCTCGCCAAGGGGTGAACCGCCGCCGGTGCTGCTGGTGCATGGCGAGGCCGACGAGACAATCCCGGTCGAGGCCATGTTTCAATCCGCCGAAGACCTCGCCAAGGCGAATATTCCAGCGCAATGGCATCTCTCGCGCGGGATTGGCCATGGCATCGATAGCGGCGGCCTGCTGCATGGCGGCATGTTTTTGGCAAGCGCATTCGGGGTGAAGCTGCCAAGACGCTGAAATTGAATCGATTGAATGACCGGCAGGCCTGGCCTATAGCCGGATCGACTTGATCAACCCGGGCGCGCGGCGTCCGCCAAAGCCAGGGAGCGCTCCATGAACCGCGTCAAACTGACCATCGCAGCCACCGATTACGACCATTTCCGCGACCTGCGGTTCGGGCTCGTGCAGCCTGAAGGCATCGACCACACCTGGCTCAACCTTGGCCATCATGAGGTCTTTGCCCGTTTTACATTCAACCGGGAATGGGATGTGTCGGAACTCTCCTGCGCCAAATTTTCGGCGCAGGTCACGCGCGACAACCCCGATGTCATCGGTCTGCCAGTGATCTGCTCGCGGCTGTTTCGTTTTTCCTCATTCTACGTGAACAAGAAAAGCGGCATCAAGACCGTTCAGGATCTGAAGGGCAAGCGCGTAGGCTCGCCGGAATGGGCGCATTCGGCAGCGGTCTATATGCGCGGGTGGATGCACAATGACTGCGGCGTCAAGCTGCAGGATGTGCACTGGTTCCAGGCCGGCGCAAATGACGCGGGACGCATCGAGAAGGTTGAACTGAACCTGCCCGAGGGCGTGCAGCTCACTCGCGTCAATGACAAATCACTGTCGGAAATGCTGGCGTCCGGCGAGATTGACTGCGCCATTATCGCGCGACCCCCGACGTGCTTCCTTGAAGGGCATCCAGACATTGTCCGCCTCTATCCCAATTATCTGGAGATGGAAGAGCAGTATTTTGAAAAGACCAGGGTCTGGCCGATCATGCATATTATGGTCATGAAGAAGCAACTGCTCGAGGCCAATCCGTGGATCGCGCGCAATCTTGTCAACGCCTTCAACGAATCCAAGCGACGCAGTCTGGAGCGCCTGTTCGATCCGGCGGTGTCGCGCTATCCCCTGCCCTGGCTGTCAACCTATGCGCGACGGATGCGCGATATGATGCACGGGGATACCTTCCCCTTTGGCGTCGAGGCGAACCGTCCAACCTGGGAGCAATTGCTGCTTTATACCTACCAGCAAGGCATTGCGCACCGCCACGCCAAGGTTGAGGAGATTTTCCCGCCGGGCGTCGATACACAGATTATTGTTTAGCATCTGCACCGGACGCAAGACATTTGCCTACGCCCTAAAGCGTAAGGCATGTCTATGTGGACGGCCTCGATTGCCAAGCAAAGAACTGACTTTCTGAACGGATAGGCGGGTTGCGGCCATATGTCCGGCCTGTTTGAGCGAACATGTCCGCTGGCCGTGATGAGGTACGACTGCGAAGGTCCAAAATCATTCCCGCGAGCTTTGATCTCATTGCGCGCGCCGGGGTGTCGTTCGTTGTCGTTGCCGACCTTTCGATCCTCGCGTCCGTGTTTCATCCTCGTCAAACCGGGAAACTGAAAAGGGTTCACGGGCGCTTGCGCCCGCGCAAAAGTCTCCTCCCCTTGCGTTTGCTCACAACGCTGAGCAGGCATGTCGCGCCCAGCACGAGCAACGTTCTGATGCATCGATTGCCCTGAATTGCGATGGCGCCAAGTTTTTGTTTGCCGCCGCTCGAGTTCCGGCGCGGTGCGAGCCCGAACGGGGCGGCAGAATCGCGCGCCGATTTGAATGCAGCCGGATCGGGCGCGGTGACGACGATGGCCGGGGCGATAACCTTGCCGACGTCCGGAACACAAGCGATTCCCGCAAAAGCGCGAATGACATCCATTGCGACGAAAGGCCGCTCGTAAAGCGTTTGCTTTCTGAACATATACGCCAGCGATCTCATATTCGCCCCACGCCCTTGACGCCTCACCCCTCCCAGCCCAACATCCCCTCCAATAAATCAGGAGGAAACCCATGCCGTCACTCGCACCGCTTGCACGCAAAATCGCGCTCTGCGCCCTGCTCGCCGCTCCGCCCGCTTTCGCCGCCGATCAGGTCACCACGCGCACCATCGACGAACTCAAAAAAGAGATCATCGATCGGGCGGAACGCCAGCCGCAGCGCAGCCCGGCCAACGAGGTCAATGCGGAGGATGTGAAAGCCGCCGTCGCCAATATCAAAACGCTCGATCGCGATGAGTGGGCGCGCGGTTTTATGGGCGTTGCGGATAAATATTTCGCCGCGGCAAAATCCGAAGAGGCGGCGGGCGATTCCCAAAAGGCCAGCGCCGATTATCTCCGCGCCTTCCGCCTCTATAAAATCGGCCACTACCCCACCAACAATTCGCCAGAAAAGCAGAAGGCCTATGAAAAGGCGCTCGCCGCCTTTCTTGCATACGCCAAATACTGGGAGCCGAAACTCGAGGTGATCAAAATTCCTTTCGAGGGCAAGGAAATTGTTGGCTATCTGCGGATGCCCAAGGCGGCGGGAAAAGTTCCGCTGGTGTTCATTTCAACCGCGCTCGACGGGCGCAAGGAAGAAGCCATCGAACGCAATAATGAATTGCTGGCGGCGGGCATTGCCGTCTTTGCGGTGGATATGCCGGGCACCGGTCAGGCGCCGATCAAGGGTGATGTCGATTCCGAAAAAATGTTTTTCGCCGCGCTCGATGATCTCGTGAAGCGGCCCGATATCGACGCCAGCCGCGTCGCCTATTACGGCGGCAGCTGGAGCGGCTACTGGGCGACGAAGATGGCGATTGTCGCCAGGGACCGGCTGAAAGCCGTCGTCGCGCAGGGCCTTCCCGTACATTATTATTTCCAGCCGGAATGGCAGAAGGTCGCGGTCAATACGCCCGAATATCTGATGGACCTGCTGCCCGCGCGCGCCGATGTCTATCAGGTGCAGGGGCTTGAGGCTTTTCTCGCCTATGGCCCCAAAATGTCATTGAAGACTCAAGGGTTGCTCGACAAACCCTCGACGCCGATGCTGCTGGTCAATGGCGTGCATGATACGCAGGTGCCGATTGACGATCTCATGCTGGTGGCCCGCACGGTGCCCGGCGGCGTCAAGGAAACCTGGGTCAATCCCGATGGCGGCCATATGGGCGCGAGCAAGGAATGGGGCTCCGAGCGCATTCGCCGCGAAATCACGACGCCCTGGCTGATCAAAATGCTGAAGGGCGACAAAAGCGGTTAAAGCGAAAACGCGCGGACAATTCATCCGCGCGTTCATTTCAATTCAATGTTCCTATCAACGGCAGAAGCGGCGCGGCCCATACGGCGTCATGCGCACGAAGCAGCGTGGCGGGGGCGCGAAGTAACGCGGCCGCGGAGCGAAGTAACGCGGGCGATTCGGCTCGCAACGACCGAAACGATCGGGATGCGCATAGGGGCCGCAGCCAAATGCGGCCAATGTGATTTCAGTCTCTCCGGCAGAGGCGCCGACGACCGGCAGCGCCTGAGCGCTGGCGGATGCGAGCAGTGCGATGGCGCCAAGGCCCAAGGCAGCAACAATATTTTTCATATGCAGTCTCCGAATCAGGTTTCCCCCCAAGCTTCGGGAAGGTAACAGGCCTGTTGGCTCGCGCAATGCCGACCTTGTGCGGATTGCGCATCACCCGGACGTTACGCCTCTTCCAGCACCTTGTCGCGCGAGCGCTTGAAATGATAGCGGGGAAGAACGTCAAGGTCCGTGCCGGTCACACGCACAACCCAGGCTTTGTGAGGATGGCCCGTCGAGTGGATGATCCCCGGCCCATAGCCGCGGGTTTGCCCGGGATGCAGCGCATAAAAATCCGATTTTTTCAGAACAACCTGTTCGTCGTTTTCAGGATTCACACGCTGGTATTCGGTCATTTCCGTAAAGCCCGCTGCATTGCCATAGACCGCCCATGACGCGCCGTGACTGTGCGGCGCGCCGGTTTTTCCCGGCGCCTGCACATGAGCGTAAACGTAAAAATCGGTCTCCGCGTCGTGATAGAGTTCGGTTTTACCGGCGGGCGTCTCATCCCGGAAAGTCTCCCGCACAAAGGCTTCGTTGCCGAGCAGCCTCGTCAGATGATGCGCGATATCGTCGAGCGCAAAACCCAGAGGCTTTGCTTTCAGCGCAGCTCTGGCGTCAGCGCAAAAATCGGTCAGTTGGTAAGCCATGCAGCGTCTCCCTTGCATCGAAATTCGGGGCACTATAGGTCTTTTCAGGACAGCGTGGAAACCTCAAATGGCGTCGGGGAGGATCAAAGTGCGAGGCTTCATCGCCCTGATTGCAGCGCTGGCGGCGATATCGCTTCCCGCGCGGGCCGACGATATCGAGTCTTTCTACGCCAGCCATCAGCTTCATCTTGTGCTCGGCCATCCCCCCGGCGGCGATTACGATCTTGGCGGGCGTTTGCTCGCGCGCTACCTTGGGCGACATATTCCCGGCAATCCCGTCATTGTTGTGCAGAACATGCCAGCAGCCGCAAGCATTGTCGCGGCAAATTATCTTTATTCCCGCGCCCCGCGCGATGGAACGGTCATCGGCTCGTTCTCGCGCAATATTCCCAATCAGGCCGTCATGGGGCAAGCGTCGCTCGAAGCCGACCCGCGTCAGTTTTTCTGGCTCGGGGCAGCCTCCTTGCCAAGCCGTGTCTGCCTCAGCGCACAGGGCAGCGGCGTATCTTCCATTGACGATATATTCCGTCGGGAGTTTGTTGTGGCGGGGTCGGGCGCAGGTTCCTCGCTCAGCATTGTGCCAACGGTTCTGAACCGTGTGCTGGGCGCCCGGTTCCGCGTGGTGGAGGGCTATGCCGGCCCTCCCGACGCCTGGCTCGCCATGGAGCGCGGCGAAATCGAGGGCGTCTGCAATTCGATCAACCAGTTCCTGCCGCGCGTTGCCGACATTCGTTCGGGACGCGTGCGGATAATTCTGCGCGCCGAGGAAACGCCCCTGCCGGATTTTCCCGAAGTTCCCTCGATCTACGATCACACCTCCAGCAATGAGCAGCGCGATCTTTTGCGGTTCATTTTTTCCAGCGTCGAATTTGGCCGCCCCTATGCGCTGCCGCCGGGGACTCCCGCCGCGCGTGCGCTGGCGTTGCGCGCGGCGTTCGAGGCGACCCTGCGCGACCCTGATTTGCTGACGGAGGCAAAGTCGGCGCATATCGATATGACCTTGCGGCCCGCGGGCGAACTTGTCAGCCTGCTGGACAAGCTTTATGCGACCCCGGGGGAGACGCTCGACGCCATATCGAAAATCATGCCCGCCGGGCGCGATTGAACGGGGCGCAAACCAGATGAGGCCAACATGGCGGCGACGCTGATCGACAAGATTTGGGATTCGCATGTTGTCGCGCGCCGGGCCGACGGCCGTGACCTCATCTATATTGACCGCCATGTGTTGCATGAGCTCCATGCGCCGCACGCCTTTGGCAAACTTGCCAGGGCCGGACGTAAAGTCCGCCGCCCCGATCTGACGTTTTCAGCGCTTGATCATACCCCGCGTTCGGCGCCCGGCCGCACCGACCGCAACGCCAAAGGCGAGGTGCTGGAACTCATCGCGGCGATGCGCGAAGGCAGCCATCGCAATGGCGTGCGCGTCTTTGATCTGGGCGACGCGGAACATGGCATTTCCCACGTCGTCGCGCCGGAAATCGGCATGGTCCTGCCCGGCTCGACCCATGCGGTGCCCGATAGCCACGCCTGCACGGTAGGCGGTCTTGGCGCGCTGGCGTTTGGCTGCGGCACAACGGAGCTGGAACATATTCTGGCGACGCAGGTCATCGCCATGAGCAAACCCAAACGGATGCGCATCCGGCTGGAAGGCGCGATTGGCGCCTGGGCGGCGGGCAAGGATATCGCGCTCAAGATTATCGCCGGGATTGGCGTTGCGGGCGGTCGCGGCCATTTCATCGAATTTGCGGGGAGCGCCGCGCGCGCCCTGTCCGTCGAGGGTCGGCTGACCCTGTGCAATCTTGCCATCGAGATGGGATCGCGCACCGGGCTGGTCGCGCCAGACGACGCAACCTTTCAATGGATTGCGGGTCGCCCCTGGGCGCCCAAAGGCGCGATGTGGGAGCGTGCGCTTGCGCAATGGCGCCATTTGAACAGCGATGACGACGCGGCGTTCGACACCGAAATTGCAATCGATTGCAGCGCTCTCGAACCGCAGATCACATGGGGCACGGACCCCGCGCAGGCGTTCGCGATTGGCGAGCGCGTGCCTGATCCGTCGAGCGCGCCAGCTGACCGCCGCGCCGCGCTCGAACGCGCCATCGCCTACATGGGCCTTACGCCCGGCGAGCCCGTTGAAGGGCTCGATGTGCATCGGGTATTCATTGGCTCCTGCACCAACGCGCGTTTGCCAGATCTTGAAATCGCCGCCAATGTTGTGCGCGGACGCAAGGTGGCGGCAGGCGTGCATGCGCTTGTGGTTCCAGGCTCCGGCAAGGTCAAGCGCGACGCCGAATCCATTGGCCTTGACAAGGTTTTCCGTGACGCCGGATTCGTATGGGGGGAAGCCGCCTGTTCCATGTGCGCGGGTTCGAACGGCGACCGGGGCGAGCGGGGCGAACGGGTGCTGTCCACCACCAACCGCAATTTTGAAAACCGGCAGGGTCCGGGCGCCCGCACGCATCTTGTCGGCCCGGCGCTGGCGGCCGCCGCCGCCGTGACAGGCAAGATCACCGATGTCCGAAAATTGATGGCCGGAGCGCTGTGATGGAAGCTTTTACGATCCTGCGCGGCGCCGCCGTTCCGCTGCTTGAAGACGATATCAACACCGACCAGATCGCGCCTGTCGGTCAAGGCCCCAAGATTAATCAGGATTATGCGGAACTGCTGTTCCAACGGCGTCGCAACCGCGAAGATGGAACTCCAGACCCGGACTTTGTGTTCAACAGGCCGCAATTCCGCAAGCCGGCGTTGCTGGTCGCAGGACGCAATTTTGGCTGCGGCAGTTCGCGCGAATCGGCAGTCTGGGCGTTTATGGCGGTCGGCGTTCGCTGCATTGTGGCGCGGGCGTTCGCCGATATCTATCGCGAAAACTGTTTGCAAAATGGCGTGCTGCCAGTGACGCTGCGCGAAATGGATGTCGAAAGATTTGAAGC
Organism: uncultured Hyphomicrobiales bacterium; assembly: GCA_903931945.1. Classification (GTDB taxonomy): domain Bacteria; phylum Pseudomonadota; class Alphaproteobacteria; order Rhizobiales; family Beijerinckiaceae; genus Terripilifer. The sequence continues at coordinate 147,554 of CAIZEI010000202.1, read as the reverse complement.
GCTGGTTGTGGCAAGCGATGGTCACGGCGATTTCACTGTCGATCTTGGCGCGCAGACCATTACAGCGCCGGGCGGCGAACGTTTCCATTTTGATTTTCCCGCAGCGGACAAGACCCGATTGATGGAAGGCCTCGACGACATTGGCCTGACGCTCAAACACGCGGATGAAATTGCCGCCTATGAGGCGGAAATCGCTTCCGAAGCGCCCTGGCGGCAACGCGCGGATATTGGCTCCATCGGCTGAAGGAAAAACACATGAGCATCCGCAAAAATTTTCGACAAATCATTGCGGCGCCTGGCATGGCGCTGGCGCCTGGCGCCTATGACGCGCTGTCCGCGCGCATTATCGAGGCGCAGGGTTTTGATGTGATGGTCGCAGGCGGTTACGCGGCCATGGGCGCGCTGCTCGCCGCGCCTGACACAGGCCAGTCCAACATGCGCGATTACGCCGACCATTACGGGCGTATCTGCGGCGCCGTGAACATCCCGGTTTACGTAGACGCCGATACCGGTTTTGGCGGCCCCAACAATGTGCGCCAGATGGTGCGCGCCTTCGAGGCGGCAGGCGTAGCTGGCCTGTTCATCAGCGACCAGGTCTTTCCGAATCGTTGTGGTTATATGGCTGGCAAGGCGGTCATTTCCGCTGAAGAGATGATGACCAAGCTGAAAGCCGCGCTCGACGCCCGGCGAGATCCCGATCTGGTCATTGTCGCCCGCAGCGATGCGCTCGGCGTTGAGGGCATCGATGCCGCGATCGAGCGTTGCCAGATGTATATGGAGCTTGGTTGCGACATGGCCAAACCCATGGGCGCCGACGCTATCGATGAGTTCAAGCGGGTGCTGCGCGAAGTGCCGGGTCCCCAACTCGCCAATCTCTCCCATGCCAACGCCAACTGGAAATCGTCAATGCAAGATCTGGAGAAAGCCGGGGCGGCGTTGTGCACATTCCCGTCAGCCGCGCTGTTTGCAGCGGTCGGCGGCGTTGCACGGGCGATGAAAGCTTTGAAAGATCATCACTCCTTTGAAACGGTGCAATCGGAACTCTCGCCGCTCAACGATTATTACGAACTGGTCGGACTTGACCGGCAGAACGCAACCGAAAACTCTTATCTTGCTGCAGCGCGCGCTGTAATCGAGAAGCGGACAGGCGCCAGAAAAGGCTGATGGCGCCATTGGCGTTGCGCGCCACTTGACGTTGCCATGCGCCTCGCCGATCCTGCCTATGTTTCGATGGAGCCTTTTGAGGCTCCATCGTGAGTCAATCCCGGACAACGGGAACGCGCTCGGGGGGAAAACATGTTCGGCAAAAGCCGTTGGTGGATTGTTTTTGCTTCAATGATGGCGCTGACCTGCGGCGCGGGCGCGGTCAATATTCTCGCCTTTGGCGTATTTCTCAAACCCATCACCGAAGACCTTGGCGTCACGCGGGGCGAACTCGGTCGCATCATGGGCGTGACGACCTGGCTGAGCGTCATCGCGACACCCATCCTCGGCGTGCTGCTCGACAGGTTCGGCGCGCGGCGCGTTCTGCTTTTTGGCGCGCCGCTATTTGCATTTGTGACGATGGCGCAGTCGATGCTGACTGGCTCTATCTTCGTGATTGTCGTCTTGTTCGCGCTCAAGGGCGCCTTCAGCGCCGGTATTTCCCCGACATCGATCGGATTTGCAGTGGCGCAATGGTTTGACCGTCAGCGCGGTATTGCGCTCGGCGTCGCCATGTCGGGCGTAGGTCTTGGCACATTCATCATGCCGCAGGCCGTCGCCTATATGATTGGCGCGGCTGGCTGGCGTTCGGCCTATCTCGGCCTTGGCGCGCTGATGTTGATACTGTCCACGATTCCGGTCTTTTTATTCATGCGGGCGCCAACCGAGGTCGAGCGCGATGCTCATGACGATATCCCGAGCGGAGAAAAGACCGGAGCAGCATTCGGGGATGCTCTGCGAAACTGGCGATTCTGGGCGTTGGCGGCATGTTTCGTCGTTGGAATTATTGGAATAAATGGCGCCCTGACGCAGGTTGTCGTCATCCTTGCGGACAGGGGCGTGCCCTTGCAGGCGGCCTCAACCGTGCTCGCCTTTTCCGGCCTCGCATCGATTGCTGGACGCATCGGTTCAGGCTGGCTGACAGACCGCATTTTCGGACCGTGGGTGATCAGCGGCTTTTTCCTTATCTGTATCCTCGGCCTGTTTCTGATCGATTGCGGTTGGCCGGAGCCCGCGCCGTTCATTGGCGCCATGCTGGTTGGCGCGGCGCTCGGTTGCGAAATTGACATGCAAACATTTCTGGCCAGCCGCTATTTCGGCCTGAAAAACCTCGGCAAGATCGGCGGCCTGATGTTTGGCGCGGTTGCTGGCGCAACGGGACTGGGCGGGGCCATCAGCGGCGAGGTCTATGATCATTATCACAGTTACACGCCGGCCTTCATTGCCTATGGAATCGCCTTGCTACTGGCCTGCCTGATATTCCAGTTTCTCGGCCCCTATCCTTTTCCCGCTCGCTCCTATGGCGCGCCGCTTGCGGAGACCACAAAGTGAATGCGTTGACGACAGATCCATTTTCAACATCAGTGCTGATCGTCGGCGCAGGGCCGGTGGGGCTCGGGCTTGCGGCGGACCTCGGATCGCGGGGCGTCGATTGCATTGTCGTCGAACAGGGCGACGGCGGCATCTTCCATCCCCGCGCCAATACGATCAATTCTCGCACGATGGAGTTTTGTCGCCGCTGGGGCATTGCGGACAAGGTGCGCAACTCTGGCACGCCGCCGGACTTCCCGCTCGACATCTCCTATCTGACAAGCCTGCAGGGCCATGTCATCGCGCATATCCCGCGCCCGACCTATGGTGGCGCAAAGCCCCTGCCAACCACGCCAGAACGTTCCCAGCGTTGCAATCAGGTATTTTTCGATCCGATCCTGCGCGATCTTGCGATGTCGTTTCCGAGCGTCGACCTTCGCTACAACCATCGACTGGACTCCATTCGCGAGACTGCCGGCGGCATCGAGGCGATGGTCAGAAATCTGGCGGCCGGACGAAGCGAAACAATTTCCGCACGTTTTCTTGTGTCGTGTTGCGGCGGACATTCGCCGGTTCCCAGAACGCTTGGCGTGCGTTGGGAGGGAATGCCTGCGCTCTCTCATCATCTCAATGTCTTTTTGCGCATTCCGGACCTGTGGACCCGTCACGACAAGGGAAAAATGGCCTTTTATTTCTTTGTCGACAAAGATGGCCACAATCCAAGTCTCATCGAAATCGATGGGAACTCTCTCTGGCGCCTGGGTATCAATCTGCGCGATGAACGCGTCGATCCAAAATCCGTCGACATCGATGCAGCCGTGCGACGTTATATCGGGAGCGATGTTCCCTATGAGATCATTTCGGTTTTGCCGTGGACGTGCCGGAGCATTGTCGCCGATTGCTGGCGCAAGGGTCCGGTGTTTCTGGCGGGCGACGCCGTGCATCAGCATTCGCCTTCGGGCGGTTTTGGCATGAATACCGGGCTTGGCGACGCCTTCGATCTCTCGTGGAAGCTGGCGGCGACGCTTGAGGGCTGGGCCGGGCCGCAATTGCTTGAAAGCTATGAAGCCGAGCGCAAGCCGCTCGCGCAGCGCATTGTCCGCACCGCCACCGAAAACCGCGCTGAATTTTCAGCGCCGGACACACGCGCCATAGTCGAGGACGACACGCCGGAGGGCGCAACTGCGCGCGAAAGAATGCGCGAAGGCATATTGCGCGACCGCACGCAGGTTTTCGTCTCGGATGGCATTGTGCTGGGCGCGCGCTACGATGATTCGCCAGTGATTGTGGCGGACGGCTCTCCGCGGCCCCCCGATTCCATCAAGGATTATACGCCGACCGCGCGACCGGGATCGCGCGCGCCGCACGCCTGGATTGAGCCGGGAATATCGACGCTCGATCTGTTCGGCAAAGGTTTCACGCTGCTCTCGTTCGGCGGCGAGGCGACATCCATCGCGCAGGCGGCGCGCGCGAAAGGCGTTCCCCTGTCGATCGTCGCGATCGACGATCCGGACATCGCAACGCTCTATGAACGCAAACTGGTTCTGGTGCGGCCCGATGGTTATGTCGCATGGCGTGGCGATGCGGCGCCCGACAATGCGGCAGGGTTGATCGATAAAGTGCGGGGCGCAGCGAAGGCTATCGCGTAAATGTGCGCCCATCGGGCAAAGTCTCGAACATGACATCGCGATCCGCAGGCCATTTCATACGATAGGCCAGTGTAATGTTTTTGGTGTCGCCCGGCGCCAGATCGAATGTCCAGCCCATCACGCTTCTGCGATCGTTGATGTTTTTTTCAGTCGGCGGCGTTGTCGCCGGCAGTTGATCGATTGTAATTGCCGTATTCTCGGAAATTGGAATTTGATCCACGATGTTCATTTTCAGGGGGAAGGGGTGAAGGTTCTTGATCGTGGTTTTAAACTCGCGCGTCTCGGTTTTGGTTGAGCCGAACCATTGCGGCTCGTTTTCCTTGCGTTTCACCGGCGCGCGCGCGATTTTGACGCGGTCGTCTGCGCCAAAACCCAGATCGGTCGAATCGCCCGGCGCAACCAGACCGATCCGCGACACGCCCACGAACTCGCCATCCCTTGTGACATTGACGGCCCCCGGCAACAGAGGCGCATCCTCGCCATTCACGATACGGGCTTGCAGATACGCGGTTGGATCGATTGCGGGAGATGCGCGGAGCAACAGGTCCGGACTGAAATTGGCGGTCAAAATCCGGAACCCCTTGCTCGCCCCGTCCGATGCAATCGTCACGCGCCCCGGAATCTGGAATGACGCCTGATAGGCCGCCGCATCAATCGTGGATTGTTGCTCAACAGCGTCAACGCTTTTTCCAGCGACCGCCTTTTCCTGAAGCATGGCGTCCAGCGCAGGCCGATCCATCTGTGGAGGCGCAGCTTGCGGCAACGCCGCCTGCCGGGCGCGAGCGCCGACGCCGCCAGCCAATGCGGCGGCCACAGGCGGCTCATAAAAGGAAATGCGCTGCGTATAGACTTCCGGAGCTTCGGCGTTGCGCTGCGCGCGCGTGGTCGAAACAGAAAGGGCCACGTCGGTCCAGTCTTCTCCGGTCCGTTGCGCGATCGTCGCGCGCCGCACCAGTTCGAGCGCCGCTTTGCCGCCTGCGTTGGTCTCCAGACGCGCGTCGTAGGCGGGCTGCCAGCCGGCGCCCGCGATGCGGTAGGTCAGGCGCAGGCTCGCGCGGGTGTTGGACTCGGCATCGACAGCAACGCTCGCCTCGCGCGTGGCGCGGACTTGCGATGGCGGCTTTTGCCTGATCTGCTCAAGAGCGGCGATCTGCGCATCGATTTCGCGAATTTTCGCTTTGGCGGCATTCAAATCGTCGCCCGTTTTGGCGAGTCCGGCGCCCACCGTATCCCAGGCCGATTGCCACTGGGAGATATCGAGCGGTCTGGAATCCGGTGACAGTTTCTCCGGGCCCGACTGCGAAAAGCGAATCATCATCGCCTTTTTGGCCTCCAGCGCCTCCAGTGTCGTCTGCCAGTTCTCGCGGTCGCTTCGCAGCGCTTTCAGTTTGCCGTCGTAGACTGATTCGGGCGGCCCCTCGGGCGTTACCCTTGTCTCGATAGAAGCAATGGAGACCCTGCCGCTGGCCTGCGCGCTGACGCGCAGCGAGGCGGGGTCTAGCCCCATCGGCAAGCCCCGAAAAATCAGCGTTGTCGCTCCCTCGGGCAATTCGACATCGGCAGTGCGTGTAACAGCCGCTGCATCGGGATAGACCAGCGCTGAGTCAATATGAGACACCGCTTCAATATTGCTCGCCAATGCCGGGGCTCCACGCGTCAGCGCAAGAACGCCGCCCAGCATCGCGATAAAAGGTTTGACGGGCGCATATAGCATCGATTTCTCCGAAAAATGGGTCTGCCAGCGGTTTGGCGCAGCCGGCAGGCGTATGCAGCGGGGGGATTCAGGTGAAATGGAGGCGAAGGCGCGACATTTCGGGGTTACAGGCCTGTCACGATTGGGTACATGGTCGCTGCCCGCCAGAATGAAAGGCTGATGGTGTCGACTGTCCCCGCAAGTCCGACGGAACGATTTTTCGCCAACCCGTGGCTTTTGCTGACGCTGACCTGCCTGTTCTGGGGCGGCAATGTGGTTGCGGCGCGCGAGGCGGTTGGCGAGATATCGCCCATGTCGCTGGTGACGGGCCGCTGGGCCTTCGCCTGCGGCGTGCTGTTGTTCACCGCCCGCAAGGCGTTTATTGCCGATCTGCCCTTGCTCAGCCAGCACTGGCTGCGCCTGTTGCTGATGGGGGGTATCGGATTTACCGGCTACCACTCGCTTTATTACACCGCCGCCCATTACACATCGGGCCTGAATATCTCGATCCTGCAAGGCGTCACGCCGGTGCTCGTGTTCATCGGCGCGTTCGTTTTGTGGCGCACGCCAGTGCGCCCCGCGCAGGCGGCGGGTTGCGCGATGACGCTGGTCGGCGCGGCGCTGGTAGGGGCGCACGGCGATCTCAGCGAACTTTCCGCCATGAAGTTCAATTTCGGCGACATCGGGATGCTCCTCGCGTCATGCTTTTACGGTGGCTACACGCTGGCGTTGCGGACCCGCCCCAAAGTCTCGTCGATGGGCTTCTTCGTGGCGCTGGCGCTCGCGGCGCTGGTCTCCTCGCTGCCCGTATTCGCGCTTGAAATCATCGGCGGCGGATTTATGTGGCCAACATTAAAGGGGATGCTCATCCTCCTTTATGTCACGATCTTTCCGACGCTTCTGTCGCAGGTGTTCTTCATCCGGGCCGTGGAACTGATCGGGCCGGGGCGCGCGACCCTGTTTTACAATCTCACCCCGGCGATCGGCGCAACGCTTTCCACACTGATGCTCGGCGAGCCCTTCGCATTGTATCACGGCGTCGCGCTGGCGCTGGTGATCGGCGGCGTGACGATGGCCGAATGGTTCGGACGCAGATGAGACCGCTTGCGCCCGATCAGCCGCCAGGCGCGGCCTGTCGTTTTTGCGTCATTCCGAGCGCGAGATAATATGGGTCTTTGACGCGCGAAAAAGCGCCAGCCATTTCGCGCGGACGATTTCAAAAAGCGCGGCGGGTAACTCGCCATGGACAACGCTTGCCTGATCGCCATTCCTGGCAAAGCGCAAGTCCGGGCCGGGCCAGATAAATCGATTGCTTTCTGAAATTACGATCCATGAACGAGCGTTATCAAGGCCAAGCCGTTGTTTGGTTGCCGCAGGAATCTCGACGCCATGCGCTGGGTCGCGGGGCGGCGTATGCGTGATCGGCAGCGCAACGACTTTTCGCTCACCTGCCTTATCGCGGACAGACAACAACACCGCACAGGGGCGGTCCTTGATTCCCTCTTCCCTCCCCTGCGACTGCTCATGCCTCCAAAGGTAGGAGTAGCGGATGACGAGGCCTGGAACAGGGACGGGAAAAGTCACGAGTCCCGATTCAACTCATGATTGAACGTCGCCGATTCCGTCGAGGGCCGAGCCTGGCGCACGGCCTCCGCGTCGGCGTCTGTAAAGTCTTCAATTGCCAGGACTTCGCGATCCCGGCGTTTGAGGCGCTGATATTCCTCGGTCGAAATCAAGACACAACTCTCCCGACCGTTGCGTGTGACAGCGACTGGTTGTCGCAGCGCCAAATCCTGATACCGACCAATGTTGCGTTGAAAATCGGCGGCGGCGACCTTGACTGGTTCCATCTCGATTCCTCACAATGCATGCCATGCATGCCATGCATGTTGCATGAAGCGTCCAGCTTGTAAAGTATATCGCAGCCCGGCCTTGCGCCCCTACACCACCTCGCTTCGCGTATCGGCGTCGTTCGGCTTGGCGTACCATTTGGCGTCCATGCGGCAGGGCACGCCGTTCTGGCGCAGCGTTTCTTCATACTCCGTGCGGATATAGGGGTCTTCCATCCAGTAGGGGATGGCGGTGCCGCCCTGATTGACGTCGATGGCGGTGTAATCTGTGTGTTTCTGACCGGGCGCGCCGGGGTCGCGGCCCGGGTTATGCGGGCCGAACCAAGCGGTCAGGCGGAAGTCGTCCTTCGACACGCTGAAATGCTGGTGATACCAGCGCGCGCCGCCGGGCGCCGCCGTCACCATACCGATCGGCTCGTAATCGAGCCTGTTGACCTGATCGGCCTGCCCCGTCTCCCATGGGCGCTCGCCGCAATGTTCGGGCCAGGAATAGGTATAACCCTTTCCCTTGAGGCAAATCAGGATCGCCGCCGAAGTATGCGCGTGGCCCTTGGAATAGCGGCCATTCTCGTGCTGACCGATCCAGAAATAGAAAGAATTGTTGGTCATCAGCGGCTCGACGCGGCGATAGCCGACCGAACGCCGGTTATCGAGCGGCAGCTCGCAATTGATGACATCTGGAATAAAGTTGGTTTTGCGCATGGCGAGGCCGCGCACCGGATCAGGCTCGATATCGTCTTTCGGCTTGAAGAAATCGTCGGCGCCGGAAAAACGATCCTTGAACACGAAGGGGTTGTCGAACACTGCGGCTTGGTTTTGCAGCGCATTGAGCACGACGGGGGCGGTCGTGCCCCCCAGCAGCAGCGCGCCGCCCGAGGTGGCGTTGACGAGCCGGTGCATGGCGTTCATCGGGATCGAGAACATCGAACCCTTCTGCCATTCGAAGACATGTTTCTTGCTGTCGCCTTCGAGCCAGACTTCCGTCGACCCGCGCCCTTCCACAACAAGGAAGATTTCTTCGTACATATGCTTTTCGGGGTTCAGCGCGCCGCCCGGCGGGATTTCGACGACATAGCAACCCCATTTGGTTTCAGTGCCATAGAGCTGAATGAAATGACCGCGCCCGCCCGTGCGCTTCCACGGCATGAGCGGGAGATTCTGCACCTTCGAAATGCCGATGCCGCGAAACACCGGGACGCCCTCGGACTCCATCCAGGCGTCATAGGGGGTGGGCTGTTTCTTGAATTCGCCAAGACCCGCCTTTTTCAATCCGCCAGGCTCATGCCAATGGGTGACGGTTTTGTCGTCCTTGTCGTCATGCGGCATGGTTTCTCTCCAGATGTTTCTGCGCGGCCTCTGGTCCGCGCGCTTCGCCCTTGGGAATAGTCCCCGCGAAGCGAAGGCGCAATAGTCTGGCGCGTGACGCTCCGCCCGTCGACCGCCCTAATGCCACCGGCACGTCCCGTTTTCAAAAATCAGCGCCCGGCCCTGGGCAATATTGGCCATTGGCGCATCTTTCTGAGCAAGTCCGCCGATCATCGCCATCAGGACGCGGGCGACGCCGCCATGGGAGACAACAAATGTCTCCCCCGTGAGTTCGTCCAGCCATGGCTGCACCCGATGCGACAGCATGTCATAGCTTTCGCCGCCCGGCGGCACGAAATGCCATTTGTCGCCCTCGCGAGCCCTGGCCGCCCACGGTTCCCGCGCGACGACGTCGCGCCAGGTCATCCCCTCCCAACGACCAAAGGAGAGTTCGACGAGCCTGCGATCTGTGCCATAGGCCTTGGGGTCCAGCCCCATAGCGCCCCGCGCGCGCTCCATTGTGTCACGCGTGCGCTCCAGCGGCGAGGCCACAAAATTGAGGCCGTTGGCTCCCGGCGCGCCGGGGCCGCCAAAATAATCGCGCATCGACCGCCCGACGGCGTCGGCCTGATCGCGTCCACGGGCGTTCAGCGGCGTATCGCGCTGGCCCTGCAAGCGATATTCGACATTCCAGTCGGTCTCGCCATGGCGAAGAAAAATAATGCGTGGCGGCATGACGCATTCATAGCATGATTTCGAAAAAGCGCTGAGCGTCGGCCAGACAATTTGAGGTGGCGCAGAACATCCGCATTGGACTATCCCGGCGAAACCAGCCGCGATCCAGAAGCCTCCGGAAGCGCTCGCAGATCCCGCTCACGATCCGGTTCGCGCCAATGTTGTCCGAAACTGAGCAAAGCCGAAAAGTTTGGTCAGATAAAATGACATGGTCAGATCCAATGAGAATGTTTTGGACACTCCGCATCGGTTTCTCCTAATTTGATAAATATGGGTCGCCACGAATGGCCCCCGACCAAGGAGGGATGACGATGGTCGAAGGTCGCATGACGGCTGGGAGTGGCGCGCCTCTTCCCGACTACCAGACCCTTGCGTCCCGTTCGCTTGGCGACATTCCGACGCTCGACGCAGCGGCGCTGGCGGCGATGCCAAAGATGATATCCACCGATTCGCATGTCGTGGAGCCCGACGACCTGTGGAAGCGCGCTCTGCCCGAGCGGCTTTCGAAGAACATTCCAAGAGTGAAGATCGGCCTGCCCTTGCCCGGCGCCAGCGACCCGATAGTGCGCGTCGCCGATCAGGAGCGCGACGGACTTGAAGCTGAGGTCCTGTTCCCGAACAACGGCATGGCGCTTTTCGGCCTCGACGACATCGAGACCCAGCGCGAGGGATTCCGCGTCTTCAACGACTGGCTCGCGGACTACTGCAAGACGTCACCGAAACGCCTCTTCGGCATTCCGTGCCTGTCGGTCTATGACATCGACGGCGCGATCAAGGAAATGCAGCGCGGCCACGACATCGGCATGGTCGGCGCGATGGTCTGGCAGGTCCCCGATCCACGCCTGCCGTTCATGGATATCGACCACTACGACAGGCTCTGGGCGGCGGCGGCTGAATGCGGCGCGCCGATCGTCTGCCACATCCTGACGGGCCATTCCTACGCCAAGGATTTCGCAGCGCGCCCGAAAGGCAACGAGCGCCTGCGCAACGCGGTGAATCGCAAGGAGGCCGATACGGCGAACACGCTGTTCGATTTTATCTTCTCCGGGGCGTTTGACCGCCATCCGAAGCTGAAGCTCCTGCTTTCGGAAAGCGAGGTCGGCTGGGCGCCGTTCATGCTGCAGCAGTGGGACTACTACTGGGATCGCTTCCGTCGAACAGATTCGTTCGCCATCGCCCGTCCACCGAGCGAGATCTTCGCCGAGCATGTCCACTGCACATTCCTTGAGGATTTCGTGGGGACCCGCGCCTTCTCGTGGTGGGGCGAGAACAACTGCGTCTGGTCAAGCGACTATCCACATTTTAACATGAGCTTCCCGCACTCGCGCGAAAACGTGGAGAAGCATCTTCACGGCCTGCCCGCCGACACGCGTCGGAAGCTTGTCCGCGACAACGCGGTCAAGCTGTTCAACCTGCCGATCTAAGGCTAGCTTGGCTCGACAGAAATCGCGTCATTGCGGAGGAATGCCCATGGCCAAACCCAACGTTCTCATCTTCGCGCCGCGCGACGAACCGGCTTCCATGCTCACGGAAGTCGAGAAGACCGGCGTCGATATTGTGTTGGGAAACCGCGACTGGCCGTGGACCCGAAAGCCGGAGTATGAGGATGAACTGATCGTCGCCGCACGCGAAAGCGTCGGCATGATGGGGTCGATGATCCGTTGCACCCCGATCACCCGGCGTGTGCTCGAATCCTGCCAGCGCCTGCGCATCGTGGCGAAATACACGGTCGGCGTGGATGACGTGGACATTGAGGCCGCGACCGAACTCGGCATCATGGTTTGCCACGCGCCAACCGAGTCGAACTGCTATGGAGTCGCCGAGACGGCGATCACGTTCATCCTCGCCATGCTCAAGAAAGTGCAGGAGCGCGACGCGGCCGTGCGGGAGGGACGCTGGCGCGAGCCCGTGCTGGCGACGACGTTCCTGGGAGCGCGCATTTCCGAAAATACGCAGGGCGTCACGATTGGCCTCGTGGGGCTTGGGCGTATCGGCATGCGCGTTGCGCAGTTGCTCGCACCCTGGCGCGTGCGCATCATCGCCTGCGATCCCTACGCGCCACCGTCATCGTTCCAGCTCTCAAACGCGAAACGCGTCGATTACGAGACGCTCCTGCGCGAATCGGATGTGGTCTCCTTCCACGTCACGCTGACGAATGAGACGCGGTTCATGATGGACGAAAAAGAAATTGCCCTCTGCAAGAAGGGCGCGACCATCATCAACACCGCACGCGGCAAGGTTATCCGCGAATCGGCGCTCGCGAAGGCAATTGACGCCCGCCACATCTCGGGCGCGGCGCTCGACGTCTTCGAGGATGAGCCGTTGCCAATGAATTCACCGTTACGCCAGCTCGGCGCGAAGGTGTTGCTCTCGCCGCATTCAGCGTCCTACAACCTCGACGGCGAATTGCGGCCAGGCATGGAATGGGCGATGCGTTCCATCCTCACAGCCCTGCGCGGCAACGTGCCGGACAATGTCTACAACAAGGACGTCATCCCACGCTGGCGCGAGCGCTTCGGCGGCGCCGGGGTCATCGACTGATACAAACAGCGGCGAGCGTAGAGTTGTTTCCATCGGCACGTCCAGGCGATTGCCTGGCCATCGTCCGCAGCGGACGCTGCGGTTCCTAAAACAGGAGCTGGCGGATGCGCGGAAGGCTCTGGATTGACCATCAGTCAACCAAAGCGCTTTTGGCGCGATGTGCGCCGCGACCGCGATCAGAATAGCGTTTCCGGAAAGCCTCATGATGGCTCTTCCTTTGTGGGAAACCCGACCGACTGCGCGAACAGGACGCGTTTGTCAGCGTCGAGGCCCAGGACCCTGGCGAGTCCCGCGCGATCACAATTGTGAAACCAGGCGGCGAGGCCATTGGCCGCCGCGAATAAATGCACGTTTTGAGCGATCATTCCGGTATCCACGAAATAATAGGACTTTTGAACGTCTGGATCATGCAAGCCAGGCTCATCGAATCCCCCGGTGTGCGTCAGCCGTTGGAGATCCACGACATAGATGAGTTGCGCATGCGCCGTGGCCGCGACGCCACGCTGTCCGACCGTCAGCGCCGAGGCGCGCCAATCGCCAACGGCGACGCGCTCCAGCGCCCCGCGGCTCGCATCATGGAGAAAAACGCCCTCCTGCATCGCTACATAGATGTCTATCTCTTGCGAATTGCTCGCCGACGCCGCGGTGCGGCCCAATCCGCCAAATGGGCCAACCTTGCGATTGACCCCGAACGCCGCCCACAACAGGTTCGATAGAAGTTGAAGCGGCAGCGGTCGCGTGGAAATGTCGCGAATGGTGCGTCGCCGCGCCAGCGCGACGTCGAGCCCCGCAGAAGGCCCGGCGACAGGGGCGGGAAGTTCGATCGTGGAATGAGCTTTTGCGCCAACCTTACCTGATTCCATCACACGATTCCAACGCCACGCGCGGAACGCCGCGATGCGCCAAACTTGAGACGGGATCCGCCTAAAGCACAATGGGATAAATCAATCTCTCGCCCGCGATGCTTTATCCGGGGACAAATCATCGAGCGCCGCGATATGAAGCCATCACGAACAATCCGTTCACGCCGATCAGGGATATGGTTTGCAATCCCGGCAGGTCGACTTTGCTTTTTGTCCATCCTTGAATCGCAGCTCATAATTCAGCGATAGCAGGCGCCAGAAGCATAACACCGATGATGAGTATCAGCAGACCTGACATCGTCATCCATCTCCCGCGCGGGTTGCATTGCGCTTGTGTCACACCGACGCCATCTTGCTTGCGCCTCGCGCGATGCGGCCTTGCTCAATCGTGGGGTAGTCGGTGTAGCCATGCGCGCCGCCGCCGTAAAAGGTTTCCGGGCCCATCAGCTCGTTCAGGGGAGCGTTTTTGCTCAATCTCTCCATGAGATCAGGATTGGCGATGAAGAGGCGCCCGAACGACACCAGATCAGCGCGGCCGCTCGCTATGGCGTCAATCGCCATGGTCCGGTTGTAGCCGTTGTTGACCATCCATGCTCCGTCGAACCGGTCGCGGAGCGCGCCATAATCGAATGGAATGCTGTCCCTGGCGCCGCCTGTCTCACCCTCCACGACATGCAGCCAGGCCAAACCAAGCGGATTGAGGCTTTCGACGACATGATTGAACAGCGCCTGAGGTTGGCTGTCGCGGGAATCGCCGGCGGTCGACACCGGCGATATCCGGACGCCCAGTCGATCCGCGCCGATAGCGCCGGCGCAGGCCCTGGCGACCTGCAGCAGCAGCCGCGCGCGGTTTGCGACGGAACCGCCATAGGAATCTGCGCGATGGTTGGTTCCATCGCGCAAGAACGCGTCAAGCAAGTAGCCATGGGCGCCGTGGATTTCGACGCCGTCGAAGCCCGCCTCAATGGCGCAAACGGAAGCGCGACGGAAGTCCTCGACGATCCCGGGCATTTCGTCGAGACGCAGCGCGCGGGGCGCCGACACATCGACGAACCCCTGTCCGGCCACGAAAGTCTTCGTGTTGGCGCGAATGGCGGACGGGCCGACGGGAGCCTTGCCGTCTTTCTGGAAGCTGGTGTGAGAGACGCGGCCCGTGTGCCAAAGCTGAACGACGATGGTTCCCCCCTCGGCATGAACGGCGTCGGTAACCTGTTTCCAGCCCCTGACCTGCTCGTTGGTGTAGCAGCCTGGCGTGTCGGCGTAGCCCTGCGCCTGCGCCGAGACCTGCGTGGCTTCGGCGATAATCATTCCCGCAGTGGCGCGCTGCGAATAATATTCGACAGCGAAAGGACCGGGCGCCAGGCCGGGACCTGCGCGGTTCCGGGTGAGCGGCGCCATGACAATGCGATTGTTGAGTTCGAAAGCGCCCACACGGGCGCGGTCGAACAATGCGCTGGCGTTGCGGGTTGGTCGGGTATGGGACATTTTGTGGCTCCAGGATCCATGATCCAGACAGGAAAACCATCTGGCGGGCGAGCTCGATCCGCCTGTCAGCATCATCTCGGCGCCGGTCAGCGCGTATCGATGAATTCGATATTGAAAATCCGAACCTGTGCAGTTCCAGCCGCGCGCAGGATTCAGTCCGCTGCCGCGCCGGAAAAATCTCCGCGTTCAAATTTGCTCACGCCACACTTCCTGCCCGCCAACCTGGTTCTCGCGGGTTGGCGGGCAGGCCGAAATCAATTCACGGAAATGTCGTTCTCGACCGAGGTTGCGCCGGGCGCAGCCCAAGCGGCTGAACCGGCCTCGTCGCGCTCGTACCAGGAATTGACCTTGCCGGTGAGCTTGACCCGCCCACCACTGGCGCTGACGTTGATGCTCGCCGGATCGAACCACGACCTGTTCAACGCCACGAGGATCTTGTCCTTGATCGCGGACGTGTCCGGCCTTGGCTTGATGACGATATCATTGGAAACGCCGATCACGCCCCAAAGCCCGCGAACATCGCTCACGGCGGCTTCCTGCTGATAGTGCCAATCGACTTCGCCGTTCAACGTGACCCAGCCCTTTTCGACCTTTGCTTTCACCGCGCCGCTCGGCACGGAGGCGTCCCATTTCAGGCGATCCATCACCGCCGAGGCGATTTCCTCGTCGCCGCGCTTGACGTTGTAGGGCAGTCGAACCTCGATCTCCTCGGCGACCGCCTTGACGTCGTTGACCCGGCGCGTGGCCTTTTCCGCCGCGAGCTTCTCGGAGAACGTTTCGACATGGCCCATCAGGGTGACGATCCCGTCTTTCGCTGTGACGCCGATATGCGCTTCATTCACGCTCGGCTCCCATTTCAGTTCATCGAGCACAGCCTGCTTCAGATGCTTGTCGTCAGA
This sequence comes from uncultured Hyphomicrobiales bacterium, assembly GCA_903931945.1. GTDB lineage: Bacteria > Pseudomonadota > Alphaproteobacteria > Rhizobiales > Beijerinckiaceae > Terripilifer. The sequence continues at coordinate 132,020 of CAIZEI010000202.1, read as the reverse complement.
CATGATAGTCTCCGGGGTTTGGTATCAACCGCTAAAGTCAAATGACACTGCGGCGCGCGTTGAATACGAGGCGTGGGAACACCGCGATAGGCACGGAATATACGCAATCCAGATAAGGCCAGGCGCTGTTATGCAAAATGTGAACATGCGGCATGGGCGAACCGGACGCATCCAGGATCAAGGGACGCATTCGCGATCCTCGCGGAACCTGGCGGTGATATTTTTCTCATCCAAACGTCCGCGGTCAGCCCACGCTTCGGACCAACCGGCAAGTCGGTCTGGACACGGGACGAAGGTTCCGCAGGCTTATGCCGCGCCGAGAATTTCATCGACCTTGCGGTCAATTTGAGCCTTTTCGGACGCCGAAAGATTCCCTTTGTGGAATTCCTCGGCTGCGCGCGCTTTGGCGTTGCGGGCGTGGCTCGCGTCAGGCATCGGGTAAGCCCGCTTGTGCGGAAGGCCGAAGTCTTTGTCGGCGAGCGCATTGCGCGCGCTGGTCGATAATTCCACCATGATGGCGCCTCGCAAATACGCGCTGTGAAAACCGTCCGTCACGTTCCTGCTGGCGCAGCGCGCCGGGCACGGCTAACTGTCCGCTTCGCGTAGCCAGGTAATCGCCAGTCCATTGGCGACGCGGGCGCCGAAATCAGGATGAACTTTGCGCCAATGTCCGAGCATCCGTTCCTGAATCGGACGCGGGTCCGCGATGCCCATGGCGGGGTTGCTCATGCTTGCCACGATGTTTTCCACCAGATGCTGGCGCCCGGTTTCATCCAGCGCTTTTTCCCAAAGCATCCGCGGCTGCCCGTAATAGTCCTGATCATCGCAGGCAAAGCCGGCGTAGCGGTCCGCCGCGCCATCGATCTGCAGCGGCGGTTCCTTCATTGAGGGATCCTCTATCGGCCCTCCGAAGGAATTCGGCTCGAAATCGACTGAACCGCCATGGTTGCCGTCGACGCGCATTGTCCCGTCGCGGTTGTATGTCGCTGCGGACGCCAGCGGACGATTGATCGGGACCTGATGGTAATTGACGCCCAACCGATAACGATGCGCATCCGAATACGACAACACCCGGGCCTGCAACACCTTGTCGGGACTGAATCCAATTCCGGGCACAACGTTGCCAGGCTCGAAGGCCGCCTGTTCAACTTCGGCAAAGTAGTTTTCCGGATTGCGGTTCAGTTCCATGACGCCAACCTCGATCATGGGATAGTCAGCGTGCGGCCAAACCTTGGTCAGGTCGAACGGATGCCACGGGTAGGAGGCGGCCTCGCGCTCCGGCATGATCTGCACCTTCATGGTCCAGCGCGGAAATTCGCCCCGCGCGATAGCGTCGCGAAGGTCCTGGGTCGAGCTATCGGGATTTTCGCCCATGAGGCGCGTCGCCTCGGCCTCTGTGTGGTTGCGGACGCCCTGCTGCGTCAAAAGGTGAAATTTCACCCAGAACCGCTCCCCAGCGGCGTTCCAGAAACTATACGTGTGACTGCCGTAACCGTGCATGAAGCGCGCCGAAACCGGAGTGCCGCGATCCGAATACAGGATCATCACCTGGTGGATTGCTTCCGGGGACAGGCTCCAGAAGTCCCATCGCCGCCAGTGAGGCTTCAGATGCGTGCCCGGATCGCGTTTCTGGGTATGAATGAAGTCGCTGAACTTGATCGCGTCGCGCACGAAGAAAACCGGAGTGTTGTTGCCGACAAGGTCCCAGTTCCCCTCCCCGGTGTAAAACTTCATCGAGAAGCCGCGTGGATCTCGCGCGACATCCGCCGAGCCGGCTTCGCCGCCGACGGTTGAGAATCGGGAAAACACGGGGCAGGCATTGCCTGGCTTCGAGAACAGTTTCGCCCTTGTGTACCTGCTGATATCGCCGGTGACGGTAAAGACGCCGTGCGCGCCGTAACCCTTGGCGTGAACAACGCGTTCCGGGATTCGCTCGCGATTGAAATGCGCCATCTTTTCAATAAGCGCGAAATCCTGCATCAGCACGGGCCCGCGAGGACCGGCGGTCATTGAATGCTGATTGTCGGCGACAGGATTGCCAAATTCCGTTGTCATCGTCTGCGGCGTCTCGGCCATGGCGCGCTCCTGCGATAGGCCGGCACACGAACCCTGCGTTCCATCGGCGCGGTTCGATGCGGCAAGATTTCACTGCTCTCAAACCCAAGAACTATGAAATCTGACCATTTGGCAGCCTCGGAAATCACTCAGACGACATCGAAACGCGGAACTGACACCGCAATGCGCCACAGCCAGACTTGTTTTTTGTGGAGGCGACCTTGGACAATCAACATGGTCAAGAGTTTCGTAAATCGTGACGTTTCCCGGAGGCATATGGGCGTCCGAAACAAGAAACGTTGCTGCGGATAAACCCGCAATGCCACCGCCAACGATGTGAGCCCGCTTGTCCGCGATCGTCTTCGACGCCAGTGTATTGATTCGATCATAGTTCCTCATGCTCGCATGTCCCCGCTTTGGCCGCCTTTTGTTTAGGGCGCCGGGAGTCATCGTTGACAGCGTCGGAAAACACTCATGCACGGAGCATTGTCAGTCCTGTTGGCCTGACTCATCTTGAACCCCGAATTTGATGTTCGCGACACATCCCGCGCTCTACCCAGCGGTGTTTGGGAACGAAGCTCAAGGCCGATTCTTGTAGCGTCAGACCACGTCAGCGAGATCCTTGACCCGCTGGGTGAGGGGCGACGAAAGCGCCTCCGACATTGACTTGCTCAAGATAGAATGGCGGCCTTTCTCCCGCGTTGTGTCCCCGTCTGCGCGCAACTCGCCGAACCACTGGGTAATTTCCGAGTCTCGCATTGTGACGAGCCACCGTTCACACAATTCCATCGAAATCCGCTTGCAGTCTCTTGTCGATCCATCGAACACGACAGGAAGCTATTCCACATTGGCGCTATAACCCCCAAAAGGACGACATCATGACCTACCAGAGCGTGAATCCCTTTAACGGCAAGCTCGACAAGAGTTTTGACGAGATCAGCGATGCACAGTTCGAAACGAAGATCTCCGCCGCCGAAAACTGCTTCAAATCCTGGCGACTGAAATCCTACGCCGACCGCGCGAAGATCGTCGCCAAAGCGTCCCTGCTGATGCACGAACGCGTCAATGAACTCGCACGCATCATGACCCTGGAGATGGGCAAGCGCATTGGCGAGGCTAGGGGTGAGGTTCAATTCAGCTCGGATATTCTTGCCTACTATGCGAAGAACGCAGAGCGCTTCCTCGCCGACGTCAAATTGCATCCTTCAGCGGGCGAAGGCCATATGGAGAGCAGCCCGATTGGCGTGATCTTCGGCGTCGAGCCGTGGAATTTTCCTTATTACCAGCTTGCCCGTGTTGCAGGGCCGCACCTCATGGCCGGCAACGTGCTGATGGTGAAGCACGCGGGATGCGTGCCGCAATGCGCTATCGCCTTTGAAAAGCTTTGGATCGACGCCGGAGCGCCGGTCGGACTTTACACAAATCTACTCATCTCGCACGAGCAGTCGAACCGCGTGATCGACGATCCCCGCATCAAGGGCGTCGCTCTGACCGGCAGCGTCGCGGCGGGCCGCAGCATCGCGGCGCGCGCGGGCAAGAACCTGAAGCCATCTTCCATGGAACTCGGAGGCAGCGACGCATTCATTGTCCTGGAGGACGCCGACCTCGACCACACCATCAAATGGGCTTTGTGGGGCCGAATGTACAATACGGGGCAGACCTGCTGCGCCGCCAAGCGATTCATTGTCGTCGACAAGATCGCCGACAGGTTCATTGACAAGTTTCAGAACGCGCTCGCAGAAGTCAAGGCTGGCGATCCGCTTGATGAAGCGACGACGATGGGTCCGCTGTCGACCGAATCGGCGTTGGTCGATCTCCTCAAGCAAGTCGATGTGGCAGTCTCCAATGGGGCGAAAGTACTCATGGGCGGCAAACGCGTCGATCGACCGGGATCTTTCATGCAGCCGACGATCCTGACGGACGTCAAGCCGGGCAACCCGGCGTTCCGCGACGAGTTCTTTGGTCCTGTGGCGATGTTCTTCCGGGTCAGGGATGAAGAGGCCGCTATCGCGCTCGCCAACGACTCTGATTTCGGGCTCGGCGGCTCCGTGTTCACCAGGGACCTCGCACGCGGCAAGCACGTCGCAAGCCGCATCGACACCGGAATGATGTTCATCAACAACCTCTCCTGGTCGGACGCGGAACTGCCATTCGGTGGCGTCAAGAACTCCGGTTACGGACGCGAACTCGGCGACATGGGCATCCAGGCGTTCGTGAACAAGAAACTCGTCCGCTACGTGACCGCAGAAGCGCCTCTCTAGCGCAGCGGCGCGGGGCTGGCCCGGTTTCATTCCCGACCGTCTTGGCGTGTATGTGCGCTTGTCTTCTCAAGATGTTCGTAATTGAATATCGGAAAATGAACGTCGAAACCCAGTCGCGAACGGACGACATGTTCAAGGACGTTTCAGCCTCTGATCACGGGCTCGCGCTGCTCTCGCCTGCTGAAATGGGCGAGGCCGACCGGGCGGCGATGGCTTCGTCGCCGCGAGACTGCTGCGGGCTGCGGGTTGGCCGTGGCGGTGGCGCTCCTTGGCCCGCGCGAAACGCTCAACGGCGAAGCAGCTCACGCCGTCGATGCGCCGAGCGGTCTGGATGGGGCGTCCGGATGCGTCCTCGGCCTGATCGCGGAAGATCTTCCAAACATTCTGCCCCGCGTTCTGCGAAATCTGAGCGCCTTGCCGGACAACGATGGGCGGTAGCATATCATTCAACTCCGTGCGCGGCGTTCGGCGCCGCTTCGCTTTTGGGAAAGGTGGGGGAGCAAAATGAAAGCCATGGTTCTGCATAAGGCCAGGACGCCGCTGGAATGGACCGAACTGCCGGATCGGCGCCCGGGACCCGACGAAATACGCGTGAAGGTTCTTGCGTGCGGGGTTTGCCGCACGGACCTGCACGTCGTCGACGGAGAATTGCCAGATCCAAAATATCCCATTGTCCCCGGTCATGAGATTGTCGGCAGGATCGACGCGATTGGCGAACGCGTCGACGGTATGCAGATCGGCGAGCGGGTCGGCATTCCCTGGCTTGGCCACACCTGCGGCATTTGCCCATACTGCCGCATGAATCGCGAAAATCTGTGCGATCATCCGCGGTTCACCGGTTTCACAAACGATGGCGGCTTTGCGACCGCGGCAATCGCCGACGCACGCTTCGCGTTTCCGCTCGGCGAAGTAGGGAGCGATGTATCTTTGGCGCCCTTGCTTTGCGCGGGCCTGATCGGATGGCGGTCGCTTGCGATCGCCGGGGATGGCAAGAAGCTGGGCTTTTACGGTTTCGGCGCCGCCGCGCATATCCTTACGCAGGTCGCTCGCAGTCAGGGGCGCCAAGTCTATGCATTTACGCGCAAGGGAGACGTAAAAGCCCAGACCTTCGCGCGGGGCCTCGGCGCGGTTTGGGCGGGCGGCTCCGACGAGTCGCCGCCGGACGTGCTGGACGCCGCGATCATTTTCGCGCCCGTGGGCGAACTCGCGCCTGTCGCCCTGGCCGCCGTGCGCAAAGGTGGCCGCGTCGTCTGCGCCGGCATCCACATGAGCGATATCCCTGGTTTTCCCTATCGATTGCTTTGGGAAGAACGCCAGCTTCTGTCGGTCGCAAATCTGACCCGTCAGGACGGTCTTGATTTTCTTACGCTTGCGCCGAAGTTGGGCATCGTCACAAAAACTACAACCTACGCGCTTGACGACGCCAACAAGGCGCTCGCAGACCTGCGTGCGGGACGTTTCGAAGGCGCAGCAGTCTTGACGCCCTAGGCAGGATTTCGGGAAGGTGTCGCGCGGTTTTCCGTAAAAATCCTGCTTTTCCAAAAACTCTACACAGGGATTCGTTGGTTGGCCAACGAATCCCTGTGTAGAGCCGCGGAATTGCCGACCGATTTTGATGGCGGCGACATTCAAGCGAACATCGCCGCCGGACGCTAGATCGCCGTTGCAGCTTTTCTTGCCTTGTCGTCGCGTCCCGGTGATTTTCGGCCATCGCGCTCCCACCCTTTATCCGGTTCAAGGGCATGAAGGGCCGACAGGGAGACGCCGATTTCCCGCGCATCGATGACCGTGCCCAAGGCGTTCGTCAGGCTCCGTCCGCGCGCGGCCAGTCTATGTTCTGGAGACAGCTTTTCGCGCATCGCCGCCGCCACATGCGGGGGCATCCGAACCATGATCCCGTTGTCGAGCAAAGCGCCGCGCTTCTCACCGCGGGGGCCATGAAGCACATGCATGATCAAGCCTTCTGTATCCGCTGACCTGCCGGATTCTGGCGTCGCCATCTTCTCGGCCTTCTCGTGATCGCGCTTGAGTTCGTCGTGTTCAGCGTTTGGAGGTCCGTGATCGACAATCGGGGTTTCTGTTCCAACCTGAATCGAGACTGCAGCGATCATATTGACGCCACGCGGACGTACGCCACGCACGCTGATCATGTCGCCAACACTCGCCGCCGCGACGATTGCCTTGGACATATGTGGCGGAAAGTGAACTTCCTTGCCGTCCCGCAGAAGCAGACCGTCGGCGGCGCCATGGGGATTGATCAGGAATCGGTCGAGGTTGCCCTTTGTTTCGGGCAAGTAAGCGGGGTCAATCCAATGCATCGTTTCTTTCCTTGTTTGCCGCGTGGGAGCCTTCCAGCCGGCGCGAACGCAACCGATCGACTTGGACTATGATCAAGGTGCGTGCGATCATGCTGCACGACAGGCGATTGCGAACCGCAGGCGGAGTTCGCAACAGTCATTGGACGCTCGCCCGGATCGTCGCTCGAAGCTAGCGCCGGGAATTACTCAGGGGGGCGCCGATGTTTGACGATTGGAGACAATGTTGAGAGCAACAGGCGGATACGTCAATTGGAGCGCCAATGGCGTTCAAGAGAGATCTCTCTCGTGCGCGCGAAATCGCCAAAGCGTGGCGACATATCCCGGGCAGTCGACCGGAACCTGGCCGCGATCGGCCTGACGCAATTCGAAGGATGATGACGATCATTATGGATCTAACCAATATTTCGTCGGCGGCTCGCGTCGGCGGCGCCACGATTTTCCTCGCGCTGCATCTATCGATCGCGGCTGCGGTGACCGTTCACGCATTGCTCAACAAACGGGACGTATCGGCCGCTATCGGATGGATTGGATTGGCGTGGCTATCGCCGTTTATGGGCGCGGCGCTGTATTTGGGCTTTGGCGTCAATCGGGTAACGCGTCGCGCGCATAAAATTCGGCGCTCGCGCGCCATGCCAGGAAATCAGAAGGCCGGGCGCAACTCGGTAAACGACCCAATGGCGAATCTGATTCTGGCCATTGGTAACATTACGAACCGGGAGATTGCGACAGGGTCCATCTCCGCGCCGCTACATGGAGGCGACGAGGCGTATCCCAGAATGCTCGAGACGATCGAAGGGGCTCAATCGGAGGTTTTTCTAAGCTCCTATATTTTTAGAGCCGATGAAATTGGACATAAATTCATTGACGCTTTGGCGCGCGCCCACCACAGGGGCGCCCAGGTGCGGGTTCTCATAGACGGATTTGGCGGCGGATTTCTGCGATCATCCGCCTATCGTTTATTACGGGCGAATGGCGTGCCGGCGGCGCGGTTCATGCATTCCGCCTTGCCGTGGAAAATGCCGTTCCTGAATTTGCGGCTTCACAAAAAGGTCCTGATTATCGATGGCGTCGTTGCATTTGTCGGCGGGTTGAATATCGGCGATGAAAACGTCTCGGTCGCCGGGCGCGCGCCGCTGGTGCGCGATGCGCATTTTCGCATTGAAGGAGATGTCGTAAAACAAATCATGGGCGACTTCGGCGAGGATTGGCTGTTCGCGACAGGAGAGGCGCTGGAATCGCCTGCGAGGATGTCGAACCCTGTTGCGCAAGCGAGCGCGCTCGGCAGGGCCGTTTCATCGGGCCCGGATCAGGACGTCGATCAGCTGATTCTGGTTCTGGCGTCCGCGATCAACGCGGCCCGGCGCTCGATCCGGATCGCGACGCCCTACTTCCTGCCCGACAGTCGGGTGATGAGCGCGCTCGAACTGGCGGCGCTGCGAGGCGTTGCGGTCGATCTCGTTCTGCCCGCTGTCAACAATCACTGGCTGCTGGGATGGGCCGCGTGCGCCCACATTCCGCCCTTGCTGAAAGCGGGATGTCGAATCTGGCGTTCGCCACCGCCCTTCAACCACGCCAAAATCATGACTGTAGACGATCACTGGTGCCTAATTGGCAGTCCGAACTGGGACACACGCAGTTTGCGACTCAATTTCGAATTGGCGATTGAATGGCACGATCGGGATTTGGCCGGACAATTGGGTTTGGTCATCAATGACTCGCGCGGAACACGCGTCACACTGGCGCAACTGGACTCCCGCTGGTTGATTATTAAGTGTCGGGACGCCGCCGCGCGGCTGTTGATGCCCTATATATAGATACGAATGGTCCCATAAACGCCGAGGTCGTTTTGAAAGTCGCATCCTACAACATTCACAAATGCAGAGGTCCTGATGGATTTTCACGGCCCCATCGCATCCTGGAGGTTCTCAATGAGATCGACGCGGATGTTGTCGCCCTCCAGGAAGTGGATCGCCGGTTCGGCGCCCGGACGGGCCTGCTGGATCCCGCGGTCATCGAAAGCGAGACCGGACTGAGCCTGCTTGGCCAGTCCGACATCCCCGACGGACACGGTTGGCACGGAAACGCCCTGCTCGTGCGCGGTCGACCGCTCCACTATCGAAGAACGCGCGTCAAACTGCCCGGCCTGGAGCCGCGCGGAGCGGTGATCGCGGAAATAGATCTCGGAAAGGGCGCATTTAGCGTCATGGCGACTCATTTTGGCTTGCTGCGACGTTCAAGAATGGACCAGGCGCAGACGATTCTCGATGCATTTCATGAACTCAAGCCGATGCCGACCATTCTGCTCGGCGATTTTAACGAGTGGCGGCGGCGACGACGTTCCGCGCTTGAAATTCTGGAGCCTGTTTTTGGCGTCGCGCCGGTTCTATGCAGTTTCCCCGCGCCGCTGCCGCTATTCCCGATGGACCGCATCCTTGGCTGGCCAGCGGGATCGGTGACGCGATCCGCCGTCCATGACACGCCGTTGGCGCGCACAGCCTCAGATCACCTTCCGCTCGTCGCCGAAGTGAATTTGAACGTTGAATTGCCGGCCAAACGGATGGCTGCATAAGTCCGGGGCGAATTGGTCGCCGCTTTTGATGGCGCGCGCGTTTTGGCGAGGCTAATGGCCGAGCTTGACGGGCATTTCCTGTTTATGAAAATTTTCTTATTCGTGGCGTTGCGAGCCATCCTGCGCCGCCACCAATAGACTGCCCCGCGCCGATAAACATTTTGACAAAGGGCCATGCCGTTCACTCCTGGCGACAGGCGGGCGCGACAGCTCCGGGTGCAGTCGGCGCGAGTCCTGCGAACCCGGCCGACCCGCCCTCAATGAAATCAAGGGATCAGGACGTAATTTCGGTGGTCTGGCTGGGGCGGGAGGATTCCCACCCGAGACGCCGATCCGTGCAACCCATTGATTTTGTTGCATGTCGTCCGTGCTGAGCACAGCTCATTGCTACACCGCCGTGACACGCCCGGCAAGCCCTTCGACAGACCAACCAGACTGGAACAAATTAAGCCTGCGAATGCTTCGGGCTGCTCCGCGCGGGAAGCGCGGGCGACAGGTGTTTATGCGGACATTCGTGCGGAGCCTGCTTTGCTAACGCGGAGCCGTCCTTTTTTTCGCTCCTGAAGCTGTGCTCCTTCCGTCCGACACGCACGTAGCGCATAAACGAGTTGGAATATCGCTTTCGTAGACCGTTGTTTCCTGACCGTTAGCCAACGGCTCGGCCGACAGGCTCGCAAGCGTGGTGAGCCGCTTGCCCAGCTGGTCCCGCGTCATGGCCATCATAGCGCCCCGGGCACCTTCATAACCACAATTGATCGCCGCCAGGGCCTGTCCGAATCTTAATGCCGATAGAAGTCTGGGCTTCTGCAAGGTTTCAAACACCTTTGCGCCTGTACCCAACTGGTGGACGAGGCCGGCCGTGGTCCAGTCACCGGCTCCGGCTCCATCGACAAAGATTGGCAACGTGAACGCGGGCAAATCACTCCAATGGCCGCGCCAGCGCACACGTAATCCTTCTTCGGCAAGCGTTTCAACGATGATCCGCGGCTGCTGCGCTTCTCGAAGGTCGCGCAAATGACCCAAGCGGTCGTGAGAAAACTTTAGTATATGGCAGAGATCAACCGCTCTCTGAAATTGGCGTTCATCGCCCACGGACGATGGCTCAAATACAACCAGCGCTCCGTTCTGCCGGGCCCAGGCGGCCAACTTGAGCGCAGCGGGCGAACATCGATCCATGTAGAACACTTTTGGCACGATAGTGGATTGCGTTACCTCGGAGGCTTGTTGAAGCGTCGAGGCTCGGAATCTCGGTAGCCATCCGCCGCACTCGGGGCATGCAAGCGAAAATCGGTGAACGCGCTTGCCTTCCTTGTCCTCAACAAAGCGCTGGATGACTATGGCCGTTTGAACCGCTTTCTCATCGGACAGGAAGGCGCGTTCAAGTCCGATGACCTCGAATTCTTTGCGTATTACTCCCGCGGCCCAGTCCTTGCCGAGACGGGCGACAGGATAGCTCTTCCAGCCAAGCCAAGCGAGAATCGCCATGACATTGCCGCACGAGCCGCCAGCCGCCACGAATTCCTCAGTGCGCCCTTCGACGATGTCGGCCGCAACAAAACCCACGCCAACACAGACGGGGTGACGGGCGGCAGGCCGGAGTTTTAGGTCGACGCGTGTCACTTTTCCCAGTCCCCTCGTATCCAAAGCGAATAAACTTCGATGCCTACAGCCACCGTATCATCCGGCTCGCCGTAGCTAACAGACTCGATGTAGGGAATCCCGACATTGACCTTGTCCGGCACGCTACTATGGGCTCGATGGTCATAGCATGCCAGTAGCGCGCCAACGGAAAGGAGCTTGCTCGACAACGGTGATACGAACACCTTGCACCCGCCGAGATCGCTCAAAGAGTCACGATACCGATCAATCGCTCCATAGATCTGGCGATAGGCCTCAAATGGATTGTACTCGCAGGCGTAAAGGATGTTTGCAGGTTCGACCCGGAAGTCATCGAAGAGGAGTAGGCGGTATTCCTCAATAAGCTGGTCGCCCCTTCGCGGATCGCGGCTTGGGAACGGGATGACCGGACAGATTTCATCAGGATCGAGTTCCGAACGGATGCGCTCAAGGCGCGCGCTCTGGCCCTCTCCAAGAACTGGGAACCAAACCCGGGGCAAGTTGATAGTGCTTTCCGCAGTGAGCTGACCGGAGAACCCAACCAACGAGGTCACCGTGTCGCTAAGGCTCGCCGAAGTGTGATACCCATCGGACACAACGCTTTCCGCAACAACGACATGAAGGTTGACCGAAGGCCCCCCGTTTTGTGCAAGTTCGTCGAGCAGCGCAATTAGTCGCGCGATCGCCGTCAAACCAATGGTACGCGGCATAGCGCTGATATCGACAATCACGTCAGTATACTTTGCTAGCTCTTGCCGCCGATTGATGGCCGCGCCAGTGTTGCGGGAGGTCACATGCGCGTTTCCGGCTCCGCGCATCTTGATCTCGATCTCGGTAAGCTCGCCGCCGAAGACTTCCGCGAAAGCACCTGCATTTGCGTCGATTCTCTGCTGGGTGTTCAGCGTGTCTGGATGCCCATTACTGTAACGAAGTACCCAGCCATGGAGCGTTGTTAACTTGCCTAATCTCAGGATGCGCCGTGGCACCAGGGCAGCCCGTGCATCGAAGCCTCGCCCGACAATGAACAATAGCTTGCGCGAGCCATCCGAGAGCCGGTTGGCCCAATAAGCGTCGAACCCGGCTCCAGCGAAGAGCTGATAGGGATCCCATCTCATTGTCCTTCCATTTTTAGACAAGCAATCTCTCCGTCACGGCCGCCCGACCGCGTGCGAGCCAGTCGGCGAGCTCTTTCAGGCTCTTTTTTCGCCAGCCTCCATACCCCAGCGGTAGATCAAAATGAGCGCAAAGGATGCGATTGAGATTGAAGATAATCAGGCTCTCACCCTTGTTCTTGTAGTCAAGCGTCGGCTCGAGCAGGTTTTGCGATACGAGCGCGGCGAGCATCGCGCGTAATTCTGCAAACGCCGCCAATTCACGCCCGCCGTCGATAAGACGTGCGCGGTCTTGCATGGTGATGCCGAACCCGGTAACGCCAGGCGGATATGGAGCGGTGGGGCGGTAGGTCTCGGCGGAGCAGAAGGCACCGAGGGCTTCGAGAAAACGGCGCGCTTCGTAACCCCGCGGGACCCGCCGCGGGATACCCTCCCAACGCCGCTCGGCCGCGCGTTTCAAGATGAAATGTTGCCGTTCTCCGCTGAGTATGGAATCGGTGCCGCGGCGCATTGCAGTTTTCGCGGCAAGCTCCTCAAAGAGATCGCCGGCAAGCTCGACAAACTGATCCGCATTTGACGACGACAGCATCGCCAGCTTTTGACGCCCAAAATAGATCGGCGCTTTTGCCTCGCGCGATAGAAATACCTCGGCGGCAGCTTTGACGCTGGCGTTTCCCTTGTCGCTGAGATCGTCTTCGGTGAGCGCGTCGAAATCAAACGCGCGTTGCGACTTTGCGGCGTCGCGCTCGATAAGTATTTCAACTTCACGCCAACTCAAGGCCCGGTCGCGGGGGCTTCCAGATACCGCCCGCCGCGCTGCAAGCCATTCCTGATATCGCTGCTGTTGCCCGACACGCGCAAGAAGGCGCTGCTCGATGACAAGACACTGATTCTCAAAGATACTGTCCCATGATACGGGATCCAATTCTTCCGCCAGCGCCGGAGAGAAGTTGCGTCCCTGAAAGCCATCCGCATCACGCGCCCGCAGGTCGGCGATCTGGTCAACAAACTTTACGTAAGCGACCTTGCGGTCGCGCCACCGGCTTTCGAGACGAATGTCCCCTTCATAGTCGCGCTTTTCAAGAGCCCCTTGCGCCAACAGATCTTTGGGCGGAAGAGCTTCAAGCCGTTCGGCGATCCAGACGCCGCACGATAAACGCGCGTTGGTAACAGTCTCCTTCAGCCACTCTCTTTGATTGTCGCTGAGAAACTGAAGATCGTCCAACAGCAACACACGCTTCAGCTCAATCGGTCCCGATGCATCGGAGAGGCGCGCGGTAGCGAGCCAATGAAGCGCCTCAAGCTGGGAGGCGGCTTTGGGCATCGGTACGCCTTCGCCGCCAAGGTCATCAAGAAGGTCGAAGACACTTTCTTCGATGCTGGATGCCCATTTATGCAGTTCGGCACCGCTGGCATTAGCGGGCAGTGTAGCGCCATCGATTGGTTGCCACGTTGCCCGGACTTGGTCGACATCATCCGGATAGGATCGCTCCGACCGCTCAAGCGCCGCGCGCAATGTCGCAAGAACGATACGTGCGTTGACGAGCGCCCGGAACACGCCCGTCGAACGAGCGCCGCGGTCCCCAACCTCTTCGAGATCACGATACTCGTTGGTGAAGACAATCATAACACCGAGGATGGCAGGACCATCAGCGGTTATCGCCCCCACTTTTATGAGTGCGTCGCGTGTAGGTCGAATGTCTGGGTCGTCCTGCATGCGGACGACTTTGCGCAGAGGTCCGGGAGTAAGAAGGCGAAGAAGCGTCGTTTTGCCGCCACCAGGGGCGCTGCGCAAGAATACAACGCCGGACAGTGGATCTTCCGCATCATTCAGCAGGTCAAGCGCACCCGCAGCGAAGAGTCGGACGAATTGCTCGTCGTGCACAGACCGCTTGGAGGCTCGTAGGCGGAAGGGGTTTCTCATTTATCCGCCTCGCTTGTGGCGGCTCACGCGAGGGAACAAGCCAGTGAACGTCTGATCGTACTCGCCCCATAGAATATAAATGGAATTGTTCGGGGAATTGTGCGTGAGGATGACTGGTAGGCGGCATTCCGCATAGCCGAAACGCTTAGATGTACCACCGACCTCGGCGTGCTCGTCATCGGCCTCTTTATCGAAGTACCGATCATCGTTGGCGAGATCAATAATCTTCGCGTCCCTCTGGTCATCGAGCCGAGTATCGGGTGGAAAGGCGTGAACCACTTCCAGACGAACCTTGCCTTTCGGAAAAATGTATTTCTTTAGCTCCGCCTCGATATGGCGCACTGCTTGATCGGCTGCAACATAAATGCAAACCAACACGTCAAGGTTGCTTTTGGCGACGATCTTGCCGAGGGCGCCATCCTCTTCACATAATTTTTGCAGAATCTTCGGAATTTTGCCGTCCCACTTGCTGTCCAAAAGCCGAATGTATGAAGTTCCGCTGGCGGTGAAATCATCTAGAAGGCAAATCGTCTGGAATTTGCACTCGTCGTCACTAGGTTCACGGGCAAACTGCGCTGTCAGCGCTTTTTTCAGTTTCGCGCCCATGGAAACCGCTTTCTCGTCCGAAATGTCGTAGGCGTGCCAGAGTTGCTCGTTGCTGACGTAGGGGTGGGATCGACGAAAGACGTCGCTGCGCGCGCCATCGCTTAGGCCGAGAAAAAGTGTTTGTCTTAGCACTTGAGAATATGCCGCGCTGGACGCGATATGCTTGCAGCGTTGTGGATCGACCGCCAGGGCCTCCGCAGCCTTGGCGATCAGACCCGGTCTGATGACCACGGGAAAGGCGAGTTCAACAAGATGGCGCATTTCCGCAGTGGAGATGAAAACAAGGCGCGAGCGGAAAAACTCGTAAGCGGTGCGCCGCTCCTCCAGTGTCGCGAATTGCCGCAGCCAAAGCGCGAGACTTTCGATAAAGCGGCGACCGGGCGCATATTGCTGATATTCGTCATATTTATAGCGCGCAAAATCTTGGAGGATCGGGCGCTCCCGAGCCTTTTCTTCATCCGACCAATCCATGACCTTGGCCAGAAGAGCTTCTGCGAGCTCATCCCTCATTCCTCGATCCTACTCCAAACGAATATTGCCAGTCCCAGACTGCCAATCGGTTCTATCCAGATAATAAAGTGTTGCCTGTACTCCCAATATGCCCCGCGGCGATAATCCCCAGCAAGATTCGATGCTGGCACTCACTTCGTCGACGCTTAGCCCAAACGCATCGTCAAGGAGTTCGCTATCGTTGCCCGGCCATCGACCTTTGTCTCCGAACCGAAGTACCGGTGCCCCGTCATCCGATTGTGTGTGTTTACGTATCGCTTCAACCACAGCCCTTTTCCCGCCGCCGTTGAAAATGATATCAACGGAGTGACGTGAGCAGGCTATGGAGGCCTCGACGCCCGTGTCTTTGACAATCGACTGGGCGATGTGAACTGAAGTAGAAGCTTCTTCGAGGCTGGGGAGCGATATGGCAATCTGACAATTATTGGATCGGAAGGAACAAGCAGAAAAATACTGAGACGCGCGAAGCCGTTCTTGAACGCGCAGCACATCCGCCGTGGGCTTGCCCGCCGTAGGCGGCCCATCGACCAAGCTACGTATGATCGCTCCATTGTAAAAGCCGATCAGGACGTTCGACCAATACCGCTTTTCGATCGCCTCCTGGATGCGATCTGCTGCCGAACCGCCGCGCCCAGTCGCAATCCCAATGATGGCACCCCGCGCGAGCAGCTTATTCAGCGCCCTCGCAACGTCCTTGCCAAGGGGCTGGAATCGCCCATCGGGTTCGCAAAGAGTTCCGTCATAGTCGAATACCAAACCTGCAAAACGGGTTTGGTTGATTTTCTGGACCCCCCGTTTGCAAAACGCGCGCAACACATCAATTTGCGCAGGCGACTTCAGACCTCCCGCGATCTCCTTTCGCCAAACCGCGACGTCTGTCACATCGGTTTGCCGCGCCTTACGCCGCCGCGCGGGGGCGAGGTGATAGAGCTTGCGCCCAAACTCTGGCACACCTGGTTTACCTGGATCAATCTTTCGCACGTGTCCGGCGGCGGCTGCCAGGTGAAGACTGACAATAAGCCCAGCAAGCGATTGCTCGTCCTTGGGGCCAGTGAAATCAATCCGAACTTGAGGAACGTCACGTGGGATAAGCTCAAGCGTCCGCGCTGCAAGGGCTTCTTGGTCATCGCCTATCAACGCTAGGATTCCCGTCTGCTGAGGCCGCTTGGCAAACCAATGATGGCGTCCATGCCCGAAATTGCGAAGATCAGTTGCGTGGACGTTTCCGAGTGCCGCCTCGACGAAGCGCGACTCAATATCTGTCGCGGCTGGCCTTAAGGATGACGAATAAAGAATGCTCGTTGTCTCGGGACGGACCGCCGGGAGTGTATGCGCAACAAGCTCGTCGAGCGAAATGCTGACGCGGCTTTGCACAAACTCCTCAAAGGTCGCGGCAAGCGGCGTGGTATCGCCGATCAGCTCGCGATACGCTCTGAGTAAGAACATGGCCGAGCCGAGCAGTGATGCGACAGCAAGAAATCCGTCTTCAAACAGCTCCGATGAAGCGGAAACAACGCGGCTATACCTATAGCGCTCTGCCAGCTCGTGAAGCGGCGAATACTCACGCATTACAAGCCCGACCAACGGCCTTGCCTCGCGCTGGGCAGCTTCATCAAACGCAGCGCATATGTCCTTGTTGCGTCCGCTAGCCGTGAAACACATCACAGCCGCGTCGCGGAGCGGTAGCGTCATATAGTCGAGCGGCGTGGAAGCTAAAGCCAATCGGCCGGTTCTCAACTGATGGATGTACGCCGCGAAGGTGGCAACCGAAAACGATCCTCCTGAGCCAAGCATGATCGCTGAGCGTGCGGCTACGCTCTCAATCGCGGCCTTAAATGGACCAGTATCAAGCTGACTGGCCGCCTCATAGACCTTTGGAAGGCTGGCTAACTCTTTGAGATATCGATCTGTCACTTAGAGCCTCAGCCAGACGCGGCGAATAAAAGATCACTTCGCGAACTACTCGCAAGGCCCATCAAGTTACGGCGGCCAAGCCCCCGAGAAGACGGAAAGCGCAAGCGTATCACAAGGCATAACGAGAACAACGGGTTTGAGACCCGAATCCAGATTCAGCGCGCAGATTCGATCTGAGCCGACGGGCAGGCTCGCCGTTCACGCCGCTCGGGGACGGTCTGATCAATCGGGGCTCGCGTATCGCCCTTGCGCGGCCAGTACCACATGCAGGCTATCGGCGGCCATGAGCGCTTCCACCGCACGCAAGGCCGAGGTCGTCAGTGGCCTCCCAATTGACGATCTCGCCGCCGTTGACCGGACATGCGGATGCTTGCGGCGCGCTTTCAACGAGCCTGCCCGGTCGATCGGCAGCGTCCCGACCCTAACGCGCTGGAACACCCGCGCGCAGTCACAGCCGGTCCCCGTCGAAATGTCGAAGGCACATCAAGAGAGCGCTCGTGACACCCGACGCTTGAGCAGAAGAAGATTCG
This sequence comes from uncultured Hyphomicrobiales bacterium, assembly GCA_903931945.1. Lineage (GTDB taxonomy): Bacteria > Pseudomonadota > Alphaproteobacteria > Rhizobiales > Beijerinckiaceae > Terripilifer. Next base: position 114,604 of record CAIZEI010000202.1, on the reverse strand, counting down.
GTGGAAACATTGCAACCATAAAGTCTGGCCACATTGTAATGTACCAAGACGCGATGATGAACCGTTCGCGTTTTTGCCGAACGGCTTTAGAAAACTGCCTTGATTCCATCAGACTTCAGCATACCGGCAACAAAGGCAAAAAAGATGTGGAACATTCGGACGCCAGCTCAGACTGCCGCTATTTTCGACCGTCATTTCTCAGAATACGGCAAGGCGTTCGACCTAGTCGCTAGCGACAATCCGTTACGGGTGGAAGCCAACATGGCTCGACGAATCGCGGCGACGTATTGGCCGCCGCAATTCGCAACGTCCATGGGCTTTAACTTCGACTGCGTCGTTTACCACAGCTACGAACCGAACGCCTTTGCGGCCTACCGCGATGGCGAGCATTGGACAGGTATCTCCACTTCCCTTGTTTACGTTCTGGCCGAGCTGGCGGTCCGTATGGCCGCCGTCTTCCCCATCGGCGATCCAGATGATCCGCCCCTGGCGCTCATCGGGGCAGACGGCGCCGGCTTCAGGTTCAAGCACGCCGACTTCGCGCATCCGAAGGAGGACGCCGCACGCTTCTTCCGTCAGGCGCATGCCTTCGGTCCGCTTCGCAGGCGTCTTCTCAATGTGCTCTGGCTCGATAGTCAGGTCCTCGTCTGGCGTCACGAGCTTTTCCACGCTACCTTGGGCCATACCCGCTTCTTACAGTCCCATTTCGGAATAGGGAGCCTGACGGAGGCACCCCGGAACGGGACGACGGTAACCGACGGCGACGTGTCAAGGATGCTGCGGGCGCTGGAATTCCATGCAGACTGGGCCGCATTCGGGTCGGTCTTGAAGATGGCTACATCGAACCATGACGCGGCTGGCTCCGACCTGCGCAAGCGATTAGGTGATCGCTGGCGGGCGGCGTCGATGATCGCTTCGGTCATTATGCTCCCTGCTTTTTTCGGGGCCGCAGAGGAGCGCGGCGCTCCCGCCGGGATCGATCACCCAAGCGCGGCCGCGCGACTTTCCATTTTCTTGTCCCGCATTGGCGAGCTGTCTGACCCCGCGCTGCGCGACGAGTGGCGACGCGGTTCGGGTATCGCGCTACGTGTCTTCGACGAACTCAGCCGCCAACATCCCGATTTCGCCCAGTTCGGTATGATGCTGTCCGAGGAGTCCCTCTCGGCGGCCGACGTCGAGCGCATCGCCTGCATTGACGACTTCGACTCGCTTCAGAACGAGCTCGTTCCCTTCGCCGCTCTGCCGCTCGGCCATCCTCACCAAGGCGGGGTCGATCCCCTGCCGGGCGATGACGCAGATTGAGAAGGTGCTGGCGGCCGGGCGCAACCTCAGGGCAGGAGGCAGATTGCGGCGAGGATCGCAAGGATGGCCGCCGCGACACCCAGCCTGATCGCGGCCCTCCTGTGCGGCGCGTTGACCTCGGAAGCGGCCCACGCCAAGCCCGACGCGATCCCCAACCCACTCGACACTGTGGCCGGGATTGGCGCCGCCAACATGTGCATGGTCAGATATAGGGCCACCCCGCCTGCGAGCGCGACGCTGGCCCACCACGCCAACGTTAGGCTGTCAATCGGCGTTCAAATTTGACCCCTCATCGGCGTCCAATTTTGACCCCTTTGGGCGCCGGGTTTTGGCGGTAGCGCTCGCGCCGTCGGAGCTGGTCGGGGTTGCGGAGACGGTGCGAGCGCGGGCTGCGTGATCGTCGTCGCGGCTTTTGAAGCGCCAGCTGTCGTTGCCGGTCTCGACGATGTCGCAGTGGTGGGTCAGGCGGTCGAGCAGCGCGGTCGTCATCTTGGCGTCGCCGAACACGCTGGGCCATTCGCCGAACGCGAGGTTGGTGGTGACGACGATCGAGGTGCGCTCATAGAGCCGGCTGACGAGATGGAACAGCAACTGGCCGCCGGATTGAGCGAACGGCAGGTAGCCGAGTTCGTCGAGGACGATGAAGTCCATCCGGGTCAGATGCTCGGCAATGCGGCCCTGTCGTCCGTTGCGGGTCTCGATCTCCAGGCGGTTGACGAGGTCGACCACGTTGTAGAACCGACCACGAGCGCCTGATCGAATGCAGCTGCGGGCGATGGCGATGGCCAGATGGGTTTTGCCGGTGCCGGTACCGCCGACCAGGACGGCGTTACGTTGCTGGGCGATGAAGCCGCCGCCGGCGAGATCATTGACCAGCGTCTGGTTGATAGGTGTGCCTTCGAACTGGAAATCCTCAAGATCCTTGGCAAGCGGCAGTTTGGCGATGGTGAGCTGGTACTTGATCGAGCGGGCCTGCTTCTCGTTGATCTCGGCGTTGAGCAAATCGCCAACAATGCGTTGGGGTTCGTGCTGGCGCTTGATGGCGGTCGCCATGATCTCGTCGAAGGCGGACTTCATGCCGTAGAGCTTGAGCTCACCCATGAGGTCGAACAGTTGAGTACGTTCCATCAGATGGTTCTCCTGAGGTTGTCGTAACGGGCACAGTCGGCGATCGGGGCATGGCGCAATGTCAGCGCAGCCGGGGTGAGGATGTTGGCCGGCGGCGCAGGATCACGCTGGCGGGCCAGGATGTTGAGCACGACATCGGCGGAATGAACGCCGTGAGAGATCGCCTCGGCGCAGGCTGCTTCGACGGCCGGCAAGCCGTCGGTCAGAACCGCGTTGAGGATGTCGACCATCTGACGATTGCCATCGTCGGCGCTGGCGAGCTTGCGCCGTACACGTTCGATCGCGGCCGGCAGCACCCAGTCCTTGAAGGGAGCGCCGTTGCGCAAGGCACCGGGTTTGCGAGCCAGCACCGGCACGTAATGCCAGGGATCGTAGACAGTATCGCCGCGGCCGAACGAGCGAGCATGCTCGGCAACGATGCGCCCGTCCTGGCGGATCACAATGCGGTCGGCGTACGCGTGAACCTCGACAGGTCGCCCGACAGCGCTGGCCGTAACCGAGTATTTATTGTTGTCGAACCGCACCAGACAGGTCTTCGAGACCGATGCCGGCACCGCGTGGAATCCGTCGAACCGGCCGGCATAGGGAACGAGCTTCGGTCGCTCGGCTTCGAACACCTCCCAGACCGTCTGTTCGGCCAGTTCTGGATGCCGGTGCGCCTTGGCGTAGGCGATGCACTTGTCCAACAGCCACGCGTTCAACTCGTCGAGGGTTTTGAACCGCAGCCGCGGCGTGAAGAAGCGTTCACGGACAAGCCCAACCTGGTTCTCGACCTGGCCCTTCTCCCAGCCCGACGCTGGCGTGCAGGCAACGGGATCGACCAAGTAGTGGCTGCACATCTGCATGAAGCGGCGATTGTAGAGCCGCCCTTTGCCGACGAAGATCGTCTCGACTGCGGTCTTCATGTTGTCGTAGATGCCGCGCACGCAGGTGCCCTTGAACAGAGCGAATGCCCTATCGTGGGCGTCGAACACCATCTCCTGTGTCTCGCGCGGATAGCACCGCACAAACAGCATCCGGCTGTGACAGAGCCGGACATGGGCGGCCTTCACGATCACCGTTACGCCATTGAGCAGGACGACTTCATGGCTCCAGTCGAACTGATAGGCTTCTCCCGGCGCAAAGCTCAGCGGGACGTAGGCCGCAGCCGTCGATTGCCCGCGCTCCTTGCTCCACCGTCGGGCGTAACGGCGCACGGCGTCGTAACCGCCGTCATAGCCGCGCCCGCGGAGCTCCTCGAAGATCCGGATCAACGTCAGCTGCTCGCGAGCGGACTTGGCCGCATTCCCTGCCAGCAGCCGGTCGAGTTCTGCTGCCCATCTGCCCAGCTTCGGTCGCGGCTGGACAACACGCTCGTACTCGAACGAGGTCTCTCCCGACCTCAGCACCTTCCGGACCGTGTTCCGCGACACCTTCAGGTCCCGGGCGATCTCCTTGATGGTCTTGCCCTTGATGAAGTGCTCACGCCGTATCCGGGCAATTGTCTCCACGATCAGCATCCCCGACCACCTGCTTCATGACAAAGCAGGCAGCGCAACAGACCAACCTATAGGGGGTCAATTTTGGACGCCGATCCCCCGGCTCAGGGGGTCAATATTGCAGGCCGAATGACAGCACGGAGTGACGAAGGCTTCGCGCGGATCGTCTGGGTCGGACAGGACGACGATTTCCGTGCGCGTTGGAGCGTCGGTTGTCCCCCACTCGAATGTAATCTTCGCGAGATCGAAACAACGCGCCTCCGCGAGTGACCGCATCAGGGCGAACGGATCGCGGTCCACGACCACCACGAAGCTCTCAGCTGTGGAAAGCCAGTGCTCGCGCCAAGTATCATCGCCGTAGGTGGTGGCCGAGACCACGGCACGGACCCTCGGACTGCCGAGATCTGCAGCAAGGCATGATAACTCCGTTGGATTCTCAAGCACGACCATCACGATAAGGCCGTCAGGATACATCGGCGCTGGCGCGAGCCGCCGTCGCACCGCAGTCAAATGAGTATCAGAGCGCGTCAGGACGTTCCCGCCCCCTGTCGGCCTGTACAACGACCTGCACTTCTGGCGCGGCATCGACACGAGTTGGATGAAACGACGATCGACCGACGACCGCACGAGCACGCGACCGAACTCGGCGCCCAACTCAGGATATCGTATGAAAACCGCTGGGTCGAGTGCGGGCCTCAGGACGATGCGCTCCCGTCGGAGATCGACGAGTGCCGAGATGTAGTCTTCGGCACCATTTTGAGGGACGACAAAGTTGCGCTTCAGGCGATCGCCGGCGAACGCCTGCACCTTGGCGGTGAGTTTCCGAGCCACGGCGCGATTGTCATAGAACCCAAGCGTGGGGGCGCCTCTACCGCCGAGTTGTTTCGCGAGGGCGTCGAATCCAGCCTGAAGAATCTTTTCGCGCGTCGTCGTCGATACCGTTGACAGCAATGAAGCCTCCTCCGACGGACCGATTGGCTCCGCGAGCCGGCGGAGCGGCCCTTCGCCATCGCAAAGCACGCTCTTGACGGCATCGATGAGGATCGAGACCAAATCTGGTTGCAGGCAGAGGCTCAAGCGAACGTCCGGTCTCTGGACTCCGCCCAGCGGGGATGCCAGCCAATCTTCGCAAGGCAAAGCCATCCAGTGTTCCGCGAGATTGGTCTGCATCGCAGCCCTCACGCAGGCGTCGAGGCACACAATTTCGATGTAGGACTGCATGGGGAGGTTGACCGCCGCCTTGAACCCCTCTGCGAGTTCGCGGTAGTCGGGGAAGTCGTCGAGCAGACGAAGATCGGTTCTCCCTTTCGAAACCGCATAGGCTGATCCAAGTGTCGCATACGTCTCATGCGCCGACGTGCACGCGTCGATGAGCCGTTCTGTCAAATCCGTGAAGCCCGCGACGCCGGCCTCCGCGAGGGTTCCCGCCAGCACGAGGCAGGTGCCAAACGTGGTCCCCGCGTTAAGGATGGCGTGGAAGTGTTCGTGGAGCGCCACCATTCGAACCACAGGTTCGGTGCTGTCGTGTCCCAGTTGTACGACGCGTTCGTTCGTTATCGCGCTATAAAATCCCTCAGCGACGTTGCGCGCCGGCGCTATCCGGAGAGTCTGGCGCAACGCGTGCAAGGGTTTGACGCTAAAGCCTTCGCTCATCGGTATGTTCCTGTTACTTGAACGATCTGCATACGCCTGCGGGAGCGGCCATGGCTGCCGCATCTTGCAGGCAAACGCGGCATCTCCGCAATCGGCGACACCCAGATCGGTAGGGCGTTTGCGGCGGAGGACGCCGACATGACGCTGATCGGCGAATCCGACGAGATCGAGATACCGCCGGTGAGTGAACCGCGCATTCACGCGTTGCGACACAGGTCGCAAGCCTATGCCAATTCATGAATCTTCACCGACGGACATACCGTCCGGGCAAGGTCGCAGAGGTGACGATGATGGGTCATGTAGATGACCTGGCCGAGTTGGGCGATTTCGCCGAACAACCCGATCGCTTCCGCTGAGCGATCGTCATCGAAGGTTTCCATGATGTCGTCAGCGATGAACGGGACAGGTCGGCGCGTCGTGACGAATTCGTGGTAGCCGGCGATCCGCAGCGCGAGATAGAGCTGGAATCGGGCACCCTTCGATAATTCAGGCGCGACCTTCGAGCTGCCGTCGGCAGCGATTGCGACAAGGACGTCGCCTTCATTGCCTGGTTGTGCAACGAGATTTCGATAAGCGCCACGGCTGATGGTCTTGAAGGCCTCGGACGCGCGCGCCATCATCGTACTGCGGTGCTTGTCGCGATAGATGCGCAGCGCCTGCTCGGCTGCGGCCGCGCCCAGCCGCAAGCGGAGATACTGTTGCGCTCCGTCTTCGATCTGCAGCAATGTCGTCTTGCGTTGTTCATCCAGCCTTGCCACGGCGTCATCGCCCCCGACGGCTTCGATCCTGTCTTCCGCCTTGCTGAACTCCGCATACAAGCTGTGCAACCGCTCTGTCTGGGCCTCGTGTCGTGAAGTCAGTTCGGCGCGCTCCTGCTCGAGAAGCGAACGATCGAGTTCATTGAGGGCTGATTCGGCCTCCTCGATCGACTGGACGGAAAGCGTCTGACAAATTTCGCTGATGACTTCGTCCGCGTGCTTGCGCAGTTCGTCGCGCGTTCTGATGTTTTCTAGCGCTTCCGCCGCCACCTCGAGGCTCGAGACTTTCAGCGCATCAAAAACGGCCGCTTTTCGCTTTTCGTGGAGCGCCTGCCGTGCCGCCAGTTCGCGATACTTCTCTTCCGCAGCTTCGAGATCCGCGATGCCTTTTTTCCGCATTGCCACCGCTGTGCGCGCGGCCGAGATGCGGGCTTCGATCGCCGCGTGCGCCAAAAGCACGTTCTCGACAGAACCAAGGTCCAATGCTGCCGCATGCCGGGCGATCTCGGTCGCGAATTCCGTCTGGTCCTTCGCCATTTTGTCGATGCGGTCGATCAGTCCTCTGCGCTTTTCCAGCATCGGGTCGAGTTTCGCGACGCAGTCCAGAACCTCGCGCACGTCGTCCACAGCGGGCGAGGCGTCCGCTTCGCTAAGCCAGCAAGACTTGCACACGGAGGTCCACGCTTCGGACCATTTTGCTTCCGCGTCGCGCGCTGCACGCAGCGCGAGTTCACGCTCGGCCAAGTCGCGCCTGCGCTGCTCGATCGCCTCTCGAAGAGTCGCTCTCTGCTGATCCTCCGCAACGGCGGCGGATGCTGCATCGGCCAGATCTTCGATCGAAGCCTCGGCTTTCTGCGAAAGTCCGATCGCATCGAGCGCCTTGAGCAATCGCGTTCGGGCTTTCTCGATCACTTCATCGGCAGCCGTCATGGCGCGCTGCGCGTTCGACAGGCGCGTGCGCGCCTTGAGGGCCTCATCGCGGAGACGCGACCAGGTTTCGATCTGCGCTATCGCGTGTTCGTCCGGCGTCTTCAGGTTCAGGAACCCGAGAGCCCCGATCAGTTCGCGATGAAGTTCAGAGAGGCTTGCATTCGCCTCGGATAAAGCTCCGCGCGCATGTTCGAGGTCCACTCGCATCGTGGCGCGCGCAAGACCCGCCTGCCGCAATCTTGCAAGCTCCGAAGAATGACTAAACCGAGCCTGCGTCGCGTCGTCATCGCGACGCAGCAGCGCCTCGAACGCATCCGCCGTTGCTGGATCGAGAGACGCCCGATGCGCGCGCCATGCGTGATCGCGCTCGACGCGGATGCTCGACGCATCCGAATCATCGATCAGACCTGTCGAGCGTCCGAGTTCGGATACTTCAGCGTCGAGACGCCCAAGCTCCTTTTCAAGCCGCTCGATATCTGCCGCGCTTCGCTCGCGTTGTTTTTGAGCGACGGAAATTTCGCTCTTCCATCGCGCCACAGCAGATTTGTCCGGCGCGGATGCGTTCGCGAGGTCGTCGGCCGATCCGGTCCACGGCGAAAGCAGCCGCAGTTTTTCGGCGAGATCAGTTGCCGCCGCCTCGACTTCGACCTTTGCCGCAGCCCGTGAAACGAGCGCTTCGCCATTGCGCAAAGCAGAAGCCATCGCCCCCAAAGCCACCATTCGCCCGGCATGATCCGCCGACGCGTCAACGCCGCCCGCCGTTTGATGCTTCTCGATCGCCGCAGAAAGTCGCTGCTGCGCGGTTTCGACTTCACCTTCGGCTGTTTCGCGGCGCGTGAGCAGCGCCGGTCGCTGTTCGATCAGCGCCCTCAGGCGCCCGACGGTTGCTGCCTTGAGAATGAGCCGGGCAGGATCGCTTTCGTTCGAGAGCCCAAGCCTGTCCAGAATGCCCTTGATGGCATGTTCGATATCGCCCAGTTCCTGTTGGCGCCTGGGCAAATCCTCGTCCGCCGCGATATGGCGCGCGCGCAGGATGCCCAAGGAATCCAGCAGCGGGATCATCGCGGCTGCAGCTTCGTCCGGTTGATCGCCGTCACGAACGCTGCCGAGACGTTCTATCTCTGCCTGAGCGCCTTCGAATCGCGCGGCGAGGTCGACGTCGTCGCGCTGCAATTCCTTCAACTCGTCGGCTGCCGCCAGCGGCGCGACCGGCAAACCGTTGAGAGCCGCTAGCTTTGTCCGCAGCTCCCGCAACATCACCAGTCGCGGCAGCGCTCCCAGCAGCCTGCCGGTTTCGTCAAGGCGCGCGCGAATCCTGGCGTTTTCCTTCACGGCCGAGTCGTAAAGCCCCTTGGCGCTGTCGCGCGCGCTCATCAATTGCGCGTAGTGAGACGCAAGGGTGTCGATCCGGCCGCGTTCTTCCTTGAGACGAGAAAGCTCATTCTTCAGGTCCTGCAGCTCGCCGCTGCGCGCCCTGTATTTGTAAAAGCGGCTCGCCTCGTCTCGAATGAGTTCAAGCTGACCACTGAGGCCCGCAAGGCCGGCGCTTGCCGAAAACAGCAACTGCCCGAGATCGCCCTTGCTCTGCAGGATGCTGTCGCCGCCGCTTTCGATCGTTTCGTCGTCGAGCGAAAACATCGCCCGATAGGCGGCGCGGTCGAGACCACCGAGTTCGCCGCTCAGCACGCCATCCGCGATTGGCTGTTCGTCAGCGCCAAGCAAGGTGTTTTGCGGTCGCCTGATGCGGATGAAGGTTCGCGCGCCGCCATCGAGTTCAAGCGTTGCGGCGACGCGCATCGTCGACTCTTGATGAATGAAGCTGTAGCGGCTGCGTTTCTTCTGCCCATGAACTTCGATGCCGAACAGCAGATCGAGATAAGCCGACAGCGCAGTCGTTTTGCCGGCTTCGTTCGGGCCGAACAGGATATGCAGATCAGGCTGGCCGTCGATGCGGGGGCCGAAGTCGATCTCCTTGCCGGTGAACTTGCCGTAGCGGGTCAGTTCGAGTCTGGCGATGCGCATCAGGCGTCCCCCGCCTGACCCGGAGCTTCGAGACGCGCCAGAACATCATCCGCGCCCTGTCTCGCCAGTTCGGCGAGGGCGTCGGCGAGCGACGTCTCGTCCGTGCCGAGCAAGGCCCGCGACTCGGGCGGCAACTGGTTGCGTAGTTCTTCAGCAATCTGCCGCGCGTCCGCATGGAAGTTGTCAGACTTCAGAATCTCCTCGGACACCAGCCGTCGCAACTCGGCGCGCGGATCGCCCGTTAAAGCTGAACTTGCCGCGATGGGGCGGCAATCAATGTCCAACTTCTCGATCCAGCAGCGGCCGAGATCGGAGGCTCGCAGCGCAAGTTCCTCGCGCAGCAGATCGACGTCGTATCGCGCGCGCCACGCAAGCGGCGTCGCGCCGACAAACTGGACGCGCGCAACCAGATGCTCGGAACGTGCGTCAGTTCGCGCCTGCGCCAGCGCCCCCTCGGCGGCGCGCACAAGATCCGCCCATGCATCGATCCCGGTCGCATCGACCGAAACGCGAGAGAACTCCGCTACGCTCGTGAGACGCTCCTCGATTTCGACAGAGCGGTCGTCGTGGACCGTCACCAAAGTCACGGACTTCGGGCCAGCCTCATTGATGTCGCGACCCTGCGGCATGCCGGGCATGACGATCGTGGAAGCGCCGTGAAAGGCCGATCGTTTGTGGATGTGTCCCAGCGCCCAATAGCTGAATCCGGTTCCGCGCAGGTCGGCGACCGAACAGGGCGCATAGGGGTCGTGCCCCGTCAACCCCGCCAGACTCGTGTGCAGGATTCCGATGTTGGCGGCACCCTCGACGGCGGGCCTGTATCTGGTCAGCAAGCTTTCCGGCGCGTGCGGCTGCGCAAAGCTCAACCCGTGGACGAAAACCGGAAGCTGACCACGATCGCGCTCGAAGGCGATCGCCTCGGCCCTGCCGGAGAACGTCTTGACGCTATCGGGAAGGATCAATTCTTTCGTCACACGCGACATGGCGTCGTGATTGCCGCGCACGATGAACGTGCGGATGCCGGCTTCATCCAGTCGCTTCAACTGTTCCGCCAGAAACCGCGCCGTCTTCATCGACGTCTGATCGCCGTCGTAAAGATCGCCCGCAAGGATCAGCGCGACGACCTGCTCATCGAGGCAGATCGAAATGATGCGTTCGAAAGCGCGCCGGGTGGCGTTGCCGATCATCTCGGCGAGTTCGGAATCGCGCAGGGCCAGCGACCGCAGCGGCGAATCCAGATGAATGTCCGCCGCGTGAACGAACCGAAATGCGCCGATCACTCCCTCCCTCCGTTATGAACTAAAAGTCAGCATTGCCGACAGTCCGGTGGCAACATTCTGTTCCAATGAAACACCAATTCTGCTACTGCTATTTAAAGAATGAACCGACATCTTCCGCCATCGTTGGCACAAGCAAGCTTCTGTCCAAGAATAAGTTTCTCATTTCGCAACTTGTCTCCGCGATTAGGAGGCAGCCATGGCACGCGGCGCCATGCGTTGCGCGGTCGCCGCTTCTGCCATCAGGCTCATGATCGGCGCAAACTGGATCGTTCGAGCAAATTCTTTGTCGATCCAAGGCACTTTTCAGGATTTGAGAGAATCGTGCGGCTGTGCCAACAAGGCCACCGAGCGTCCCTTGAGCTCCCGCGCTCGCAGTGTAAATCAGGATTCCACAGCGATCGATATCGCCACCATTTTTGGTGCTTGAAAGAGCGTAAACTCTCTCTTTGAGAGAGCTCGCTGGATATCCGCAGTCAAGCGCTATCTCGACCATTAACGCATGCGAGATACTATGAAGCAGAACATACGGTGTTCCAGGATACGGAGGAGCCTTTCCGGAAAATCGCATCTTCCAATGACTATATCCGTTCAGGAGCTTTTGGTTGCGTGCGGATGTCGACTCCTTTCGAAGCCATGAGTTGATAAACCCCGCATCGAAATGAATAAATATGCCCTCTCCAAATTGTTCGATTGCAGGCAACCAATCAGCATCGCGCGAGATGGGTGCGCCGCGAACACTCAATTGTACGTCCTCGATGTCACCGTCGGACGCTGATGGAGCAGCTTCGAATCGCGTAAAGCCGTAGAGGCAAGATACTTCCCGCAGGCGGTGCACCGCCACTAAATTTGTGACTCCAGACAAATCGATATCAGCTTCGGCACTCACCCATGCATCACGTGAGAGTGTCTGCGCATAAAGTTTAGCGCTCGGATGGTTTGTTCCTATTTCAGCGCGCCCACTTGCAAACGTGTCGAATTCCGAAAGTTTTGGCGAACGGCCTGCGTCTGACTTCGCACCCTCCCGACTCCGTTGAAGCCTGTCGAAAATATCTGCATCTGAATAAGGACCAAGAGATGCCGAGACTTTCGGGTTGAACCGTTTCGCTTGAGCAACATCTTCGATTGTTTGGACACCAGCCAGATCGCCAGAAAGCTCGTCAACCAACTGGGTGAGTTCGTCTTCCTCCGTTGGCAGTGAAATTACAGTGTGAACCTGGGGAAAATAGGTATTCGTCGCTGTGCGGGTCAGCAGCTTCAGATTGTCGCCACATCCATCGGGATCTCTGTCGAGCAGCCAAGGTCGCTCGCCTCGGCACTTACCAAGCCGGCCCGGCTGAAAGGTGTCCTGGAGCGACAGGCGACGGCCACACCCGCAGATAATACTAGTATCGGCAGGGTCGGCGCTGGTTCCCTTTTCCTCCACCCACATTGGCTCATGACATGGCACTGAGGCGTGGACGACCCACTTCCAGTCGATATCCTGCAGATGTCCTTTATCGCATGCGCAAACGAAGCGAATCGGGGTTACATCGCTCTTCCGCCCATCGTCATATTGGAATCTTCGACGGCCCTTACTGTCGAGATCCTGCCAACGTACTAACCGACGACGCCTGTTTGCCTTCCCGTCAGACGTATTAGTCTCCACCTGCTCACAGATGAACCAAGTCGGAAAGATCGGAGCTGCAACCCCTCTGGGAACTCCATCTCGTGCATCAACTGACGTAGGAGGTGTGCGCAATGTCAAAGTTGCCCCAGGGTCGAGGCGCCCTTGTTCCTTGAGAATCTGCTCTAGACGCATCGTTAGACGCGGTTCAGGAAGCGTCGTAAAAGAATTTCCCTTCATATCCCACTGCTCGAGTCCCCCAACCACGACTGATCTGGTCGGCAGATCGATCATCGCACCGGGACCGAATGTCGATATCAACTGGCTCAGCCGTTGTGCATTCTTGGTCATGCGAGATCATCCGCGTTTGCGATCAAGTTGCCCTGGGGATCCCTGACCTTCAGGGTAACGTTTGGCTCGACGTCGCGCATCGAACGGCCCGCCACAAAACGACGGTGTCCTTCCGCCAAATTGCCGATCTCGGGTTCGAGTGGCATGTGAAGCAATCGATGCGGGCTTTTCTTCTTGGCGTAAGCAAACGCGTTGCCTCCGGCAGATTGTTCGTCGGCCGTTTCGATCCATGCATCCAAAATTTCGTCAATCATTTTCGCCAGCGCAGCACGGCCTCCTGCGATCATTGATTCGGGAGCACGGTTGACGATCGAATCACGAACCAAATTCCGAATTCCGACATTGTTTTTGAGCTCATTTACCGCGAGGTCAGGTGTGAGTGTACCATCCACATGCCGTGCTGCGGCGACCACGACTGCAGCCAATGCACGATCCAGTGCACGCGCTGCCCATGGAGTGACGCTCGTGGCTTCAACGGCCCGATAAAAAGTGCGATGAAATTGACCAAACTGTTCAAAGTGCATTCGATCACGAGGCTTGTGCAGATTCAAAACCGCCAAAACGAGGCCCGGCCTGTCGTGATCTCGGCCGACACGGCTTGTGGCCTGAATGTATTCAGCGGCTGTTTTTGGTTGGCCTTGAACAACCATTAGCCCGAGCCGAGTTATATCGAGACCAACAGAAATCATGTTGGTTGCAAGGGCGATATCGACAGTGTCGGCATCTCGACCAAATATCGCCTCAAGACGCTGTTTCGCTTTGGCGACCTCATCAGTTGTGACGCGAGAGGTCAGCTCCATTGGTTCCTTGATGGCGCGATCGGCGAATGGAGCATCAATCGGCTCGACGCGTCGTCGTTGGGCACCATAGCGCGCGGCGCGATCGCGCACTTCATCTTCGACAATACGGCGCGCGCCACCCAATTCGCGCAAAGCATTAAAATAGCAAAGGGCGGTCATGTAGGGGTCGGCAGGATTCCTTATCTTGGCATCAGCCGGGATATTAAGGGCGTATGCCGCCTGTGAAGCAGCCACAAGAGTAGTCAATGACCGAAGGAAGACTAGTTTCGGACCTCGACCTTGCGCCGCAATTCCTAAATAAATGCGTGCTGGATTTTGCGTTGATGGAACGGTGTGAGCGAAGAAACTATCGACGCGGTCAATCCCGGGAGGAGGAAAAATGCTCGTATTGCTGCGGTCAAAAAGTGCGGCAATTTGATCAGATGCGCGTCTGACCGTCGCGGTCGAAGCGACAATCTTTGGGCGCAAACGGTTCTCACTTGATCCGCGTGAGGCGAGGTGATCGATGGCGGCTTCGTACAGACCGGCGACAGTCCCAAGTGGGCCGGCGATGAGGTGCAGCTCGTCTTGTATGATCAGTTCCGGAGGATCAAGGGACCATCCATTGCCAAGCGGTCGTCCAATGCCGGGTTCGGCAGCGCCATAAAAGCCAACACCCTCCTCGAACCGATCAACGTGTCCGAAGAAGGCTCCCGTTTCGCCGACCCAGGGCAATGCTGCAAACTTATCGACGGTCGCGATCAGAAACGCCGGCAAGCGCCTGTAAATCGGTTCATCTACCGTCAATACGGGTAATGGCCGATTTCTGCTGAAATCACAGCTCGTGTTGACGCAGCGAATTTCGAGGTTGGTCGGCGCAAACATATTGGGGGTGCAGGAGAAGGATGATGGTTTGAATTCAGTTCCGCACCATGGGCAAGCTTTCAGTGGCGCCGGCGCTCGCTTGTCACGTCCACTCAGGTAACGCCGTACGCGTCCGACGGCGGTTGTTTCGTCTGCATTTCCTTTGCCACCGAGTTTGTTTGGCGAGGCATCGGACCCGACCCACAAGCCTATTTCGATCGGCCAATCGCCGAGCAAGCGTCGCCCCTTTTCATCGACATTCTTCGCGTCGGTTCGCATCAATTCAAGTGCGCACACAACGCCAGCCGCGCGGGCGAGCTGGTCGAGGGTCAGTAGTCGAAGGGTGTAGCGCATGATCACGGCCACACCGGCGCCAAGTACACCGGGCCCACCGAGCCGTCGATAGGTGATGATAAGCGCTGCAAGTCCGAGATAGGCTTCAGTTTTACCGCCGCCGGTGGGGAAAAAGAGAAGATCGGCCGTCTCACGGTCAACATGACGACGATTCACCAAGCCCGCGAGATTAAGAAGAATAAAGGCGAGCTGGAATGGTCGCCATTGCGGCTCATCGAGCGATAGCGGATCGCTGGTCGCGCCTGCCACACGACGGCGAGCTGCCATTGCGACGGCGAGATTCATAAATCGGAATGCTTGACGCACCTTTGGGTTCGTCGCGAGGAGTTCGATGCCGGTCGTGATCCTGGCTTTCGCCCTTTCCATATCCGCGATCAAACGTTCGGCGGTTTCATTGCGCCGCAAGGGCAAACCGCCAAGTTTGGCCCGCTCGCCGGTGATCCAAACTCCATAAAGATTCGGAAGAGATTCCAGTGCGGCCCTGAGGCTAGAGCCATCGCCATCGGCCAATTGTGACAAGGTTTCCATTCCGAACGACACACGAGCTTTTAAATCGGCGTCTTCGTTCGGCGCAACGCGCTCGACTTCGGCCTCAGGTAACGGATCCGTCCAAACACGGGTCACGCTGTGGCCTTTGCCCTCGGTCGCCTCCCAAGCCGCCGCTGCGTTGCGTCCCACAGCCCATTCTCGGAGATCGCGATAATGGAGGTCGGCAAGCCGCAAGTCCCAGTCGGGGGAGCGATAGCCGGAAAGATCGCGTCGCGGGTTGAAGCCCTTTCCACAGACCAGTTCCAACCGCGCCTGAAAGACGTAGCTGACATCAGAATAGAAGCGGTGCACCGTGGAGCGACGGTTGACGAGGAACACGGTTAACGCACGCACCCGCTCGGTCAAACCCTCAGGCGTGACGTAACTAAACACGCGAGAATGTGTCTCGAGCACGAGACCGCCGCCACGCAGTTGTTCTGCCGCGCTCTCTGGAATGACGATAGGAGTTTTGCTGCGGCCTTCGATTACTGGCAGGGGGACCACGCGATCCTTTGCGCTGCGCACCCAATCGACCATCGGGCGTTCAATGCGCTTCTTCTTGCCATCCTCGCCGATTTCCTCCCGGGCAGAATCGGGTAGGAGCAAGTGCTCCGGCAATCTGGGCTCTGTGCGGTAATCGCCCCATGAAACACGCGCCTCGATTTCGGCAACATCTGGATCAAGGAGTACGGTCAATCCGATCGAGGAGGGAAGGAAACGCCGCCGGGTGACAGGCGCCTCGGGTTCCTCGTTGTCGCCGGCAGCGCCGTTCGCACCATCGGCCTCAGGCTCCTCGACATCAAGTTCCATCTCTTCCTGCGACGACGGGTCTGCATCATCATTGACCCCATCGAGGCCCAGCGGATCTTCGACGGGCGCGAGGAAACCGGAGAGATACCAACGCGCGGGATTCTCATTCAGGCGCTCGGCAGCCAAATCTGCGTCCTGCGGTCCAGGACCGATAAGATCACGGCGAAATACGTTGATAATTTGGGACCGAACGTCGACCGATTTCATCATGACGTTTTCATGCTTTCGTCAAGTACGAACTCGCCCAAGACTCGGTCCAGCCATTTTGTCGTGTGCTTTTCGTCAAGCTTTTTTGGATTGAAGCCAGCGTCATTTAGGAGGCGTTCAAGGGAAATCATACGGTCACGGCACTTCATCCGAACACCAAAGCGGAGGCTGGCCTTGTCAGGGCCGCACAATACCCAGGCGTCTTGCCTCGTGAGCGCGTGCGCCCATAGAGATTCCTCTCCGTAATCGAGAGCGATGCCATCTGAATTCAACAGAACGTTGGCCCGTTCCAGCTCAGTCACTTCGTGAACTGCCTTTAGTTCCTTCTGCAACTGAACGGCATCAATGTTTTCCTCGGGCTTACGTTTCTGATATCCCGTTTGCGTTTCGATGATGCAGTCTTTGACTGTTTCGACGCTGTATCCACCTGACAACGCGCGCCAAGTTCCAGCCTTGTGCGTGTCGATAATTGTCATGGTGTCGACCAAAACTGATCCAGCATGCCGGGCCATGGAACTTCACACTCCATCAGGCTTTGGCACGCCATGAATGGCGAGGATTTCAATCAGTTCGTCAGTTGTCAGGTCCACAAGTCCCGCAGCACGGCGAAGGGATATCCGGCCTTGGTCGATGGCGATCGCAATCACTTCCATGAATGGCTTTGAGAACAAGGGTGGAATTACTATGTTCGCGGCACCACGACCATTGTTGCGCAGAGCGGCATCTGCCACTGCGCGCGCAGCGGCGGGCTTTAGCCGGTCCAGAGCCACCAGCCGCCATTTTAGCGCGGACGCAGTAACCTGAAGTTCCCGGGCTGCGACATTCAAGCGTCCCGCGAGTTCGCCTTTGCCGAGTGCGGACCAGTCGCCGAATCTATCGAGCACAGATGTTGGCATTAACACAGCAGATGCAAAATTATTGGCGAGCTGCTCCACGCGATTACCGCCTGTCTCTTTCGCATCTTCGGAATGCTCAGGAGGCATCGCATCCCACGTAAGGATATGGAAAAGCTCATGCGCGAGATCGAAGTGACGGCGGCCGACCACCTCATGGCGATTGATTAGCACGGTGTCGAGTTCGGGCAGCCGGCAAGCCGCGCCGGAAATGCCATCGAATGCGTCTACCATCAGCACGAGAATGCCGAGTTCACGCTCCATCACGTCGATGAGCCGCGTAGCGGGCACATCGCCCATGGCGAATTCGGCGACAAAGCGTTCGCCGGCCGCCATAGCGTCCTCGAAGCGAGAATGTTTTTGAACTCCCAATGCTCGGCGAAGCAGTGGCATTGTGCGGCCAACTTGAGGCGTAATGGTGCGAAAGGCAGCGATCCACCGCCCGGCATTCCGCTCATACGCATTCAGCTTCACCGGGCCAACGTCCGTCTGACGCCAAGAAAATCTGCCTTCGCCAACAAGCAAAAATGGATCTGTGAAATAGTTCATCGGCGCGCCGAGCTTTTCGACGGCGACGACCAGCTCCTCAGCGGTAACGCGGCGCTCTCCCGTCTCAATCGCGGACACCGTTTGGCGATCTTTGAAACCGAAGAGACGCGCGAGGTCGTCCTGCGAGAGCTTTCGCTCTTCCCGCAGCACCTTGATCCTCGCTCCGATGAAATTGACCGACATGGGAACCTCCGGAGCGGGATATAATCTTGCAAAATGACAATTGCAAGAAATTCTTGCGATTAGGTTACTCGTATGTTCCCTCGCGTCCGTCCTGGTAGTCGCCTACGACCCAGACGAAGCTCTGGATATCGATCCGGTCGCGCGGCTCCATATCGGCGAGTTCCAACGTCGCCTTATGAACAAGCGCCAGCAGGCTTTCGTAGACCGGGAGATGAAGACGTGCTTCGTAGTCCGAGGCGAAGCGATGCCCGACGCGGGTGGCGAAATCCTTCGTAGCCTCGGGCTTCAGGAACATGTGTGTGTCGGGTCGCCAGAGGTAAGGCAGATAGGTGGCTACCGTCCATTTGGCGTTGTCATGTGGCTTGAGCGCCTGTTCCATGGAAAAGAGGTTGCCTTTTCCACCATCAAGCGCGAACCGCGCGGCCGAACGGATGAAATCGTCGGCGTGTGACCCTCGCAGCACGTCCTGAACGCGCATCATTTCAAAGGAAGAAAGCATGTTGGTGGCCCTGAAGACCGAAAGCACGGCCTCACCAAGGCCGGTGCCATCAACGGCCTGTTCGAGCGGAGCCAGTTCGTCGAGCTTCGCCTTTGCCGCGAGCTTGTAGTTCCGTTCCTGCGACGTGTAGCCGTTAGAATGAAAGCCATTCGGAAAGAACTTCAGGAACCGGCTTCTTGCGCCAGTGAACCCAAAATATTTCGGATCGCTCTTGCCGGCCTCATCATGCAGCCGCCGCCAGACATCGTCGGCGTTGTCGCCTTCGGTGCAGATCTTGCCATCGGCCAGGCCGAAGAATTGGCCGTCCTTCTTGACGAGTCGAAGCGCCCTCTTGCCCAGTGAACCAGTCCTGACTGTTTCCGCTATGCTCATTCGTCGTCCCTCAACCTTCAGGCCAATCGATGCGTGTCCTGGCATGCACGCTGGAAGGAAGTTGTGCGTTTAAAAGATTAACGACCTTAATCGCGACGCTCAATTCGGCTCGCATAAATTCATCCGAACTCCCGTAGTCCCGTCCGTCTGAAACTTCATACCAGTCGAGAACCACGGTGCCCGTGCCGTCGCCATGATCTCGAACGCAATAACACGCGCGATCAAAACCCTTCGCCGACGGGGCGCCCGTTAAGCGGGATTGGGCTTCGAACGAAAGGTGAGACGTCTCATTCATCTACGACCTCTCCAACATCTTCGTCCTCGTCGCCTTCATCAGCCGCCACCAATCCCGCCACACGCTCTTCCGCTGCGCGTTCGGCATTGAGGGTCAGAAGACGCGCGAGAACTTCGTCCTTGAATTCGGCGGGCCAATCGAGGCGTGTCTTGGGCGCTTTGCCCTCGTCGGCGACCTGCTCGATGAACTCGGGCGCGGCGCGATTAGCCAGATCAGCCCACCCATACGCGCGCAACACGGCGACATCCATTTCGTGATGGAGTGCGCGGAGGCGAGCGATGTCGCCGGCGTTTTCACCGCGCGCGTGAAAGCGGTTGTAAGTTTTGGTCAAACCCTCGTTGCGCTCGATCATCAACTCAGCGCGGAAGGCATGATAGGCCTCGCCTACTGCTTCAAGGCTTGGGTCTGTCTCGTAGGCATCGGCGAATGGGAAAGTTCGGAAGCACAACTTTATCGTGTAGGTTGGATCGTCTTTTACGGTAGAGCCAAAATACCTTGCCCAAAGCTCGTGCGAGCGCGCTTGAAGCAAAGCCAATGTCGAAAAGCGGTCGCTTGCAATTACGTTCAAATTCGACGAATAAATCTTGCTAGCGTCGAGCTGTGCAAAGAGAATGTGAGAAGCAGCTTGGCTTGAAGTCACAAGGACGTGGCTCAATGGCGCAATAGCACGATAGAGTCCGGGGCGCTTTTCCGCATACTGCCACCAACGTTGGCGTAAGGCGTCTCGAGTCTGACCATCTCGATCTGGTTTTACTCTTAACCTGACAATCTCTACGAGATCAGGCCAATCCTCTGCCACTTCGTCTGGATAGTCACATGGGACAATTCCCGAACTCCGGCATTGAGCCTGAGCGGCATCATCCATTGTCATCCATGAATCAAGACTATGATCGCGCTTTAACGGTCGATCAAAGAAGTCGATGACAAAACGGCTATGCGCATGAATATGCGAAGACGCGACTTCCTTCCATCCAATGAACGGGAAAATGCGTTCTGCATTGCGAGGGTTTTTAGCTATCAGAACTCGCATTGCGTCAAGGCTTTCAGCTTCACCTTTTGAAGCAGCGACATCATCGAAGGTGAAACCCATGCCGAGTACAATGGAACCTTGAAATGCCTTGCCTAAATTGCCCACGAGCGCGACTGGTGAGGAGTCGAGATCACCCTCCACGAGATAGGCTGAGATGCGACGCACATGACTTTCATCAAGCACCGGCGTCGCGGCTTCGCCTTTCGTAAGGTGCACGACCGAGACCACTACCGCCGCCTCGCCGGGCCATTTCAACCGCCGCGTGGCCCGGAGAATCGCGCCACCACCGGCGATGATCCTCGTTAAGCCGGATGCGCGTGTATCGCCCTGGCCGATGGTGTTGGTGGCGATCAACCCGAACACACCGCCTTGCCGCAGCAGGCCGAATGCGCGTCGGAAGAAATGCGCTACCAGATCGGCATTGCCATGTGCGCCTTCATGCAGGGTTTGTAGCCAAGGAAGGTAATTCTTCGCGCTCCCAGCGATGATTGTATTCTTCCCCGCAAAAGGTGGGTTGCCAACGATGGCGTCAAACCCGCCATTCTCGCGCGTGAACACCTCGGGGAACTCCAAGTGCCAGTGGAACGGTATAATGCCGCGTTCGCCGGCGCGTTGCCGAGTAGCCGCTGCTTCGAGTAAGTCCCAGCGCGGTGGATGACCAGACATGTGACTTTCGACATTGGCGCGCGCCTTTTCACGCGCCTTCGCCTTGTCGGCGGCGAAGTAGGCGGAGATCACCGCATCGCCCATGGTGCGGATAGGCGAAACTTCGGATTCGAGATTGCGGTGCCGCGCTTCCTGAATGGCGCGCATTGTATCATCTGATGCATTCTGGATTTCGGCGCGGCCCCGCGTCGCCCTCTCCACCTTGTCTCGCACCAATTGACGGAACAGCGGCAGGCCGGGCTTCGATTCATCCCAGTTCGCCGCCGCGATCTGCGCTGTGTTCAATCCCACAAGACTATCGCCGCATTTCAACGCATGGTCGAGGAAAGTGAATTCATGATCCCGCGCCAGCGTGGCCAGCCAAAGCGACAGGCGCGCGAGGTCGACGGCGCGTGGATTCTTATCGACGCCATAGAGGCACCGCTGCGCGACGAGACGGCGAGCGTGAAGCTCCTCGTCCTCGTCCGCCGGGATTGTGGGCCGCGTTTCCGGCCAGCGGGTCCAGGCCGCTACGAGACGTTCGCCCAAGGCGCGGCAGGCTTCGACCAGGAAGGCGCCCGAACCCATGGCCGGGTCGCACACCTTCAGATCCAGCACCTGGTCCGGAGTCGCGTCAGGGCCCAGCCGGTCGAACGCCGGCTCCAGCGCGTATTTGACGATCGGCGCGGTGAGAGAGCGGGGCGTGTAATGGCTGCCCGTTCGGCGGCGTTCTCCCGTGGGCTGCAGAATCGGTGTGCCAGACGACGCCACGCGCTTTTTGGGAGAGCCGCGCTCATCGACCATGCTATCTAGTGCCGCCACTAGATCTTCAATACTTTTCGCTTCTTCGACCGGCTTGCCTTGAGCCGCGGTTAAGGCGCGTCCGACATTTTCCTTCAGGTCCTTAATCCGGTCCTTTCCCTTCTTCGCAAGAAGCTCATCAAGCGCGACAAACACCGGGGTCTTGTTGTTCTTGCCCGCCTTGATGGCGAGCACGCGGCTTTTTGCAGCCTCGGCCCTGAACCCCATAACAGTCTCATAGACCGATCCGATTTGTTCAACGTCGAGGGTCCGGTAAGACAAACGCTCACGCGTCGCGCCGCGTAGCTTCAGGGTCATTAGCCCTTCGAGGATTCGGAGCAGACACCCGTCGGAAACCGCAAGTATCCGTGGCGGCTCATCCTTTGAGGCGCGCCCTTCAAGAAACGGGAACTCGTCGGGATCGAACAACTTACCGCCGCGGGCCTGTACGAAGCCTGTGCGGTGGCCGGCGTGAATCAAACGAAACAATGCCAACAGGCCACCCCATCCACCGCGGCGTTCGTCCATGGTGTCAGGGTTGAGCGTCGCGTCTTCCGTGAGTTTCGCGTAGAGGCCGCGAACAGAATAGCTCGTCTCATAGACTTCACGCGCGCGAGCATCTGATCGCGACGGAAGCAAATCCCGGTCCTCGGCGTAAAGCACGAAGACCAGACGCATCAAGACCGTTAGCAACCCCTCGTAGAGATGATCGGGTCGATTGGCGGCAAGACCGCGCACGAGCGGCGGCTCAGCGCTGTCCAGTCCACGCAGGAGATCGTGAAGCGCGCCGAGCACCTGTTCAGCCAACGCGGTTGAAACCAGCGCCTGCGCATCTCGACTCCGTTTTAGAAGCGCGGGCAGGCGCCGACTGTCGGAATCCGAGAAAAGGCGGAACCGATCAAGCAGAAGCTTGAGACCTCCAAGCATTGGTCGACCGGCGACCATGGTCATAGGCCGGATCGGAAAGCTCTGATGCCCTGAGGTTTCGCCACGCGGTGCATACACCAGACGAAACTCCGGATAGTACCGGACCTCGCCATCCCTGCGCTCGTCCCTCTCGGAAATCAGCAGGCCTGCGAAAACGCCGGTGTCGCGCAATAGCCGCTCAAAGCGCTGATGGGGTGTCGCCTCCCAGCCATCGAGGGCATTCCGGGCGTCCGGGTCGACGCCAGGCGCCTCGACGCGAACAAGAAGCTGCCAGGATCGATCTCCGTCCCCAAGTTCGGCGACCGCCCATGTTGGTCGAAGTGTGGTGCCGTGCTCAGGAAGTGCGACGAGCAGGTCATCGGGAACGACGGGGCCACCGGGCGCGCCAGCGATATGGCGCGCCTCCCAGCCGAGCACCTGTTCCACAAACGTCCAAGCATCTGTGAGTGCGGGCTTGGAAAGCTCCGAGCCCAAAACCTCTTCGACTTGGCCGGTGTCGATGGGCGTTTGCCTGGTCGGTGCAAGGCCAAGTTCCTTCAGGAGCGACGGCGCAACGACGAGGCCCACCGGGGGTACATGGTCGAGCCATTCGAGATCGGGATCGCGATAGGTTTCCGCTGCCATCGGGATCACCCTGAGACCGGCCAGAGATAGACAAGGCCGACCGGCTCCAGGCGATGCGCGCGAACTTCATATGTCTCGCGGAGTCGCTGAGGCTCATCGCGCAATTCGCGTTCAAGCCTAGTCAGCCGTCCTTCCCAATGCCGCCGGTCCGCCTCACGCTCACGGCGCTCATCGGGTACAAGATCTAGGGTCAGCTGATTGGGATCGAATTCTTTCGCCGCCTTCGCGATGCGCGATTTCTGCTGATCCAGTAGGTCGGCCAACGAACGCGCTTCTTCTTCCCCCCGCTTTCGAAGTTGAGCCGTTACAGTAGTGAGCCGATCTGCTGCAAATTTTTCCAAGGCCGGCACGAGGTCTGCGATATCCTTCGCGACAAAATTCTTGATACGCGCGACCGCCGCGCCAGATGCTTCACGGGCATCGCGGAGTGCCGCTTCCAACTGATTGAGGGTCTTCTCCTCGCCACTCTCTCCCAAGGGCCGCAGGGGCTTCCGATCGCGTTCCGACTCTGTCCAGATCGCTGTGATCGGTATGACTTCCTCGTGCAACCGGGCCGCTCCGGCTCCAAACACAGCAAGGCGTCCCATCAATACCAGACGGGGCTGTGCTCCAGGCCCATAGATGACCGACACGCGTGACAGTTTCGACTGGAAACCTTGGCTGAGAAAGCGCGAAAGAAGCCGCCTGACAAGGCGGTGTTCAAGATGAACTTGCACCACGTCCGAGGCATCGCGGCCATCGGGCATGATTGGAGGACTAAAGGAAATCGACCGAATGGGCGCGTCTCGCCGCCAGTCGCCGAGGCGCTCACCGCGTTTACGTGGTCGAATCCTGAGATCGTCAAACGCATCGTCCCATCCGGAGTCCTTCGTGAATGCAGGATCGTTTGGATTGAGCCGATAGGTTTCCACTTTGCCGATGGATGCGCCACGCGCGTCGTCAAGCACGTAACCAGCGCGCGACAAAGCCGCCGCCGCTACCCGATGAAGATCTTCGGGGTCAACCCCAACGCGTTCTCGCGAACGCTCCAGCGCGCGCTGCAGGTCGGTTTGCTCCTTGAGCAATCGCTCGTGACGTACACGTTCGTCGTCGTCCATTTCCGCTCGCGCGCGATTCAGTCGCTCGGCATCGCTTTCTTCCGCAATAGCGCGAGCCATCTCGGCGGCATGACCTTTCAATATGCCGCCTTCCGCGAGACGTTTCGCGATACGGTCTTCGATTACCTGGCCGACCGATCCAAGCTGTTCCCGAATGGTCTCCGTCTTCCGGACGAGCGCCTCCAACACAATGTCCGCTTCTCGTTGCTCGTAACGGAAATATCGGCAAGTGACTTGCTTAGCAGGTTGGAGTTTTCGATCGATACGGCCATTGCGCTGTTCCAAACGAGAGGGGTTCCATGGCAAATCAAAATGAACCAGATCCGAACAGTAGCTCTGGAGATTTATGCCCTCCCTTGCCGCATCCGTGCAGATGAGAATTCGCAATGGCTCGACAACGGGATCTGTGTTGAAGGCGCGCTTGACTTCTTCTCTTCGATCCGAACCAGTTGCACCCGTGAAGACTCCAATGCGGTCGTCGGCCTGATCGCTCTCCGAAATCACTTCACGGAGGCGCCGTTCGAGCCAGCGGCGTGTATCTTCATATTCGGTAAATATAATGAGGCGCCGGTTATTCCACTGATCGCCAGTGAAGAGGTTGGCTTTGATCCAGTGACTCAACCAGTGTACGCGAGCGTCCGACCGCGAGGCGAAACGCTCCGCCATGGCCAGCATGTCATCGACCGAGGCCAATTCCGCGCGCACGTTGCCCTCAGGTGCATCGGTTAGCCCAAGCGCTGAGGCCGCCTCCGTCAAGGCGTCATCATCCGCGTCGATCGCTTTCTCGGCCCGATCGTCTTCCAGACCAAGTTCGGTGCTATCTTCATTCAAAGGCCCGCCGACGAACGCCAAGGCCGCGGTGGCCACCCGTCCCGCTTCTTCGCCGTCAAGGGAGCGCTGCAAAGTTGCCCTGTGGACTTTAAGCGTTCGAGCAAAAGCTGCGACTGAAGAGAGGAGCCTCTGTTGAAGCCCGACGAAAGCCAACTTCGCCATCGACGCCTTCTGGCTTGGAAGAGTCGCAATGCGTCTCATCCGCATCTCGCCGTAAGCAGCCAGCCGACGCGCGAGTTCCAGCTCAGGTGTATCTTCAGGCAATCCCGCAATGCGAACCGCTTCAATGATTCGCTCTGGAAATGCTTCCCCGAGACGACGAAGATCGGCCTTGAGCCGGCGAACCATGACCGGTTCAAGGTCGCGAGGCCGAACTTCAACCCCGCGAGTAAAGCGCTGTGGATCCAACATCTCAAGCAAGGCCGAGAAACTGTTGGAATGCCCATTGTGCGGCGTTGCGGTCAGAAAGAGACGGTGCTCGAACCGCTCGCCAAGTTCACGAACAGCTTTCGTGAGCTGGCTTGAGATTGCATACCGGATACCTGCCGCTGGGGCCGCGTGATGTGCTTCGTCCAATATAAAGAGTGCGCGGGCGCGAAACTCATCGAGAACGCCGCGCAGCCCGGCCGCGTAGACTTCATCAGTCAGCAATCGATGCGAAATGATAAATCGGGAGCCTGTCGACCAAGGGTTCACGGAGAATCCCCGAAGGCGACGCATTTCACTAATACGCTCCCGGTCTACAATTTCGAACGAAAGGCCGAATTTTGCTTCCAGTTCGTCTTTCCACTGGATAGTCATTGACGGCGGGGCGGCGATAACGATGAAATCGATGCGGCGCCGCAGCAGGAGTTCGCGCGCGACGAGGCCTGCTTCGACAGTCTTGCCCAAACCGACGTCATCCGCGATTAGCAGATTTACGCGCGGAAGGCGCAACGCCTTGCGAAGTGGGAGCAACTGATAGGCATCAAGGCGAATGCCCGCGCGAAAGGGCGCTTGCAACAGATCTCTGTCAGCGGCGGTCGCTGATCGCCATCTTATTGCCCGAAGATGCGCAGCCAACACCTCGGCCTTGTCAGGAAGCTCGCCACCGACATTTCGCCACCCATCATCGTCAAGCAAAATCGCACCGATTTCGGCATCCCAAAGGACATCAAGTCGTTCGCCTTGCGCGTCATCCGAGATGCACGAGAGGTTGAGAGTCTGAAGGTCCTGCAGTTCACCTTGAACCGCCTCGACCAACCACGGGCGACCGCGAATTTCGACGAAACTTCCGAGTTCTATGGTAGGGCCAATGGCCGAATCGTTCATATTTCGCGCCTGCCGCAACACCACCGCTAAACACGGGGGTACTACGATTGACCAAGCATCTTCCCCGTTGTCAACGGCAGGTCCATCAGTCCGACACGAAAGGTCCGTCAAACGAATTGGGAAGGGCCGGCTCAGAAGCTACTTGGGAGCCCATATAAGGCAAGTAGCCTTCCCATCGGCACCTATAGTTCGATTGCCACAGAGCGCATTACCGTTTGCCGCGAAAACCGACATCGCGTCGGGCCCATAGCGGACCATGAAATCGACGAGCCCAGGAGTGCGCTCCTCGGCGCGTTTGATGTCGCCCGCGCGTGGCGATTGCGCGAATTTCAGTATGCCGGGGGTTCGGCTCTCGGCCGCAAGCAATAAGTTGACGTCGGGCTTTTGTTTGCCGACCCACTCCAGCGCCGATTGGACGCGGATGTTGACAATCTCGTCAAGCTCCGTCGAAAATTTGCTTTTCATCGACCCGATGAGCGCGAGGCCTATCGTGTCAGCGACGCGGTTTGCCGTTGTGTTTTGCGCTTCAACAGACGCCATTTGCTGCGCTAGGATTCGGGCCTCTGCCGACTTCGCGGTTGCGTTGATGAAATATACAGCGCCCGCCGATGCCGCCGCGACGATCAGAACGGTTGCGGAGACAACAGCAGTGATCATCATCGTTGCGAAGCGACGAAAATTCCGGTTGAACGCCGCTAGATCAACACCCGATGCGATCGCCTTTGCGAGGGTTGACTGCCCGCTTGCGGTATATTCGCCGATCTTGATTTCGGCCGCGGCTTTTTCGGCTTCGAAATCGGCGCGAATTTGGCCGCGCAATTGGCGATCGAGGTGACGATTGAGCTGAAGTGGAATGTAGAATTTCCACATTAGATCGTCGTCGCGAACGCCTGTGACCTTGCTGATGGCATACATTTCCTGGAGGTCGGCATCGGTTGGCTTGCTGCCAACTACCGACAGCATATCGCGCAGAAGCGCATCGGGCGACGGCGAAGCATCGGACATCACTAGCCCTCCGTCAGGGCCGTGAAAAAGGCGTCAACCTCGCTTCGAAGCGTCTGAATCTCAACTTGACCGATAAAGTCGGCGCTTTTCGATTGAGCTTCGATGTTCTGGCGATCAACAAACAGACCGATCATTTGGTCGGGTTGCACAACCGGAAACATGAGACACTTGCCGCCGATCTTTTCCAGCTTCGGCTTTATTTCGCTTTCATTGAACAATTTATAATGGCGTTCTTCGCCCCAGCATTTCGGCATGATGACATCGACGGGCATCGTCGGCACAGATTCGACAAACTTTTTCAAGGAGAGCAACGAATCGCGAAAAGGGTTGATCACCCACATTGTTCTGATGGCGTCGGCCCCCAACTGTTCCACCAGCGCTACGACGAAGGCGCCATACTGCTGAAATTCGTTGATGTTTCCTGCCCGCGAGTTGATCACGACGTACGCTTCTTCATACTTGCGTTTCTCGATCGCGCGGATGACAGCAGTGAAGCCTTCCCGGGTCCCCATCTCCATCGGCAAAACTTCTATTCCTGGGATGGGAGTTTGCGTGCCGTCCTTGTTTAGTTGGACGTAACATGCCCCCACGTCGGGGTTGCCCGTATCCGTTTCGATCAAAATGACGTGGCGCCCCATTCCAAGCAGCTTGTCAATCAGCGCATGACAACAGGTGGATTTACCTGTTCCGCCCTTTACGCCGCCGATTAGCGCCACCCGTATGGCGATTTCGGAGGCAGACTGCCGGAGCGATTTCTTAAGCGGCGGCGATTGTTCATTATTTGTTCTTTTGACCATTACATTTCTCCTTAGATTTCCTTTGATAAATCCATGTCGAAGAACGTCCCCTTGGGCTTCGTCGTCGTGGTTCTGTCATGCTCAGAAGGCTTTGCTTTGGTTCGCGAGGCTGGGGAGCCAACCGCGCTCTTCGAAGTCGCCTTCGCCAAACTCAACTGCTTGGCCGGCGCACCCTTCGCGCGAGCCAGATCAATGGGCCCATCGCCCCCCTTTTTAGGGTGAGTCGCGCTCTGGTTGACGGGGGCGGTTGCCTTGGGCCCGTTGGAAGCTACGCGTGAACGCGGTACACTTGCATGCTCATTGTCCTTGGCTTGTGCGCGCTTTGCGCGGCGCGCGAGATAAGTTTTCAAAAGGTCGGAGGTCAGTGTATTTGTTTTGTCCGAGATTGTTTCCGCGATGTGGGGAAGCAAGAATCCGCGTTGCATTAGGCTAAGAATTTCATCCGCCAGTATTTCAACAACCTCTGTCTTAGAGTAATCTCTCTTTTGCAATTTCGGCGGATCCGTTGTCCCGAGCTTATCCAAGCGTTGTTTGGCTTGTACCACCCACTCATTCGACAGGCGTTCTCGCTTTTGATTTCCTTTGCCCATCGGGACCCAACCTTTCATGCAACGCGGTTTCGCCGTTGGCGCTCTTTCGTCCCATCACATATAGAGGCTTGTGCCCGTTTTGTTCTATCGGCGGCGAAGTTTTCATTGATACTTGGTTAATCCAGACGGGACGGTTGTGCCGAGTTCGCCAAACATTGTATGGCGATCTTCACCCATTCAGGTCCCAGACGTTCTTGCGTTGATTTTCCATCCGCCATTTTGAATCAAAGTTTCGTTTAACGCTGTTTCGCCACCGCCACTCGGCAGTCTCAGCGCATACGAGAGCTTGTCATTCATTTATCTATCGCCGGCTCAATCGCCATTAAGGATCGGTTAATACGGAGAGGGCAGGATGCCCTTTGATATCCGCGCACGCGGTATCAAAAGGGATGGGCGTTCGGCGCTGCGCTTCTCACCTCCCAATATCCTGTTGGGGTCCCCCCAAGCCCCGTAGGACCGGCCTTGTCTAAACGCCAGGGCACGGAGCGCCGTGCAAAATCCCAGCAGCTGCTGGTCCGGCTGGAACCCGCAGAACATTCGCGCCTGGCGGAACTCGCGGCGGCCGGCGACATGACCCTCGCGGAATACGCCCGAAGGCGTCTCCTTGGCGGCCACATCATCGCCAAAGGCGATGCGGCAATCATCAGGGAGCTTCGGCGAACGGGCGGAATCGCAATGCTTGCTATCCGCACCAGAGGACTCGCCGAGGCGGGTCGTACGGCGCTCGCGGACATCCGCCGAGCAATCTCGCACCTCTCCGAAAGGTAGACTATGACGATCGGCAAGCGGGCCGAAGGGCGTGTGACCGCCGCGTCAATCCCCGACCAAGTTCGATCGCTGGCGGCCTACATCGACCGAGCTGGAGTTGACGACGACCGCGGTGATATCCTTTTTGTCGGCGCATGCGGATTTGTGTCAACTAAACGCGAAGCGCAGATCGAGGAAATGGCCGCCACCGCGGCGGGCGCAGTCAAAGCTCGCTCGCCCATCGAACACCTTATTCTGTCGTGGCAGCCGGGCGAGCAGCCCGATCAACGGGAAGTCCGGCAAGCCGTCGCCTATCTGCTCGACGAAGCCGGCCTGCGCGGACATCAAGCCATATGGACGCTGCACGACGCCCGCAATCTTCATCTTCATGTCATCATTAATCGCGTTGCTCCGGATGCGACAACGCCGACAAAAGTCGCCTTCTGGCACAACGCAATCGGACGCGCGGTTGCAAGAATTGAACACGCGCAAGGCTGGCGGCGGGAGTCCGGCGCACGCTTTCAAGTCATGGGAGACCAATATGTCAGACAAGTCGCAACCAACCGTCAAACAACAACCGGATATGATCGCTACAGCGGCAACGGAAGCCACGGCGGCCCACAAGGGCACCGAACAGATTCTAAAGTTACTCACGGAGGGCTCCGGAGAAATCGACCCCCTAGCAGCGATCATCGACGGGATGGAGATTATGAACCGCAAACTCGACGAGATCTTGTCGCGGCTGCCGCCGGCTCGATAGCCGCGCGAAGAGCGCGGTTTATCGCGGAGGCACGGCTTCGGTCCGCGTATATGAACCTGCCCAAAGGGGCGGCCTCTAAAGTTGCTGACGGAGGGCTCTGGAGAACTCTAACACCTCGCGGTGATCATCGATATGACGAAGCCCATGAACAGCAAACTCGACGAGTTCTTGTTGCGGCAGCAGCCGATACAATAGATGCCCGAAGAGCGCGGCTTATCGCGGAGGCACGGCTACGGTCGGCATATATGGCCTTGCCCAAAGGAGCAGTCATTGTCGAAGACGTCGAACGACGTGACACGCTTTCTACCAAGGCGGCCAATGTGGAGACACGGCAAGGTCAGATGAGCGCGGAGCGAATCGCAATCGAGGTCGCTGGCCCAATTATCGATACAGCCAAGTCGTGGGCGGATCTGCATGCGCGCCTGGCGGCGGAAGGCATCTCATACAAATTAAAGGGCTCTGGCGCCGTCATGTTGATTGGCGAAGAGGCCGTAAAGGCATCCTCCTATCGTAAGGCGGCGATCAAGACACTGACCAAGCGCTTCGGCGCGTTCGAACCGTCAAACACACCGCTCGTTTCCAGACCCGACGAACCAGCGCCTGGAGTAACTGTCTCACTCTTCGAAGCGATCCAGGAAAAAAGGGCGAAAATCGACATCATCAATAAACGTGCGGCCGAATCGACACGAGCAATTTCCTTTGCGCCGGCATTGGCCAAAGCGGTTGGCGGGGCGATCAGCACGAACATCGACATCGCGAAACTCGCCGATGAGATTGGAGTCGAGCGCCCTGTATTGGCGCCGATTCGGCGTCCACCTCCGCCGCCACACGATCCGAATTCAGCGCTAGGTCGATACCACCGCGTAGTTCAAGCAGATGCATATCAGCTAAAATTCCATAAGGCAGAACCGGGGAATGGCCCCAAAAAGATTTTCATGGTTCCAGCCGGCAATATCGACGAAGTGGCCGTTCACGGCGATCTCATTGAAACAATGCAGATTGAACAGGCATGGATATCAATTCAGCCGATCACTCGAAACAAGCACCATATTGTCAT
Organism: uncultured Hyphomicrobiales bacterium; assembly: GCA_903931945.1. Taxonomy (GTDB): domain Bacteria; phylum Pseudomonadota; class Alphaproteobacteria; order Rhizobiales; family Beijerinckiaceae; genus Terripilifer. Next base: position 83,544 of record CAIZEI010000202.1, on the reverse strand, counting down.
TGACGGTATTTCGAGGGCCGCCTACGAGCAAATGTTGACCGATGGATTTAGCCCAGAACTCGTTTTGGAAATCGATGCTGGCAAACTCCAGGTGCTGCTTGGCGCGCCGTCGGATGGTTCCGCCGCCGCTAGGCAGGCTGCCAGTAATACTGTCGCTGAACTTCGCAGAAGATACGGCGCGGACCCTTCCCTTAATCGGGCAACAGAACATATGCTGCCAGGGACGAAGACTCCTGGAAGCGGCGGGTCCAGAAAAAGCGATTGGGTAGTGCGAGTAATTAGTGAGTTTCCAGCACGGACTTGCGCGCTGGTCCGAGAACTCATCGAAAAGGAGATTGGTCGCGTTCGGAAACAACTCGACAATATGCGATTGTATGATCTCGCGATCCTGCGGCGATTTGCTCAAGCCTCAAAAGGAATTGGATTTTCGTACCTTGCGCACTTCCGTGACATAATGCGAAACGACTTTCAATATCGGAGTCAGTCAGAGGTCGATTCTCAGATCGCGCTTCGATTATTGGCGACAGGTCACTCGAAAGAACGCATAAAAACTTTTGTTCATTCGTTCCTCCCCGCGCTCGATCTCGCAAGGCAGCACGATTGGAGACATTATGCGACAACAATCGTTGATCACGCGCGATCAACTCTATCCTCGGTTACTTCGACCGCAATTGCATCGACCGTACCGATCTGGAGAAAAATGGAGACTGAAACGGCGCTGGCGATTTTGAATCTCTTGCGCGCACGAAATTCCAATAACGCCTACGAGCGGAATTCCGAGACGTATTCGTCGCTGGATCTAGGTGAGTTTCTCCAAGGACAAACGCGCCGTGTTTTGGACGATGAAGAAGATCATCGGAAACAGCCCTCGTCGCCTCAACCGGCGCCGGTCGTTAATCCCGCAGTGCGCGTCAGCCCCAAAGCGCGAGCCATTCGCAATCGCGTTTTGGCCAAAAATCGCGGGAAAGGAAGATAACGACTCTTTATAGGTAACAGGCCTCCACGTTCCCTCCCAGGATCAAGCTTTCTTGGCGCCAAAGCTGTACGGCGTGATAACCAGCGCCAATGAGCACGCCGCTTTGAAGGCTGCTGCATGAATAATGCAGCTGCATTGGCAAACTCTGTGAGGAATTGCGAATTTGATCTTTGGCGCTTGGACCGCGGCATTCAATCCGGTTGGTCGAGGAATCGCACCTATCGTCTTGCCAAACGCTGAATTGCTTGGGCGATCGAGCCTGATTCACGACGAGGATGGATTTTCAAAACAAGGACGGCGCTTGGCGCCAGTCGATGAAAGTTCTTCCAATTGAGGTTTCGGTTTTCGGGACCCCAAAAGGTAGAATGACAACATCATGAATGAAAAGAAAATCAGCATCTCCAAAGCCTGGTGCAACGAATGGCTCAAGGACCGGCCTGACGTCGCACGTTCCAACAATTTTGGCGTGGACTATCCGCCCCCAAATTCGAAGCGAAAGTCGCGAAAGCTAAATACTCAATGGCCGAAGGCTGGAGGACAGAATCTCAATCTCGACGAAACCTCGATCTTCACCTCCTCGGCTTATCTCGACCTGTTCAAGCCGGGAGACGCGCGCATGATTTACGCCGGTGCGTGCCCCGGGCTTTCCGCGCTTTCCCGAGCTTTTCTTCTGCCCACCTATAAGGCCTCAACCTGTTCTGAAGATGGACTGGAACGTCGGATGTGCGAGCTCCGGCGTGATGAGGTGGGCGCCTACTTCCACAAGGATGGAAATTACATTCGCGAGCCCGGCTGGAATTCCTGGTACCCAAGCCACCTTTATCCGACACGCCGCCCCTCACTTGGAAGCCCGGTTTCTGTCCGCGCTCGCGCACTACATGTGCGGATGCCTGTAGGCTGTGCGCCTGAACGTTTCGATGAGGTTTTCGATCGCGAAGTTCGCAAGGGCGCCCTGGATCTGTGGGCGATGACCCCGGAGGCACTGAAACATTGTGCATCCCTTGGTGTCGATCCGTCGCAGCTTCGGCGCTTCACACAATATCCGGACTGGGCGTTGATGCCGGCGAAAGAAATCGTAGGGTTCTCGATTTTCGGCGGGACTGATCGGCTGATCCGAATCGCGGAGAACACTATCATCAAGCTGCTTGGTCTCGACAAGTGAAGCGGATCCTCCCACAGCGCCAAAACATTCTTCGGTAGTCTCTTTGAAGGCGGCAGTTCAGCCGCCTTCATTTTTTTCGACACTATAATTTCCAGGCGAAAGAAGTCGAAACCAACGGTCGGAAATGAATTTCCGGATCGCATGCGTTCGCGCATCGAGCCTTCAGTCTTCCCAAGCAAGCCCGGCCATTGTGGCGGCTCGTCATCGACCGCCCCGTTCGTAAAACGTCCTTCTTTGCTCGAGTCTATTTCAGCAGGGGAATTTTGATCGCATACCGCTTCAACCGCCCTGAGACGTAACGCCAGTGCCTTTTCGATCGAACTCTAATCCCAGAAAATCCAGGACCGCGTCGACGCAGAAGAGCGGTATTTCGTGCGTTTCTTCATTAAGACATCAAGTTGGCGCTCGCTGCGGGCGATATAGGCGTCATCGAACAACTCGTTCTTCGACAGCCCTACCGCCTCGAGCGCCGTGAGCATTTCGTCGATCCGCAAATCGAGAAATTCGCCGAAGGCGTCGAGATCGAGAGGCCAAGCGCGGCGCGCGACAGTCATGAGCATGTTCTTGGTATATTGCGCGCGCAGATAGGGATGGGGATGGCTCGTCTGACGCCGCAGCGAGTAACGCGCCCCGCGAATATATGCAAAGAGCGCGAACAACGACATAATCGCGAGTGCGAGCAAGTGCTCTATGGCATGCTCGCCGCGCCCGAACACCTGCCGAGTTTTGTCGTCGGTCTGCGTCGCAGCTTCCAGCTCTCGCAGGTATTGTTCGAGCAGGCCGGCGGCGACGGCGTCGGCATCGGACTCCCATATACGTTCGCGCGCGCTCTGTGCGCGGCTGCGGCCGCCACCCTTGTCATAGATTTCAGCCATCGCGTGTCGGCCGGTCAACGCTTGATTGGCATCGACGTGACCGCACAGCACGTGCCCGAGCTCATGCATCTGAATGAAAGCGATCGCTATGTCAGCCAACATGCTCGACGCAAACGAACGTATGCCAGTCAGCCTGATTGACCAGCGGCCGCGCCGGGAGAAGTCGGCGGGATCGAGGACGAAGGGCAATTCGTATTCCGTGAAGGCCTCTCCCTGCGAATCCAGCCAAGGCAGCAGGCGCGGATCTCCGAGTAGTCTGTCGAACAGGATTAGCAGCAGATAAGGGACCGGCTTGGCCATTCGCAGCAGATAGCCCCGTTCCTCTCGACCCGCGAAGGCGTTGAAACTGTCACCTTCCTCGAATACGAATCTCACGGGGGGCCGGTCTGGGAAGGTCTCGGCGATCGCTCTCGCCATCGCGACGCCACGGCGATTTACCCTCTGGTAGTGGGCCCGGATGGCCTCGTGTTCGATCTGATCTGGGTCGAATTCAATCATGAGGGCCGCCTGCCGACCGCGCAGCTGTCTGCATGTCCATTCGGCGCATCCAGTCGATGAGCGCTTCCACCCTGCCGACCTCTGCACGATCGAAAACCGCGCCGGGCGCCCGAAAGGCCGGGCAGCGAACGATGACGCGAGCGAGAATCGCCTGGCAGCGGCGGACGGCTTCGGTCAATGGCGCGCGGAAGGAAACCGATTCCTCGAGGAGGCCGGTCAGCGCGAGCGGCAATGCGAACAGTCTATCTCGAGGGTCCGGATGCGTCGCATCTGCGGTGCGGCCGATCGTTTGCTCTAGGCCGATCCAACCGAGCGCGACGAATAGAAAAGCGAGCATCGTCGTCGTGATTTCGTTCATCTTGTCGGTCGCCGACGTCTGTTGCGGCGGACGCGTCATCGCGGAACGAAGCAAGGTTTCGAGCGCGAATATGTCCGCTTCGTGTTCGAAGAAGCGCAGCGCCGAATCTGCGCGCGGGAGAACACTCGCTGCCTCCTCAGGGTTTTCGAACAGCCGCGCCACTCGTCCGCGTCCGCGCAGCCATGCGAGGTGACCGCAGGCCAGATGTCCGAATTCGTGCAGACAGGCGAACTGGAGCCCTGCTCCGAGAAAATTCATGGCGCGGCGGCTGGCTCCAGTTTCCGCGGCGCCGGCCTCGCGAATGACGCTTTCGTCCTCGCCAAGTCCGAGACGGTGGCGAAGATAGCTCGTCAGGCCCAAAGGGAGAGCAAGGTCGATTGGCGCGGGCGGCACCGGTCCTGACCCGAATCCGGCGTCGAACATGCCGATATCATCTTGTAACTGCACGGTCGCCTCGAGCAGCGACAGCAGCAGGCCCGTGTGGACGCCGATGATGACATGCGCGCGCCAGGACTCGACGAATGTGTTCGGCGAGGGCTCCTCGACGAATCCCAGCCGTATCCCCTTCGCGGGAGGGCGCGGCAGCACGCTCTTCGGATATTCAGCGAGCCGGCGACCGATCGAATGCAGCATCGGGCGCAGGAAGTCGTCGCCCTCGGCGACCGGCGCCACCAGGAGCCCTCTATCCGCAGCAAAAGCAGCAAAGGCGGCGTCTTCGACAGTGACATGAACGTTCATTCGGACGAGCGAGCCTCCGGCTTAGTCGGATCAAGGACGCGCCAGGGCCGCCGCGATCTCCGCGCGGACGTCTGGATCCTTCAGATAGCGTGTAATCGCATGGGGTTCGTCGCCATTGTCGATCGTCGTCTTGTTCACGACGCCCTCTGCAAATGTGCTAACAGTCAGGGGCGTGCCCAAAGTGACGGCGTCATTGGGATCGAGCCCGTTCCACCAGCGGGCCACGCCGTCCGGTTTGACGCGCGGCCGTCCGAGCGCGTTCTGTACGGGTGCAAGACCCAAGGGCGAGCCGAGGGTGAGCAGGAGTGGGACCTGCTGCCCGAGCGAACGCAGCAATTTGTAGCTCACCACTGTGCCCAGGGAATGAGCGACAACGATGCAGGGTCCGGCGGCGATAACCGGCCGCACGATCTCGTCAACCGCTGCCGTTGCCGCCGGCCGTTTGAGATAGGCGTAGGCCTGCCGCACCAGGCTTAGCGCCAGGTCCCCGAGCGCCGGAAATTTCTCGTTCAGGCACTTCGCCACTCCAATGATGACACGGTTGTCGAAGACGCCCTGTGAGACCGCCTGATCCTGATCGAGATCGAATCCGTATTCGATGGCGATCTGGCGCAGCGCTGCGGCGACGAAAGAGCGCTCGTCGTCGGCGAGCGGCACGCCCATGATTGTCGCCTCGCCCGGCTCCATCGCCGCGACGAGCGCGTCGCCGTAGAAGACCGTCTCGAGGTTCGGGATAGCCCTGTTCAATGCGCCGATCCATTCGGCCTGGATCGCTTCAGCGTTGCGGCCCTGCTGATGGATTCCGTGGATGAAAATGGTCCGCATCTCAAGCCCTTCCGTCCGCGATCAACGACCTCAGGCGCTTGCCTCCGCGCGCGTCCAGCGTGGTGAACGGCGCCGACAGCAGATGCGCCGCCAAGCCCGCGAGTTCGGGATCGACCGGAAAGCGGGCGCGATCAAGCTGGGTCCAGCCTTGCCGCATCCAGGGGAACCCGCCGGCGACGCGAATGCCGCCGATCGCCGCGAAGGCACGAAAATAGCCGGCGCGGCGCTCCTCCTCTTCCGTCTGCGGGCAGCGCGCCGGGATCGGTGGGATGTCGACTAAGAGGCGGCCCACTTCGTCGGGTGCGCCGCGCAGACCCGCGACCAGCGCCACGTCGAAGGGAATGGGCTCCCCCGCTTCGGCGTAAAAGGCGGCCACGCGCCGAATGCCGTCGCGGTCGCCGATGGCGTCGTAGAGATAGGCGGCGAGCACGCCCATCGCCGGATTGCGGTGTTTCGATTCGCGAAATTCCGCGGCGAGCGACAAGGCCTCGCCCGCGCCCAGCGCACCGACGCGCAATTGCGCCATAACTGCTTCGGAGCGACGCGAGGCGAGAAGGAAATCCAACGGCGGATCACCCTCGACGATAGGGCGGTAGATGAGACTCGCGGCACCGCGCGCCCGACGGACCGTTTGCCCCGGTTGGATATATCCGGGTGCCAAACTGATCGTGCAAATGAAGCCCTTCAGAGCGACCGCGCCGACATAGGCGCGGTTGCCCAATTCGAGCAGAACGCTGCCCGCGGCGTCGAGGTTATCGATCTGCCAGAAACTCGCCCCAGCTGGCGTCGCCGGATCGGGCCGCACGGTAGCAGGCGACGCGGTGCGCGGCATTGCCCGTGCGATGCCGCCGATTATGACCAGCCCTGCGTCGGCGGCGCAATGCGAAGGTCGGGGCTCCGAAGCGAAGGCGGAGTAGATCGTCGCCTCGGAGGGCGCCCGCTCACGCGCTTCGGGACGGAAGCTGAGCCGTGTGCCGGGCGTCTCGTGCCGCTTTTGTCCGTAGCGCGGGAATAACGCGCGCTCGTCCACAGTAGGCGTGCGCGGGGGAGGCAGTTTCGGCGCGACAAATCCGATCGGAAGGACGGTGTAGAGGTTGTCTGGAGCTTCGGCAGTTCGTTGGATCACGGGCTTCATGACGAGCCTATACTCTATGGCCGCGGCCTCCACCGCCTTCCGCAACGCAGGAGCGATGCTGTCAGATGTTACGGCGTCGCGGCCTGCGCGCGTCTCGCGCGCCCCTGGCGCAACTCCAGAAAGGGCCTGTAGAGAGAGAGTCGAGAATATACAGACTGCGTGAAAGCCATTTACGGCCGGCAGCATGAAAGCGCGCTCTCCGGGAGCGGCGGCGAAAAAATGGTCGTAGAAGGGAACAGAGGCTTCCTCGTCCCTTTTTTCGAGGACGCCTTCTCCGCAAACCATTTTAAACTCAGGCGAGCGATCCGAATTGCAGGCGTCGATGAACAGCGACACCCGCCCGATCTGGTAGTACCGCAACAAATCGAGAAATTTCGGAAAGTCGATTCCTGCCGACGGCAGGCGACCCCAGCCGCTCAGCAGCAGAATCTGATTGGGGATTTCGCTTCTGAAGCCGTGCCCGGCGAAATGCAGCACGAGGTGGCCAATCTTCTCGCGGACGTCGCCGATCGCCTCCTTGAGAACCGCGCGCAAACGTTCCGCCGTCACGGGCTCGGTCGCGTCGGTGACACCGACCACACGGTCGAATCCCGCCGCAGTCGACCAATCGACAAATCCTTGCGAGGCCGAGAGCGCGCCCGGCAGGGCCTGCAAGCTGCCCTCCGCTTGGGAAATAGCGATAGAAATGCAGACGCGTTTCGGCAACAGAACCTCTCCAATCTCCCGCAATCGATATATATATTGCTATGCGACGAAGCTAACGGGTCGAAGGCGAGGGCGCAAACCGTTTGGATCGAACCGTGCTCGACGAGGAGGCGGCATGGGACAGTCAAGAGAGTTGTTCGCCGCGCGACGTTCGGGGTCGGGCGACGCCCAATTCTGGGTCGATACCTGTTTCACGGAAATCGACGGGACGGGCGTCGCCGACGAATCCTGGGACCAATCGACCGCGGGCATCGTTGCAGCCTCCGGCTTGGTACATGAATATACGCATTGGCAGCAGCAGCACGGGACGCGTTTCGGCGTGTTCGTGTTCGCGATTAGCCATCGTCGCCAGGAGATCGTCGAGTGCTTTTTGCGCAAGTTGAGGATCGACCGGCGCGCCGAGGCGCTCGAACGATGGCGGGCGGGCCAACCTCTGTGGCCATTCACAACGAGTGAAGAATATGGCGCATTCGTCGATGCCGAAGATCGCACGTTGCGCCGGCTAGTCGACCATTGGCGAGCTCTGTTCGCGCTCGAGAAGATGATGCTCGAGCCCAAGAGTTCCTGGATCGGACATTTCGCTCCTATCGAACTCTTCCGGCTCGCCGACCTGCATTTGGGCGGGCGCGCGTCGATAGCGGAGATCGCCATCGGCGACGATCCCCGCTTCGAAGTGGATAAACAAGGCACCGACACGGGCTCGATGTCTTTAACCGTCTCGGCGCCTCTATCGTGCCTCGCTCTGCAAGAGGCGGCAGCGTTCCTCAATCAGCGCGAGTTCTACGCCAACTCCGATACGCTTGAGGCACCGAACGCGACGGATCGCGAACGGGAAGTCGCCGCGCTTCACGCGACGATCTGGAACGATCATCTCGACGACCCGAGCGGCCTCTATGTCGATTGCATCAAATATTTCGATGGAGAATCCGGCTTCGATATCAACGAGGAGAGCGCGCTCGCGGCACTTCTGGCCATTCTCGACATCGCGCTCCAAGCGCCGGTTCCGCCGTTCGCCGTCTTCGACGATCTCTTTCCGGCCAGCGCTCCCGCGAAGTTTAAATTTGAACACTTACGGTTATGTCACCCTGTGTATCGCTTCACCGCTCTGGTAGACGCGCTGCGTGCTACCGGCCTGCCCAGGGACGCCCACGCCTTCCTGTTCGACAGACGAACATACGAAAAGTTCTGCGCTCGATTGCGCCGCAAGGCCGGATTGCAGTCCCGCGCCCTGCGCGTCCGCGCCGATCCGATCGTCGAGGGCAATGACGGCGTCTGGATGACCTTGCCGGACTCGCCGCTGGCGCTTGTCAAGAACCTGGTATTTGCTCACCACGTCTCGGCGGCGCGACTGCGCCAAACGTTCCCATCGAGTTTCGCCGCTCCGGTCGCGAACCTCCTGTATTCGCCGAACTTGAGGCGACATCTCACCACTGAGCGAACCGAATCGGTGTTCATAGCGCCATTGCAAATCATAGACGGCGTCGGTTGGCTATCCGGCATCGCGACCGACAATTACTTCGATGTGCTCTATTCGGCAGCGCACGGCCGAGCGCTGACCTCTCTCCTGTCAAACAGCGGCGAATATTTTCAAGGCGGACTGCCGCGGGACGCCTCGCATTTCGCAGTCGTCGAACGCGCGCAACGGGAATTGGAGCGGCGCCTCGATGCGCGTTGCGCGAGCGCGACCTCGCCCTGAGGCCGCGAAAGTCGCCGACGGCGGACCTCGAGCAACAAGTCGTTCGCGAAGAACCCTCGTTTGGCGCGCTCATTGTAGACTCATTGTAGAGCAATGGCTTCTTGGCCGATTGCGCCGCCGGACTTCTTATCCCTTATTTCCCGAAAGTGATTTCTATTTAGCGCGTTGTTGTGGCTTTGATCGATAAATGGCACTGTTTTCGATCGTTAAGTGACACCTATGACAAGGGCGCTCCGGGCGGCATCGACAACCTCGTCGGTAATGAGGGTCAGCTCGTTGATCTTCATGATCCGCTCGATCTGGGTGAACAGCCGATGCAGGAGGCGGAAATTGCCGCCGGTGATGCGGGCGATCGAGGCGACGGCCTGCGTGTCCGTAAAATCAGCGTTGTCCAGACTGATGCCCAGCGAGCGCCAATGACGCGTCAGAACGAAGGTCAGCTCGTCGCCGGTGAGAGGCCGGTAATGATGCGCGAACCCGACGCGGCTGTAAAACTGTGGGAGGCGTGAAAGGCGTTTCTCGATGCCGGGCATGCCGATCAGCAAGACCCCGATGCTTCTCCGGTCAAAAATATCGCGGATCAATTCGATAGTGTTCATCGATAACCGTTCCGCCTCATCGAAAATCAGCATTTCAACATCTTTGTTGTGCTTGTTGATTTCGCAAAAATTCTCATCGTAATTCAGATGGTTGTCGATGCTGTCCTCGGCTTGATAAATTAGATCGCAAAGGGTCTTGCGCATATCGCGCACAGTTTCGGAAACGGTTGGGGTGTAAAAAATCGTACGCGACTTGACCAAGGTGACGAGCGCTTCAGATTCGGAGGGATGACTGTGAGGTCCCTCCTGAAGATACGGCTCAACATCGTCCCAATGTGCATAACGCCGCGCCGACAATGTTTTTCCGACTCCCGCCGGACCGTAACATAGGCCGATATATCGGTTCTTTCTGACAGCGTTCGCAAATTCGACGAACCGACGATGCTCCTTTGTCGCGATGAACGTCCCTATGTCGCGCCCGTTGTGCTGCATGCCCTCAATCGTCCTCGACATAGGTGCGCAACTTCGATTTTTTGGCAGGCCCGCGCGGCGGCTCGGCGCGCGCCGGTTCACTTGCCGGTAGAAAATCCAGCACGCGCCCCGCGCGCTCGCGAATTTGAGAACGCAGAGAGCGGCGGTAGGCTTTCCGCGCTGTCTCAATGTCTTTCAGCGTCACGGTGCGGTCTGCATATTCGGGGCTGACGGCGCGACAGAGAAAGCGGTTTTGGTGAAAAACGCGGATTTCGGCGACGTCGCGGGGATCGAAACGGATGGTGACGGATTCGCCGACATAGGCCGCCAAGGTCGTATCGATATAGCGCAGCCCCTGAAAGTGTATCCCGTCTCGCTGCACCATGCGCGGCTTGGCAACGGTTATCAGAAGCAAGTCGAGATCGTCGAGGCTGTCCGGCAAGCGCGGCAGCCATCCCTTGCCAAGCCATGCCGCATGCGGCGCTTCTTCTATTTGGCTGTGGGGTCGCTGATTATAAGTTCCGACGATGAACGCCATGAGCGCGGCGTCCAATTCCGCGAGCGACAAAGCTGGCGCGCTTGCAGCTTTGCCTTTGATCAGATGGCCCGCCAAACTGGGCAAAAGCTCGGTGTTGATTGTGCGAAAGAAACGCTCGACTTTGCCGCGTCCCTGCGGTCTGGCGACGGTCGAGTGGATCAATTCGATCCGTAGCGCCGCTGCGACTTGTTCGAGGTGATTGCTGGTGAAGTCGCTCCCGTGATCGACATAGAGAACATCGGGAATCCCTTGCACCGGCCATGAAGGATTCGCCTTGCGCCAGATGGCTTGCCGCAAGGCCAGAGACGTGTGGAGCGAAGACGGCGCGCCGAGGAACGTCATGTATCCGGTGATGGCGCGCGAATAATCGTCGATGACGATTGTGAGCCACGGCCTCGCAGGTTTGCCGCTCTCGTCTACGATCAAAATATCGAGCGGCGTGTGATCGGCTTGCCAAAGCGCGTTCGGCGCTTCGGCGCGGTGCCGGTGAATGAGTTCATAGCGGTTACGAAAGGCCGCCACTCCCTCGTGCGCCAACGTCGTCAGCGCAGGGTCGAGCCTGCGCACAATGGCGTGGATGGTCGCGTAAGACGGCGCGGCGATCTCACGTTCTGCGGCGATTCTTGTGACCTCACGATAAAGCGCTGTGACGGAGGAGCGCGGCTTGCGCAGCGCCAACCCTTCAATCAATGCCGTCAAATCCGCCGACAGCTTGCGTCTCCCCGTGTCTCTGCGGGCGGAACGAACCAGTCCCACCAGCCCCTCGGCGCGATAGCGTTTCAGCCAACGGCGCGCTGTGCGGAGGGCAACGTCGCCGTCACGGGCGGCGCGGGCAAGAGGAATGTTCTTTTCGAGGTGGCGTTGAAGGATGGCGAACCGGACCATGGCCTGTTCGCGCTGTCGATCCGACAGACTGGAAAGCGACGCGGGTTGTGCCGTTTCCCCCATGGCCTGAGTCTCCGAAATGCCCGCCGGACGCCTCAACTGCTGTCCGTAAGGGGATCGTTCAACGGACGGTCGAGTCAGGCAGGCCGTGTCATTCAATACGCGGCGATAATCGTCTCAATAGAATAGTACGATGATTCTTTCAATAGAGGGGCCTTTATCGTACACTGCCAGCATGACGACGATCACAATCGGCTACGCCCGCTGCTCCACCGACAAGCAGGACCTTGCCGCCCAGAAGGCCGCGCTCGAAAAGCTCGGCGTTCGTCCCGATCGCATTTACACCGACCACGGCCTGACCGGGACCAACCGCGAAAGGCCGGGTCTCGATCAAGCGCTTGCTGCCGCTCGCACGGGCGACACGCTCGTTGTGCCGAAACTCGACCGGTTGGCGCGCTCTGTCCCGGATGCGCGCGCTATCGCGGATGCGCTGATTGCGCGCGGCGTCAAGCTGGCCCTCGGGTCGAGCGTCTATGATCCCTCCGATCCCATGGGCAAAATGTTTTTCAACATCCTCGCCACCTTCGCCGAATTCGAGGCTGACCTAATCCGCATGCGCACCCGCGAGGGCATGGCCATCGCGCGCGCCAAGGGAAAATTGCGCGGCAAGTCGCCAAAACTGTCGGACAAGCAGCAAAAGGAACTTCGGCGGATGCACGAAACCGGCGAATATTCCATCAGCGATCTCGCCGAGGTTTTCACTGTCTCAAGACCAACCGTCTATCGAACGCTGGGCCGCCAAAGCCCCGCCGCATAACGACCAAGATCAGAGGCACATGTCAGCTTATTGAGGAGCTGCGGTCGCGGCGGGTGACGTGCCACAAACGCTGCATGTGACCCATCGGTTCGTTTGGGGCGAAGGCGATTCAATTTGCCGAAACTGACAAATTTCGACGATGACGAATGTGTGGATAAAGGCTTGTAGAAGAAGCTTATTCTAACGCCAAGCCGCGCCATCAATTCGCCGCAGTTCGACTTCAACGAAGACGCAATATGACGAATGAGGGTCAGACACGTTGAAGTCGGAACCAAGAGCATCTGCGGCAGAGCTGAATTCAGCCTGGCGTGTTCAGGCCGGGAGTCAAACATGGCAGAGTCGGCAGGCAGCGATCTTGAAGCGCAGAATCAGGCCGAAGTAGACTACATCAACAAGCAGCGTCCATCGCTGAACGACCTGCAGAAAATCGTCCGCGCCTGCTACATGGTGATTGCGGGCAATGCGATCTGGCTGCTGATTCCGCTGTTCGGACTGCTGACCGGCAACAACATCCAGCACATCTTCGAAACGTTGGTGACGGCGGGCCTCGTGCTGTTCATCAGCAACAATTTCATTGGCAAGCGTTGGTATTACAACGCCGATTTCGCCAAGGGCACGGTCTACGAAAAGCATTTCGCCAATATCAACAACATCGGCTACCGGACGTTTTTCTCGACGCTGATCGGCGCGCTGGTATTTCTCATTCTGGCGGTGTTCCTGTCGGAAGCGCTGAAAACCTATGCGGGCTGGATCGTCGAAATCCTCGACATTGTTCTCTCCGGATTATTCGTTGTGCTCGCGGTCTGGGTCCTGCGCCTGGCGCTGAAGGGGCTGACGCTGGCTAGCAAGGCGCAGCCTTTCGCCTGACCTGCGATCGCGCGACCCTCCCGCGCGGCTTCGGTATGAACCCTTTCGGCATCGGCGGCGTCGGCATGAGCGCCACCAAGAAGCTACCACGCGATTCCGGCTTATACGACGAGGCCGAAGAGAGCCTCGACTATGTGCTCAGGTTTATATGGCTTCATGAAGAAGCGAGCGCCGACAGGCAATTTCCTGTCGGCGACAATATCTCTCCCCGAGGTGATGATAATTCGAATCGGTGGCCATCTTTCCCGAACTGCATGGGCAAGCTTCAGTCCGTCGATCGATTCTGGCATATTGACGTCAGTGAAGATTATCGAAATATCATCGCGGTTCTCTAAAATCTGAACCGCTTCGTCCGCGTTTTGGGCTTCCAGCACCTCGAAGCCCGCATCTGCGATGAATTCTGAAGCGAATAACCGCATCAAGGGTTCATCCTCGATTATGAGAACGACAGCATGCTTGTTCAGCTCTCTTCCACCTGCCATTCGCGTCGAGCTCCAAAATTTCAAACTAGCAAATCAGAGATGCCTCACCAAGCGGCACAATAAGCATTAAGCTTGGCTGCAATCGTGAACGATCCTTTGGCGCGATAAAACCAAGCTAGAAATGAATGGCCTACAAATGCTCCGAATTCCTCGTCGCCATGCCCACTTCGTCTTTGGCGTGATTCAATCAGGCCTCACATCGGCAATTGCATCCGCCATCGCGAGTTTCGCATTCTTAAGCGACGGAACATTTTTAAACCATTGGCTTCAATCATGGTCGATCTCATGGCTGTTGATGTTGCCTGTTGTGATTTTTGCAGCACCGCTTATTCGCAAATTCTCGATCTTTCTGACCCGAGAGGAAGATTGATGCGCAAAGCTAGGCTGCTGGCCAAGCGGCTCCATAGAGCCACGTCTTCAAACGCTACATGGCAACCCAATGGCATCGCTTGTTCAGATCGCCATTTTGTGGACACAATACCCACTGCAGATAACAGCCGAATTTGACGCGCGGTTCCGCTCTTAAATGAGAACTGCCGTTGGCTGGGAGGGCGGACCGCATGCAAACGAAGTCTGTCGCTGCGAGCTTAACAGCTCGCCTTCGTTCGTTCACCGTAGGGCGTAACGGAGTGGAGCAGCCCGCAGGGCTTGACCATGTCGCGCCCCGTGGCACCCCCTCGTTATTTTAATTTGAAGCGCAAACGCACGAGCGACGGCTCGTCCAGATTGCTTGGCGCTCGTTCGGATTTCGAGTGCGGCTGCCGGTGGTATTGGAGCAGATGACTTGTTGGAACTTTGACTTCGGCATTTTTTCGACGGCCAAATCCGCTCGCATTATTTTATCGCGAATACATCGTAGGTGAAGTGTGGATCGCCCGCACGCTGGAATTCGACCATTTTTCCAATCGTCTGGATGCCATTCAGCCAGCCGTATTTTTCAGAGCTGGTTTCGTACTTCGGCGCGACCACCAGATAGAAATCGCCGTCCTTCAGCATTTCGCCTTTTGCAAGGCGCACGTTGTCTTCCACCGTCTGCCTTAGCACGCCGGTATATGAACTGTAGATCAGATGACCGTCGTCGGTTCGGATCAGCACGCGCACATCCAGATGCGCGATGCCGTTGGGCAGCAAGCGCAGCCAGTCTCCAGAGGGTGAAACGAGCTCGCCCTTGATCCGTGGTCCCAGAACTTCGCCCGATGTCACGTCCAGCACTCGCAATCCGTCCGTCACGGGTCGAGGGGCGAGATTGGCGCGCACTGTCATTAGATATTCTGCGCTGATCGACGTTTTCGCTCCGTTCGACATAATCTGACTCCTTTTCCAGAGTTGCCCCGCCGAGCGGCTCCCGGGCTCGTTGCCGCTTCAACCGTACGACAAGCTAGACAGTTGTTGGCGGAAAATAAATAGGATCGCTTGAATAGCGATGTCTCTCACTGGCGCATTGCTGCCGCCAATCGACCGCCTGAAAACTCTCCTCCGGCGTCCGCTGTCTGGGGAATTGCAACCGTTCGAGGATGCCAAATAGCGATCAAAAAACCGTGCCATTTATCAATCAAAGTCACAGCGTTGTCAAATCATTTTGCCAGACGTTCAAAGCCGGAGATCAAACAGAGCATTTTGTGATCGAAGGCGGTCGCGTCGCGCTCGACTGACTGCAATCATGCACAAATCAAGACTTTTGGCACGTGGCTTTTGCCCAAAAATGGGGGAGTATTTTGAGAAGCCGTCGTGTTCGGTCGACTAAATAAAGAAGCCTCCCGCAACGCAGGTGCGGTTCACCTCGCGATCACGGATCAAGTGGGACTAAGCTGTGAACGTGAAGCTGCTGCCCGTTCCGCACAACACAAGTTTTTCCGGTATCTCCTGCTTGGCGAGATCGACGAAATTCTGCCCGCTGCAATGCATTGGCATGACGTGTTCGAGGTCGAACGTCTTAAGCTCCGCCATCACTTTCTTTAGGTAATCGTCTGGCACGGGAGCCAAGTGAAAACCGCCAACCAGCGCGTAAATTTTTTGAACTCCTGAAACCTCCTGCGCGCGCTTGAGCGTGTTGATAATGCCCGCGTGACCGCACGAACTGATGACCACCAACCCACGGTCGCCGAGCCGGAAGCATGTCGCGTGTTCATGCCAGTGCTCGTCTGGAATCGGTTTGCCCGCGACTTCGGCCGCCGTGAAATGATGGTTCTGATAGGCGCTTGTGTCGCAACCGAGCCCATTCGTCTGGCCATATTTCACGAATCCGGCGGGGAAGTGTTCAAAAGTGATGCGCGGAACCGCGCCCGTCGTGAACCCGTGCCCTTCCATGACAATGGGCGCTTCCGACAAAACAGTCTGGATTTCGAGACTTTTTAATTTTTGACGATCCAGCGGAAAGCCGAAATTTACAAAACTGCCGTCAGGCCGGGGGCTGAAGCGAGCGCAGAAATCGTCCTCGCCACCGGTGTATAGGTGCATTTCCTTGCGCATCTTGCTGCGATTGGCTTCCAGAAAGCCGATCAATCCCCCGATGTGATCGTAATGGCCATGGCTGATGATCAATGCATCTACCTGACCGACATCGATTTTGAGCAGGGCCAGATTGTTCGCGTAAACATCGGGGGTGAAACCAAAGTCGAGAAGATAGCGTCGCCTGTCCGTGCCAATGCGCGATTCTACATGCATCGCGAGGCCCCATTCGCTTTCTAAAGTTAGCCCCTGCTCGCCTCCCACGCCAATGGGGCGAGTGACTTTCAGCCCCGGACCTTCGAAGTTTTTGAGGAAGATATCATTCGCGTTGTCGGTGATCTCGTGGATCGTGACTTCCTCGACGATTGGGGCTTCTATCCTCGCGGCGGCCGCATTCGCGGATCGATTGAGCGGCATGCTGCATGTAATAATGGAGCCGCCGAAGCCGGCGGACGTTTCTAGGAAGCGGCGGCGGCTCAGAAAACTATGCATCACCTTCTCCCAATGTCGCTTTGAGCTTGTTCGGATTAACCGACATCCGCCGGATGCCTGCCGTTCCGACGCTCAAGCTCGCCGATTTCCGCGATTTCGGCAAGCCTGCGGTCGCGTCCGACGCGGATTTTGTCGATCCGGGCCATCGAAACGGCCGTGTTGTCGCGATTTTCAGGTCCTCATCCGTCATCGAGACGCACCTCTCCCGTCAGTTTCGTTCGAACGCGTCACGCTCGCCGTCCGCTATCCCTTCGATGTGACAGGCGGCGGCCGCAGTTCCCCGATCATACGCAGGATGTCGGCGAACAGGTTACGGGGAATGGCGACCTCGGCCATCTGGAAGGCGACGTAGCGCGCGTGGCTGACGACCTTTGCGCCGATCTTGATCAGTTTCTCCCGCAGCGTGGTCATCGACCAGTCCCGGATCGGCTCCGGCGTCGCCAGAGTGCGCAGGAAGTTTCCGAGATTGTAGGCCAGCGCGTGAAGCTGAAGGCGAACTGCGTTGGCGGCGCAGGAGCGGCATGACAGCCGCGTCCATTTGATCGCGCCCTTGCCCTCCTTGATCCATTGCTCGCATGTGCCGCGCTTGTTGTAGAAGCCAACAACATTCTCGGCGCGGCGCGCCATGTTGGTGACGATAAAGCCCACGCGCGGATAAAGTTCGCCGGGATGCCATTCGACCTTGGCGACAACCCGGCGGGGCTTCGACCAGCTTCCGGCCTGATAATGGAAATTGGCGTATGAGCGCCGCACATGGTTTGGAGGACGCCCGACAGGGCGCGTCAACAGATAGCCGATCCTGTCCTGCAAGACCCGGTTCGCCGGAAGCCGGATCGCGTATTTGATCCCTTCGGCTTCGAGATACTCGTAGACATCGGGATTGGCGAAGCCCGCGTCGGCGCGGAGATAGATGCGCGAGACTTTTCCGCGATAGCGCGCCACGACAGGATCAAGCACTTCTTTCCAGCCGTCGGCGCTGTGAACGTTGCCGGGGCGTAGCGCGCAGCGCTCCAGATCGCCGAACTGATTGAACACGAACAACGGATGATAGCAGGTGCAATCGTAGTGCCCGTTCCAGACGCTCGATTCCTGCTGGCCATGCGTCGGACTGACGCTCGAATCCATGTCGAGCAAGATGCCTCGCGGCGGGCGACGGGCGTGAACGCGGTCGATCCATTGGCCAGACAAATCTGAAAGCGCCGAAAGGTTCTTCCCCGCCGTCAGCCAGCGCGTCTCGAAGCGCCCCATCTGGCTGGGCGAGGCAGCGCACCCATGAGCCGCCTTCCCACCGACAATCCAGCGCATCGCCGGATCATGCCGCAGCCGCTCGGCGTCATTCACGTCTTCATATCCAGCAAGACGACCGAAGAGCGACTGGCGAAACATTCCGACGAGAGCGTGCCGCCCATTCTTGCCAGTGCGGGCGTCAGCGAGCGTCTCGCCCGCCATCGCGGAAAGACCGAGCGCGTCGTCGAGTTCCCGATAAGCGAGTAAACCGGCGTCCGAGGTCACCACCGATCCGCGAAACTGAAGCATCAGGCGGCGGTCGAAATCGACCCGGAGCGGCCCATCGTTCGATTCACCCGCCGGGTGCGTCATCAGGGAACACTCCGTGTGCAAAGAAGTCCCTGCAAAATATAGCTGAATCGCGAGTCGAGCGCATCAAATTATTGCGTCATCTGGCGAATGCGGGCTTATAGCGCTTCGCCAACCGTCATCGGGCACCGAGAAACGTACCAGGAGGGTCCGCAGTTGAAGGCTTCTTGTCTTTGTTGTGAAGTCCCGGCCGAACACTATGCGCTAGCTAAATTTCCATTGATGACAGTGTAATCAACGAGGGTGTGGAATTATTTACTCTTTTGTAACAGCGGCGACAAACGAATTGGTCGCTTTGGCACGTGCGCGGTAACATTTGCGATTGTTTCAATCGCCTTCTTCTTGAGGCCGTCTCGAGCGGGGTCGGTATATACGCTCGCGTTCACGCCTTGTTGCGCGTGACCAAGAATTTCACAACGGACGGTGATATCAATTTCATTGTCACGCAGCTCGGTGTTGAGCGTTTTGCGAGCCGAATGCTGCGTCTTTTTTTGCGCGCGCGCCTGAGGCAACGCTCGATCAAGAATCGGAACAAATTTTTTGTTGAGCAGCGAGCCGATGGCCGTCCTCTTTCCTCGCGCGCGGAAATCCGGAAAAGCCTCCGCGTAGCCGCAGGCCTTGATCGATTCATAATATTCCCGAAACCCAAGCCGCAGCAATTCAGAGTGAAACGGAACGCGGCGCGCGGCTGTTTTGATCGTTCGCATCTCGTTGTCTTGAATCAGGTACGAGGGAATGGGACGATTGAAATCGATTTCATTGATTATCAAGCCACACGGTTCCTCCAGACGCCCGCCGCCATAGCGGGTGAACAGCGGAACCCAATACGTGCTGTCATGGATGACATGCTTTCCACACCATTCCTCGTCGGCGAATAAAACTTTGTATTCATCTTCGATCACCGCCGAGCGAAGCGTGTTTGGCTTCTGCTTTCCGGCCTTCACTCGTGCACGCTTTACCTGCTTTTCGGTGATCGGCGGCGAGATGCCACTGCCTTCCAGGAAATTGACGAACGCCATTAGACTATTGAGGTATTTGTTGATGGTTGTGCCGACGCGCCCGGTAGGTTTTCCAGCTTGGGTTGCCTTTGCCACAACCTCGTCGACGGTCAATTCCCAGTCCGCCGTAGCCTTACCGTAGGATTTTGGAAGAGCCTGCAGCAATTGTCGCAATTGCATCGGATGCTCGGCATCGAGCTTTCGAATGTCATCGACGCCGATCATCTTCACGAGAATTTTTCCCAGGAAAATGTAGGTCTCCGCGATGTCTGAAACGTCCTGCTCGCCGCGCTTCGTGAACTTCCAGTCCACGCCCAATTTGGTTTTGACCATCGAAGCGATTTGACCCGAAATCGTGTAATCGACGCCAGCCTTCGCGGGCGCTGATGCCGCGACTGATTGCGACGCCGGGGGTCTTTGCACTTTCACGGGTGGTTGCCGGGGCGCGAGGATCACAGCGTTCCCCGACATTGCCCGGTAGATCGCATCGGCCTGACTGACGTCGAGTGGTGTGTGGCGTCGATCCGTATCGTTCAGGACGACGGACACGGCCTGCAGCCACAGGCGACGCGCGTGATCAACGTTGGCGTTCGTCGCCTCGGCATCAATCTCCCCGAGCGCCTTACGGAAATCGAGGTTCCCGGGTCCAAGGAGGCCATTAGGTCCCTCGGCGCCGATTTGGCCGTCAGCGGTCATGCGAGGTAGGCAATCGCGAAAATATCGCACGCGCTCGGCGATCGCGTCGATCGCCTTGGAATCGTGGCCTTGCGCGGCTAGAGCCGCCGCTTCCGCCTCGTCGATCTCAGCAGCCACCCCGCGGGAGCCCAATGCCGCGTAAACGGCGGCCATGGTGCGTTCGCCGGCAATACGCTCCGCGCGCGTTTCGGCGATGCTCGCGTTGCCTGCGTCCTGGTGCGCGAAGAGACCCATGACACCATCAAAATGACCAAGCTGGCCGTCGATGAAGGTCTTCAGCAGCGCCTTCTGCTGGGAAGAATTCAACATACCCTGACTCCGCAAGCGATCCGCTTCGACGCCGACAAGCCGGCCAAGTTCTCGCGCGCGTTGTGGGTGGCGGACCTTCAAGCTGATGCGGATGTACGCAGGCTCGCCAACCGCAACAAGGCCGAGCCGTCGTCGCCACCAATAGACTCCACCACGCCGGTAAACATTTTCGCACAATCCCATTCCGATTCTCCGGGGACAGGCGCGTGCGACAGGCCTGGGCACAATTGCTCGGATGGAGTCCCACCCAGGCAAGTGCGCCCTAGTAAAATCAATGACTTACGCGAAAATCGGCTGGTCTTGGCTGGGGCGGGAGGATTCGAACCTCCGTATGGCGGAATCAAAATCCGCTGCCTTACCACTTGGCGACGCCCCAATACCGATGAACCGGAGGATGGCCCGGCTCTGAAAACGCCATTCGCGAGCCACGCAAGCGACAGCAGCGTTTCAGCGGGCTCACTTAGGGGATAGAGCGCTATGCGGTCAAGCGCGCTCTCGACAGGCAACAGGGGAATCGTGTGACGGTCTCCTCATACTGAGGAGCGCCTGAAAGGCGCATCTCGAAGCACGAGGGGGCAGGCAAAAAAGGTGTTAAATCTTCTCCCTCGTGGTTAGAGACGGCCCGTTCCGGGGCCTCCTCACCATGAGGGAGAGGGATTGATTCCTGAGCCCGATTGCCCTGCCACGGGCAAGGCGCGCGAGCGCCCAGCGCAATGCTTTCGCCGGCCACGATCCCTCGATGACCAAGCCTACCGCAAACAGCCCGCCAGACGCGCGCGCAGGGTCAACAGCGGCGCCACGACATCAAGCGTCGGGGTTGCAACACCGGCCTGCTGCGCGAGGTCCTGCAACACGAGATAGGTGGATTCGAGTTCGATCTCGCGGCCGCGTTCAAGGTCCTGCAACATCGAGGGCTTATGCGGCGATGTCGACGGATTGGCGCGCAGTTTGCCGGCGTCAAATCCCAGATCGAGAAAACCATGCGCGCGGGCGACCGCATGGGCCTCCGAAGCAAGCGCCAGCGCAACGTCCTGCACAGCGCCCTCGCCATGCACTTGGGCAATCGTCCCGCCTGTGAGGGCGCAGGTCGCGAAGTTTCCGGCGATGCCAAAGAACTTGAGCCACATGTGCCGACGAATGTCGCCTGTGGCCTCGATATCGATATCCCTCACGCGCAGCGCCTCGATCAGGGTTCGAGCGCGCGCAATCGAGCCGGGCGTCCCCGCGCCGGCGACAAAGCGCCCGCCCGCGCGGGTGGCGTGGACAACGCCGGGCTCGTGAATCTCGCCGCCGCCCCAGCACACCATGCCAAGCGCCCGTTCAGAACCGACAACCCGATGCAGGGCGCCATCCGGATCGAGCCGTTGCATATCGATCGCCGCGCCCGGCGGCGAAAATCCGTCGCCATAAAACCAGAAGATCCCGTTGACGGCAAAAGCGACCAGCGTGTCAGGCCCGATCAGCGAACCGACGCCTTTGACGACATCCCGAAAGGCGGAGGTTTTTGTTGCAACGATCACAAGATCCTGCACGCCAAAATCAGCCGGGTTGAGCGATGCGGGAAGTCGCGTGTTGACGCGATCCTCCGGCGTCACAATGGTCAGGCCTGACCGCTGGATCGCGGCAAGATGCGCTCCGCGCGCGATCACGCTGACAGAATGATCCGCTCGCGCCAGCGCGCTCGCCAGAATGCCGCCGATTACTCCCGCGCCATAGACACAGATTTTCATTCGGTCTCTCCTGATTTTTACCTTGGGAGGTCTTTCTGTCGCCGAGAGATTACATGGATTCAAGACGCCCGCCTCCTGTCTTTTCGCGTGGTCTCCCGCGCCGGGGGGATGGGAAGGGTTAACATCGCATTCACTCCGCCATGCGAATGTGCGCGCGGAGACCTGCCGATGACCAGCGCCGATATCGCTCCGCCTGCAGCCGCGCGCCTGCCCGGACTTTCCGCGCGCGAACAGATGGTTCTGACAGTCATGGCGGGCTTTGCCCTTTGCCTGGCGCTTTGTGCGCCGCGCGTCGCCGATATCTGGACGACAGGCAATTTCTACGATTCTGACGACGCCATGCGCATGGTCGAAGTGCGTGATTTTCTGGGTGGACAGGGCTGGTACGACCTGACGCAATGGCGACTCGATCCGCCGCAGGGATCGTTCATGCATTGGTCGCGCGTGGTCGATCTGCCGCTTGCGCTGCTGCTGCGGTGTTTCCAGCTTTTTGCGACCGGCGAGGTTGCCGAACGACTGGCGCGGATTTGCTTTCCACTGTGTCTGCAAGCGACGTTGCTGGCCGGTTCAGCCTGGCTTGGCCGCATCCTGTTCGGCGACAAAGGCGTTGCGCCAGTTGTCGCGCTCACCGTTCTTTCCGGGTTCATGCTCGGGCAATTTGTTCCGGGGCGGGTCGATCACCACTCCGCACAAATCATCCTGCTCGTGTTGATGACGGCGTCGATGGCCTCGGCATTGTGCGCCTCGCGCGCGCGCATGGCTGCGGTATCGGCAACCTGCATTGCAGTGTCGTTATCGATCAGCATCGAGAATCTGCTGTTCATATGCGCAGTGTTTGCCGCACCGCCCTTGCTCTGGATTGCGAGGGGACGCCTGGCGCGCCCGTTGCTGCTCTGGTTTGCCGGCGGGCTGGCGGTCGCGATTCCCCTGTGCTTTGCGCTTTTCAACGCCCCCTCGCGCTGGTCCATTGCGTCCTGCGACGCCTTCTCCGCTTCCTATGTGGCGATTGCTTTCGGCGCGGCGCTCCTGAGCGCGGGCCTCGCTGCAGCCCGAAGGTTCGAAGCCACAATTGCCGGCCGGCTGTGCGCCGCCGGCGCCCTTGGCGCACTGATCGGCGCGCCATTGCTCGCCTGGTCCGGACACTGTCTGATCGACCCGTTCGAAGGCCTTGACCCGGCGGTGCGCGACATCTGGCTGAGCAATGTAGGCGAGGCCAGAACGGCTTTGCGGCATTTTGCCCTGTTTCCGAAATCGATTCAAACGATCCTTCTACCCGCCTTGCTGGGCCTCGCCGGGCTGGCGGTCGCCATCGCGCAATCCAGACATACGGCGCGCGACCGTTTTATCTTTCTGTTCGCTTTGTCTGCGATGGGGTGTCTGGGCACGGCCTTCATGATCCGCGCCGCAACCTCGCTCGCGCCGCTCGTCCTGACCGGCTGCGCATATTTCGTGGTGCAACTCGGCGATTGGCTTGTCGTCCGCAAATGGCAGAAGTCGACGGCGACGGCGGTTGCGCTCTGCGCGACCTTGCCGCTCTCGCAAATTGGCTGGGCCATGGCGCCCGCGCTTTACCCCGAGCGGGCGGACGCCGGCAGCGGCCCAAAAGCGTGTCTTGAGGCCAGCAGCTTCGCGCCTTTGGCGCGGCTTCCAGCCGGGCTCGCGTTGGCGTCGATCGAAGCGGGCGCCTATATTCTCGAGCACACGCCACATTCAGTCGTGACGGCAAGCTATCATCGCAACAATCACGGCAATCGCCTCGCCATCGACGCATTTTCGGCGACGCCCGCTGCGGCGCAAGCCATCGTCGCCGCGTCAGGCGCGCAGTACATCTTTGTCTGCGGCGGCAATAAGGAACTGGCGATCATCGCAGCGCGCGCGCCCGAAAGCCTGGCCGCCGCGTTGCTGAAGGGCGAAGCGCCGGTCTGGCTGCGCCCCGTTCAGGCGCCTGAGACGCCCTATCGCGTCTATGCGGTGAAATAGCCCCGGAACCAGATGCGTTCGCGGACAAAAAAGGGGCCGCCCGAAGGCGACCCCTGATGTATGCAGCGCAGGGCTTATCAGGCCGCCGGCAGTTGCGGCGTTGGCGCCTGAGACGTTTCCGCCTTCTGCTGCAGGATCATTTCGTCGCGTGTCGTCGCCACGCGGCGCAGCAACGCCATCGCTGCGCCCGTGCCCGCCGGAATCAACCGACCGACAATGACGTTTTCCTTCAGGCCTTCGAGCGTATCCATCTTGCCGTTGACGGCAGCCTCGGTGAGCACGCGCGTCGTCTCCTGGAAGGAGGCGGCGGAGATAAACGAGCGTGTCTGCAGGCTCGCCTTCGTGATGCCGAGGAGCACAGCCGTGCCGGTGGCGATCTTGCCGCCTACAGCCAGAATGCGTTCGTTGACCTCTTCCATCTCTGAGGCGTCAACCTGTTCTCCCGCAAGATATTCGCTATCTCCGACATCGACGATATCGACCTTCTGCAGCATCTGCCGGACGATGACTTCGATATGCTTGTCGTTGATATGCACACCCTGCAGCCGGTAGACTTCCTGGATTTCATTGACAAGGAACGCTGCGAGTTCCTCGACGCCCTTGATCGCCAGAATGTCATGCGGCGCGGGATTGCCATCGACGATGTAATCGCCCTTCTCCACGACGTCGCCGTCCTGCAGATGGATGTGTTTGCCCTTGGGGATCAGATATTCGGCCTCATCGGCGCCCTCTTCGTTCGGAATGATCGAGAGGCGCTGCTTGTTCTTGTAGTCCTTGCCGAACTTAACGACGCCGGAAATTTCCGCAATGATCGCGCAATCTTTCGGGCGACGCGCTTCGAACAGTTCGGCGACGCGCGGCAGACCGCCGGTGATGTCGCGGGTCTTTGCCGATTCCAGCGAGATACGCGCAATCACATCGCCAGCCGCGATTTTTGCGCCGGGATCGGCGGCAATAATCGACTCGACCGGCAGCGTGTAGCGGGCGTCGCCGCCACGCGCCAGTTTCAGCACCTTGCCGTCAGCGCCCTTGATGACAATCGCGGGCTTCAGACCCGATGAACGCTGGTTAAGCCGCCAATCGGTGACAACGCGCTTGGCGATGCCCGTGGACTCGTCAACCGCTTCCGACATGGACATGCCGTCCACAAGATCCTCGTAGGCGATGACGCCATCGAGTTCCGACATGATGGGACGTGTAAAGGGGTCCCATTCGGCCAAACGCTGACCGCGTTTGACCTGATCGCCCTCTGCAACCTTCAGTCGCGCGCCATAAAGAACGCGGTGCACGGCGCGGTCGGTTCCATCGGGCGCCACAACCGCAATGGCGACGTTGCGCGCCAGAACCACTGTGTCTCCATCGGAGTTTTTGGCGATATGCGAATTGCGAATGCGCACCACGCCATCGAAATTGGATTCGATGAACGATTGGTCTGCAATCTGCGCAGCGCCGCCAATGTGGAAGGTGCGCATGGTGAGCTGCGTACCCGGCTCGCCGATCGACTGGGCGGCGATCACGCCCACCGCCTCGCCCATATTGACCGGCGTTCCACGCGCAAGATCACGCCCGTAGCAGGTGCCGCAAACGCCATTCTTGGCCTCGCAGGTCAGCACGGAACGGATTTTGACTTCCTGCACGCCTGACTTGTTGATCTTGTCGATGTCTTCCTCGACGATCAGGGCGCCTTTGCCAATGACTGTCTTGCCATCGGCATCCTTGATGTCTTCTGCGGCGGTGCGGCCCAGAATCCGGGTCGCCAGCGACGCCACGACCTGACCGGCGTCCATGATCGCACGCATCTTGATGCCGCCCGTTGAGCCGCAATCAACCATGGTGATGATGGAATCCTGCGCCACATCGACGAGACGCCGTGGGAGATAACCGGAGTTGGCGGTTTTCAGCGCGGTGTCGGCTAGACCCTTTCGGGCGCCGTGCGTCGAGTTGAAATATTCAAGAACGCTCAGGCCTTCCTTGAAGTTGGCGATGATCGGGCTCTCGATGATTTCACCTGACGGTTTGGCCATCAGACCGCGCATCGCGGCAAGCTGCTTCATCTGCGTGGGCGAACCGCGCGCGCCCGAATGCGACATCATGTAGATCGAATTGATCGGCAAATCGCGACCGTTCTCATCCTTGCGAACGGCCGAAATGCGCAGCATCATTTCTTCGGCGAGCCTGTCCGAGCATTTCGCCCAGGCGTCGACGACCTTGTTGTATTTTTCACCCTGCGTGATGAGGCCGTCGTTATATTGCTGCTCGTATTCCTTGGCGAGAGCCGAGGTGTCCGCGATGAACTTCGGCTTGGTCTCCGGCACGACCATGTCGTCCTTGCCGAAGGAAATGCCCGCCTTGAAGGCTTCTCTGAAGCCGAGCGCCATAATGCGATCGCAGAAGATCACGGTCTCTTTCTGACCGCAGTTTCGATAAACGGTATCGATCATTGCCGAGATTTCTTTTTTGGTCATCAGCTTGTTGACGACATCGAAGGAAATCTTCGGATGGTCGGGAAGCACCTGACCGAGAACGAGACGACCGGGCGTCGTATCGAAAATCTTCGACACTTTCTTGCCCTGCGCGTCGCGGGTCCAGGCGCGGCCCTTGATCTTGGTGTGCAGCGTTACGGTCTTGGCGAACAGCGCATGTTCAACTTCGGCAATGTCGCTGTAAATACCCTGCAGCGGCGCATGCGACTTCTGATCCTGCTTGTATTGGCCGACGTCGCCATCACAGACCAGCGTCAGGTAGTAAAGGCCGAGCACAATATCCTGCGAGGGCACGATAATCGGCAGACCATTGGCGGGATGCAGAATATTATTGGTCGACATCATCAGCACGCGCGCTTCAAGCTGAGCTTCAAGCGACAGTGGCACATGCACAGCCATCTGGTCGCCGTCAAAGTCGGCGTTGAAAGCGGCGCAGACCAGCGGATGCAACTGGATGGCCTTGCCTTCGATCAGCACGGGCTCAAACGCCTGAATGCCAAGTCTGTGCAATGTCGGCGCACGGTTGAGCATCACCGGATGTTCGCGGATGACTTCGTCAAGGATGTCCCAGACCTCGGGCTTTTCCTTTTCGACAAGTTTCTTCGCCTGCTTGACGGTTGCAGACAGGCCCTTCGCATCGAGGCGTGAATAGATGAACGGCTTGAACAGCTCCAGCGCCATCTTCTTGGGCAGGCCGCACTGATGCAGCTTGAGTTCGGGGCCGACAACGATCACCGAACGACCGGAATAATCGACGCGCTTGCCGAGCAGGTTCTGCCGGAAACGGCCCTGCTTGCCCTTCAGCATATCGGCGAGCGACTTCAATGGACGCTTGTTCGCGCCGGTGATCACGCGACCGCGACGACCGTTGTCGAACAGCGCATCGACCGATTCCTGCAACATGCGCTTTTCGTTGCGGATGATGATGTCGGGCGCGCGCAGTTCGATCAGCCGTTTCAGCCGGTTATTGCGGTTGATGACCCGACGGTAAAGATCGTTCAGGTCGGATGTCGCGAAACGTCCGCCATCGAGCGGCACGAGCGGGCGCAAATCCGGAGGAATAACCGGAACTTCCGTAAGGATCATCCATTCGGGCTTGTTGCCGGAACGCATGAACGCTTCGATGATCTTGAGACGCTTGGCAAGCTTTTTGGGCTTCAACTCGCTGGTCGACTCGGCAATCTCGACCTTCAGTTCGGCGGCAATCGTCGCCAGATCCATCTTGCGCAGGATTTCGCGGATGGCTTCGGCGCCGATCATCGCGGTGAAGGTGTCCTGGCCATACTCGTCCTGCGCGCGGATATAATCATCCTCGCTCAAAAGCTGGCGATCCTTGAACGGCGTCAGGCCGGGATCGAGCACGATGTAGGATTCGAAATACAGAATGCGCTCAAGGTCCTTCAGCGTCATGTCGAGCAGAAGCCCGATGCGCGAGGGGAGCGATTTCAGGAACCAGATATGCGCCACCGGCGCGGCAAGCGAGATGTGGCCCATGCGCTCGCGATGGACGCGCGACAGCGTGACTTCAACGCCGCATTTTTCGCAGATGACGCCCTTGTACTTCATCCGCTTGTACTTGCCGCACAGGCATTCGTAATCCTTGATCGGTCCGAAAATGCGCGCGCAGAACAGACCGTCGCGTTCCGGCTTGAACGTGCGGTAATTGATCGTTTCAGGCTTCTTGATCTCGCCGAACGACCAGCTCAGGATTTTTTCCGGGCTGGCGATCGCAATCTGGATATGGTCGAAGGCCTGCGGCTGCACCGCAGGGCTGAAGAGATTCATGACCTCTTGATTCATTGGATGCTCCTCGAGCGCGGGCGCTAGACCCGATTGAAATCTAGGGGCGAGTAGCGAATAGCAATTGGCGAAGAACCCTCACTGGTCGTTCGCATCTATTCGCCATCCGCTATTCACAATTTGCTATTCACAATTCGCCACACGAACCTATTCAGCCGCCTCGGCAGGCGGAAGTTCGGGCGGCGGCTTCGTCGAATTGAGTTCGACATTCAGACCCAGCGACCGCATTTCCTTGACGAGCACGTTGAAGCTTTCCGGAATGCCGGACTCGAACGTATCGTCGCCCCGCACAATGGATTCGTAAACCTTGGTGCGGCCCGCGACGTCGTCGGATTTCACGGTCAGCATTTCCTGCAACGTGTAAGCCGCGCCATAGGCTTCGAGCGCCCAGACCTCCATCTCGCCAAAGCGCTGCCCGCCAAATTGCGCCTTGCCGCCCAGAGGTTGCTGGGTGACGAGCGAATAAGGGCCGATCGAACGCGCATGAATCTTGTCATCGACAAGATGATGCAGCTTCAGCATGTAGATGTAACCAACAGTCACTTTCCGGTCGAACTGGTCGCCCGTCCGCCCGTCGTAAACGGTCGATTGGCCGGAGCCGTGCAGACCCGCCATCTCAAGCATTTCGACAATGTCTTTTTCACGCGCGCCGTCGAACACCGGCGTGGCGATGGGCACGCCGCGCCGCAAGTTCTGGCCAAGTTCGACCAACGACGCATCGTCGAGCGCGTCGATGGTTTCGTGTTTGCCGTAAATGCCAGCCAGCTTTTCGCGCAGGGGCCGGATGTTCTTGGTCTTCATATAGGCGTTGACAACCTCGCCAACCTGCTTGCCAAGACCGGCGCAGGCCCATCCCAGATGCGTTTCCAGGATCTGCCCGACATTCATGCGGCTGGGCACGCCCAGCGGGTTCAGAACGATATCGACGGCAGTGCCATCCTCGAGGAAAGGCATGTCTTCGGTCGGCACAATTTTGGAAACCACGCCCTTGTTGCCGTGCCGTCCGGCCATCTTGTCGCCCGGCTGAATCTTGCGTTTCACCGCGACGAACACCTTGACCATTTTCATCACGCCGGGCGGCAGTTCGTCGCCGCGCTGCAGCTTTTCGACCTTGTCAAGGAAGCGGCTTTCCAGCCCCTTCTTGGCTTCGTCATATTGCTTGCGCATGGCTTCAATCTCGCCCATCAGGCGATCCTCGGCCACAGCGAACGCCCACCATTGCGAGCGCGGATATTCCTCGATGATTTCGCGGGTGAGTTTGGTTTCTTTCTTGAAGCCCTTCGGACCGCCAAGGGCGACCTTGTCGACGAGCAGACCGGAGAGACGCGTGTAAACGTTGCGGTCAAGGATGGCGAGTTCGTCGTCACGATCCTTCGCGAGACGTTCGATTTCCTCGCGCTCGATAGCCTGCGCGCGCTCGTCCTTGTCAACGCCGTGGCGGTTGAACACACGCACCTCGACGATCGTGCCTTGCACGCCGGGAGGTACGCGCATTGACGTGTCGCGCACGTCCGATGCTTTTTCGCCGAAAATGGCGCGCAGAAGTTTTTCTTCCGGCGTCATCGGGCTTTCGCCTTTGGGCGTGATCTTTCCGACCAGAATATCGCCGGCCTGCACTTCCGCGCCGATATAGACAATGCCGGCTTCGTCGAGATTCCGCAGCGCCTCTTCCGAGACGTTCGGAATGTCGCGCGTGATTTCTTCCGGACCCAGCTTGGTGTCGCGCGCCATCACCTCGAATTCATCGATGTGGATGGAGGTGAACACATCGTCCTTGACGATGCGTTCATTGAGCAGGATCGAATCCTCGAAGTTGTAGCCATTCCACGGCATGAAGGCGACGAGCACATTTCGACCGAGCGCGAGATCGCCAAGATCAGTCGACGGACCATCGGCAATGATGTCGCCCTGGCGGACAAAATCGCCCACTTTCACCAGCGGTTTCTGATTGATGCAGGTCGACTGGTTGGAGCGTTGATACTTCATCAACCGATGGATATCGACGCCGGGTTTTGACGGGTCGGCTTCTTCGGTCGCCCGAACGACGATACGCGTCGCATCCACCTGATCGACGATGCCTGTGCGGCGAGCGGAAATTGCGGCGCCGGAATCACGCGCAACCACCGCCTCCATGCCTGTGCCGACAAGCGGCGCATCGCTACGCACCAGCGGCACCGCCTGACGCTGCATGTTCGAACCCATCAACGCGCGGTTCGCATCATCGTTTTCAAGGAACGGAATGAGCGCGGCGGCCACCGACACAAGCTGGCGGGGGGACACGTCCATAAAATCAACGCGTTCACGCTGCGTCGTCACGACATCGCCAGCATGGCGCGTCACAACCAGATCGTCAGCCAGCATGCCCTGCGGATCGATGGCGGCATTGGCCTGCGCGACATGATGTTTGGATTCTTCCATCGCCGAGAGATAGACAACGTCGTCGGTGACCTTGCCATCCTTGACGCGGCGATAGGGCGCTTCGATGAAGCCGTATTTATTGACCCGCGCAAAAGTCGCCAGAGAATTGATCAGGCCAATGTTCGGGCCTTCCGGCGTCTCGATCGGGCAGATGCGTCCATAATGCGTGGGATGCACGTCACGGACTTCGAAGCCCGCGCGCTCGCGCGTCAAACCACCCGGACCAAGCGCCGACAAACGACGCTTGTGGGTGATTTCCGACAGCGGATTGGTCTGGTCCATGAACTGTGAAAGCTGCGATGAGCCAAAGAACTCGCGCACTGCGGCAGCGGCCGGCTTGGCGTTGATCAGATCCTGCGGCATGACCGTGTCGATATCGACGGAGGACATGCGCTCCTTGATTGCGCGCTCCATGCGCAGCAAGCCAAGACGGTACTGATTTTCCATCAGCTCGCCGACAGAACGCACGCGCCGGTTGCCAAGATGATCGATGTCATCGATTTCGCCGCGTCCGTCGCGCAGACCGACAAGCGCCTTCACAACAGCCAGAATGTCTTCCTTGCGCAGGATGCGCACGGTGTCGGCTGCGTCGAGATCGAGGCGCATGTTCATTTTCACGCGACCGACCGCCGAGAGATCGTAACGCTCGGAATCGAAAAACAGCGAGTGGAACATCGCCTCGGCGGTGTCGATGGTCGGCGGCTCGCCCGGTCGCATCACGCGGTAGATGTCAAACAGGGCTTCCTCGCGCGAGGAATTCTTGTCCGCAGCCAGCGTGTTGCGGATGTAAGGCCCGATGTTGATATGGTCGATATCGAGAACCGGAAGCGTCTCAAAACCGGCTTCCAGCAACAGCGCCAGCGACTTGGCGGTGATTTCATCGCCTGCCTCGGCGAAGATTTCACCGGTCGCAGGATTGTAGAGATCTTCGGCGATATACTGGCCGTACAGATCGTCGTCCTGCGCCTTCAGCGCCTTGAGGCCCTTTTCGAGAAGCTGGCGCGCGCCGCGCACCGTCAGTTTTTTGCCGGCCTCCACTGCGATTTCGCCGGTGTCGGCGTCAATCATATCGACAGTGGCCTTGATGCCCTTCATGCGCTCGGGGTCATAGGGAATCCGCCAGCCGTCCTTCATCTTCGTATAGGTAATCGAGCCGTAAAACGTGCTGAGAATTTCCTCGCCGTCCATGCCCAGCGCATAAAGCAATGAGGTCACCGGAAGCTTGCGGCGACGATCGATGCGGGCGTGAACGATATCCTTGGCGTCGAATTCGAGATCGAGCCACGACCCGCGATAGGGAATGATACGGGCGGCGAACAGCAGTTTGCCCGACGAATGCGATTTGCCCTTGTCATGATCGAAGAACACGCCCGGCGAACGGTGCATCTGCGAGACAATCACGCGCTCGGTGCCGTTGACAACGAACGTGCCGTTCATGGTCATGAACGGCATGTCGCCCATATAGACATCCTGTTCCTTGATGTCCTTGACGGATTTGGCCTGCGTCTCCGGATCCACATCGAATACGATGAGGCGCAGCGTGACTTTCAGCGGCGCGGCAAAGGTCATCCCGCGCTGGCGACATTCGTCGACGTCGAATTTCGGCGCCTCGAATTCGTATTTCACGAACTCCAGAAGCGCGGTCGAGGCAAAGTCTGAAATCGGAAACACCGATTTGAAAACAGATTGCAGCCCCTCATCCGGACGACCGCCTTTCGGCTCGTTCACAAGCAAGAACTGATCGTATGAGGCTTTCTGAACTTCGATCAGGTTCGGCATTTCACCGACTTCGCGGATATGTCCGAACACCTTGCGAATACGCTTGCGGCCGGTAAATGTCTGAGCCAACGTCTGCGCCATGTCGCTCCTCGTGCCTCGCGTGCGGGGGTAGCCGGAATGGACCCACCGAAATTGTCCGTCTCACGACGGTTTTCACTGGGGCTGGGCCCCGGACTTAATCCCGCCGCTGGCGGGAACTGGCGCCCGGATCCAATGTCCAGACGCTTTGAACGCCGCAACGGCCCCGGGAACAACCCGGGACCGTCACGATATTTCAGATATCCGCCAGGGCGGACAACGCGATTACTTAAGCTCGACCTTCGCGCCGGCCTTCTCAAGCTGCGCCTTGAACTTGGCTGCGTCTTCCTTCGACACGCCTTCCTTGACAGCCTTCGGAGCGGCTTCGACCAGGTCCTTGGCTTCCTTGAGGCCAAGACCGGTGATGGCGCGCACTTCCTTGATGACTTCGATTTTCTTGTCGCCGGCGGCGGCAAGCAGAACAGTGAACTCGGTCTGCTCTTCCACGGGCGCAGCAGCAGCGGCGGCGGGACCCGCGGCGACAGCCACAGCGGCGGCGGCGGAAACGCCCCACTTGGTTTCGAGCAGTTTGGCAAGTTCGGCGGCTTCGAGAACGGTCAGGCTTGACAGTTCATCAACGATTTTTTCCAGATTGGCCATGTTTTCAGTCCTTGATGTGAATGATGTCGGTTGGGATATGATGCTGGTTGGCCGCGTCAGGCCGCATCTCGATCGGCATAGGCAGCGAACACGCGCGCGAGCTTGGCGGCCGGCGCGGTGGAGAGCTGGGCGAGCTTGGTCGCGGGCGCCTGAAGCAGGCCCACGAGCTTGGCGCGCAGTTCGTCCAGAGACGGCAGGGTCGCAAGCGACTTGACGCCATCCGGGTTCAGTGCGGTTTTCCCCATGGCGCCGCCGAGGATCACGAGCTTGTCGTTTTCCTTTGCGTAAGCCACGGCAACCTTTGGCGCAGCCACTGGATCGTCCGAATAGGCGATCAGCGTCGGCCCCTTCATCAGGGGGCCGATGTCGGCGACACCAGTGCCTTCGAGAGCGATTTTGACGAGGCGGTTCTTGGCGACCTGAACGGTGGCGCCAGCTGCGCGCATCTGCTTACGCAAATTCTGCATCTGGGCAACGGTCATGCCGGAGTAGTGGGCCACGATAACGACCTGGGATTTCTTGAAAATCCCCGCCAGTTCCGCGACTGCCTCTTTTTTCTCCGCTCTGTCCACAGTGCTCTCTCCACTTGGCGGAATGAAGCTCCGCCGGTTGATTGAGCCGCGAGGTCACGCCTGAGCGTTCGCCCGCGACACCGGGTACCTGCCCCCGAAGCAACCCATTGGGGTCGCTACGGACAGAGGGGTCGAACCAACACCAGAACCGCAAGCGGTCCTCACATCCGGTCTTTCCCCGTCTATGCTGGCCTTCGCCCCCCAATTGAAGGGGCCGACAAGATTAAGCCCTTGATGATCCCGAAGGAATCACGCCGGGCGCCGGCAGTCTCGGACAGGACATGGCCGGACGGGACACGAGGGTGACCCCGGGTCCGCCGGCCTTTCTGGCTTATGCTATCCACCGCAAAACGGCAGGCGTCACAAGCAAGCTGAATTTTGATCAAGGGGCCGCAAATGCAATCGACCCCGCACGCGTCTTCTATCCATTCTCAATACGCTGCGCAAGGGCTTTTCAGAAAGTTTTTGTGACATTTTGAAATCTGCCGCCGTTTGTTTACGGCGCTGCAACGCCGGCGTGGCATTTTGTTCCTGAATAAACGGGAAAACGCAGTGCCAGCTGACCTCAAAGCTTTGACAAGCCTGCGGTTTTTCGCCGCCGCGATGATTGCCATGCTGCACTTCCAGGAGAATTTCCATTCTCCCTGGGGACAATTGCCCGCAGTGGGGCTACGGTAGGGCGTTTCGTTTTTCTTTGTTTTGTCCGGCTTCATACTGACCCATGTCTATAGCGGCCAGCCCGGCTTGACCGCCGCCCGCTTCATGCGGCTTCGGCTTGCAAGACTTTACCCCACCCATATCTCGGCGCTGGTTTTGCTCGCTGCCCTCCTTCCGTGGCGTTTGATCGTCTATGCCGGTCCGGATCGCGATGCGACGTTTGCGGCATTGCTGGCCAAACTTCTGCTGGTGGATTCCCTGGTTCCGAATGTGCCCATCCAGTACGCCTGGAACGGGGTCAGCTGGAGCCTCTCGACCGAGATGTTCTTTTATCTCGCGTTTCCGTTTCTCCTTGCGGGGTTCCAGACAAACTGGCCATGGAAACTGGCTGGCGCAGCCATTCTCTCAGCGATCGCCTATACGCTCGCGAGCGCAGCAGGCTGGGCCATTGAGCCCACGCGCGCCAACGTCCCCAATCTCTATCTGCTGTCCTACGCCAGCCCGCTGACCCGCGGTTTCGATTTCGTCCTCGGCATGGCGAGTTACCTGCTTTGGCGGCGATTCGTCCGCGCCAGCCTGCTGTCACGAACGGCCTGGACCCTGATGGAAACATTGGCCCTTGCCGGCGTGGCGGCCTGGATTTTCGTCGGCTGCGCCGCACTCGCCCGGACTGCCGGGAACGCCTGGAGCCTTTGGGCTCTATCTTC
Source organism: uncultured Hyphomicrobiales bacterium (assembly GCA_903931945.1). GTDB lineage: Bacteria > Pseudomonadota > Alphaproteobacteria > Rhizobiales > Beijerinckiaceae > Terripilifer. The sequence continues at coordinate 48,634 of CAIZEI010000202.1, read as the reverse complement.
TGGCGGAAGCTGGATATTCGCTCTGACAATCGTGGCTTTCGCCAATGCGCGCGGGGCGATCAGTCAGTCATTATGCGCACGCAACTGGGTGTGGCTCGGCGAGATCAGCTTTTCATTTTACATGCTGCATCAGATCATCATGCGCGCCTTCATCTATTATTGGGGCGAGACCGCATGGTTTTCTGTCGTTTTCGCTGTCTGTCTCATCGCCGCCGCCGCCAATCGCCAATGGATCGAAGGTCCGTGCCGCCGGCTGATCTTGTCAACGCCAGCCAGACCGGCGCAAAAGTCCTCGACAGCGCAGGCCCGGGCCTGAATACGAAAAACCCCGCTCGCCAATGGCGAACGGGGCCAAATCCCTGACAGAATGACCGCTCAGGCGCCCGTCTGGCCCTGTGTGGCGACCGTCGCCGGCTCCACCTTGACGCCCGGCCCCATGGTCGAGGAAATCGCGACGCGCTGGATATAGGTGCCCTTGGCGCCTTGCGGCTTGGCCTTGGCGACGGCGTCGACGAAAGCCTTGATATTCTCGATCAGCTTTTCGTCGCCGAACGAGGCCTTGCCAACCATGCCCTGAACAATCCCCGCCTTCTCGACGCGGAATTCGACGGCGCCGCCCTTGGAGGCGACGACCGCCGATTTCACGTCCATTGTCACAGTTCCGACCTTCGGGTTCGGCATCAGGCCGCGCGGGCCGAGCACCTTGCCGAGACGACCGACGAGCGGCATCATGTCGGGCGTCGCGATGCAGCGGTCGAAATCGATCGTGCCGCCCTGAACGAGCGTGACGAGTTCTTCGGCGCCGACAATGTCTGCGCCCGCCGCTCTTGCTTCCTCAGCCTTGGCGCCGCGCGCAAACACGGCCACGCGCTGGGTGCGGCCTGTGCCATTGGGCAGATTGACCACGCCACGAACCATCTGGTCGGCGTGTTTGGGATCGACGCCAAGGTTCATCGCGATTTCGATGGTTTCGTCGAACTTCGCCTTGGCGCGTTCCCTGACGAGCTTGATTGCCTGATCGATCGGGTAAAGCTTGATGCGTTCGACGCCAACCCGTGCGGCTTTGATGCGTTTTCCGATATGGGTCATGGTCTTACTCCACCACTTCCAGGCCCATAGCGCGGGCGGAGCCATTGATCATCGCCACGGCGGCTTCCACCGTGTGGCAGTTCAAATCCTGCATTTTCTTTTCGGCGATCTCGCGCAGCTGCGCTTTGGTCACCTTGCCGACAAAGCCGCGACCGGGCGTCTTGGAGCCGGACGCTGGCTTCTTGCCGATTTTCAGACCAGCGGCCTTCTTCAGCCAGAAGGTGACCGGCGGCTGGCGCATTTCGAAGGTGAACGACCGGTCCTGATAGGCTGTGATCACAACCGGAATCGGCGACTTCGGCTCCATCTGCGACGTGCGCGCGTTAAAGGCCTTGCAGAATTCCATAATGTTGAGGCCGCGCTGACCGAGCGCGGGTCCGATGGGCGGCGAAGGATTGGCCGCGCCCGCCGGCACTTGCAGTTTGATATAACCGACGATCTTTTTCGCCATTTGTCTGCTCCATAAAGCGCGAGCGGCGGCAAAAGCGAGCCACCGTCAGCGGTTGCAGTTTGTGGTGCGGCGCGAACTCCCGGAAATTGGCGACCGGGCGAGCCTCCCACATGTGAGAGGCGGCTGATAGCAGGCTTGGCGCGCGGGAGCAAGCGGCAGGTTTCTTACGCTTCTTGCTACGCCTGGGCGGGCGCCGCGGCTCGCGAATGGCAAAACGGTGGCGCGCCCTGCCGCCCGCGGCGACTCTTGAACTCCACCCGTTCATCGTCTATATTGATGTTTAATGTTTGATGTTTGATGTTTGATGTGGAGATGTATTGTGCGAACCACGATCGATCTGGCCGACGATGTGCTGATGGCGGCGCGCGCCATCGCGCGCGACAGGGGCAAAACAATTGGCGAGGTTATGTCGGATCTCGCCAGAACCGGCCTGCGCAAACCCGCCGCAACGGGATCGCGTAACGGCGTGCCCCTGCTCGCGCAGCGCGCGACGGGCATTCCCGTAACGCTCGATCTCGTCAACGATCTGCGCGATGAACAGCCTTGACCTATCTGCTCGATGTCAATGTCCTGATCGCCTTGATCGATCCCGCGCATGTCAATCATGACGCCGCGCATGACTGGTTTGCGCTTGAGGGTCGTCAGAACTGGGCAACCTGCCCCGTCACTGAAAACGGACTGATCCGCATTGTCGGAAATCCGAAATATCCAAATTCGACGGGCTCGCCGGCAGCGGCAATTCCGCTTCTGGTTGCGCTGACAGCGCTGCCCGGCCATGTCTTCTGGCCCGACGACATCTGCGCGCGAAGCAGCACGTTTCTGGACAGCCAAAAACTGTTGACATCGGGTCAGGTAACCGATTCCTGCCTGCTGGCGCTTGCTGCGTCGAAGAATGGCAAGCTGGCGACCCTGGATCGACGATTGTCAGTCGATGCCGTCAAGCAAGGGCGAAAACACCTGACAGTGATCTGACGCAGGCAGGACCTCGCCAGCGCTTCCCCGTTTGGCATTGCGCCGCCAATCGTCTATCGCTCGCCCGACAATTGCAGGACGCGCCTATGACCGATGCCGAACATCTCTTCACGCCGCGCGATTTTCTGCGCCGGGCGATCAGCCGTTTTACGCAAGCCGGGCTGTTCTTCGGCCATGGCGCGACATCGGCGCTTGACGAGGCCGCCTATCTCATTCTTGAGGGCCTGCATCTGCCCATCGATCAGCTGGAGCCCTTTCTGGATGCGCGGCTGTTGCCCGATGAACGCGAACGTCTGTCGGCCTTGATCGAGGCGCGCGTGGAAACCCGCAAGCCCGCCGCCTATCTGTTGCACAAGGCCTATGTTGGCGGAGCGCCGTTTTATGTCGATGAACGCGTGCTCGTGCCACGCTCGTTCATCGGCGAACTTTTGCGCAGCGAGGCGCTGGTGGGCGGCGAGGGCGCGCTTATCGCCGACCCCGATGATATATCCAGCGCGCTCGATCTCTGCACCGGCTCTGGCTGCCTTGCGCTGCTGGCGGCGGGCGTCTTCCCGCACGCCCGGATTGACGCAACGGACCTCTCGCCCGATGCGCTCGAAGTCGCGCGCCGCAATGTCGGGGATTACGGTCTTGCCGATCGCGTGACGCTGCACGAGGGCGATCTTTTTGCGCCGGTGAAAGGCCGGCGTTACGATCTCATCATCACCAACCCACCCTATGTCGCTGAATCCGTGATGGCGGACCTGCCAGCCGAATTCGGCCATGAGCCCGTGATGGCGCTCGCCGGCGGGGTGGACGGGTTTGACATCGTGCGGCGCATTCTGGCGCAGGCGGGCGCCCACCTTGAACCGGGCGGCGGCCTGATCTGCGAAATCGGCGAGGACCGCGACATTCTTGAAGCTGAATATCCCGACCTGCCGTTTTTGTGGCTCGACACCGAAGAAAGCGTCGGCGAAGTCTTCTACCTGCCTGCGGAGGCCTTCACACCGGCGCGCCCAGAAAATGCGCGACCAGAAAAATCGCGGCGCTCGCGCCCAGCAGAGGCAACGGGTGCAGCTTCGGCTTCCAGATCAACAGAGCGGCGGCGGCGATAACCGTCGCCCAGGCAATCGGCCCGCCATCGACCACGCGCAACAGGCTCAGCACGCCCGCCAGCACGAGGCCCGCAGCAACAGGCGCGAGCCCCTGCTCCACCGCCTTGCGCCAGGGCCGGTCGCGATAACGCGACCACACCAGGGATACGGCATAGACCAGCGCCGAAGAGGGCAGATAGAGCGCCAAAGCAGCCACCAGAGCAGCGGCGAAGCCTGCAAATTTGAACGCGATCATCGGCGCCAGCATGGAACTGGGGCCGGGCGCGAGCCGCGCGACTGCAAACAAATCGAAAAATTCGCGGGGCGTGACCCAATGTCGCAGCTCCACCATCTCGTGCTGGAAGGGCGCATAAAGGCCCGTCGCGCCGCCCACGGCGGCCAGCGACAGCGGCGCAAGCAATACAATGAGATCGAAATAGATGTTATCGCGCATCTCAGGACGCCATATCATTTGCGCGCGGCCAGCAGGCGGCGATGCTGAGCGGCGCCATAGCGCCAACAACCGCCAGCATCGGCCACCGCAGCACGCCTACAGCGATAAAAGTGACCGCTATAACGAGGATCGAGACCGGCCCGCGCGCCGCCGTGCGGCTCGCCTCAAGCCCCATGCGCAGCAGCATTCCGATGGCGGCGGCGGCGACGCCGGCGACCACGGCGCCGAAGCCGGGGAGCGCCAGCAGCCAGCGGTAGGCCATCGCTGCCAACAGCACGCCGAAGAAAGGCCCGGTCAGCATGGCGGTCAATGCTGTCGCTGCGCCTGCTGCGCCGCGCAGGCGCTGGCCCACGAAAATGCCGACATTGGTGGAGTTGACGCCCGGCAGGATTTGCCCCAGCGCAACGCCGGAGAGAAACTCCTCCTGCGCGATCCAGTTGCGCTTCGTCACTGTTTCGCGGTGAATCCAGCTCACCAGGCCACCGCCGAAGCTCAATATCCCGATCTCGAAGAAAACCCGGTAAATGGCCCATAATGGAACAGGCGGTGGTTGATCCGGTTTCTGCGTCACGCGCGGCCTCTTGCAAATTAAGCTTACTGAAAGCGAACAATCCGATACGCGCATCCGGGTCAAGCCCTGCTATTGGCCTTACGGCAAGAAACGGATAAGAAATTGCAACCGGGAGTTTTACCGATGAGCAATGCCGCTAAAAAAACGCATCCGGCGCGGCGCGCCGCGCTTTTGGAACACAAGGACGATTTGAATATGGAAAAAAACGGACCCATGCCCGTCGATCCCACGATTGATCAGGTGCGAGAACTGCTGTTTGGGCATACGCAGCGCAGCAATGAACAGCGCGACGCCGAATTGAACCAGACAATTGACACGCTCCGGCGTGAAATGCTGGAACGCTTTGCAGCGGTTGAAGCGCGGATGGATCAGATGGCGGTGGAAACGGAGCGCCGGCATTCCACGACCATCGCGGCAATTGGACTGGCCATTGCCGATCTTGGCGCGCATGTCAGCAAGCTCGCTGAGGGACCCGGCAGGAAATAGCAATGTTGCAGTCGCCTCTGAAGCCGGCGAACGAGGGGTCGGATGGGCTCGGGCAGCTCAGGACGCTTCTGTTTCAGCGGGAGTCGGCGCGGCTTGACGCGGTGGAGACCTCTGTCGGCGCGCTCGACAAAAGGGTCGGCAACGCCCAGAGCCTTGAGGCGGCGACGGCCGAAATTCTGGTCGAGGCGCTGCAGCGCGCAGAAGTCGCCCGGCATCGGGAACTCGCGCAGGCGATTGCTCCCGTAGTGGTTGCGGCGATCCAGAACGAAATCAAAAATTCCAGAGACATGATGGTCGAGGCGCTTTACCCGCTCACCGGCCAGCTTGTGGTTGCGGCTGTCACAAATGCTATCCGCGACATGATGGCCGCAATGAATGAGCGTCTTGACGCGCTGACCTCTCTGGATCGCTGGATCCTGAGATTCAAGGCGCGGATGACCGGACGCCCGATTGGCGAACTGGCGTTGGCCGGGTCTGGCCAGCCGCGCCTGACGCGCGCGCTGTTTCTCGAACGCGACAGCGGCGAATTGCTCGCGTCCTGGCGCGCGGACGGGCTGCCTGAAGAAAAAGGCGATCTCATCAGCGGCCTGCTGGCGGCGTTGACGGGCTTTGCCCGTGATGCGCTGGGCGGCGGCGGCGGCGATCTGCGCACGCTGGATTTTGGCGGGCGCGATTTTCACGTGCGCGCATCGCCCACGCACATCTTCGCCTGCGAATTCACGGCGCCGCTGCGCGCCGCGCAAAAGGCCCTGTTTGATCAGGATTGTTACGCCTGGCTGGACCAATTCAACCAGAACGGCATTGCGAACGACGCGGTTTTTGGCGATTTCATCATGGCCGCGTTGATGCGCCGGTCGCCCGCCAAACCCAGGCGGCTGGGTTGGCCCATGCGGGTTGTCATAGGATTGCTGGCGCTGGCGGCGCTGGCGTTCGCAGTACGCACCGGTCTGCGCGGGTGGCGCGAACATCAGCTTCACGCGGCGCTCGAAAGCACTATCGAAACCAGGACCGGGCTCGCGGCCTATCCACTTTCGATCCTGATCGACCACCCGAAGGCGAGCGTCGAATTGCGCGGCCTCGCGCCCACCACATCGGACGTCGAGGCGGCCATGGCCGCGCTGCGCGCGGCAGCCGGGAATTATAGCCTCGCCTCACGGGTCGCAGTGATCGCCACGGAGGCTTCCCTCGCAGCGGAAATGGATCCGCAGAAAGCAGCGATCTCAAGTCTTGCGCCCCGACTTGCGTTGCTCGAGGCAAATATTGACGCCCTCGGGACGTCCAGCGCCAGCGCATCGGCGCTGGCCGATATGCAGGACTCGCAGGCCCGGTCGTCGCAAGCTCAGAAAGCTGAAATTGCAGCCTTGCAGAAACAGCTGGCGGAGGCGACGGGCAGGATTGCCGCCGCCGAGGCGCGCGCCAACACGCCACGCGCGAGACTCGCCGATCTCATCAATGGTTTTTTTATCCCATTCGATGCGGACGCGCCGATCCTGACGCCAGAGGCGGACCAGCTGCTCGACGCGATCGCCGCATTGCTGCAACAAAGCAGCGAGTCGCTGCGCGTTGTCGGCTACGCGGACGATCTTGGTTCGCTGCAGAAAAATAAACGCGTTTCCAGCCAACGGGCTGACAGCGTGATAGAACTGCTGGTCGCGCGCGGCGTGTCGCGTGACAGGCTGGTCAGTGTCGGTCGCGCCGCAACGAACCCGATCGCTCCGTCCGCGCCCAGCGTGCGGAAGCGCAATCGCCGCGTGGCGTTCGAACTTGCCGGCGCGGGAGAAATCAAGCCATGACCCGTTCTGCAAAGATCATGCTGCTTGGCGCCATCGGCGTTGGCAAGACATCGCTATCGAGGCGGCTGACTCTCGATCGCTTCGAGACTGATTACAAGACAACCGTTGGCGTCAATGTGTTAACCCACGAGATCACTCTGCCCGACGATTGCAATTCCGAAGTCATGCGGCTTGTGCTGTGGGATACGGACGGCGATTTCGGCCAGGCCCTGTTCCGCACCAGCTACGTGCTCGGAGCGGCTGGAGCCGTCATTGTTTCGGACGCCACCCGGCGCGCCAGCATCGAACACATGCGGCAGCTTGCCGAAACCTTTGAGGAGCGCTTTCCCGGGCGTCCTGTCGCTTGCGCCATCAACAAGGCCGACCTCGTCGTTGACAGTCCGCAGGTTCTCACAGCCGGTCGACCGGCGCTGATCACGAGCGCTCTCACCGGGGCCGGGGTGAGCGAAATGTTTGCATCCCTCGGCGCCGCCATATGGCGCCGGGGGCTTTGATGTTTTTGCGGGCGGGGGAACCTGACCCACGTAGCGCCCGGAAACCGGAATGACCGCCAGTCCCGCAAACGCCTCCCTGCTCAATGCGTTCTACGAACGCGGAATTCTGGGAACATGTGTGTTTGCCGCCGACGGAACAGTGATTTCTGTGGCGGGTTCAGCGAGCTCCTGGGCGCCCGCGCCGGGACGACCCATCGAAGACTCCGCCGTATTTTCCGGCATGACGCAAGCCATTGCCGATGTCAGGGCCAGCGGGGGCCCGCTGTCGCTCGCCGGCCTTTCGATCGGCGGCATCGATCAGGCGCCGATCGATATCGACGTGATCTGGATGGACGCCACAGAACAATTCGTCGCCCTGTCGCGGTCGGCGTCCGAACGGGTGTTCGACCATTGGGCTGCAACGCAAGGTTTGCGCGAAAAACGCCTGCTTGAGGAGAAGATTGCCGAACAGCAGGCCAGGATCGCCGAACAGGCTGAAATGATGGCGCTGTTCGTCCGCCACGTCCCCGCCGCCGTGGCCATGCTCGACGCGGATCTTCAGGTCGTTTTGACATCCGAGCGCTGGAAGGAAGAGCACGGAGACCCCTTTGTCGCGGAGCCCGGCGTCGAAACCGCTTCGCCGCTGACATGGCCCCATGTCGCCGCACGCTTGCGCTTTGCGATGGACGGCGGCGTGCCTTCAACGCAGATCGAGAAATCCAGCTTCCGCGGTCGCGCGGTCTGGAAGCGTCTGGCGCAGGCGCCCTGGCGCGGCGCCGACCATCAGGTCGCAGGAACGATCCTGTTTTGCGAGGATGTCACCGACGCCATGCGCAAGGCGGAAAATCTGCGCGCGCGGGTCGAGGACCTGCACAAGCTCTCGGCCGAAATGGACAATCTGGGACGGGCTGTGGCCGACGATTTACGCGCGCCGCTGCGGCAGATCGATTTTTTTTCACGATTTCTGCTGGATTCGAACATGGCCGGTCTGGATGCCCGCAGCCAGGACTATCTGACGCAAATCCGCTCCTGCGTCGACCGGATCGACCGCATGATGGCCGCGCTGGATCGCTACATGCGCTTGTCCGAACGCGAGATCGCTCTTTCAAAATTCGACATTGGCGACGCCGTGAAGGCTGCGGCCACAGAGCTGCGGGACGCGCTGTCGCAAAGCCGCGTCAATCTGGTGATCCGCGAAACGCTCAGCGTCGAGGCCGATCTGACGCTGGTGTCCGGCCTGTTCCGCCGCCTGATCGACAATGCGATCAAATACGCCGGCGCAGGATCGAACATCATGATCGACTGCTACGAGGAAGCGCAGGGCGTTTTGACCCGCATCACCGATGATGGGCCAGGCGTGCCGCCGCATTTGCGCCGCCGCGCGTTTCACTTCTTCGAACGGCTTAATGCGCCGGCGTCGATCCCGGGCGAAGGCATGGGACTGGCCGAATGCCGGAAAATCGCAGACCTGCATGGCGGCGCCATGACGCTCGACCCCGATTTCGACGCAGGGCTGCGCGCGCTCGTCAGCCTGCCAAAATACGCGCGACGCGGCGCAGGCCCGCCTCCGGCGTTGCCGCGCAGCTAGTTAGCGCCGGAGGATTGCGGAATCCGAAAATCCTCGATTGTGAAGACCTATGCATGGGCGCTGCGCCCAACCTCTTCAGTGGGCTGGAATATGCATAATATACTTGCATTAATAGGCGATATTGGTATGATGCGGGCATGGCGATTTATGGCTATGCGAGAGTAAGCGCCGACGGACAGACGAACGACGCTCAGGTCGCAGCGTTGACGGCGGTCGGAGCCGCGCACGTATTCCGCGAAACGGCGCGCGGAGCCAGGACCGATAGGCGCGAACTGGGGCGGGCGATCAAGGCTCTTGAGCCGGGCGACACTTTGCTTGTCACCCGCCTTGACCGGCTGGCGCGATCCACGCGCGACCTCTTGAACATCCTCGATACAATAGCGAAGGCCGGCGCCGGATTCCGGTCGCTTGGCGAAAGCTGGGCGGACACCACGACGCCGCGCGGAGGTCTGATGCTCACGGTGCTTTGCGGGCTGGCCGAGTTCGAGCGCGAGCTTATCCGCGCTCGCACCAGCGAAGGCCGCGAACGGGCGATCGCGCGGGGCGTCCGAATGGGGCGGCCACCCAAGCTCACGCCGCACCAGAAGCGTGAGGCGCTGACAGCCCTTGCCGACGGCGCGGCGACGCAAGCCGACCTGGCGCGGCAATTCAATATCAGCCAGAGCACGGTTTCACGGCTGGCGGAAAAGGCGACGCCTGTAACAGCGTCCGCAAGACCTGCGCTCGATTCTGAAACCGAACGCGCGGCTCGTTCCTTCCTGCGCCATCTTGAAGGCCGTTATCCCGTGCGCGAGGCAATTTTGTTTGGCAGTCGCGCGCGAAACACACACACTTCGGAAAGCGACGCCGATATTGCCATTGTTCTCGATGGCGAGCATGGCGGTCGCTCGGCAGCCGTGAGGGACATGGCTGGCATTGCCTTTGATGTGATGATGGAGACCGGCGTGATGGTTCAAGCTTTGCCATTGTGGCGGGACGAGATCGAGCGACCGGAAACATTCAGCAATCCGGCCTTGATCAAGAACATTTTGCGTGAAGGCGTCCACCTGTGACCGCATTCACGCCATCAGGTTACATCAGCAAGGCGGAGACGGCCTTATCCGGCGCGCGTTTGTTATTAAGCGCAGGCGATACCGACGGCGCTTGCAACCGCGCCTACTACGCGATGTTTGACGCCGCGCATGCAGCGCTACGCGCGGCGGGCATGGAACTATCCGATTCTCCAGTCAAAACGCATAACGGGTTGACCGCGATGTTCGGGCAGCATCTTGTGCGCACCAGGATGCTTGACGCCGAGCATGGCGGCAATTTGAACAGGGTGCAGTCTCTTCGTCTGTTGGCCGATGACAGCGGCGATTCCGTCAGTGTTGGGGACGCGGTATGGTCGGTTGAGCAGGCCGGAGCGTTTGTGCAGGCGGTGAAGAAAAAATTTGCGCTTGGCGATCGTGGATGATGGCCATGCGCCTGATGCGCATCGACGACGCCCTCAACATGCGGCGCTTCTGGCGGCTCGACGTGCAGCCCGATCCATTCGGCGACTTTGCCGTCGTGAAGGAAATGGCGCGCGCGTGGCGCTATGGTTGGTGTTTTTGCCCATGACCGTCGAGCGTATTGATGAAGCACGGCCATATGGTCACGCTCGCCCGCAGGTGTCACGCGAATGCCACGTTGACACTTGCAATCATCCGGCGTGGCGCACCGCGTCCCCGGCTTACCGCGCATCCCAGACGCTCCTACCTTGCCCCCCTTCGCGGATGAATCTCTCCTGATCGCCCGCGATACGCCGCCTCGCCTCCAACCTTCAATTGGCGAGAGCGGCGAACTCCCTCGAGAATTGACGCTCTACCCACCGCAGCGGACGCCACGGGCGGGTTTTTGAGCAAGCGCTCGGCGGCGGCAAAACGCCATTTCCAAAAGCTTCGTTATGGGTATAGGCTCCTTTTAGGACGCAGAAATCGTTTGCGAACCGCTGGCAAGGCCGAAGTCCTGATACTTAAATCGCAACGCGAACGTCGATGGCAGCCGCCGTCTTCAGACGGTTACCATTCAAGCCTAGTAACGATCACAGCGCTTAAAAGCGCGAATTCGAACTCAGGGAGAAGCATCATGAACCGTCGCAACATCATGAGTCTGTCCGCAATTTCGGCGTTGGCGCTTGCCATTCTGACAGGCAGCGCACTCGCGCAGCAAAAGACGCTTAAGGAACAAATCGTCGGCACTTGGTCGGTTGCCTCTTGGGAGTTGACGTATCCAGATGGGCGAAAGGAGCAACAGTTCGGGACCAATCCGAAGGGCGTCAATACGTTCGACTCCAATGGTCGTTTCTCGCTCATCATCTTACGGTCGGACTTGCCGAAGGTAGCCTCGAATGATCGTGTGAAGCCGACGCCGGACGAGGCAATGGCCATTGCGAAGGGCGCAATCGCGTACTACGGCACCTTCACCGTTGATGAGGCGAGCAAAACTCTGAATCTCAACCTCGAAGGTACGTCGTTCACCAATCAAATCGGAGCGCCACAAAAGCGGATAGTGACCGCAATCAGCGGGGACGAAATGAAATACCGCAATCCCGCCTCGACTACGGGCGGGACAATCGAACTTGGGCTAAAAAGGGTCAAGTAACCCACTTTGACGAATTGCCGCTCTTTCAAATGGGCCTCGCTTTGCTTTTGCCAGCGGGGCCTTTTCGATTGTTGATAGGGGTCGTCCCTGCTGTGGAGCAGAGCCCTTTTCCAAAGCGGCGCGATATTCGCCTTGCGACCCACAGGATTCTTGAAGCGCGCCCGTTCGGCTATTTTGTGGGCGCTTATGTCCGCAGTCAGGGGTAAAGGCGACGCGGTGCGCGGGGCGAGTTTTTGACTGCCGATGGCCGAGTTTGACCCTGAACGGTCATGCTCAATCGCGAAAACGACGCGGGAAATGGCGCGAGATTTTGATTACGTGGATGCACGCGCCGCGATCCGCGAATAAGCGGAGCGCAACGTCGCCGAAATGGCCTTGCGGCGAACAATGACAACGCCAAGCGCTAACGCCAGCCACGACAAGGTTCCCGCGCCGGGGACCGGGGCGGGACTTGCCGCTGTGAGCGCACAGGCCTGCCAGCAGGTGGCGATGAAGATGTTTGATGCGGGCGGTCCAGCTATGTCGACGCCGGATGCAGCCGCTCCGCCATATCGGTTGCAAGTTGGAATTGGTCCTCCCCCGCACCTTGTTGTGAACGACCCTCCATCGCCAAAAAATATCTCTGGTGATGTGGGGCCTGTCGTTAATGCGACGTCTACATAATAATCGGTCGTTGAGCCAAGGTACGAAAACGAACTGCCAATGGTCGTCCAGCTAAATGCGCCATCGGCGATGCCCTGGGTGGCAAGGCCCGAGGCGGTCCCCGAGATTGCGGTGACGGTGTTGCCGCTGAACGTGACCAGGCCCGACGCAATGCTCCAGCCCGCGCCGGGCAAGGCGAAATTATAGGTCTGCGCCGATGCCGGTTGCATGCCCGCAACCGTTGAAGCTGTCCATGCGAGGCAGGCGATCAAAAAATACCGGAAATTGCCCGCCATGGCTCATTGCTCCTCTTTCTGGGAGCTGTTTCGGGGCAGCCCCAGTACCGGCGTTACAAGTGGATGAATGCGCTGGATAACGGTTTGGTAAGATATCAATAAGTCTTTGTCAAAAGCGGTCTGGCGCAAGGCTTCTTGGTTGCGTGATGCGGATCGCCAGAGCTTGTCTCGAGTGCCGAAGTCCTATGTCCGTAACTGGCGCATGGCGGAATAGCGCCGCCCGCTGCGCCAGCGCCCCGGCATGTCTGAAACCGGAAGATCGCCGACATGGCGGCGGCTTGAATTCAGCAAATAGCCACAATCAAGGTAAAATGGTAAAAAGTGGCGATAACCATTGCAGCAGTGGCGTTTGTTTGATTTATCGAAGTTCGCGACTTCCGTGACCCCCGGCGCGGCGTTCCCGCGCCCCACTTCACGTACGAACGCACGCCTCCGTAAACCGCAGCCGCAAGCCGCTTCAGCCTGCCGGTCAGCCTGTCGATGACGCAATCATCGCCACTCCCGCGCCCCCGCATTGACACCCCGCAGCGCATCGCCGCACAGTCCGGCCCAAGCATCCGGGAGGAGTTTTCGTGCGCGCCATCGCCGTCGCCTGTGCACTCATCGCCGCATTCACCCTGCCCGCTTTCGCAGGCGACGCCGCGCGCGGGCAGGAGACGTTCAAGGCCTGCGCCGCCTGCCATGGCGACAGGCCGGGCGATCTTGGCCCCAGCCTGATCGGCGTCGTCGGCCGGGTCGCGGGAACGCGCGAGGATTTTCGCTATTCCGGCCCCATGGCGCGCGCCGGCTTCGTCTGGGACGAAGCGCATCTTGGCGCCTTCATTCACAACCCCCGCAGCGTCGTGGCGGGCACGCGTATGCCGTTTGACGGACTGGCCGACGATCGAGACGTTGAGGATGTGGTTGCCTATCTCGCCTCGCGGAAATAAAACCGGTTGCAACGAATGTGCAGGGAACGCCAGAAATGCTGACCGCCGAACAGAATCGCGCGCTGACCGAGGTCGGCCCCGACAAGCCGATGGGAAAATTGCTGCGGCGTTACTGGATTCCCTTTTGCGGCGCGAGCGAACTCGACAAAACGCCGGCCAAAGCCGTACGCCTGCTCTGCGAAGACCTTGTGGTCTATCGCGATCTTGATGGCCATTACGGACTGATCGACCGCCATTGCCCGCACCGGCGCGCCGATCTGTCCTACGGCTTTGTCGAAAAATGCGGGTTGCGCTGCAATTATCATGGATTTCTGATGAACCATGACGGAGCGGTGACGGAAATTCCCTATGACGATACGGCCTACCCGCAACAGAATCTGAAATCGCAGGTGAAGGTCAAGGCCTATCCGGTGAAGGAATGCGCCGGCCTTTTGTTCGCCTATATGGGGCCCGCGCCGGTTCCCGAACTGCCGGTCTGGGCGCCCTTCACCTGGCAGGGCGGGTTTCGCGAGATTGTGCGCTCGGATATTCCCTGCAACTGGTTTCAATGCCAGGAAAACTCCTGCGATCCCGTGCATTTTGAATGGATGCATGACAACTGGAGCCAGCGGCTCAACGACAGTTTCGAATATTCGACAAAGCATTTGCAGGTCGCATTTGACGAGGTCGAATTTGGCCACGCCTATCGCCGCATCCGCGAGGGGCAGGAGGAGAATTCGCCGCTCTGGACCATCGGTCGCCTCGCGCTCTGGCCCATCGGCTTTTATCTTGGCGAGCATTTCGAATGGCGCGTGCCGGTCGATGATGAGAACACGCTCAGTCTCGCCTGGTTCCATGCGCAGCCGCCCCGCGACGCCAAACCTTTCGTGCAGAACAGCGTGCCGGTGTGGGAAAGCCCGATCATGGACGAGACAGGCCGCTGGATCACCAGCCACGTCATCAATCAGGATATTGTCGCCTGGGTCGGTCAGGGCCGCATCGCCGACCGCACGAAGGAATTTCTGGCGGCGAGCGACCGCGGCATCCTGATGATGCGCAAGCGCTATTTTGACGATATGAAACGGATCGAGGAGGGCCTGGACCCGAAGGGCGTCATCCGCGATCCCGAGCTTGCCAGATGCGTGCCGCTGCAACTGGTCGGTCGCACCACCGGCGGCGGCGAGATGACCATCGAACAATGGAAGAAACATCCGTTTTTAAAGCTGCGGCTGCTCGACCACCGGCATTGCTACGGGCAACCCAAAGAGGTGCGCGAGGCCTTTCGCGCCGCGATGGGGTTTGAATAGGAGGCGCTTACTCCAGCCCGATCGCCCTGAACGCTGCGCGCGCAAACGGCGTTTGCAAAAACGCGATGAATTTCGCCGCGTCGGCCGGGGCTTTTGCATGCGCGCCAACCGCCGCCGACGTCGTGCTTTTCCAGTCCAGCACATCGGGCGGGATCGCGCCAACCAGTTGCACCTGCCTGTTTGGCGCAAGCTCGCTCGTCGCGGTGACGCCCGCTTCAACCTCATGGCGCGCGATGGCGTCGGCGACTGCATCGCCCGCGCCCTTGTAGAAACGATATTTCGGCGCGATTTCGGCGGCCATGCCAAGCGCCTCGACAGCCTTGATGAAGGGCGGCGAGGTGCCGCCGCCGCTGGCCGGATCGACAAGGCCAATCGTATTGAGTTTGCGCACCAGCGCGATGAACGAAGCCCTGTCGGTCATGGCGGGCTTTTCGGCTCCCGCCGCTACGCCAAGACCAATCTGCCCACGGGCGATTTCGACCCGCGTCGCCGGCTGGATATGGCCTTCGCCAATCACGGCGTCGAGAATGGTCGTCGTGACGATGACGACATCGGCGGGCTCGCCCTTGCGCAATCGCTCCAGCGTCACCCCCGGATTGCCGAGCGCCAGTGAAACCTGCACACTGGAGGTTCTTTCAAATTGCGCAGCGATTTGCTTCAACGCAACCGCGCTATTGGCCTGAGAGATGACGTTCAATTCCGCGCCTCGCGCTAAAGTTGCGGTGAACAGAACGCAGGCCAGAGCCGCCGGACATCGCCTCACGCCGCCCTCCTGTGTTTATTCGTCCCGATTGGCCGGACGCCGAGGGTAGGTCCGAGCGTGGCGACACGCAAGCTGGAGGAAAAGATCGACCAAAGGCAGTAGACAAGCCTTGCCGCATACCCTATACGCGCTCGCATCGTTGGTGGAGCAATCGCGCGCCGTCAACGGTCTGCGGGGCGCCGAATGTGTCGCCGTCAGAAATGGTGATGTCCGGGTATCAGGCTCGGGCGCATAGCTCAGTTGGTAGAGCAGCTGACTCTTAATCAGCGGGTCCTAGGTTCGAGCCCTAGTGCGCCCACCATTTAAAGCCTTAATTGCATTACATAAATTGCAGCCTGAGGCAATCACGCCAAGACTTTGGGCGCGGCGTGACGACTTGTTGACCACTCGGGGAATTCTAGTGCGTCCCGGCGAGCTGAACGCGGTCAATGCTCCGCTTTCCGGGCGCCTCAATCTCGATTTTCCAAATGACGTCATGCGCCTCGCAAGCGTCGCCCGCACGCCAACGTCTTGGCGGCGGCGCGTTCGTTCCCGACAAAGGCTCCGCCCGAATGGATCGCCTGTGCAAGAGCCAATCCGGATGAAGCCGCCAACTGGGGAAAAGGCATCCGAGCCGCCAATATCAGGCTGACTGAAACGCATTTCGCAACCTGCCCCTTGGATTTCTCGTCCGCCCGCGATAAGGGAGGACAATTCATCTGGAGCAATGGGCGCCATGACAAAGGTCTATCCCGACGCAAGGGCCGCTATGGCCGGGATTCTCAAGGATGGCATGACCATCATGTCCGGGGGCTTTGGCCTGTGCGGCATCCCTGAAACGCTGATTCTGGCGATCCGCGACGCCGGCGTGAGGAACCTGACGGTGGTCTCCAACAATGCGGGCGTCGATGGCCTCAGCCTTGGCCTGTTGCTGGAAACCAGGCAGATCAGGAAGATGATCTCCTCCTATGTCGGCGAGAACAAACTCTTCGCGCAGCAGTTTCTGGCCGGCGAGCTGGAGCTGGAATTTAACCCGCAGGGCACTTTGGCCGAGCGCATCCGCGCTGGCGGCGCGGGCATTCCTGCTTTCTACACCAAGACAGGCTATGGCACGATCATCGCCGAGGGCAAGGATGTCCGGGAGTTCAACGGCCAGAAATACATTATGGAAACCGGCCTTGTCGCAGATGTCTCGATCGTCCATGCGTGGAAGGGCGATACGGAGGGCAATCTTGTCTATCGCAAGACAGCCCGCAATTTTAACCCGATGATGGCGACTGCTGCGAAAATCACTGTCGCCGAGGTCGAGCATCTCGTCGAGCCCGGCCAGATCGATGGCGACCATATCATTACGCCCGGCATTTACGTTCAACGCATTGTGCATGTGCCTGACGCCATCAAGCATATCGAGCATCGCACCACACGCAAGAAAGCTTGAGGGAGAACGAGCATGGCTTGGACCCGTGACCAGATGGCCGCCCGCGCCGCCAGGGAATTGCGCGATGGTTTTTATGTGAATCTTGGCATCGGCATCCCGACGCTGGTTTCGAACTTCATTCCTGAAGGCATGAGCGTTCAGCTGCAAAGCGAGAACGGAATGCTCGGAATGGGGCCATTCCCCTTTGAAGGCGAAGAAGATTCCGATCTCATCAACGCCGGCAAGCAGACAGTCACGGCCTTGCCGACGACAAGCTATTTTTCGTCGGCCGATTCCTTCGCCATGATCCGCGGCGGCCACATTGACCTGTCCATCTTGGGCGCAATGCAGGTTGCCGAAAATGGCGATCTCGCCAACTGGATGATACCCGGCAAGATGGTCAAGGGCATGGGCGGCGCGATGGATCTTGTCGCCGGCGTCAAGAAGGTCGTCGTCGTGATGGAGCATTCCGCCAAGGATGGCGCCAAGCTGCTGCATCGCTGCAACCTGCCGCTCACCGGCGCGGCCTGCGTCGATCTGGTGATCACTGACCTTGGCGTTTTCAGCATCGACAAATCCGGCGCCGGCGGTATGACGCTGATCGAACGCGCCGATGGCGTCAGCCTGGAAGACATCAAGTCGAAGACCGAAGCCGCCTACACGGTCGCAGCGGGCGTTTGACGCAACGCAGCTGAGCGTCTGGGGGCTGGCTTTCCAGCGCGCCACATGCCGGCGATATTCTGTTTGCCGCTTTTACCCCTGTCAGCTCACGGCGTCTTCGCCTTGTAGGAGCCAAGCTCTTTCACCGCTGCGGCGGCCCAGCTATTGTCGATCAACTGATCCACCGTCACGGATCCATTGATAAAACCGCCCGCCTTGTAAAAATTCCAGTCCTTCCTGAGGCTTTCCGCGCCGACCTCGCCATCCGGATCGACGAAATGCGGAATGATGGTTCGCAGAACGGCCTTGTCCTTGACCACGGAATATCGCGAAATAATATCGATGACATCTTCGGCGCCAGGACCGGCCAGACGCGCGTCTTTAAGGGTGTCAACATAATCGCGCAGGCCCCGGATATAGGCCTTCATCACGCGGGTCGCGACGGCAGGCCGGTTCCTGATCAACGCATCGCTGTAGATGATCACGCCCGTCACATCATCATCGCGCAGACTGGACGCAGGCGTCATGCTGACCACCGCGCCCGAGGCAATGGCGGCGTGCAAAAACGGTTCAGGCAGGAAGCTTGCGTCAATGGCGTCATTGGCGAAAGCAACGACCTGCTGCGGCATGGAGAGACTGGTCTGATCAACGTCGGCAACTGTAAGGCCAACGGTTCGCAAGGCGTCGTCGAGAACGGCGGCTTCATTGCCGCCCTGCGCTGTCATGGCGAATTTGCGGCCCTTCAGGTCTTTCAGCGCGCGCACCTGTCCGCTGTCCCACAGGGCCTTGCGCACCACCAGCGCCTGATAGGAATAGACGCCCTTGTTGCGCGCCTTGTCGGCGACTGCGCGCATGGTGATGCCCCGCTCAAGCGCGTTATAGGTGCCAGCGCCAACGGTGCCTGATCCGACATCGATTTCGCCTGTCGCCAGCGGGGCGACCATCCGGGCCGCCGAATCGAAAACGGTGAATTTGGCTTCGATATTCTCCTGTTTCAGGTAGCCCCGGGCGTCGGCGATATAGAATCCAACATCGGCTGTGCCGCCGATATAGGCGATATCGACCTGATCTGCCGCACATGCAGCGCCCGTGGCGAGCATTGCCAGAAGCGCAGTCAAAGAATGCAGACGTCTCATCGCGCCCTCCCCGTTCGTTGTCGCAGTGTAGAGCGTTTTCCGGCGACGTGGGAACCGGGCCACTGACAGAAAATGTTCAAAACTGTGAATCTGCAGCTCGCCCTCCACAATGATGCCGCAAATCGGTGGTCTTGCTAGCCATAGCTGAAGCGTAATGGTCAAACCCCGGGCTGGAAACGGGGGCTGTGTTGGTGTATGCGTCGTTCAGGCCGGGTGCTGGGAAGACCGGCTGACGCCATCGCATGTTGAGACGACCGGGGTTTCATCCTGTTGTTGCCGCCCTTTGCGGCAGCGGCTAACGCAAAGGGCGAGTGTTCAGTTTGCTGAAATCCACTCTCTTGAAACTTGCGCCGCGCCGGCCATTTTTGGTCAAATGCTGCGTTTTCGCGCTGGCGCTTGCGGGGTTTGCCCCCGCACAGACCGAAAGCGCCGTCGCCAATGGCGACACCCGCACCATCACGCTTTATCACTCGCATACAGGTGAAAGCATCAGCGCCACGTTTCGCGTCAATGGCGCCTATGATCTGGCAACGCTGGAAAAACTGAACTATTTCCTGCGCGACTGGCGCAACAACGAACCCACGAAAATGGACCCGCGGCTGTTTGACGCAGTGTGGGAGACCTATCGCGAAAGTGGTTCACAAGAGCCGATTGTCATCCTGTCCGCCTATCGCTCGCCCGAAACCAACGCCATGTTGCGCAGCCGTTCTCGCCTTGTCGCCGAGTTCTCGCAGCACATGCTCGGCAAGGCGATGGACATGCACTACACCGATGTGCCGATGTCGCGGGTCCGTGAAATCGCCATGCATCTGCAACGCGGCGGCGTCGGTTATTATCCGACGTCCGGCAGTCCTTTCGTGCACATGGATGTCGGCGGCGTTCGCGCCTGGCCCCGCATGAGCCGCGCGCAGCTGGTCAATCTCTTCCCCGATGGCAAGACCGTTCACATTCCGGCGGATGGCCAGCCCCTTGCCCGGTATGAGGAAGCCCGCGCCGAGGTCGAGGCCCGCAACGGGGTGAGCCTGCCGACCGTCGCGCAAGTCAAGTCCAAAGGCTTTTTTGCAATGCTGTTCGGCGGCGGCGACGAAGAGGAGACTGTCGCTGTCGCTCCTTCGGGCGCTGGTCCGCGCCCTGGCGGCAGCTCGCGCGTCGCCGAGTTTATCGAAAGATCCCGTTACACGAACGCAGCGACGCGGCTGGCCTCCGCCGGCGCCTACAACCGGCCAGGCGCGCCTCCAGCGGCGGTCGCGGACGACACAAGTCCAGCCGCTTTCTTCCTGACAGAGGCGGCGCGGCGCGCGCCGAGCGAAAATGCCGCCCCGGCGCCGGTCGCCCCCCCGGTTGCGGCAGCGCCGCCGCAGCTGTTAAAGCCCACCGTCCTGCCAGAAACCGCGCCAGCGACAGTGGCGGCTGCAGCGCCAGTTGACGCAAACCCTGTCGAGCCGCCGGGCGCGCCCATGCCGCCGCGCCGCCCGACGCAATTGGCCCTGAATGCGGCAGCGCCTCCCGTCGCGCCGCTGCCGCCTGTGCGTCCGGGCAATTTGGTGGCGTCGCTGGACGGAGCCCGAGCCGCGCCTGCAGCCTTGCCCAATGTCATCACCACGGGCGGCGCGGCGCCCGTCATAGCCAGTATGGGCGCCCTGGCCTATGCCGGCGCTGTTCCCGGAATCGGAGCGGGCGCAACAAACCCGGCGCCCAAACCCGTTCTCACCCGGTCTATTGCCGCCGCCAGCCGCAATCCGGGACTCCGCAGCGATGTCGCGAGCGGCGCTCCAGCAGAGCCCGCCGCAAGACTCGACCGCGCCAATTTCCGGATCCTGACGAGCCCCGCCACAATCGCCAACGCAGACCCCGCCGCACTCGCGCCCACAATCACAGGACTTCGCCGCGCCAGACGCAGCGATGTCAGCGCGCTGATTTTCTCAACGCCAATCGGTGGAACCGACAGCTTCTCCGGCGCAGCCCCCCTGGAGCGTCGCGCCGGCCTTTATGAAACCGTCGCCGTGTCTGGCGTAAATTGAGCAGGCGGGCTGCACGAGGCCCGCACGTCTGCCGCCGTTGACAAAGCCGCCCGCGCCCCGCTAGCTCTGCCTCGGGGAAAACTTGCCGTTTTCAAATAATACGCTGCTCGCAACGCGGAACGGCTCGCAAGCAACGCCGGGATTCAAGAGAACGGGAAACGCCGCGCCAATGCCTGAAGTTCGAAATGCTCTTGCGCCCGCAGCGGTGGCTCAGGCGCGACCGCAATTGCAAATCGACAAGGTCTTCAAACGGTTTGGCGAAGGCGAAGGCGCCGTCGTTGCAGTCGATCACGTCTCATTTGATGTTCATCCCGGCGAATTTGTCGCGGTGATTGGCCCGTCTGGCTGCGGCAAATCCACCTTGTTCAACATTATCGGCGGATTGCTCGATGATTATAACGGCAATGTGCTGGTCGAGGGCGACCGCGTTGCGGGTCCGCACCCTGCGATCGGCATGGTGTTTCAGGAGGAATCCACCTTCCCCTGGCGCAACGTGCTGGACAATGTGGCGTTTCCACTGGAGCTGATGGGGCTTCCCAAAGCCATCCGCACGGAGCAGGCCCGCCATTTCATTGAACTGGTCGGGCTCGCCGGGTTTGAAAAGCGTATGCCTTCGGAACTCTCCGGCGGCATGAAGCAGCGTGTCTCGATTGCGCGCACTCTCGTGTCGAAACCGCATATCCTGTTGATGGACGAGCCCTTCGCCGCGCTCGATGAACAGACCCGATTGCTGCTCGGCGACAAGATCACCCAGATTCAGCAGGAATTGCAACAGACAACGCTCCTGATCACGCACAATCTCACTGAGGCTGTCCAGCTTTCAGACCGCATCGTCGTGATGACCTACCGGCCAGGCAGGGTGAAGCGCATTGTCAATATCGATCTGCCGCGACCACGCACGTCCGATGTTGTTTCAAGCGACGCGTTTGGACACTATGTCGCTGAAATCTGGGCGGACCTGCGCGAAGAGGCGACACGGGGCATGGCCGACACCGAGCAACGCACGCGAGGCGCGCGCGGTCATGGCTGAGGGCCGCAAAGCCGGGCGCGCGCTGCCAATCGCTGTGGGTGCGGGCACAATCGTGGCTGTGATGCTGGGGCTCGAAGGACTGCTGCGCGTTGGCCTCATCAACCGGTTCATTGTGCCGCCGCCAAGCGAGGTTCTGCTCAGCTTTGGGCGCATTATCGACGAAGAAGACGTTCTGGCGCGCACATGGGAGACGGCGTTCGAAGTCCTGGTCTCCGGTTTTTTCACCATCCTGATCGGCGTGCCGATTGGCGCTGCGCTCTATCGCTGGCGCACGCTGCGCGCCGCCATTGAGGATTGGGTCGCCGCCGCCGCCGCCGCGCCGCTGGTGCTGGCGTTTCCGTTGTTTCTCGTGATGTTCGGTCGCTCCGCCACAACGGTCATTGTGATGTCGGCGATCACCGGCCTCGCCCCGATGATCCTCAAGACGACCGAGGGCTTCGCAGGGACGCGGCAGGTGCTCATCAACGTCGGCAAAAGCCTGAAAATGAGCGATCGTCAGATGTTCTGGAAAATCCTGCTTCCCTCCGCCCTGCCGCTGATTTTCACCGGCGTGCGGCTGAGCTGGACCTTTGTGCTCATCAGTGTGGTCGGCATTGAATTCCTGATCAATCTGGGCGGACTTGGCCAGCTCATCAACGATCTGGCGGAGCGCTACGATCTGCCAGGCACCTATGCGGCCATCGGCTTTGTCGTGATGGTGAGCGTGATCTTTTTCGTCGCGCTGGAGCGGTTGGAATCATGGCTGCAACCGGCAAGATAGGGGACCGGCCTCTGACCGCGACCACAAGCTGGGGGGCGAAGGGGCGCGTCTCCATTCGCGCAACCCACGCGATCCGCATCGGCTTTGTTGTCGCCGCCGCGACGATCTGGGAATCCGTCTCGCGGTCTGGCCTCCTGTTGCACGATGTCGTGCCGTCGCTGCTGGCGATTTTTGCGGCCATTGGACGATTACTGATCAATCCCGCTTTTTACGCCAACCTTGAAGTGACCGCCTGGGAAGTCGCAGCGTCTCTGGCCATCGGCGGAGCAGCCGGCGTTGTCGTCGGCATCGCGCTGGGCGCAAACCGGTTCCTGTCGCGCGCCTATGAACCCTATGTCTATTATCTCGCGCCAACGCCGCGCATTATCTTTTTTCCCGTTATGATCATGTGGTTTGGCGTCGGCGTCGCCTCGAAGATCGCGCTTGGCGCCTTGTCGTGTTTTTTCACAGTCGCGCTGTCAACGGCGGCGGGAATGCGCGGCATCGATCCTGTGTTGATCCGGGTCGGACGCAGCTTTCGCGCGACAACCTGGCAAATGGCTCTGAAAATCTACCTGCCAGCCATGCGCGCGCCTGTGCTGAATGGCGTCAGGCTTGGCTTCGGCACAGCGGTTATCACCGCGTTGCTGGCGGAAACCCGCCTTTCCAATCATGGTCTGGGCTCGATGGTGATGCAGATCTATTCGCATTTCGACATTCCCTCGCTGTACGGCCTGTTGATTGTGGTTTTCGTCCTGGCCGGGCTCGGCAATGTGTTGCTCGGCAAAGTGACAGGCGACCGGGGCTAACGCGGCAAGCGTCACAATTTCGACACAATTAAATATAGATTATTTTATATATTCAATTTAAATTGATAAATAAGTATTTATTGACCTTTTTATCGCCCCATTTCGTTTTTAAAACCATCCCCACGAGTTGAACAGCAATTTGCTGCGCTCACACCCCCAAACAGATCAGAGGTATTCGTTTTGAAGTTTCGCACACTCACATCTATAGCCCTTGTTTGCGTCGCAACATCTTATGCCAAGGCCGATGAATCGCTGGCGGATTTTTTCAGAACAACCGGCGGGCCTGTCGCCAGTTCGCTGGCGCCAAATATTGCCGCCTCTGGCGTGAAGGCTCCGCCCCTGGCAAGCGCTGCGCGACGCGTTTCGGGCGCCGGCGGCACAACACGCGCCTCCTGGTATGGCGGCGGCGAACATCTGGCGCGACACACAGCTTCGGGCGAATTATTCCGGCCCGACGCGTTGACCGCAGCGCATCGTAGCCTGCCGCTGGGAACTCGGCTTCTCGTCAGCGCCAATGGCCGCAGCGTCATTGTGCGGGTCAACGATCGCGGCCCCGCTGCCTCGACTGGACGTTCGCTCGACCTGTCGCGCGGCGCGGCGCGCGCGCTCGGTATGCTTCATTCGGGAACCGCGCGGGTCAGCTATCGCGTCGCGGGCCTTTAACGCAGGAACCCCGGCTCGCCCGTGCGGGCCGGGGGTATATCCTTTAAAACCGGCTCACGGCGTCAAGGACGCGGCGTAGGCAGCCAGATCGAGCATATCTTCGACCGAAAGCTTTGCGACCACCTGCGCCATCAACGGCGAGGAAGGGCCAGCGCGTTCGCCGCTCTGGATCATGAACAGCTGGCGGACAAGATAATTCGGCGTGCGCCCGGCCAGAGGCGGGATGTCGGCCAGACCCGTCAGGCCTGGACCATGACAGATTGTGCAAGCGACCGTCTTGCCATCCCCGCCGTTCGATAGCGCTTCGCCCTTGCCAAGGGCGCCTTTGGGAACATAGGCGACAAAGCCCTTCAGCGGATCGCGGTTCAGCACGAGGTTTTCATCTTCCGGAATTTCGATGATGCGTTGACCGATCGGCTCGCTCCCGCCATCAGGATGCGCCAGGCGTTTGTTGCCGCCCGCAATGTAGGTCTTGGGCACGGTATCGGTTTCGACCACGCGAACCCATTTGCGCGGCGTAACGGATGCAAAATAATCAGCGGCGGATTTGATTTCCTCGTCGGAAATATCCTTGCCGATTGCCGTCATCGAGCCTGAACCCTTGCGCGCGCCGCTTTTGAAATCCTGCATCTGGCGAATAAAATAGGCGGCGGGCAGGCCCGCGACATAGGCGGATTCGTCATGGCCGTTGCCCGTGGGCAAATGACAGGACCCGCAGGCCCGCACATTTGGCGCGCGGCCATGCGCGACAACCTGCGGCATGGGGGGATGCATTTCCGGTCGCCAGTCCGGCGGACCGAACAGATCGTCGATCTGCGCGCGCGTCAGTTTGAGCGGACTGTCAGGCCCCGTTCTCAGCGCAGCCGGGTCGTCTTTGGACGGGGGCTGGACCTTGTCGGTCACAGGAAAAGCCCAGTCGGGTTTGTCGGCGGCAAAGGACGCCAAGGGTGCAAGAGACAGCGCCAGAGCCAGAGCAACGATCGGTGTTCGCAAGATTTTCTCCCCCCGGATGAATTCTGTCGCCCACGTTAGAACGTGACGGGCAGTCTCGCAAGGTCGCCAGTGACAATCCCTGCAACCCGCTCCCCGAAACCGGCTCTTGACGCCCCTCTCTGACCGGATTAACAATGCCGGTCAATTATTGGAGATGCGCATGCGCGCGAAGATTATCGTAGTACGGACAGCGCCAGAGACGGGACGGGGATAGGCCCCCGCATCTCGCCATTGGCGCTGACACAGGCCCCCGAGTGGGCCTTTTTTATTGCCCGGAATTCCCCCCGTAACGAAAGACCAGACGGAGTCAGACAATGCCGAAGCAAATGACCGGCGCGGAAATGGTGGTCGAAGCCATGAAGGATCAGGGCGTCGACACGGTGTTCGGCTATCCCGGCGGCGCGGTTTTGCCGATCTATGACGCGATCTACCAGCAGAACGCCGTGCGCCATGTTCTGGTGCGGCAGGAGGGCGGCGCCGCCCACGCGGCCGAAGGCTATGCGCGCTCGACCGGCAAGGTTGGCGTGCTGCTCGTCACCTCCGGTCCAGGCGCGACCAACGCCGTCACGGGCCTCACCGACGCCCTGATGGATTCGATCCCGCTTGTGTGTTTCACGGGGCAGGTGCCGACGCATCTGATCGGCTCGGACGCCTTCCAGGAATGCGACACCGTTGGCATCACGCGGCATTGCACCAAGCACAATTACCTCGTGCGCAATATCGAGGACTTGCCGCGCATCCTGCACGAAGCTTTCTATGTTGCGCGGTCCGGTCGGCCCGGCCCGGTCGTGGTCGATCTGCCCAAGGACATTCAATTCGCCACCGGCGAATATGAAATGCCGGTGATTTCCCGCCACAAAACCTACCAGCCCCAGCTGAAGGGCGATGCGGGCAGGATCGAGGACGCCGCAGCCCTCATGGCGAAGGCGAAAAAGGCGGTTTTCTATACCGGCGGCGGCATTATCAATTCAGGCCCGAAGGCCTCTGAACTGATCCGCGAACTCGTCGCCCTGACGGGTTTTCCGATCACATCAACCCTCATGGGTCTGGGCGCCTATCCCGCTTCAGGCAAAAACTGGCTCGGGATGCTCGGAATGCACGGCACATACGAGGCCAATCACGTCATGCACGATTGCGATCTGATGATCTGCGTCGGCGCGCGTTTCGATGATCGCATCACCGGTCGCCTCGATGCTTTCTCGCCGGGCTCGAAGAAAATCCATATTGATATCGACCCCTCCTCCATCAACAAGAATGTGCGCGTCGATCTGCCCATCATCGGCGATTGCGCGCTGGTGCTTGAGGACCTTCTGCGTGTCTGGAAGGCGAGCGGCGCGAGCGTTGACAAGGCTGCGCTTGCGGACTGGTGGAAGCAGATCGATGTGTGGCGCGCACGCAAATCGCTCGCCTACCGGGCTTCAAAAACCACGATCAAACCGCAATATGCAATCCAGCGCCTCTATGAACTGACAAAAGGGCGCGACACCTACATTACGACCGAAGTCGGCCAGCACCAGATGTGGGCTGCGCAATATTTTCATTTCGACGAACCCAACCGCTGGATGACGTCGGGCGGACTCGGCACGATGGGTTATGGCCTGCCCGCAGCCATTGGCGTGCAGATGGCGCATCCTCAAGCCCTTGTCATCGATATCGCGGGCGATGCCTCTATTCTGATGAACATTCAGGAGATGTCGACGGCCCGGCAATATCGCACGCCGATCAAGATTTTCATTCTGAACAACCAGTATATGGGCATGGTGCGGCAGTGGCAGGAATTGTTGCACGGCGGGCGATATGCGGAGAGCTACACGGATTCGCTGCCCGATTTCGTCAAGCTGGCCGAAGCCTATGGCGCGCATGGCATCCGTTGTTCGGACCCCGCCGATCTCGATCGCGCCATCAGGGAAATGATCGATACGCCCAACACGGTGATCTTCGATTGCCGGGTGGAAGCTGAAGAAAATTGCTTCCCGATGATCCCGTCGGGCAAGGCGCATAACGACATGATCCTGGCCGAGCTTGGCGATGACGCCGGCGTCGATATCGGCGCCATCATCGATGAAAAGGGCAAGGCGCTGGTGTGAGGAGCGCGTCCAGCGCCGGGCGTTGTCGGCCCGTTGGTAAGACGGTAGTCTTACCTCTGCAAATAAAGGATAATATCATGCCTGCGACCAGGCTTTCCAGCAAGGGGCAAGTGGTGCTCCCGAAGCCGGTGCGAGACGCGCTCCATTGGCCGGAGGGCACGGACCTTGAGATTCTGCAGGGCGAGGATAGCGTCACCCTGCGTAGAAAAATCCCGCCGCGTCGTTTGCCGACCAGCGAGGAAGTTGATCGCGTCGCAGGTTGCCTGAAATATAACGAGCCGCCAAAGACGCTCGAGGACATTGATCGAGAGTTGACCGAGTCCTTTCGTCGGGAATGGCAAAAGTGATTTCGATTGACACGAATCTCGTCGTCCGGTTCCTCCTGCAGGACAATGACGCGGAATTCGCGATCGCCTCAAGGGTCATTCGCGAAGAGGAGATATACATAACCACAACGGTGATGCTGGAATGCGAATGGGTGCTTCGGCGCGTCTACAAGCACTCCAGCGCCTCGATCATGGATGCGTTCGACCAGCTTCGAGGGCTCGCGAATGTTCGGCTCGCGGAGCCTGATATCGTCGAGCGCGCGATTGGCTGGCGCCGTTCCGGCCTTGATTTCGCAGATGCGTTGCACCTCGCTCTGGCGTCCAAAGCCGATTCACTTGGCACTTTTGATCCCGACTTTGTCAAATCCGCCGCTCGCGTTTCACCACACATCCCTGTGCGCTCTCCCGCCTGATGCAATCGAAGGAAATACCCATGAACGCCCCGACCCATGCCCCAGCCCCTGTCATCCCGCCCTCGCCCTATTCCTCGGCTCTGGGCAAATCCAACAGCGAGAGCCACACGCTGTCCGTGCTCGTCGATAACGAGCCCGGGGTTCTTGCCCGCGTGGTCGGTCTCTTTTCCGGACGCGGCTACAATATCGAGAGCCTGACGGTTGCAGAGGTTGCGCACGCCGAGAGCCTGTCGCGCATCACCATCGTCACCTCCGGCCCGCCCGAGGCCATCGAGCAAATCACCCATCAACTCGAGCGCCTCGTGCCGATCCATCGGGTCACCGACCTCACACTCCATGGCCGCGCCATCGAACGCGAACTCGCGATGGTCAAGGTGCGAAGCAGGGGCGATAACCGCATGGAAGCCATGCGTCTCGCCGAAGCCTTCAAGGCCCGGGTCATCGACGCCACAATCGAGAGCTTCATCTTTGAGCTGACCGGCGCGCCCGGAAAGATCAATGATTTCGTCGAACTGATGCGCCCCATCGGGCTGGTGGAAGTCTCGCGCACCGGGGTCGCGGCCATCACGCGCGGCGCGGCGGGGATGTAGATTTCCGTCGCAAAAGATAACATTGGCTCTACAGGAGTCCGGCCATGCGAGTCCAGGTCGCCAAATGGGGCAATAGCGCCGCCCTGCCTCTGCCTAAAGCCATCGTCGCCGAACTCGGCCTAAGTCAGGTCGGGAGGTCGATGTGACGGTTGAGAACGGCGAAGTTCCGATCAAGGTCGTCGAGCCCTTGCAGGGGCATGCCTTGTTGATGGAACTGCTGGCCGAATGCGACCGGATTGGCTGGGAGAACCAGCCGCCGCTGGAAGATTGGTCGAACGCTGAAGCCCCTTGGCCACCTTACAACGAGGATGAAAAAGCCAGGTGAGCATGGACAACCTTTGCGCTGGCGATCTCGTCTGGGTCGATTTCGAGCCGGCCTTCGGCCATGAACACGGCGGACGGCGGCCGGCGCTGGTCATGTCAGTGTCGCCTTATAACACTCGCTCATCCTTTGTGCTGGTTTGCCCCATTACGCGCAGCCGAAAAACATGGCCATTTCATATCGATTTGCCCGACAATTGCGGCATAGACGGCGCGATTATTCTTGATCGACTAAAATCCGTCGATAAACGCCGGATCGTCTCCCGGGTCGCGGGAAAACGTCCGCAATCGGACGTTGAAATTCTACACGAGCGACTGGCGTCGATCGTTTGCCTGGACCCAGCACAATGATCGCGCCCCGCCTTCAGTTTGACGCGCCTGCCAACCCCGCCTAAGAACACCGCCACAATTTCATCCGGGATGGCCCACAACAAGGAGCCCTGCACCATGCGCGTGTATTATGATCGTGACGCCGATATCAATCTGATCAAGGCCAAGAAAGTCGTCATCGTCGGTTATGGCTCGCAGGGCCGCGCCCATGCGCTGAACCTGAAAGATTCCGGCGCGAAGGATGTGCGAATCGCTTTGAAGCCGGGCTCGGCGACAGCGGAAAAGGTGAAAGCCGATGGCTTGCAGGTCATGAGCGTCGCCGAGGCCGCCGCCTGGGCCGATCTGATGATGATGGCGACGCCTGACGAATTGCAGGCCGACATTTACAAGGCCGATATCGCGCCGCATATCCGCGATGGCGCGGCGATCGCGTTCGCACACGGCCTGAACGTCCACTTCGGCCTCATCGAGCCCAAGAAGACGCTCGATGTCGTCATGATCGCGCCCAAGGGCCCCGGCCATACCGTGCGCGGCGAATATCAGAAGGGCGGCGGCGTGCCCTGCCTCATCGCGGTTCATCAGGACCCCTCGGGCAACGCCCATGACCTCGCGCTGTCCTATGCCTGCGGCGTTGGCGGCGGCCGTTCGGGCGTCATCGAGACAAACTTCCGCGAGGAATGCGAGACGGATCTCTTCGGCGAGCAGGTTGTGCTGTGCGGCGGTCTTGTCGAATTGATCCGCGCGGGCTTCGAGACCCTGACCGAAGCCGGTTACGCCCCGGAAATGGCCTATTTCGAATGCCTGCACGAGGTCAAGCTGATCGTCGATCTGATTTATGAAGGCGGCATCGCCAACATGAATTATTCGATCTCGAACACTGCCGAATGGGGCGAATATGTCTCGGGTCCGCGCATCATCACCTCGGAAACCAAGGCCGAGATGAAGCGGGTGCTGAAAGACATCCAGACCGGAAAATTCACATCCGAATGGATGCAGGAATATCGCGCTGGCCTTTCGCGCTTCAAGGGCATTCGCCGCCTCAACGACGAACACCAGATCGAGGATGTCGGCGCCAAACTGCGCGCCATGATGCCCTGGATTTCGAAGAACAAGCTTGTGGACAAGGCGAAGAACTGAGGCTTTCGTCGGCCAACTCAAATCCCGCGCTGGCAGGGACCGGCGCGGCGTCTTTATTTCGGGCGCACGGGATCGCACCTTGCAAGTCCCCTGTTCTTCGGCCAGCGTGCGAGCGCAAAGGGGGATCGCCCGCGTGTCCAACGCCGCCGCCCAAACCGGTTCACCGCCGCGGGAAGCTATCGCGCTTGAAAACCTGAGCGTCTATTTTGGAACCGGCGCAAACGCCTATGCCGCCGTCGCCAAAGTCAATCTTCGCGTTGCGTCTGGCGAGTTTGTCGCCATCGTCGGCCCGACCGGCTGCGGTAAATCGACTCTGTTGAATGCAGTCGCAGGATTGCTGCGACCTGCACAAGGGCGGGCGCTGACACTGGGACGCGTAGTCAACGGCGTCACGCACGAGGCCGGCTATCTCTTTCAGCAAGACGCGCTGATGCCCTGGAAGACAGCGCTCGCCAATGTCGCTGTGGCGCTTGAAGTCAGGGGCGTCGCGCGAGCGGAGGCGGAGGACCGCGCGCAGCAATGGCTGGCGCGGGTGGGTCTTGCAGGATTCGCTGCGCGCTATCCGCACCAGCTCTCCGGCGGGCAGAAAAAGCGCGTGGCGCTGGCGCAGACGTTGATCCGCGACCCCTCGATATTGCTCATGGATGAACCCTTCGGCCCGCTCGACGCGCAGACGCGCGGCCTGATGGGCGATCTGTTGCTCCAGCTTTGGCAGGCCGACCGCAAGGCGGTGCTGTTTGTCACCCACGATCTCGATGAAGCCATCGCGCTGGCTGACCGTGTTGTCGTGATGTCAGCTGGCCCCGCCGCCCGCATCGTCTCGGAACATCCGATCGACCTGCCGCGTCCGCGCAACGTCGCCGATATCCGGCTCGATCCAGCGTTTCATGCCCTGCAACGCGCCATCTGGAATGATTTGCGAACCGAAGTCATGAAGGCCTTTGGCGAGCAGGGCGACGGCGTCCTGCAAGCCGGGGCGTCCGCATGAACCGCCTTGTTCTGCTGACGCTGCAGGTTCTGGTCGCTGTCGCGCTTATCGGCGCATGGCACATTGCAACGACCTACCAGGTTCTGGGCGATGTTAAAAACATCCGCTTTTTCTTTTCGACGCCGGTTGATGTCGCGCTGAAAATCTGGAAGTTTTTCGTCACTGGCATGATCTGGAAACATCTTTGGATCACGCTGGAAGAAACGCTTCTGGCGTTCGTCATCGGCGCCGGTTCTGGCGTCGCCGTCGGGTTCTGGTTTGCGCGTCAGCCGCTTGTGGCCGCCGTCTTCGACCCCTATGTCAAAATGGCGAATGCGCTGCCGCGCGTCGTTCTGGCGCCGATCTTCATGCTGTGGTTCGGGCTCGGCATATGGTCGAAAGTGGCGCTTGGCGTCACACTGGTTTTCTTCGTCGTGTTTTTCAATGTCTATCAGGGCGTCAAGGAAGTGAGCCCGGTCATACTTGCGAACGCGCGGATGCTGGGGATGAATGAGCGTCAACTTTTACGCCACGTTTATTGGCCTTCGGCGCTGTCGTGGATGTTTTCCTCATTGCATACGTCCGTTGGTTTCGCGCTCGTCGGCGCAGTCGTTGGCGAATATCTCGGCGCGGCGTCAGGTCTTGGCTATGTGATTCACGAGGCGGAAGGCACGTTCGATGTCACGGGCGTCTTTGCCGGCATGGTTGTGCTGTCCGCCTTCGTGTTGATCGTAGATTACGCCGTCACTTTGTTCGAGCGGCGCCTGATGAAATGGCGGCCCGGCCCGGCGTTGAATGAAACTCCGCCTAAATGGTGAGCCTGTTGCGCGGGATCAAACGCTGGCTCAAGGGCAGTTGCTCGCGCCACAGCGCGCAATCGCGCGCACGCGAAGGGAGTGTTGCAGCAAATTCCGCGAGTTCCCGCCGTGTCATATTTGAACGCTCGCAATAGAAAGGATGGCGCGGCGTGCGTGAAAAATAGGAATGGAAGATGGCGGTGCGCGCATTTCGCGTCGGCGGTTTGCCCCGATGATGCGCGCGCGCGGCATCGCAGATAAAAACCGTGCCGGCCTGTCCTGTGACTGTCCGCACGCCCCAGCTCCAGTCCCGATCGCGGATCGCGATATCGAGACCCTGTTGGGTCAGTTTGGCGTAGCGCCAGCTCAGTCGCTTTTCGATCTGCGCCTGCAATTCGGGCCTGAAGACCTGGAAGGGGCCATCGTCTTCCTCGACATCGCTGACATAAATGCCGATTTTGACGACCTTCTCATCCTCGCGGTCCCTATGCCATTTGCGGATGCCCTGCTCCTGACCATCCGGACGGCTGTGATACATCAGCGCGCCATCGTACGCCGCCGGCACGCCAAGATAGGCTTCCACCAGATTGAGGAGCCGGTCCTGCAGGCCCCAGCGCAGGATCGAATCGCGTTCCAGCAATTCCGTCGCATGAGCCGTTATCGTATGTTTGGCCATAAAGCCGGCTGTCCCGGCGCGACGCGCGAGGAGGTCGCTGAGATCATCCGCCCCGGCCATCATATCGGCGGTTCCTTCCAGCCCGAGAGCTTGCAGGGACGTCAAGCAAATCCCGTCGCGAACGAGATCATTGAGCAGGCTGGCGTCCGATTGCGCCAATGTCGGCGCCATGCATTCGGCTCGATGATCCAGCACAGGCTTTGCTGGCCGGGCTTCGGCAACCCAGACCGGCGGATTCATGGCGCGCAATGCGATTTCGGAGGGGAGACTCAGCAGCCGTTCGCATTGCTTGTCGACCGATTGAAGCAGCGGCGCCCAGCTCTCGCCGGCAGCCCCGTTCGTGCGCGTATCTACAAGCATTGGACTCATCCTGCTTCGCCAGGCCGCGACCGGAACAATTGCGATCAGGTCCGCACTGTTTCGGGATAGGCCTTCTATCGAAAAGGATGGGCTGGACCTTAAGAAAACTTTACTTTTGTCGTCGCTACGCCAATTCGACCGACCTACCCGTTGGCGGCTTTGCGTTATCCATAACAACCGCCTTACGTTGCGATGGCAAGTTGACGTAGCGTTCCCGATCGGCCATCCGGCGCAGCGTCGGACGCGCCCCGCGACAGGGCGATCGCTTCGCGCTATGGTTGATATTCAGCCTCGGGGATATCGATGTCAGAATTGCGAGAATTGGCCCGGCAAGTCGCCGCCAAATTGATTGAGCGGAAGGAAACGGTCGCCGTTGCCGAATCGTCGGCAGGCGGACTGATCTCGGCCTCCCTGCTGGCCGTGCCGGGCGCTTCAGCCTATTTCCTCGGAGGCGGGATTATCTATACGGCCGTCGCGCGTCAGGCTTTGCTGGGGATCCAGTCCGAAGATATGGAGCATATGCGCGCATCGAGCGAAGCCTACGCGCTGTTCCTCGCCGAGCGCGTCAGGCGCAGTTTTGGCGCTTCCTGGGGACTGGGCGAAACCGGGGCGGCTGGCCCGACCGGAAATCGCTATGGCGATGCGCCGGGCCATGTATGCTTTGGCCTTAACGGCCCCACGCGCGCCGCCCGCACGCTGGAGACAGGTTCTTCGGACCGCGCCGCAAATATGGACGCATTCGCCTGCGCCGCGCTGGGACTGCTCAATGAAGCCCTCAGCGGGTCAGGTCAGCTTTAGGCCCGGCCATGCCCCACGTTTTGATCGTTCTTGTGGTTCTCGCCATCGTCTTCTGGGGCTCCGGGTTTTTCAAGGGCCTGACGCCTGGCGCCAAAGACCGCCTGATGCGCACCGTCTGCGGCTATGGATCGCTTGGCGCGGCGGTCTTTCTTTTGCTGCGAGGTCAGGGCGAAGTGGCGCTCGGCCTTGGCGGACTGGGCCTGTATCTGCTGGGATTCAGCGCCGCGCCGCATTGGTCGGGCCTGTTCCGGAACGCCGGTCGGCCGCCGTCGGAACTGCGCGCGGCGATCGTGGAGATGGCGCCCGATTTTGCTTCTGGCCTGGTGCTTGCCGGCGCCTTCGAAGGACGCAGGATGGAGGACCTGTCGCGCGCGGAATGCGAGGCGCTCTGCCGGGAGGCGCGAAGTTCGGATCCCAATGGAGCCAAACTAATCGAGTTTTATCTCGACCGCCGTTTCCCCGGCTGGCGTGCGGCAGGCGAGCGCGATTTCAACGCGCGGGGCCGGGCGCGCAGCGGCGGAAAAATGAGCGAGGATGAGGCTTATGAGACCCTGGGGCTTGAGAAGGGAGCTTCGAGCGCCGACATCGCGAACGCGCATCGCTCGTTGATGAAGAAACTCCACCCCGATCAGGGCGGGACGACGGCTCTGGCGGCCAGGGTAAACGAAGCCAGGGACATATTGACGCGCCGCCATCTCTAAACTCCACTCACGCTTGAATGCACGCAGCTCGACTTAATTTCTCGTTGTGAAGCAGGAAAACCCCGACCGCTTCAGCGATTTGCAGGCGGTGTCGGCCTGGGTCTCGGTCAGGCCTGCAAAGCGCGCGCGCCAAAGGGTTTCCGAGCCCTTGCGCACTTTTTCAGTGAACGAAGTGGCTCCGGCGAGCGGCGCGTGGCTGCTCTTGGCCCTGGCGAGCAGTTCGTTGGCTTTGCCGGCATCGTCCGACGCGCCGATCTGAATCATGATGCCTGTATGGACGGGTTCGGCTTTGGCGGCGGGCGCCTCCTTCACAGGTTCGGCTTTCGCGACCCGCTCATCCCCGCGGACCGGTTTTGCCGACGCTCCCGGGGGGCCGGCGACCCAACGCATCCCGCCTGTGACCGCGCCCGTTGTCGAGGGACTGGCTGCGACAGCGCGGGTCGAGCCCTCAAATGTCTGACGTTTGGCCTCTGGAATGCTCGCTGTGCGCTCGTCGGCAATGGATTTGGTGGGGTTCGCGACAACTGCGGGATGCGGTTTTTCGGCGACCCCGGTCAATGGCCAGGGCCTGGGTGGATCGGCCTTGACGGGCGCGGGCGCTTCCTCCGCCTCAGCATGCACCGGTTCAGGTTTGCGAACCTCAGCTTTGGGCGCCTCGGCATGTTCAACGGATGCCGGCTCTTCGACATTTCTGGCAGTATGCGTCGTCGAACCTTTGCCGATGTTCTGTTCGATCAGATCGGACATGATCTTGTCCCGAACGCCGGCGCTTCGTCCGCCAAGCACGACCGACACAATCCGGCGCTCGCCACGCTTGACGGAGGACAGAAGATTGAAGCCCGATGCGCGCGTATAGCCGGTCTTGATGCCGTCCAGGCCCTCAATGCGCCCCAGCAGGTGATTGTGGTTGCGAATGGTGCGCCCGGCGAAATTGAACTGATGTGTCGAAAAATAGCTGTAGTATCGGGGGAAGCGCTCGAGGATGGAGCGTCCGAGAATGATCAGATCGTGCGCCGTGGTAACCTGATCATCATCAGGGAGCCCGGACGCATTTGCGTAATTCGTGCGCGACATGCCCAGCGAATGCGCTTTGGCGGTCATCATTTCCGCAAAATGATCTTCGCTGCCGCCGATCGCTTCTGCAACCACCACAGCCATGTCGTTGGCCGACTTGGTGCATATGGCCTTGATTGCGTTCTCGACAGAAATGGTCGCCCCCGGGGTTAATCCCAGTTTCGAAGGCTCCATCGAGGCGGCGTGCGCCGATACGGTGAGTTGATCGGCGAGGCTCATTTTGCCGCGATCAAGCTGCTCGAAGAGCATATAGAGCGTCATGACCTTGGTTATAGAGGCGGGATGACGCAATTCGTTTTCATCGACCGCATGGAGAACCCGGCCTGAATTCGCGTCGATAACCATGGCTGAATAAGGCGGCGAGTAGGGCGCTGCAGCGTGGCGCGCATGGCCGGGGCGGTGATGTCGACGCGCCTGCGCTGGATCGACAGCAGTAAAGGCCAAGCTAAAGGCCAAGATGGAAATCGCCCTGATCACAGACTCACGACACTGCAATTTTTCACGCATTCCTGCACCCGAGGCCCCTCAAATCCACAATTCGCGCTTGTTTTCGCGCAATTGTGGTTTCGCCATCACAGTTTCCAACACTATGCGATCGCGGTTACGGGAGTCTTAACGGCGGGCCGCGCGGGCAACCCCGCGCCATCGCCGCCTGAAATGCTGCGATGCAAAAATTCCCTTGACAAATTATTGTGCAGCGCACATATCGGAAGCGCAAACGGCAGGGACTTCAGCTCCCCGCGCAAATTCCCTGGCCACCGGCCCAGCAAAGGTAGCAGCAATGTTCAAAAACATGGAAGACATGCAGCAGTTCGGCAAAGACCAGTTGGAAGCCGCCAAGGTTTCCGCCTCCGCCCTGACCAAGGGTTTCCAGCAGATCGCCACCGAGACCGGCGATTTCTCCAAGAA
The DNA here is from genome assembly GCA_903931945.1 of uncultured Hyphomicrobiales bacterium. Classification (GTDB taxonomy): domain Bacteria; phylum Pseudomonadota; class Alphaproteobacteria; order Rhizobiales; family Beijerinckiaceae; genus Terripilifer. The sequence goes on along the minus strand of CAIZEI010000202.1, from coordinate 12,213 downwards.
GTCCCTCGAGGCCTCGAACGGCCTGTTCGAAAAACTGGCTGGCGTGAAGACCCTCGACAAGGCGATTGAAGTTCAGTCCGAATTCGCCAAGTCGGCTTATGAGAGTTTCGTCGCTCAGGCCACCAAGATGGGCGAGCTCTACACCGCCATCGCCAAGGAAGCCTACAAACCCGTCGAAGACGCTTTTGCCAAGGTTCAGGCTGCCGCCAAGTAAGGCTGCGCAGGGTTGCTTCTGTCGCGTCACAGCGTTCAAATATTCGATCAGCCCGGCTTTCATGCCGGGCTTTTTGTTTTTCAAGAGGCGATTGCACAAGATAATTTTTAGCGGCACACTGTCCGCCCACTGGCGAAGCGCGATGCGGGCGCCTAAACTATAGGAACGACAATGCGTCGGGACGCGAGCGGCGGAACGAGCAACACGAGGCGGAGCAGGGTTGTGACCGGGCTGAAGCGCATTGCATCGTTTTTATTCTCCTCGGCAAAGAGGAATGCCGATACAGCTGTATTGCCCCTCGAGATGGCGCGCGACCCCGGCAAGGGCGGAAACGGGGCTGGCGCGGATGTCATCACCCGCACCAAAACGGTCGCAAAAAAGCCCAGTATGTATCGTGTTCTGTTACTCAATGACGATTACACACCGATGGAGTTCGTTGTCGTTGTGCTGCGTAAATATTTCAACAAAGGCATGGATGAAGCGCAGCGCATCATGTTGCATGTCCATCAAAACGGCGTTGGCGAATGCGGTGTATTCACATTTGAGGTCGCAGAGACAAAAGTGATGCAAGTGATGGATTACGCGCGCAAACACCAGCATCCCCTGCAGTGCATTATGGAACAGAAGTGAGTCCCGCCGCATCGCCCGCCAGACTGGCGCGGCTCTTGCTCCCGTTTCCCTGAACCCCAAGTGTGAGAGTCGCCATGCCGTCTTTCTCCCGCAATCTTGAGCAGACCCTTCATCGCGCCGTGGCTCTCGCCGGTCAGCGCCGGCATGAATATTCAACGCTGGAGCATCTTTTGCTTAGCCTGATCGAGGATACCGACGCGGCGGCTGTGTTGCGCGCCTGCTCGGTCGATATAGCCGCGCTGCGGAAAAGCCTCGTCGCCTATATCGACCATGAACTTGAAAATCTGGTCAGCGATGGCCGCGAGGATCCCAAGCCCACTGCGGGTTTCCAGCGTGTGATTCAGCGCGCGGTCATTCACGTGCAGTCGTCAGGCCGCGAGGAAGTCACGGGCGCCAATGTGCTGGTGGCGATATTCGCCGAACGCGAGAGCCACGCCGCCTATTTCCTGCAAGAGCAGGACATGACCCGCTACGATGCGGTCAATTACATCTCGCATGGCATTGCCAAACAGCCCGGCCTGTCCGTCCAGTCCAAGGCGCCGCGCGGCGCCAATGACGAACAGGAGCCACAGGCGCCGCGCGAGCAGCGCGAACCCTCAGGCGACGGTAAAAAGAAAGAAAGCGCGCTTGACGCCTATTGCGTCAATCTGAACAAGAAAGCGCGCGATGGACGCATCGATCCACTGATCGGTCGCGAGGCCGAGGTGCAGCGCACGATTCAGGTGCTTTGCCGGCGCCAGAAGAACAATCCGCTTTATGTTGGCGATCCGGGCGTCGGCAAGACCGCCATCGCCGAAGGGCTCGCCCGCATGATCGTCAAAGGCGAAGTGCCTGAGGTGCTGGCCGACGCCACAGTATTTGCCCTCGATATGGGCACATTGCTCGCCGGCACGCGGTATCGCGGCGATTTCGAAGAACGCCTGAAGCAGGTGATGAAAGAAATCGAGCAGCACAAGAATGCGATTCTCTTCATCGACGAAATCCACACTGTCATTGGCGCAGGCGCGACCTCGGGCGGTTCAATGGACGCATCGAACCTCCTGAAACCCGCGCTGGCGCAGGGCGCTTTGCGCTGCATCGGCTCGACGACCTACAAGGAATACCGCCAGTATTTCGAGAAGGACCGTGCGCTCGTGCGCCGGTTCCAGAAGATCGACGTGAACGAGCCCACTGTTCCCGATGCGATCGAAATCATGAAAGGGCTGAAGCCCTATTTCGAGGACTTCCACAAGATCAAATACACCAATGAAGCCGTGAAGGCGGCTGTGGAATTGTCGGCGCGCTATATTCACGATCGCAAGCTGCCCGATAAAGCCATCGATGTTATCGATGAGACCGGCGCGTCGCAAATGCTGGTGCCAGAGAACCGGCGCAAGAAAACCATCGGCATCAAGGAAATCGAGGCGACCATAGCTACGATGGCGCGCATTCCGCCAAAAACCGTATCGAAGGACGACTCAGAGGTTCTGGAACATCTGGAAGAAACCCTGCATCGGGTTGTCTACGGACAGGACGGGGCGATCAAATCGTTGACCTCCGCGATCAAACTGGCGCGGGCGGGCCTGCGCGATGGCGAAAAGCCGATCGGCTGCTATCTGTTCAGCGGTCCGACGGGCGTCGGTAAAACCGAGGTCGCCAAGCAGCTCGCGCTGGCGCTTGGCGTGACGCTGACGCGTTTTGATATGTCCGAATATATGGAGCGGCACACCGTCAGCCGCCTCATTGGCGCGCCGCCCGGCTATGTCGGCTTCGATCAGGGGGGATTGCTGACCGACGCCATCGATCAGCATCCCCATTGCGTCCTTCTGCTCGACGAAATCGAAAAAGGCCACCCCGATATCTACAATATCCTTTTGCAGATCATGGATCACGGCAAACTCACCGATCACAATGGCAAGCAGATCGATTTTCGCAATGTCATCCTGATCATGACAACCAATGCGGGCGCTTCGGATATGGCCAAGGCGGCATTCGGTTTTACGCGCCACAAGCGCGAAGGCGAAGATCTTGAGGCTATCAACCGGCTGTTTGCGCCTGAATTTCGCAATCGTCTTGACGCGATTGTGCCTTTCGGACATCTCCCCCGCGAGGTCATCGCCAAGGTCGTCGATAAATTCATCATGCAGCTCGATGCGCAGCTGTCGGATCGCAATGTCTCGATTGAACTGTCGGATCAGGCGCGCGACTGGCTTATCGAGCATGGCTATGACGAAGCAATGGGCGCTCGGCCAATGGCGCGCGTCATCCAGCAGCATATCAAGACTCCGCTCGCCGACGAAGTTCTGTTCGGGCGCCTGAAAGGCGGCGGCACGGTGCGCGTGGTCGTGGCGGAGGAAGAGGGCGTCAAGAAACTTGCCTTCATCTTCCCCGAAGGACCGGCTCTGCCCAAACCCGACAAGGAAGTGGTGGAATCCACCAAAAAGCGCGTGCGCCCCGAGCCCGAGGTGCGTCGGGCCCGGTCGCGCAGGTCCGAAAGCAACAACGATGAAAGCAAAGATGATGAAAATGACGGCCCGGCAGGCGGCGGTCTTGTGCCAAAGGTGCCGTTGAAGAATTGACGGATTCGATCGCCGGGGCGCGGGATCGCCGTGCGATCGAGTTTGTTTGCCTGGACTGGAGCGCCGGTTTTAACGCGCTTTCTTGGCCCGAACCGGTTGCCGCTTCGCTGAAAAACGCTCTAGCCTGCAAACCCGCCGGCGTCGAGAAAGGCCTGTTCCTCGGACGAACTGATCCTGCCGAGGATGGCGTTGCGATGCGGGAATCGACCGAAACGCGCGATGATGTCGCGATGAATTTGCGCAAACTTCACGCCTTCCGCGTCATGGGCGTCAACGCATTTTGCAATGCATATATCCTGATCGGCCAGGGCTTCGGAGTGCATCATCGGCATATAGAAAAAACGACGGACCGGATTTTCAAACGTCCGGTCCAAGCCTTTGCGAATCGCCTCGGATGCATATTCGCGCGCCAGTCCATCGTTCGCAAAGGCCAGTGGGGTCCCACGGTACATATTGCGCGGGAATTGATCGAGCAAAACAATGAGCGCCAGTGCGCCCTCCGGGCTATTCATCCATGCGTCAAATCGACGGCGCGCCGCATGTTCCTGCGCGTCGAGGAATTTTTCCTTCACCACACGATCGAAGGCTTCATCCTTGCCGAACCAGCGTTCTGGACCTGCATTCCGCCAGAATGCGAGGATTTCGGCGGCAAGGGGCGGGCAGTTGGGCTCATTCATGGCGGCATCATACCAGCACGGCCCTCAATCGATCCATAGTCCATCCAGAAAATTCCGGCGCCTGCCGGTTCTTGTTTCAGGCGCCGCTCTTCGAGCGAATGGACATCGACTGACTTGTTGCGCAAGCCGGAAAGCAGATCGGATGAACCGCCGGCCACGTCCAAAACTGTCAACGCCGAAACTTGACTTCGCGGTGCAAAATCGACAGGGTCCGCCCGCTTTTGAGGCCCCCGCGCGGGGCGTTCGCCCGCCAGTCGCCCGGCCCAGAGATATTTATTTATGAGCCTTCGCACCTATCTCGATTTTGAAAAACCTGTTGCCGAACTTGAGGCGAAGGTCGAGGAGCTCCGCACAATCTCCAACAGCGGCGATGGCGTGGCCATTGGCGAAGAACTGACCCGACTCGAAATCAAGGCGCAGAATGCGTTGGCTGAGCTCTATGCGGCGCTGACGCCATGGCAGAAGACTCAGGTTGCCCGGCATCAGCAACGCCCCCATTTCAGCGATTATATCGCAGGGTTGATCACGGATTTTACGCCGCTTGCGGGCGACCGGGCATTTGCCGACGATGCGGCGATCACGGGTGGCCTGGGACGGTTTCGCGGCGACTCCGTTTTTGTGATCGGGCAAGAGAAGGGCGCCGACACCGAATCCCGCATTCGGCATAACTTTGGCATGGCGCGCCCCGAAGGGTATCGTAAAGCCGTTCGACTGATGAATCTTGCCAATCAGTTCGACGTGCCTGTGATCAGCCTGATTGACACTGCCGGCGCCTTTCCCGGCATCGATGCGGAAGAACGCGGACAGGCAGAAGCCATCGCGCGTTCCACGGAGGCCTGCCTGGCGCTGGGTTCGCCCAATGTCGCCGTCATTATCGGCGAGGGCGGGTCTGGCGGCGCCGTGGCCATTGCTACTGCCAACCGCGTGCTGATGCTGGAACATTCGATCTATACGGTGGCCTCGCCCGAGGCGTCAGCGTCGATTTTGTGGCGCGACGCCGCCAGGCGACAGGATGCCGCCCTGAACATGAAGATTACGGCGCAGGACCTTCTCGGATTTGGCATTATCGACGCCATCGTACCTGAACCCCCTGGCGGAGCGCACCGCGACCCCGGCGCCGCCGTCGCCGCAGCAGGAGATGCGATCGCGGCGGCTTTTGCGGCCTTCAAGGGGATGTCTGCAGACGACATCCGCACCGCCCGCGCCAACAAATTCCTGGCCATGGGCCGAAAGGCGTGAGACCGGGATTGGGTTAAAGGTTCCTTTACCCTGTTTAACGAACCACCCCCATTGCGGTAACATCCGGGTAACGGTAAAAAAGGTAAACCATTAGCAACGGTCGGGAGTTCAGCCTGCCGCTGCTGATATTGGTCGGGACAGTATGGAACGAAACGTTATGCTGCGTGTTTCACGAGCTGGTCTGCAGGACCTCTTTTCCCGGCTCCGCCATTTTGTCCTGGCTCTGGCTGCCGGAAGCGTCCTGACCGCCTGTCAGGATTCATCTGGCCAGCTCGGCAACGCCCGCGCCTATCGTCCCATTCCTGACGATGTCGTCGCAATGATGCACGAAAAAGGCACAGATTCGCATGCGCCGATTCTGATTCGGGCGTACAAGAAAGAGGCTGAATTCGAAATCTGGAAGCTCGACCATCAGGGCCAGTACGTCCATCTGAAGACCTATCCGATGTGCCGTTGGTCCGGGCAACTCGGCCCCAAGACCAAAGAGGGCGACCGGCAGGTTCCAGAGGGCTTCTACACAATCACGCCCGGCCAGATGAATCCAAATTCCGCGTATTACCTGTCGTTTAACGTCGGCTATCCCAACGCCTACGACCGCGCGCACAATTACACAGGCGGCGCCATCATGGTGCATGGCGATTGCTCGTCTGCCGGTTGTTTCTCGATGACGGACGAACAGATTGCAGAAATCTACGCCATCGCGCGCGAGGCGTTTGGCGGCGGCCAGCGCGGCATCCAGTTCCAGTCCCTGCCCTTCCGTATGACGGCGGAAAATCTCGCCAAGCACCGCTTCGATCCCAATATCCGTTTCTGGAAGACGATCAAGGAAGGCGCCGATCAGTTCGAGGTGACGAAACAGGAAACCCGTATCGCCGTTTGCGACGGGAAATATGTTTTCGGCGCGGCGCCCAAAGCCAATGCCCGTCTGGACGCAAATGAAGCTTGCCCGCCGATGCAGGACGATCCCGATCTCAAGGCGCGCGTTGCTGAAAAGCAACGGCTTGACGATGCTCAGGTCGCCGAACTCATCGCCAAAGGCGTCAAACCGGTGAAAGTGGTTTATGAAGACGGTGGGCAGAACCCGGCGTTTACAACCCACGCTTTGCCAACCAGCCGCCCGGACGCGATTGCGCGCGGGCCGGTCGAAATTCCAATCGATGAAAAAGGACGAGCTGTCGTCGAGGCGGTTCAGGTTGCGGGCGTTGCGCCCGCCAAGGCCGGCGCCGGAAAGCTGGCGACGCCAGCGGTCAGCGGCGTCAGCACGATGGCGAAGTCTCCTGCGCCTGCGGGAAAGCCCTCGGGCGTTGCGTCCTATGCGCCAGATACCGTCGCCAGCGCCCCGGCGACGGAGGATGCGCCTTTCTATCAGCGCTGGCTCGGGATCAAGCCGCCCACCGCAGCCGCAGCCGAACCGGCGCTTGTTCCAAACGACCCCGAGCCTGCGAACGTTCCCCTGCCGCCCAAACGCCACGCGCAAAATCTGTCCGCTGTCAAACCCCATGCGTCCCTGAAACCGCTGCCTGAGATTATGGCTGGCGCGCATGACGCGCCGCCCGAGGGATTCCGGGCCTTTTATCCAATCGCCCGCTGAACGGAAGTTAGACTCCCGAAAGCAAAACCCGCCGGCGCAAAACCGGCGGGCTTTTTGTTTATCAGCAGCCTGCTAATCGCAGACGCGGACCAGCCGATCCCTGATATAGACGCCATCCCCGCGATACACGGGCTGCCATTCCTTGTGGCAGACAGGGCCATAGCCGGCGTCATAGGGGCCAGGCTCGGCATAAACGGGCTCTGCATAGGCCGGGGCGCGCGAACCTGCGGCAAAAGCGCCGACAGCCAGTCCGCCCAGAACGCCGGCGGCAATGCCGGGGCCCCATCCACCGCCCCAATGGCGACCCCAGGCGGCGGCGGGAGTGGCTGTGGCTGCGACCATGGCCCCAAGGCTCACGGCGGCGACGGCAGCAGTCAGGCTCTTACGGATGATCGAAGTCATGTTACCCTCCATCTCGGATCCGCGGCGATATCCGTTGATCGATGGTGGGAGATTAGCGCGCGCCGTCTGAACGGGATGTGGCTGGCGCATTCATTGTGCGTTCATCGCGCGAACCATCTTTCAGTCGCCCGCTTCCTCCCTTGCTGCCTCGGCTTTCAGATCGTCCGGGCGCGGCATTGAAATGACATTGTATCCCGCATCGACGAAATGCACCTCGCCCGTCACGCCGGAGGCAAGATCGGACAGCAGATAGAGCGCCGCGCCGCCCACATCTTCTATGGTGAGGGAACGCCGCAACGGCGAATGCGCGCGCTGGAAATTATACATCGCGCGCGCCTCCGCAATGCCTGCGCCTGCAAGCGTGCGGATCGTGCCGGCGGAAATCGCGTTGACGCGAATGGCGTCGGGGCCAAGATCAGCGGCGAGATAACGAACACTGGCTTCGAGCGCCGCCTTTGCCAGGCCCATGACATTGTAATTGGGCATAACGCGCGTTGCGCCGCCATAGGTCAGAGTTAGCAGCGAACCGCCATGCGGCATCAACCGCGCTGCGCGCTGCGCGATTTCCGTAAACGAAAAGCAGGAAATCACCATCGTGCGTGAAAAATTCTCGCGCGAGGTTGAATCGATATAACGGCCTTTCAGCTCATTCTTGTCGGAAAATCCAATGGCGTGGACGACAAAATCAATCGTCCCCCATGTTGCCTGCAAGGCCGAAAACACGCCATCGACAGAAGCAATATCCTCAACGTCACAGGGCAACACGACCCGCGATCCAAGGCTCGCCGCCAACGGTTTGACACGCTTGCCAAGCGCCTCGCCCTGATAGGTGAATGCCAGTTCTGCGCCCTGTGCGGCAAGCGCCTGCGCAATGCCCCAGGCGATGGAATGGTTGTTTGCGACGCCCATGACAAGGCCGCGTTTTTTCAGCATCAAAGCCCCGGTCATTCCATCTCTTTCCAATTTCTCGCGCGTTCCGCCCGAACCCTAGCAAGCTCGCGGGCAGACCTGAAAACACAAATTATTAATAAATATCCGCTCGTCCGTCAGGCGTCTGGATGTTTGAAAACCAGCGTGGCGTTGGTGCCGCCAAAGCCGAACGAATTTGAGAGCGCTGTCCCGATCTTCGCATCGTCGCGCCGCTGACGCAAAATAGGCATGTCGGCAAAGGCGGGATCGAGATCAACAATATGCGCGCTTTCCGCCATAAAGCTGTGGCGCATCATCAGCAGGCAATAAATCGCCTCCTGCACACCCGCCGCGCCGAGCGAATGCCCCGTCAGCGATTTTGTCGCCGAGATTGGCGGGCATTTCTCGCCAACGCCAAAGACCTCGCGCATGGCTTCGATTTCCTTGAGATCGCCGACCGGCGTCGAGGTTGCGTGCGGATTGATGTAATCGATCGGCGTTTTCACGGTTGCTAGCGCCTGCCGCATGCAACGCATGGCGCCTTCGCCTGAAGGGGCGACCATATCGTAGCCGTCCGACGTCGCCCCGTAGCCAACGAGCTCTGCGATGATCTTGGCGCCGCGCGCCCGTGCGTGTTCCAATTCCTCCAGCACGAGCACGCCTGCGCCGCCCGCAATCACGAAGCCATCGCGGCTCTTGTCGTAAGCGCGGGAGGCGGTGGCCGGCGTTGCATTGTAGCTGCTCGACATCGCGCCCATGGCGTCAAACAGAACCGACAGGGTCCAGTCGAGTTCTTCGCAGCCGCCGGCGAACATCACATCCTGTTTGCCCCACTGGATCATTTCGGCCGCGTTGCCGATGCAATGACTGGAGGTCGCGCAGGCCGACGAGATCGAATAATTGACGCCCTTGATCTTGAACCAGGTCGCCAGCGTCGCGGAAGCCGTCGAGGACATGGCCTTGGGCACGGCAAACGGCCCGACACGTTTTGGACCCTTTGTCCGCGTGATATCCGCCGATTCCACCAGCGTTCTGGCAGAGGGTCCGCCCGAGCCCATGATAATTCCGGTGCGCTCATGCGAGATTTCAGCCGGCGTCAGACCCGATTCGGCAATGGCCTGGTCCATCGCGACATGATTCCAGCCGGTGCCGCCGCCATGAAAACGCATCGCCCGGCGGTCAACCACCTCTTCGGGCACAAGCGTCGGCGCGCCATGCACCTGACACCGAAAACCGAGCTCGGCGTATTTTTCAGCTTTGACAATGCCTGATCTGGCCTGCCGCAACGAAGCTGTGACCTCGTGCGCATTATTGCCAATTGAGGAGACGATCCCCATTCCTGTAACGACGACGCGTCTCATAATACTCTCCTGTCAGGCCGAGCCGGCCACAACATTGCAGTGACGGCTCGCAGCTCCCGGAAGCTGGCGCCTCGCCCGTCAGATTGAACCCGATTGAAGGCCTAATCAGGGCGCTGCGGGCGCGCCCGCCTGAAACAGTCCAACACGCAGATCTTTGGCTTCATAGATGCGCCTGCCGTCCGCCTCGAGCCAGCCATCGGCAATGCCCAACACCAGTTTGCCACGAAAAACACGCTTGAAGTCAACGCCATAGACCACTTTCTGGACGCTTGGCAGCACCTGATCAGAAAATTTGACTTCGCCGACGCCGAGCGCCCGACCGCGACCGGGCGACCCCAGCCAACCCAGATAAAAGCCAACCAGTTGCCAGAGCGCGTCAAGGCCAAGGCAGCCCGGCATCACAGGATCGCCCTTGAAATGACAGCCGAAAAACCAGAGATCGGGCCGAATCGCAAATTCAGCGCGGATCAGACCCTTGCCGTTGGCGCCGCCGGTCTCCGATATTTCAGCGATGCGGTCGAACATCAGCATGGGCGGCAGCGGCAGTTGCGCATTGCCGGGACCGAACAATTCGCCACGGCCGCAGGCCAGCAAATCCTCAAATTCAAAACTCGAGCGGCGTTCGCTCATCGTCGCCAGTTCCTTTCGCCGAAGCGGCGCTTGGCAGACGTTCCCCGCCAGCTCCCAAGTCGGCTTCCTAACACATGAATTTCCGGGCCGAAAGCGCCGGGGCGTCGCAGCCTGCGCGGGACGTTGCGTGCGGGACGAACTCTTCTAAAGCTTCTCGTCGGGATAAACGCCCCACAGGCTGGTTTGCTCGATATAGCCGTCGAATCCGTCGCCAAAAATGCGGCACCAGCCGCTCTCGCAGGATTTGATATTCGCCAGAACGCCGGCCTGAACATTGGCAGCAAGATCCGCGCTCGCCTGCGGTTTGGCGCGTATCGGCAGAACTTCCTGCTTCTTCCAGGGCGCCACAAGCGCTGTGCGCCGCCCCGACAGGAGCGATTTCTGCACCCAGCCTTCCGTGCCCTCCGAATCGCGAATCCGGCGCCAAGCGTCGAACTCGGCCATCACTTCTACAGGCAGACCTGCGCGCTGGAAAATCCAGGCGGTCCGATGATCCATCGAAGGGCCTTCGCGCAAATTCACCCGATCGGACTTGAGGCTGACATAACGGGGAATGGGCAGGCCGGTGGATGTGCCCAAAGCCTCCCTCGAGGCGGCCATCGCTGACAGCGCGCCAGGCGCAATTGCGCCGATGGCGACAAAAACAAACGCCGCGCGAAAAAAATTCAGCGCTGGACGGAAAAACCTGAGCCGCATTGCAACACGCCTTGTTGTCCCGCGCCCGGATGCATCGCCGCGCTTTGGAGGACAGTTGTCATTTCTTCCCATTAGTGCGGTGGACACAGTTAAAACCTGATGAATACGGCTGAAAACAGATACTTGAATTTAAAATAGTTATGATGGCCTTTTTGCTGCGCCAACGAACGCCTTCCCCGTTTCATTTGCAAATCGCCATTTGTCCGGGACCCGACATGAGGCGTTTCCTGGAATTCCGACCGGGGTTGAGCGTGCACAATGGAAATCAGGCATACCGCGCGCTATGAATTCCCGGTAAAAGGCGGGAGGAGATTCGGATGAGCAAAGCCAAACCCCTCGTTGTTGTCACCCGCCGGCTGCCAGACTCGGTGGAAACACGGATGTGCGAGCTTTTCCAGACGCGGTTGAATGTTGACGACACTCCCATGAGCCCCGACCAATTGGCCGAAGCCATGAGCGTTGCTGACGTTCTGGCGCCCTCGGTGAGCGATCGCATTGACGCCAGCCTGATCGCACGCGCCGGCGAACAATTGAAACTCATCGCCAATTTCGGCAATGGCGTCGATAATATCGATGTCGTCGCCGCCGCCGCCAAAGGCATTACTGTCACCAATACGCCGGGGGTCCTGACCGAAGACACCGCCGATATGACAATGGCGCTGATACTGGCTGTCGCGCGCCGCGTGGTCGAGGGCGCCAGGATCATTCCGGCGGGCGACTGGTCGGGGTGGTCGCCAACCTGGATGCTGGGCAGCCGCATCACCGGCAAGCGTCTTGGCATCGTTGGCATGGGGCGCATCGGTCAGGCTTTGGCCAAACGGGCCCGCGCCTTCGGTCTCTCGATCCATTATCACAACCGGCACAGGGTCGCCCCCGCCATCGAGGCGGCGCTGGAGGCGACCTGGTGGGAATCGCTCGACCAGATGCTGGCGCGCATGGACATCGTGTCCGTGAATTGCCCGCATACGCCCGCGACCTATCACCTGCTATCGGCGCGGCGCTTGAAAGTGTTGCCCGCCCGCGCGATTGTCGTCAACACCGCGCGCGGCGAAATCATCGACGAGCAGGCGTTGACCAAAATGCTGGAAGCGGGCGAACTGGCCGGCGCCGGGCTAGACGTGTTCGAACATGAACCCGCCGTTTCGCCAAAACTTCAGCGTCTCGCCAAATCCGGCAAGGTAACGCTGCTGCCGCATATGGGCTCGGCGACACATGAAGGCCGCGTCGATATGGGCGAAAAGGTCATCATCAATATTAAGACATTCTGGGATGGGCACCGACCGCCCAACCGGGTTTTGCCTTCGAT
>CAIZEI010000201.1 GCA_903931945.1 uncultured Hyphomicrobiales bacterium | reverse complement strand
TGCAGGCGCCGCAGCGCCTCCCCTCTATGGCGGCTGGCGACTTTTCCATCCACCCTCCGGTTGCCCGCTCCCGACAGCACATCCGTGCAGGTGCGACGCACCATCGACAGAACGACTCCTGATACCGTCAATGTCGCCAGAGATAGCCAGAACATGGCGCCCGACGACATCAATCCTGACAATGACGTCGGCGTCGCATGGGTGCACAACTCCGACGGTAAGCCTCATTGCGCCACGCCCGACTTGATGACGCTGTATTGAACATAGCAACCTACCCCGTCGAGCACGGTGTAGGTTACATTATTTTTATTTTTCTGATCCTGCCAAGTCTCGATGCTATATTGCATATGGGCCTCGCCGCCGCCTTGTGGCGGGCCGTAGGCGGTGTTCACACTCATCAGGAGATCGTAGCATACTCCTTGATACACATTCGTATCCGCGCCGATGTCCATACCCGCCGATTTATCATTCAAGACCAGTGTTACGGATGCAAGCCTGTCGGTCGCATCGAACCCAAACTGGGCCTCGAAGCGAAATTTTCCGCTGGCGTATGGCGCGACCATTTTGGTCACATTGCCATCGCTATCGGGGCGGAGATCGGAACTTTCTTTCGTCACGTTCTTCGAGGCGCTGACCACCTGTTGAGGGGTCATGCCCCATGTTGTGTATTCCCAGTCGGCTTTCGCAGCGCCTGCGCCGCAACAGGCGAACGCAAGCACAAATCCGAGAAGGTTCATTTTCATGCAGCCGTCCTCCCGGAACGCGCGGCACGGCAAAAACTCATCGCCGAACCTCGGACGAACCCGATCCCCCTGCAAGGCGCAATGTTTTGCGCCCCACGCGTCAGAGAACCCCACTGAACAAACTTGGCTAGTAGGGGTAACCCGCCATCCTTGGCGCTCCGGGCTTCCAATCGGGCGGTCGGACCCAATCGGTGCCAATCGGCATCTTGACCTGCGCCAGATTGTTTTGATCGAGGACCTGGTCCTCCGGGATCATCTTGTTGAGGACGAACAGGTAGGCCGTCAGCGCATAGACCTCATTGGGAGTCAGCGACCCCTCATTACCGAGAGGCATGCCGCGATTGATGTAATCCCACACGATCGTCGCATTCGGCGCCAGAATGGGGAGAGCGCCATCCGCTTCGCCGCCCCTCACGCGTTTCCAGGCGTCATCGCCTGGGCCAGTGCCTTTATTTCCAATCAAATTGGGCGCTGACGTCACCCCTCCCACACCTGCGGGGCCATGACAGACAACGCAGTTCTTCTGCGTATAGAGCACCGCGCCTTCCGCGGCGGAGCCGTGGCCCGGGGGAAGTCCCTCGCCCGTTGGGCTGAGCGTAATACTCTGGGCGAGTTCCGCTGCAGTCGGAGCCCGCCCGATGCTATAGGTCTGCGCGAGCGCGGGGCTTGCCAGGAGCAGCAAAATCGGGACGATCCTAAGCGATCCCATTCGTCACACTCCCGTCCCTGGCGATCTTCCACGGCATAATGGTGTTGTTTGTTCCAGGCGGGCGGAATTGAGGAGAATAAGGCAAGCCCAAGACCTTCGCCACTTGCTCGCGAGTCGGCTGCACCACCCCGATCTCGTCGGTGGTGCGCGACATAATCACGTGCTCGTCTCCATCCCAGTTCCACATCAGGCCGAACCGGGTGTGCGCCTTGGGGAGCGGAATCCCCTTGAGCTCGGCGTCGTTCCACGTCTGCCCGCCGTCGGTGGATACCTCCACCTTACGAACGGCGCCGTTGCCGGACCAGGCCAGCCCTGTGATCTCGTACCATCCGCGTTCGGGTAGTTTTTGTCTACCGGAGGGGAACGTGATGATTGACTTGGGTCCCCACGTGTAGCCGAGCGCAGCGCTCGTTTCATCCCGGCGAATATGTCCAAAGTCGTTCATGTTGAGCTGATACTGGTCGACGGCTTTGATGTGGCGCAGCCATTTGGTGTTGAAGATACCCTCGAAGCCGGGGACCACGAGGCGCACCGGAAACCCGTTCTGCGGACGTAAGGGCTCGCCGTTCATGCCGTAGGCGACGATGACGTCGTTCATCGCCTTGTTGATGGGCATGGTTGACGCGCCTTTCACTTCCTCGGCGCCTTCAGCGACGAACCATGTCGCTTTGTCCTGCAGGCCGCACTCCTTGAGCAGGGTTGAAAGGAGCACCCCGGTCCATTCGGCGTTGCTGCACGTCCCATGCGATTGCTGCACGTTCACATGCGTGACACTGGCGCTGTTCGCAATGCACTCGATGAAATGGAACCTGGTGACAGACGGAAAACGCCGCAAGTCCGCCATGGTGAAAATCCGGGGCCGGTCCACCAGACCGTCAATCAGCAGTGTGTGCTGCGCCGGATCGATGTCCGGGACGAAGGCGCCCTTGGTTGTCGCACAGTAGTGGAGCGACGATGCCTGGATCGTGCCAATAGAATCCTGCAACGGCGTTTGTATGTGCAGTGTCAACCCGAAGTCGTTGTACCGGGCTGTCGTCCCTGGGGCGCGACCATCTTCCTGTATGCGCAACGACTTCACGTAATGAGAGCGCACGCCGTAGGCGATCACGTCGGGGCTGACCGGGATCTCCGGCGCTTCGTTCACCGCGTAGGATGGGAGCGCCGGCGCCGCTGCCGGGGTTTGCGCCAAAGCAGTCTTGCTGACCGATGCGCCCGCGGCGGCGGCTCCCACTGCCAACGCGCCACCCTTCAAGAGTTCCCTGCGGCTACTTGGTTCGGAATCCATCGGTTCCTCCTTGGAAATTCACCCATGAGATTTCTTCTTGCCGACGATAGTAAGCGCGCCTTGCCTGTAGCGTCAACACGCCCTGCTCAGACAACTCAAACAGACATTCAAAATCCATTTCCCGGATCCCTTGCAGCGCCTCGTTCCGCGGCATGCCCGTGCCTCCGAGGAACAGGTCCAAAAACCTCCCAGATCGCCCACTACAAAATCGGGACGCATCACCCGTCAGATCCGATTGGGGGACGCGGGGGTTGTCAAAAGCAAAAGGCTGCAGCATATTTTCAGTCAAGCTAACGGCCATCCGGCGAGTTTCGGTTGCCAGAGCTGGCCGCCTCTTTTTATGCGACATGCCCTGAATTACTCGCTGCACCGGGGATGGGTTCGTTTTGCCAATCGCAGTCAATGGGTTGAATGAGGGGGCCGCGCCGACCCGTCCCTTGCCTGTTTGCTTGCCAGCCAGAGGCGCTGTCGCTCTTGCCGCCCTGAAAATCGCGACGGGGGCTGCTTTGCGTTTCTTCACGCTCCTTCTGTTTATGCTCGTTGGCGCTTCCTACGCGGACGCCGAAGCCGGACATCTCCTGGATCGTCTAACGCCCGAGGTGATGGCGATCGTCTGGCCCGGCGCCGAAAAACTTGGACCGGAAGAGGGCAAGCCCCCCGCAATCGCCGTCTATCGCGATGGCAAGATCGCCGGCTATGTATTCTCCACCCTGGATGTCGTCGATGCGCCCGGCTTTTCCGGCATTCCATTCGATGTAATTGCGGGAGTGGATTTTACCGGTCGCATCAGCGGCGCCAAGGTCGTCTTTCACCGCGAGCCGCATGTCTACCAGGACGATATTGCGCAGCCGCAGCTTGACACCTTTCTCGCGCGAACAGCCGGACTGGCGTCGAAAGGCGGAAATCCCGGCGCGCTTCCTCCCGACTATGTCGCGGAAGCCACGGTGACCGCGTTCGCTATGCGAGGCGCGGTTTTCGATTCCGCCCAGCTTGTCCTTGTCGGTCGCGGCCTGGCCAAGGCGAAGGTTTCGGCGCCTGCTGTTGACGTCGACGGTTTCAGACGGATGTCATGGGACGAACTGCTCGCCGAGGGCTCGATCGTCCATAAGGTCATCACCGGCAACGACGTCGTCGCAGCGCTCAGTAAATCCAATGCTGCGGGCGGGAGGCTCGAAGTCCCGCTCTCCGACCCGAATAGCGCTTATATCGATATTTATACCGGGCTCGCGACGCCAGCGTCGATTGGCAAGAATGTCCTCGGCAGCGATTATGATGAATATTTCGGTCCGCGTGGCAGAAGCATGGTCTCTGTCGCCTCGAAGATTTTTGTCGCCTCAAAAGGCCCTTATGATTTTGTTGGCGCAAACCGGTTCGATCGCATTCGCGTTGTTCAAGGCGACCAGGCGTACGGATTGACCAACAGTCAGTACCAGGGGATCAGCACCGGCGGCCACGACGGCGTCAGGGCCCTCGACGCTGCAGCGATTTTCACGCTCCCTGCAGATGCCCGGTTCGATCCGCTGAAGCCATGGCGGCTCGAACTGCTGGTGAACGGCCAGACGGCCGCCGGCTCGCCCATTTCGCTTGCCTTCCCCGTCGAATACCGTCTTCCTGCATCGCATATTCTGACGCCGCCGGCGCCAGCCTGGATCGAGGCCTGGAGCGCGTCTCAAACGAATGTCATCATCGAAGCCGCGCTGCTCGCGCTTTTGACTTTCATCCTCGCCTTTCAAACGAAACTTGCGCAGTCACGACGCGCCCATCGGATCGTCCGCAATTCATTCCTGCTTTTTGTGGTTGTCTGGGAAGGCTGGATCGCCGGCGGCCAGCTCTCCATTTTGCATGTCGTCAACTATATGGAGGCGCCCTTCCGCCACTTCGAGTTCGGCTTCTATCTCACCGAGCCGCTGATCGTCATGATCATGATCTATACGGTGCTATCGCTCTTCGTGCTCGGCCGGGGCGTCTTTTGCGGCTGGCTTTGCCCGTTTGGCGCCCTGCAGGAATTGCTCAGCCAGTTCTCGCGCGTCATCGATCTTCCGCGAAGGAATCCGCCCGAAGCGCTGCAGAAATATTTGTGGCTCGGAAAATATATGTCAGCGGCAATCGTTCTCGGACTGGCTGCTTTCTCGATCGACATGTGGACGCGCGCCGCCGAGGTCGAGCCCTTCAACACCGCCATCACGTCTCACTTCACCCGCGCCTGGCCCTATGTCTCCTATGCCTGCGCGCTGTTGTTGATCGGTCTTTTTACCGAGCGCGCCTACTGCCGGTTTCTCTGTCCCCTCGGCGGCGTTCTGGCGCTCGCCGACCGACTGCATCTCGTCGATCTGTTGAAACGGCGCCCGGAATGCGGGAGCCCCTGCCATCTCTGCGAGAGTTCCTGTCCGGTCAAGGCGATTTCGGTTACTGGCAAAATCAAGATGGCGGAATGCTTCCAGTGCCTCGATTGCCAGGTCGAATATTTCGACGATCACCGTTGTCCGCCGCTTGCCGCCATCCGTAAACGCGCGGTCAAGCCAACTGGCGGCGCCCGAATTCATGCCGTCGCCGCGGACGACAAGGTCTAATCTGCAAAGGATCAGAATGCGCCTGAACGGTTTGCCGATAATAGGGATGCCCCATGCGGTCCGCAGCCAAAAACTGCGGTCGCGGCGTGGAGTCCTTAAAATCGTTGCGGCTGCCGCGGTCGTGCCCGCGCTCGCCGCAAGTGTCCACGCGCTGGCGCCACGGGGCAAGCTTTATGCTTGGCGGCTCGAAGTCATGGGCGCCTTGTCGGAACTGGCGCTCTGGCACGAGGATCCGCTTGTCGCCAGCCGCACTATTGATCAAGTCCGCTCCGAAGTCGCTCGCCTCGACGGCGTCTTCAGCCTCTTGCGCGACGATAGTGAGATTTCGCGGCTCAATCGCGACGGCGTCCTCGACAATCCGTCGTGGGAATTGCGTGATCAGCTCAGCGCGGGCCGTCAGTTCAGCGAACTGAGCGGCGGCGCCTTCGACATTTCCGTGCAGCCGCTTTGGGAGCTTTATGCGGCTCATTTTTGGTCCGGCGCCGACACGTCAGCCGATATCGACGCGGCCGC
This sequence comes from uncultured Hyphomicrobiales bacterium, assembly GCA_903931945.1. Lineage (GTDB taxonomy): Bacteria > Pseudomonadota > Alphaproteobacteria > Rhizobiales > Beijerinckiaceae > Terripilifer. The sequence goes on along the minus strand of CAIZEI010000201.1, from coordinate 9,587 downwards.
GAGGAGTATTGCAGAACGGCTGGTCGATTATCGCTTCATCGACGTTGGCCCGCGCCGATAGCCCTTGGGCGTCCGGGGATGGGCGTCACGCTGAATTCGATTGGCCAGGGTTTTATCGCCGACCGCATCGCCGACATGCTGGGCGAGCAGGGATTCGCACATGTCTACGCCGATCTCGGCGAGATCAGGCTGATCGGCGACCATCCAGATGGCCGGCCGTGGCGAATCGGCCTGCGCGACCCGAAGAATCAGGAACGTTTCGGAAGAACGCTCGACCTTGAAAATATCGGCCTCGCCGTATCGGGCGGCTACGGGACGCCATTTGAGGAAACAGGGCGCTATCATCATATTTTCGATCCACGCACCGGTCTCTGCGCCGACAAGATGACCGCCATAGCCGTCACCGCTCCAAGTGCGATGATCGCCAACGGACTGGCGACATCGATCTATGTCGCAGGACTCGAACATGCGGCAAAAATCCTCGCCGCGTATCCCGGCGCCAAGGCTATCATCACGACGGTCGACAATGAATGGCTGGGCTCACAAGCCGATGGTCGATTTGCTGCAATGTAAACCGGCTGCCGAACATTGCGCGGTATCGCTGCGAACATGACTGGCGAAGATCGTCATACCCGCCAATCAAACGCGAACCCGTCAACGGTTTGCTTGCGGACTGGTTGCGTCTTCGGCTGGAGCCGCCTGGAACGGGCTATCGATGTCGCCGGTCGACTGTTTGACTCGGAGACGGTCTCGGATATTGTCCGGGCGGTCAAGGTTCTCCTGTATCGCAAGGCTGGAGGCCAAGAGGGAATTTCTGATAAATGAGTTCTTTGCTGCTTGGAGTCCTCGCCCAAGAGGACGAAGCAAATGGAGGAAAATCGCATGAACTCTCTCATCAATCCCTTTGATCGACGCGGGGGTATCGATCTTCCGGAGAAGGCCGCAGCGATCAAGCTCTGGACCCGTCAAAACCTGCCGCTCACGGAAGAAACAGTTGTGTCGGTCAGCGAATTCAATTGCGCCAAGCCAAACTGCCCAAATCGACAGACAGTCATTCTCGTGATGTCCGAGGATGCGCCTACGAAAAAAATTTCCATCCACAAGACGATCGCGGATATTGCCGAAACCGATGTTTTCGATGCATGTCTGGACCTGTTGCGTGACTGGCCAACTTGATTTTGTTCGAACGGTCGAGGGGCGGCGATTGCTTCGACTGCACCGAGGATTGGCGGCGCGGGCCAGACGTTCAACGAATGAGTCCAGAAAGCCAAGATCGATGCTGGCGAGCGCGCCAGCGTAACGACCGGCATTGCCGTGTGCGGGAAGCGACGCGCAATGGATTGCTGCTGTGTTCCATAGGATCGGCCTTGCCCGATACGCGCATTCAATGTGGTGGACCATCGCCATCCCCCCCCCGGCAATGGCGGAGAGTCAGCCGTATGTTCGCCACGCGTGCATCTTGCAGAACCGTGGCCTGTCGAGATCTTGATTTGAGTTCGATAGTGAAAATTGCACATTGATGAATCGATGAGGCCGGCGATGGGATCGGCTGAGTGTCCGTCAAAAGGCAAGTCGCCTTCTCATGCTTGGCCGCCAAAAGAATCTGGCACAAACCCGCCTGGTCTGTCCGCAGTTGCAGGACTTGCCTCTTTTGTGCGCGCGCCCTCCCAAAAATTATGCGTTGCGCCGCTTTCCAGGGGATCGCCGACATGAAAACCGGCGGGCGTTATCCACCGCCCATGTCGCATAGTGACACTTTGGGTCGCTCGAGGGCACGAAAGGCAATGGCATTGGGCACGAAGCGCCTGACTTGGCGGCAAAAGCATTTGCGGGTCGGCGGCATGCACTGAATTGAGACAATCGGTATGTTTCTTACGCTTGCCATTTTCCATTACATGCCTGATCAATGCCCGCGATCAATCCTCCATCCGGCGGCTCTTGGTCAACAGGAGAGATGTTCGATGTTTAAAAGGGCTTCGTTCGCGGCGCTTGTCTTTTGCCTTGCAATGGCGCCGGCGCTCGCGAAAAATCTCGCGGTACCCGAGAAGGACCCGATCGCCACGGTCACAATTCCCGATACGTGGAAAATGGAAGAAATCGACTACGGATACTCGGCCAAATCGCCAGATGGCGATGTTCAATTCTACTTCGAATACGCGTCCCAATCCCGTGTTGACAAGATGATGTAGCTCAACGACTCCTGGATGAAAGAGAACAAGATTAAACCCAAGGGCGACGCCGTCAAAAGCGACATCGAGGTCAATGGACTGAAAGCGACCCTTTTCCGCTACGACGCGACTGACGAAGATGGCGACACGATACTGGAATTTTTGCTTATCCCCGCGAACAAGCGGGTCGTCCTTATCACGCTCTGGGGTTCGGAAGCCGAGCGTGACGCCAACAAGGCTGATATCATGGCGATTGAATCCAGCCTGAAGCCAATCAACTGACGCTGTCGACAGGCTGATCGAATGGCGGCGCGGTTCGCCGCGCTGCTCAAGTCTGCAGATGACGCTTTGCGTCGTTTGACAGCCTTGGCGCGAAGCCGTTTGGCGCATCCAGAGTCAAGGGGATCGCGTTGTTGTATGCGTCGGGCGCTGAAAATGATGCGCCGGTCTGGTATTGGAGGTTTCGCAACCACGTCAGCGGGCGAGAGTTTTCCGCCGCCAATGTCGCATAGTGATCCACAACTGCAATCTCGCTGACACTTATAGAGTCGATCGACTAACCTTCAGGCATTCGTCGGACAACTGGCGCGTTGTGCGACTGTCGGTTCGGGAAGAAGACGCGCGCGCGTCAATCAAGAGGCCCGCTCCGTCGACGACGCATGCAAAAACATTTTGAATTTGCGATGAAAGGCATGGCGTAGTGTTTGCCGCCGTTCTCGCGCAAACAAACCCGACGGCAGCAATTCCAGGCGAACAGCTCTTCCAATGTCGCAGAAATTACCGCGTCAGCATCTCGGCAATTTCTTCGATGAATGCAGCTCTCTCGCTCGAGCAAGGCTTATAACAACAAGCCCGGAGCATCCGGCGAACACGTGATAACGCAGCTGGATCCGACAAAAGTGAAGCGGCTGTCTAAATCGGATTTTTTTGGTTGGGACTGTCTTTCAATGTTTCTACCCTAGGCAAGGATCAGCATTTTCCACAATCGTCCTTGCCGAAGTGCCTTTCAACACCAACCCGAACAGAAAATCCTCTCATGCCTACGGGAAGATCCCCAACGTAGACTTTGCTACCCATGTCAAAATAAGAGACTTCAACTTTTCCGTAAAAGCCCGAGCCCACGTAGGTTTTCACGCCGCCACCGAGTTCCCATCCGATACGGGTCGATGTCTGGCTAATTCCCGGAAATCCAACTTGCTGATCAATGAAGCGGAAGCCCCCGAATCCGTATGCCTCAATATTCGGAGCCACGAGATAACCGGCGTCAAAGCGCAGATCGCCATCGAATGTCGTGATGGTTTGAGGGGAGAAAAAGCCAACCTGATTCGTGGAGTTGATGGGCGTGTAATTAAAGCTTCCGCTAACTCCGCCATATAAATTTGGCGCGACAAGAAATGATCGTCCACCGTAAAGACCAATGGATGCCGTGCCCGGGTTAACGGTCCCCGAAACAGTCACTGCCTGGTAGTTAACCGTTTCCCCCGTATATCCTCCCTGGACACCAATGAACCAGCTCGACCATGGATTAAGCTTGGGGCCTCCAGCAGTTTGCGCGAGAACCAGGGAAGACGATGAATCAAGCATTGAAAGACCGGCGACGGTCGCAGTGATATATAGCTTTTTCGACATCACAGAGCCCCTTTTGCCCAAGTCCGAAGCGGTCTACCTTCCCAGTCTCCCTTGGTTAATTTTTCGCATATCCATGAGTCTCTCATAGGTGTTTCACGGTCACCCATGGTATATTCGAATCGCCAAATTTCCTTGATATTTCAACAAAACGGTTCCACATAGCGACCATGCCGCACCGCTCCAATGCGCGTTGCAAAAGTGACCCAAAAGTGACCCGAGATTGCCACGTGCCAAAAACGCACCTAACCGACCTCCTCTGCAAGACCGCGAGAGCGCCAGGCGCGAAGGGCAGAGTGGTTCTTTGGGACAAGACCCTGCCGAATTTCGGACTCCGCCTCAACACTGCCGGTCGAAAATCCTGGGTTGTCATTACCGGCGAAAAACGCGCCCTGAAAACGTTCGGCGCGTATCCCGATGTGACGCTTGCCGCGGCGCGTGAACAGGCGCGCGAGCTCCTGTCTGCGCCGCCAACCACCGCCATCACCTGCAAAGAAGCCGTTGACCTGTTTCTCGCGGCGTGCGGCCAGAAGAACCGCCCTCGCACCATTTCCGAATACAAACGGCACCTTGAGCGGCACTTTATTCCCAAGCTTGGAAAGCGTCCCCTTGCCAGCATTGAGACCAATGAGCTTGCCAAACTCATTGACGGATTGATCAGAACGCCCGCCGAGCAAAACCATGCGCATACGATTGCGGCTATCTTCTTTAAATGGGCGGAGCGGCGCACCTATGTCAATGTCAGCCCCATGTCCCGTTTGCAATTGCCAAGCAAACTGACAACCCGAGAAAGAATCCTCAATTCCGAGGAATTGAAAGCCGTTTGGTTAGCCACTGAACCATATTCAACCCACAACGCAATCGTTCGGCTGTGTATTCTCACCGGACAGCGCAGGGGCGAAATTGGATCGTTGAAATGGGAATACTTTTCCAGCGGCTTATGTACGCTGCCTGGCAAGACAACCAAAAATCACCGCACCCACGTCTTCCCCATTCTGCCGATGGCGCAAGCCGTCATCGATCAAATACCAAATACCGGCGCGTTTCTGTTTCAAGGCAGGGACGACAAAGGAAAATCCTGGCAAGGCTGGGCAAAAGGAAAACGCGCACTTGATGAAGCGAGCGGCGTCAAAGACTTCACGCTGCACGATCTTCGCAGAACTGCGTCAAGTCAATTAGCCGCGCTTAAGGTTCAGCCGCATATTATTGAACGGATTTTGAACCATTCCACAGGAACCATTTCGGGCATCGCCGCGATCTACAACCGGCATTCCTATTTGGATGAAATGCGGGAAGCGTTGCAGACATACGAAACGCATCTAGCCACGTTTTTAAATCGGGAGTAGCCTTTCTTCGCTCATGGGCGTCAACCCAAGAGGCATGCGCGTGTCTCCCAACGGAGATACCGACATGCGGTTCTTATCGAAAAAGGAAGTCAAGCGTCTCACTTTGTATTCCGATTCTCACCGTGCGCGGCTCGAGGACGCCGGCACGTTTCCACGACGTAAGTCGCTTGGAAATGGGCCGCGTTGCAGGGTCGGTTACGCTGACGTTGAGGTCTACGAGTGGATGCGTTCCAAAGGCTTCCCTGTTCCTGATACACCCACTGACGATACTCCCTGACGGGAGAGGGGGCGGTCGTCCAAAGGCCGCCCCTTTCTCACCTATCGAACAAGTTTATCAGCTATTTAACTGACATTTATCAACCATCATGCTATGCTGTCTGCATGTTCGATCCGAATTTTCGCATCACGCCAAAAATTACGACTGCGCTCATGCAGATCGAGGCCTGCCGCCAGGCGGTCGATGATTTGCCGATCGGTGCGAGCCTGTTGCAACATTTGCGCGAAACCGCCGCGTTGATCACCACGCATTTCTCCACCCAGATTGAAGGCAATCGCCTCACCCTGCCTGAAGTGAAGGCCGCGATCCACGGCCAGCGTATTCCCGGACGAGAACGGGACGAGCGCGAAGTGCGCAACCATTTTGCCGCCCATGCCTTGATGGAACAATTGGCTGAGCGTCCACGCGCCTTGTCCGAGGGCGACATCAAACGCTTGCACGGACTGGTCATGACCGGGAGAAACAAGCCATCCGCTTATCGCACCATTCAAAACGTCATCCGCGAGGCGTCATCCGGCGGCATTGTCTATTTGCCGCCAGAGGCAAAGGACGTGCCCGCGCTCATGCGCGATCTCACCCTATGGATCAACACACAAGTCGCCGACGGCGAACTCCCCGCGCCCCTCATCGCCGCGCTCGCCCACTATCAGTTCGCGACAATTCATCCCTATCTCGACGGCAATGGCCGGACGGCGCGCTTGCTGGCAACGCTCATTCTGCGCAGGGCTGGTTACGGTCTCAAGGGCATCTATTCGCTCGATGAACATTACGCCAGAAACCTTCGCGCCTACTATGCCTCGCTCACGGTTGGCGCACATAATTATTACGACGGTCGCGCCGAAGGAGATGTCACCCCGTTCGTTACCTATTTTTGTCTCGGCATGGCGGAAGCTTTCGTCAACGTGCGAGTCGCCGCTGCGAACGCTGCGCGACAAACGACCGGAGATCAGTCCGCCCTACTCAGAGACCTCGAGCCCCGTCAACGGCGACTTCTGGCATTGTTCCGAAAGCAGGGTTCGGCGACCGCCGCCGAAATGGCCGCGCATTTGAGAATGAGTCCGCGCACCCTCGTGCAATTGAACCGCGCCTGGATTGCGAGCGGATTTCTCGACTATCAAAACGCCGCGCGCAAAAACCGATCGTACCGATTGGCTGAGAAATACAACCGGCTCAAAATTTGACCGGCCATGACCGCGACAAATCCAGCATTGCAGCATGGATAGGCGCCTGCACACTGTATCCAGGTTCCCATGCGGAATAAATGACTGTTCCGCCTCACCGTTCGCGTGGCTACAAGCCCCGACCCAATACCCCCTCCAATAATCTTCACCCGCGCCCGCGTGACGAAGCCATATCGGACAGGCCACTCCCCGTCTGGTTATGTCGCATGTCCCTGAGGACTGACGACTTAACACTACCGGTGCGGGGGGCGTATTGGGTCGGCGCTCGCGCACGACGAACGGTTCGGCGGACGATACCCGCGACATCCGGCGGGACGAAGTTCCACCGACAATACGCCTCCCCGCTCCATGACCGCAGTTAGCCGGAGTGATGAGGCCTCACCATTTCTCGCCATCATCAGGACCGCCGATTTACTGGCGCCAGATGCGAAGACCGGAGGCGTCGATCATGCCGGATTGTCGGAGGCATAAGCCGACCGGCATTGCCAATGGTTAGAACTAACCAGATGTTCTGGCCTGCGTATTCCAACGAACCCGGCCATGCATTCCAATCGGAAGGCGGCCACCTATTCCAATATGAAGCCGGACGGGATTCCGATTTGATCCCGGCCACCTTACTTGCTTCCGCAGGTCGTAGGCGATGATGTCCCGGTCTTCTGGTTCAGGTCAAGCGTTGGGCTCTTTGGCGGGGTTGGGTTTTGCCGTCGGCGCCCGCTTCCGCAGGCTTTCACCGCGCAGATCGACCCGGTAGGCGTTGTGGACAATGCGGTCGAGGATCGCGTCGGCGAGCGTCGGGATTCCAATCATGTCGTGCCAGCGGTCCACGGGGACCTGGCTGGTGATGATGATGGAGCCCTTGTCGTAGCGGTCCTCGATGATTTCGAGGAGGTCGCGGGCCTGTTCCGGGGCGAGGGATTCGGGCCCCCAATCATCGAGGATCAACAGTTTTGCCCGCGCGAGGGAGCGCAGCAGCCTGCCATAGCGCGCCTCGCCATGGGCGATGGCGAGGTCGGCCAGGAGCCGGGGCATGCGCGTGTAGAGAACCGATATGTTTTCCCGGCAGGCCTTTTGCCCCAGCGCGCAGGCGAGCCAGCTTTTGCCGAGGCCCGCGGCCCCGGTGATGAGCAGGTTGCGGCGCTCGGCGATCCAGTCGCAGGCGCCCAGCTTGAGGAACAGCGCGCGGTCGAGCCCGCGCGGGCTTTGGTAATTGACATCCTCGACGCTGGCCGCATGGCGCAGGCGCGCGGACGGCGCGCGCGTTTCGAACTGCTTTTGGCGGCGCAGCGTCAACTCGTATTCAAGCAGCAGGCCGAGCCATTCGGCGTGATCGAGGCCGCGCGCCTCGGGCTTGTGTTCGAGTTCCTTAAATCCCTTCGCCAGGCCATGAAGGCCAAGCACGTGCAAATGCTCAAGTGTCGGGTGGGCAAGCATGATGTTTCCTTTCAGTGGTAGTAGCCGGGGCCGCGCAGATTGGCGTGATCGAAGAGCGTGGTTTGAGCGCCGTCCGTGGCGGCGGCCCCGCCGTGTTTGCGGGCAAGCAGAGAGGCGATGGCCTTGCAGGCGAGCGCGCCGATCTCCACGGCGCGAGCCGACACTGTTTCAGCGCGCGCCGGATCGACGCCGCGATAAAGCCGCAGAATGCCAAGGCACGTGCGAAAGCCCTGTTCGGGATGTTTTCGACTGGCGAGCACCGCCACGATCAGCCCTTCGGTGTTTGGACCGAACTTGCCAGCCCAGCGGAGGAACCGTTCCGGCGTCCAGTTGGCGTAATGGCGGTGGGAGGCGGGCATGTGGCCGGGATCGGTGCCGTGCCGGGCGCCCATGTAGCGGCGCTGATGGACGCCGACGCGCGCGCCGCGGAAAAATATCTCGATGGCCCGCGCGGTGACGCGCGCATCGACCTCGGCGCGGATCAGCGTGTGCGGAACCGAGTAGAGAAAGCCGTGGACCTCGATGTGATAATCCAGGTTGACGCGGGCGCGCCGCCATTCGGCGAACTCCCAATCCTCGCCGGGCAATGGCCGCAGCGCCGCCCGCTCGATCTGCTCGAACAGGTCTTTGCGGCTGACGCCGATCTTGCGCATGGGCCGCTCGTTCATGCGTTGCATGGCCAGCGTGATGGCGGCGTTGCAGTCGGCCAGCGAGAAGAAGGTTTGCTGGCGCAAGCGTCCGAGAATCCATGTCTGGGCGAACCTGACGCCAGCCTCCACCTTCGCCTTGTCGCGGGGTTTATAGAGGCGCGCAGGAAGCACGCCGACGCCATAATGCGCGGCCATCGCCCCATAGGTCCGGTTGATCTCGGGGTCGTAAAACGACGCCTTGTTGACGCCGCTCTTCAGATTGTCGGGCACCAGAAGGCGCGGCGCGCCGCCAAAAAACCGGAACATGCGCACATGCGCGCCCGTCCAGTCCGCGAGCTGTTGCGTCCACGTCGCCTCCGCGTAAGTCAGATTGGAGGCGCCGAGCACGGCGACGAAAATCTCGGCTTCCCTGATCTCGCCAGTGGACGGGTCCGCTGTCCCTATCCGCTTGCCCGAATAATCGACGAACACCTTGTCGCCCGCCACATGATGCTGGCGCATGACCGGCGTCAGACGCCGCTCGAAGCCGCGCAGCAGATCGCAAAACCGGCTATAGCCGTAGCCTCCGGGATGCGCCTGCCGGTATTCCTCCCATAGAACCATCATATTGACGCCGGCGCGCTTCAACTCGCGCGTCAGCGCCGCCCAGTCCGGCTCCACGCGCCGCCGCTGGCCCGGCGTGAAGCTGCTCCGGCCGAAAAGTTGAAGCTCCAGCACTTCATCGGTTGCCTCTACGGGCAAGGGCCATCCCAGCCCCGCTGTCGTCACCCGCTTCAGATTGTCCTGGATCGTGCTGCGCGCCACGCCCAGCAGGCGTCCAATCTCGCGCGTGCTCACCCCGTCGTGGTGAAGCCGCAACAAATATCGCAATTGCCGCATCGTCAGTTCCCGCTTCGCAGGCATCCCAT
>CAIZEI010000200.1 GCA_903931945.1 uncultured Hyphomicrobiales bacterium | reverse complement strand
CGGTTCAAGGCGAGCGCCGCCGCCACCAGGGGACGAAAGGAGAAAGCAAAAACTTGACCGCGAAATGAACCTCCGCGCATAACAAACCCGGGTCAGTTCTCGGTGGAAATCCCGGGTCAGCTCTCAGTGGAAATCAACACCGCTACCAAATAGACTAACTCGAAGGAGCACCAGATTCAAGGATCGCGCTGGTGTGTTGGTGCCCTTGGTCTTCGTCGATTTTATTGCCGCATGTGGCGAGGACCCGTCTCATGAATAAATCAGGCTGGTGCGTCAGGACGTGCCGTTGTAGAGCGGCGATAATTTGGTCGAGCAAAATGTCGGCCATGTTGTTGTGTTCGCGCGACCGGCGGGCGATCTCAGGCAATTTTCACATCGGTTGCTCGACCATCTCGATTCTCGACTAGGATAAGGAAACGGCTCGACAATGGTTAACAATTTGCCGGAACCCAACGAGCTGAGAACGATCCTTGATCGGATCGAAAGCAAGGTCGATCAGGCGTTATTCGATATCGACCTGCTCAGAAGGCGCAATACAACTTATTTCGGAGAAAATGTCGCGCTCACCCATTTGTTCGACGACACGCCGATATATGTGAACTGCTTTGATTTTGGCCCACCTGCGAATTACATCAACGGCGGTGCATTTGAGCAGACGACGTTGGATGTGCTTTTCAGCTTTTTGCGTGACGACACCGTCTTTCTTGATATTGGCGCGAATCTCGGTTTCTTCTCGCTTTTGATAGGCCGGCGACTTACGTCCGATGGAAGGATTCATGCTTTCGAACCGAATCCGGATATTGTGAAACTTCTTCGCGCCAGTGCCTATCTTAATGGGTTCGGCGGATTCGAAGGCAAGGGTGGCATCATCTGCTCCCACGCGATTGCAGCAGGCGACTGTACGGCGATGCTCGAATTCGCGGTTCCTGACAATCATGCGGGGGGCGCAAGTCAGATCGGACCTGGCGAATCGTTCGCCGGATCGCGGTTTTCTGCGGTAGTGCAGCCCCTCGACGACTTTTTTGGCGCAGATTTTTCATGCGATCTCGTCAAGATCGACGTGGAAGGGCATGAATTGGCTGCCCTGTACGGCATGCGCGGAATTTTGCAGCGCTCGCCTTCGGTCAAGGTGTTGTTTGAGAAACTCGAACGCGATCGAGGCGACGAACCGGCATTCGAAGCCTTCTTTGACAATTTGGCTATGAGGCTTTTCGCCATTGACGATGAAAGCTGCTTGCATCGTATCGAGCCGGGCGCGCTAGCGATCCAAAGCGGCAACATTCTTGCCGCGCGAAGCGAAATGGACCTCAACGGAAGCAGTCGTCGCCAATTTACGATCTATTCGTCTCAATTCAAAACGGTTTCGAAAACTTTGATTGACATGAATCGGAAGCACTTGCAGGCAGCGGGAACCGAGGGCGAAATACTGTTTTACGGTCCCTATTGGTACCTCGCCGCAGGAGTCTATCGTGTAACCTTCGAGGGGGAAGTTGCCGGAGATCTACGCCTAACACTGGCTGCCCGTTTTGGACACGCCGTTTCTTCAACCACCCTGACAGGGGTAAATCCGTCATTTGACGCAGTGTTTGACAGGAATATGCTGTACTTCGAATGCGTCGGGTTTGCGTCTGGCAAAAGAACCGGCGTCGATTTGCGAGAAATCCGTTTTGAACGAATAGCGTAAGAGTTCTGGCTTAGTGTCGTGGGCTGCATACTATCGAGCCTCGGAGGTCGGCGTCTCAAGGGCGTGCCTCAATCGCTGGGCGCCTGACTGTCCCGACAGGCGGAATGAACTATGCTGATTGCAGTTTTTGGAACGCCTTCTCCTTTGACCTACTGGCTGGTGAATGTCGCACGCCAAATGGCGGAGGTTGTTTATGGCGGCCATCTCTACATTGCTGCTGTCACATTGGAAGACATGCGCGCTGCCTGGAAAGATCGTGACGGCCGGGCCGTCGTTTTTCATTCAGATATACCGCAAACAGAGGTTGTGTCCTTGTTTTTGCAATCGGGGCCTCCAATTTTGGTTTGCGCCGATGCTCCCGCCGATATTGTCGCCTATGTTGCGGCGGCGCGCAGTTTTGGTTTTCTCGACTCGCTCCGATTTACCTCCCAAAGCTTGGCGATTCTCGCCAAATTGCGCCACAGTCCGAATGCTATTTATTTGAACCAGACGCTCTATAAAGACTACGTAACCGACGTGATCGAAAGGGTCGCGCGTCACGTCGGCTTAACGTTCGCTGGACAAGCATTTGAAGATATTTGCTCGCGGGTGATTGGCGACCTCGATCGTGGCGACGCCAAAGTCATTGATCTGATTTTGAGAGATTTTCCGCTCGCTCGGCAGCCAGGAGATTACGCAAGTAAGTATTCTGCGGAGGAACAATCGATAATCACAGATACGATTCATACGTATGGATCATTGATGGAAATGCGGCAGCCGACGACGATTCTTTGTCGGCCGGAAATCGTCCCGGATCGTGACAATCCCGGAATTTTGTTGGACGGTCCCAGACAGATGCTTGGGCCAGCTCGCGTCATGTTTGGCGGCCACATGATCCACCTCCCGGTCGGCTCCTGGAAGGCGACTGTTGTGCTGGAAGTCTCGGAGAATTTTTCCGGCAACCGGTTGTTGTCTCAGGTCTATAGTGGTTCCGATCTTCTTGAGCAGGTTAGCGCTCCGTTCCCGGTGAGTGGGGTGTTTCAGTATGCAATGGAATTCGTCGTCCAAGACAGCTTTTTTCCTGTGCAGGTGCTTGTCTGCATCGCCGAAGGTGCAATTGAAGGAAAATTGCTTTTGCGGTCGATTGCCTTCGACCGGATAGCCGCGGAGGCCTGAGCACGCATCCGCACAATCGCAGCTTCAGAAGTTTCGATGGGCGTGGTACGTCCCATGTCGGAAGTCCGAAGGGAGTCCGTTGTGGTCAAAACAGCCTTAAAATTGCTAGTTTGCCAGAGGCGGCGATAATTTGGTAGATTCATTGTCATTTCAGAGGGCGATTTGATGCCGCCGTCCATTCTGTATGAGCTTTACAATCTCAGCCTTTCCGAGGGTACTGGAATTGCGACCTACGCACGGAATACGGTTTCGACAGCAGTCAATCTTGGTTATGATGTCGATGGACTTTTCAATAGCGAGGTAGGCCTGAACCGCAAGGATCCGTTGATGGCGGAGGTGGGTTTTTTTGACCGGCGCGCTCAAAGTCGCTGGCCCCTCGTCGAAGCGATGGAAACCGCCTATCGTTTTGTCGTGGGGGCCCCGGAGGGGCTTACGATGCAACGGCTGGCGATGACCGGCGTCGTGCTCGATCTTGCCAATCCTAAGGGAAGATTTTCCGACTATCGCAATGTCTACGTCGCGCGACGTTTCATGGCACTGTCACGCTTTCATTTTAAGCGATATGGTCGCTCGGTCACTCTCTATCCACCGACGAAGCCAGATATTTTCCACGCAACGCAACCGATTCCAGTGCGCATACTCGGGGCGCGCAATATATACACGATTCATGACCTGGTGCCGCTTCGACTTCCCTCCATGACGCTGGATGATAAGAAGTTTTTCATCAATATGGTTCGCCACTTGGGCGCGACCGCCGATCACATAGTTACCGTTTCCGAAGCCTCGCGCCGCGACCTAATCGACATCGCAGGCATTTCGGAAGACCGGATCACTAATACATTTCAGGCTGTTTCTATCCCACCCAAATTGGCCGCCATGCCCGATGACCAGGTGGCGGCGACCGTAAGGAACGCCTTCAACCTCGATAGCGGCGGCTATTATTTGTTCTTCGGTGCAATTGAGCCGAAGAAAAACCTCAGCCGCGTCATTGACGCCCATGTCGGTTCGGGCACGCCGTGTCCACTAATCATTGCCGGCGGATTGGGTTGGGATTACGATAAGGACCTTGAAAAGCTGGACGCGGCTAAATCGCCGTATTTCCAAATGGTCGAGCAAAAAATCGTGCCCTGCCAGAAAATTCGCCGGGTCGGGCGCGTGTCTCAAGCCCATCTGGTGGCTTTGATCCGTGGCGCGCGGGCGCTGATCTTCCCTTCGCTCTACGAAGGCTTCGGTCTGCCGGTGCTGGAGGCGATGAGTCTGGGCACTCCGGTGATCACCTCCAACTCCTCGGCCCTTGCCGAAGTGGCCGGCGATGCGGCCCTAACCGTTAACCCCCTCGACGTCGAGGAAATCGCCCTCGCGATCAAGGCTCTTGATGCAGATGAGGCTCTTCGCCTAGATCTCTCACTTCGCGGCCGGCAACAGGCGAAGAAATTCTCGCCCGAACGCTATGCCGAACGGCTTGGCCGCCTTTACGCCCGTCTGGGCGCTAGGCCGCCTCGGGTTCCCTTGGCCGCCGCCGTTCAGAACCACGAGCCCGCCAATGTCCTACCAGAATAGGCTTCTGGCCGCGCCTCACGCGGCTTCTGGCGGATTAAAAGTCTTCATCGCGCGGCTGACTGCGGGCTGGACTGCCTTGCAATTGTTCATGATCGCGCTTGTGGCGGTCCCGACCACCTTGGCGCTTCTTTATTTTGGGATTTACGCATCGAAACGCTATGAATCGGAAAGCGTTTTCGTGGTGCGTAGCGTGTCAAGCAACCGACTGTCCGGTTTAGCGATGTTTTTTCAGAGTTTCGGCATTTCGCGGGCGGCAGACGACACCCATGCGGTGGAGAATTACATGCTGTCGCGCGACGCCTTGCGCGAGCTGGAGACGCTTTTGCCCATGCGGAAGATTTTTGCGCGCGAGGGCGTCGATATCTTCGCCACTTTCCCCTACGTCTGGAGTGGGAATTCCTTCGAGCGCTTTTATGACTATTATCTCGACCGAGTTTCAGTGGTGCAGGACATGACGACTGGCCTGACCACATTGCGGGTGATCGCCTTCAAGCCGGAGGATTCTCAAGCCATAGCCCGAGCCTTGCTGCAACTTGCAGAAAAGCTCGTCAATTCAATGAACGAGCGCGCACAGGCAGATACAGTCCGCAGCGCCACAAACGAATTATCTCTGGCCGAGGCGAGAGTGCTCAGTGCGCAACGGGACCTCGCTGAATTCCGCAACAAGGCGCTGCTTATTGATCCGAAGCTGAATTCGGAGTCTGCATTGCAAATCATCACAGCTTTGTCGACAGAAGCGGCGCGGGCTAAGGCCGAAGTGTCGGACATAGAGGCGACTGCCGCATCCAGCCCGGCGCTGCGGGGCGCGAAAGAACATGTTGAATCATTGCAGCAACGCATTTCAGACGAGCGAGCGATGCTAGCCGGGCAGAAAGGTGCATTATCAGACAAGATCGGCGATTTTGACCGCCTTGAACTGTCCTACGATTTAGCGCAAAAAAATCTTGCCTCCTCCTATTCGTCGCTCGAACTTGCGAGGCAAGAGGCACGCCGCCAGCAAATCTATGTCGAAACCGTAGTGGCGCCGAACCTGGCAGATGGATCCACCGAACCGCAGCGGCTGCGGGCGATTGCGACGGTGTTTATCTGCAGTTTCATGGTGGCCGCGGTAATCTGGATTCTCCGCGCCGGTACCACGGAGCACGCCCATTGAATTGGCGCGAGCCGATCAGGATTTTCTCTGATCCGACGCCCGCCGGGCCGGTGCGACGGGGCTTGTCGATTCAGGCCCGAGTCATCGAAGCCCTTATGATCCGAGAGGCGATGGGCCGCTTCGGCCATGAAAATCTCGGGTTTTTCTGGCTGATGGGCGAGCCGCTATTGCTGACCCTCGGGGTCATGATCATGTGGAAGGCGACAAGTTATAACCACGGAGGGAGAGTGGCGATCATTCCCTTCGCGCTGACGAGCTACTCATTGCTCACTTTATGGCGTCACGTTGTGCAGCGGTCGGTGCGTGCAATGCGCCAGAATTCGTCGCTGATCTTTCACGCCCATATCCGCTTTCTCGATATTCTCTTCGCTCGAGCATTGTTGGAGACAATTGGGATTTTTGCCGCTTTTATGATCGCCTATGTCCCTTTGGCATTGCTCGGTTATGTTCCGAAAATCCATGATCCGTTGGCACTTTGCGGCGGCTGGCTGCTCGGCGCGTGGTTTTCCTTTGGCTTTGGCCTAGTATTGGCGGGACTAAGCGAAATCAGCGACGCGGCGGAACGATTGGTCGGCCCAGTCATGTATATTTCAATCCCAGTCACGGGCGCCTTCTACATGGTGGAATGGCTGCCGCCCACGGCGCGAGAAATCGTAATGTGGTCGCCTCTGGTCAATGCTTTCGAAATGTTTCGCAGCGGCATGTTTCCAGCGGAATATATTGCGGAATGGGATGCGCCCTATCTCGCTCTGTGCGCATTTGTTCTGACAGCAATTGGCGTGCCGTTGGTGCATTATGCTCAGACCCACGTCGAATACAGCTAGTCATGACAAACACGCTCCACCCGCCACCTCTCAGAGAAGTCGAACTCACGCCGCTGGACCTTCAAGGTCAATTGGTCATGACCGAGCGCTTTGCGGCCCCGTCGCCGGAAAGCTTTCTGCGGCGCTATGGCCTGCATCTGTTCACCTTTGTCATTCCTGTAATGTTTTCCGGGCTTTACTTCGGCGTTATCGCCTCTGATCGTTATGTCTCGGAAGCCCAGTTTGTCGTACGTTCCTCCGCTGGTGTTGGTCTGGATTCGGCTGCGGCGCTTATACAAAACCAGGGCCAATCCCGCGCAACCGACGAGAATTTTGCAGTATCAGCCTATATCCGCTCGCGCGACGCACTTGACCTGCTGGTAGAAAATGAAAATCTGAAGGCTATTATTTCCCGCCCGGAAGGCGATTTTCTCAATGTGTTTCCCAATTTCTATTCGCGCAATAATAAGGAGTCGCTGTTCCGCTATTACAAGAACATGGTGTCCAGCACCATCGATGGCGCGAGCGGCATCACTACGATCGAGGTCGAGGCATTTCGTGCCGAGGATGCCAAAACGCTAAATGAGACACTGCTGCGTTACGCCGAGGACTTCGTCAATAAGCTGAACGCCCGCGCCCGCGATGATGCGCTAGTCTATTCGAATCTTCAGGTTGCCGCCGCAACCGAAGAACTGGCGAAAATCGAGAACCGGTTCACTCAATATCGAAATGAGGTTGGTATGGTCGATGCCGCCCGTGAAACTGCGTCGACCATGGAATCAATTGGCCGGCTCCTTCTGGAACTCGCGAAATTGCAGGCGAATTACGAAGAGACGGCGGCGATTACGCCGCAAAGCCCGAGCCTCAGGGCCACGCAGGAGCGTATTAATTCCTTGCATGGGGAGGTAACCCGGTTACGCGGGCGGCTCGCGGGCGGGAACAGTTCCATTGCCTCACGGCTCGGTGAGTTCGAAAAACTGGCGCTGGAACGCACGTTAGCAGCCAAAACACTGGAACAGGTTGAATTGAGCCGCCAGAAAGCCCGCCAGGAGGCTGAGCAGCAACATCTCTATCTCCAGACAATCGTACAACCCAATCTCTCCGACCACGCCAAATACCCGCGGCGGATTTATTATTTTGTCGCAACCCTGTTGCTCTGCTTCATGCTTTTCGCGACATTGCGCTCACTGACAGCGATTGCTGCAGAACATGTGACTCGTTAACGACGACATTCTATTGATGTGATACAAAGTCCAGCAAATTATCTGCGTTTTTCACGCGTCCGCCATCGGCTCCGCATCGCGCCAACACGTTGGAAGCTTCCCAGTCCTTTTTTGTCTGCTGCTGGACCGTGCACATTCAACGTAACGCGTCCTTCTCGACTTTTGGCCGACCGAGATGGACATCGCTGAGGATCTAACGAAAGCGAGGTTTTGCGATATAATTCGTTTTCCCTTGATGACGGGACTTTGCAATATAACCTTGCCGTCTATAGCATAATTTCAGATCGTTATGCTTCGGTGTGCGAGGAACAATGTTGGACGCGGCGGGTGAGGAAGAGGACGGCGCACTGCTCGACCGCTGTAGAGCGTCCTCACGGAGTTTTTGGCCCCAACGGCCCATCGTCTACGATTTGACTCGGCTATTCCTTGGGCCACTATTTCGAACGCCCCGAGGGATAGATCGTGTGGAGTTCATGCTTGCTCGCCATTTCACCGAGCAGCGTCCCGATGACTTTCATGGCCTCTTGCCAACGCCTTGGGGCATGAGGCTTTATGATGCAGACCGCGTCGCACACGGTCTCACGCGTTTGGCGGCACTTTGGGCCGAAAACGGCAAAGCCGAAGCCGACCCGATCTGGGAAAATTTTGTCGCGCGGCTCAGAGACGGCGTGACTTCGGCGCAAGTCAAACCCACTCTCGGGATCGGCGACCAGGCCCTACGGATGGTAGCGTTGCTGCGGGCGACCGGCGTTGCCCTCGGACGATCAGCGATTCGCCGCGCCCCCGCCAAAGCCGTCTATCTCAATGTTGGCCATTACAGTTTGGGCTGGCCCTTTCTGCTGCGCTGGCTATCGAAGCGACCTGACATCAGGCCAGTCTTCATGCTGCATGACTCGATTCCGGTAGAAATGCCTGAATATGTCTCGGAAAAGGGCGCTGCGATTCATGCGGCCATGGTCGCCTCGGCGGCGCGGCTGGCCAGTGGCGTCATCGTCTCCACCGAATATGCACGTCAGACAATCACTGCGGCGCTGGCAAAGGCGGGGCGCGTGGACGCGCCCACTTTCGCATGGCCGTTGCCTTTGGCGGAAACATTCGACGAATCTACGCAATCCGATCCAAGATTGGCCGCGTTGCCCTATTTTGTCGCGTGTGGCGCCATCGAACCCCGGAAGAATCATCTGTTCTTGCTCGAACTGTGGCGGCACTTATGCGCCGAAATGAAAAATCCACCTCATTTGCTCATAATAGGTTCGCCGGCATGGGGTGGCGAAGCCATACTCGATCATATTCAGCGCTGCGAAGTCACCCGTGGCCGAATCCACATTCTGAACGGACTTTCGACGGCAGCAATGAAAACCGCTCTTGCCGGGGCACGAGCTTTGTTGGCGCCATCGCTTGCGGAAGGATTTGGTCTGCCAGTGATTGAGGCGGCACATATGGGCGTTCCGGTCATTGCCTCCAACATCGCGGCGCACCGGGAGGTTGCACGCGAAGGCGCCATTCTGTGTGATCCGATGGACGGGCTCGCTTGGCTGCGGCACATTCGCACATTGGTGGAAAGAGCTGCGCCGCGTATCCCCATGGCCCCCGCCTGCGCCCGCACCGAGCGGGAAGCTTATTTTCAAGCGATTTCGGGATTCTTGGATGAAATCCGATCAATGTGAAAAGAGGCATTTTTTTTTGCAAATGGATTCAAGTTCAGCATGACGAGAAAAGCGATTGAAACGCGTCCGTCTAATCTCCCCGGGCCGGCCTTGGCCAACCGGACGGCCTCGCCGTTGCAGACCGCCACGTTCCAGTATTTTGAGCGCGAAATCCGTGTTCAGAATATCATCAAAGAATATCACACAGCGATTGGCGTCCGCCGGGTGCTGGACGGTCTTTCTTTCAACGTCAAGGCCGGGGAAAAGCTTGCGGTGCTCGGCCGCAATGGCTCCGGCAAATCGACCTTGGTCAAAATCATCGGCGGCGTCGAACATCCCACCGCTGGGTCAATCCATAAGGGCCTGTCGCTATCCTGGCCGTTGGCTTTCGCCAACGGTTTGGAAAACAATATGAGCGGTGCTGACAATGTGCGCTTCATTGCACGGCTCTATAATCAGCCGCTGGAAGATGTCGTCGCCTTTGTAGATGACTTCGCCGAACTAGGCCGGCAATTGTTCATTCCGGTGCGCAATTACTCCACTGGAATGAAAATGCGCTTGGCTTTCGCACTGACCCTCGCAATCGATTTCGAATGTTTCTTAATTGACGAAGTGCTATCGGTCGGCGATCAGCGTTTCCATCGCAAATGTTTTGACGCCCTGTTCAACCAGCGAAAGGACAGCGCAATGATTCTTGTCAGCCACGACATCGCGATTGTCACGAAATTCTGCGACAAGGCTCTGGTACTTAAAAATGGTAGAAGCCGGCTATTCGACGATGTCGAATTCGCCGTATCGATTTATAACACCTTGTGAAAACGCTATTTCCTGCCTCCGGCGACAAGATAGGCAGCCTGCGCCGACAAGCCGTTCGGTCGGCATATCCGTCCTCGCAGCCGTTTCCAGCGACAGCTTGCCGATTACGGTCCGGCAAAATGGTGATGCAGTACACATGCAAGTTTATTATTTGACCGTTGTATACACGCTGGCGCCGGAGGCGACAGGTGACACCGCGGTGTTGAAAACCTGCATAACTTTCTGCACCTCGGTGAATGGCGCATTGGAGACGTAGACTAGGTCTTTGTTGAAAATGCGAAAGCGTTGCTCCATAAACATGCTGTTGGAATCGCGCAGGTTTAAGCGATATACGACTGGCCGCATTCGGCCCTGTCCAGCGATGACGCTATTGGGCGCGACATCCCGGGCGATCTCTTCGGGCTCATAACGGAAGACAAAGACGCCGGCCGGATCGGCTCGGAAATCCTGGAGGCCACCGGCCTTTGCCAGCGCCTGCGCCAGATTAATGCCTTCGGCATCGAAATGAATTTCCGCATTCACCCCGGTCGCGCCGTGGACGATGAAGCTTTGCGGATCGCGGATGACTGTTAGCACGTCGTTTGGGCGCATGTAGATATTCTGGCGGGAGTCCGACGTTACGCGGGTCAAAGCAACACGCGCCGTTCGATTGCCGCGGGTCAGCTGGACAAAGCTTTCATTGATTGGAGCGCGAACGCCGCCAGCCGTGGCAATCACATCGAGCAGGCGGTCGCCACGCACAGTCAGCGGGACGCGGGCGCCTGCGGTTACCTCGCCTAACACAGTCACAGAATTGGCTGGCGAATGTGTGACGCTCACCATGACTTGCGGCTGGATAGCCTTCCCTTCCAGCGCATGCTCGATTACGCGCCCGACGTTCTGCGGCGTCCGGCCGGCGACGACGATCCTGCCAGCATAGGGCATCAAGATGGCGCCATCGCGCCCTACGACCTGATCGGGAAACAATGCCGCTTTAGAACCGGTGGAAAAATGGTCCGTCGGGGGTGGTGGCGAGAACAGGCCGCCGGCGCTTGCTTCAAAAATTGAAATGGTGAGCGTATCCCCGACGCTAATATGCGGTTCAACGGCTGCCCGGAAATCGCCGAAGCCCGACAGCGAGGCATCAGGGCGCCGATTAGAGAGAATATCAACTGCCGCCGGCGTAATGTCGACCACGTCGTAACGCGCAATGGAATTACCTTGGCTGACGATATCGTCTGCGCTCGGTCCCGCGGACGGCAAGGTCGAGCAGCTCGCAAGGAGTGTCGCCAGCATCAGGGTCATAACAATTCGCATTGCACTCTAATCCATATTCCAAAAAAATGTGGATGCAGCCTTCTAGCACAGGTTTACAGATCGCCTATGAGTAGCTTGCGACGAGAGGCTTAATTTCCGGTTCTTGTCGCGCCTTTATCACAGGTCCTAGCCCATCTTATTCACGACGGG
>CAIZEI010000199.1 GCA_903931945.1 uncultured Hyphomicrobiales bacterium | reverse complement strand
GGCATGGTGCACCAGCATTTCATGCTGGTCGAGACCATGAGCGTCCTCGACAATATTCTGCTCGGTCGGGAAGGCGGCCCCCTGCTTGCCAGGGGTCGGGCCGCCATGCGCGAGACTCTCGCTACGCTTGCGCGGGATCACGGGCTCGCCATCGATCCTGACGCAACGATTGCGGGTCTGCCTGTCGGATTGCGCCAACGCGTCGAGATTATGAAAGCGCTGGCGCGCGGCGCCCGTATCCTCGCGCTCGATGAACCAACAGCCGCCCTGACGCCGAACGAAGCGGCCAGCCTTTCTGGATTGCTTCGCAATCTCGCTGCCAACGGCGCCAGCATCCTGTTTGTCACACACAAGCTCCATGAGGTCCTCGAACTGACAGACAAAATATCGGTCTTGCGCGCGGGGGAACGTGTGGCGACAGTTGCAACCTCTGACGCGACTGCCGAATCGCTGGCGGAAGCGATGGTGGGACGACGCGTCGCCACGCAAATGAACAAGCCCGCTGCGCGACCGGGCGCGCTCTTGCTGCAAGCAGCGGATATCTCGCTCAGCGATCCCGACGGTCGCCTCCGCCTTGATCGGGTGTCATTGAGCCTGTGCGCCGGAGAAATCGTGGGGCTTGCAGGCGTCGCGGGCAATGGACAATCCGAGTTGCTGGACGTTCTCAGCGGTATGCGCAAGCCGCAGGCCGGGACGCTGCAAATCGCTGGCCGGGCAGTCGATCTCAGCAATTATGATCCCGCCCGCGCGCGCGCGCACAGGCTCGCGCATATTCCCGAAGACAGGCTGCGCTATGGGGCGGTGGCGGCCTTTCCCGCGTCGGAAAACGCCGCGCTGGGTCAACAGCGCAATCGCCGCTTTGGGGCGCGTCTCCTTGACCCCGCCGCCTTGCGGGCGCACTGCGCGGGGCTGATGCAATCGTGGGATGTGCGCCCGCGCGCACCCGATCTGGCGTTCGCCCGTTTTTCTGGCGGCAATCAGCAGAAGCTCGTATTTGCGCGCGAAGTCGACCCCGGGCCGCAGCTTTTGATCGTGGGCCAGCCGACACGCGGCGTCGACATCGGCGCGATCGAAGCCCTCCATAGCCGGCTGCTGGACTTGCGCGGCGCAGGCGCTGCGATTCTGCTCGTCTCGGTCGAACTCGATGAAATTTTGACGCTCAGCGACCGCGTTTTGACGATGCATGCGGGGCGTATCGTGGGCGAGTGCAACCCTGACGCGCCGAACGCCCGGCAAAGAATTGGGCTGATGATGGCCGGGTCCCCGGAGATTGCGGCGTGAACCTCCGTTTTTCCCCCGGCCTCGCAGTTGCGCCTCTGGCGGCGCTGGCGGCCACAAGCGTTTGCGCCGTTGCGGTCGGGGAAAACCCCTTCGCGGTTTTGCGCGCGCTGGCGATCGGGGGCCTCGGCAGCGCCGAAGCGCTCGCGTTCACCCTCTATTACACGACGGATTTCATCTTTACCGGGCTGGCGGTGGCGGTCGCCTATCGGGCAGGTCTGTTCAATATCGGCGTTGAGGGGCAATCGCTCGTCGCGGGCGCGGGACTGGCGATGGCGGCGTTGACGGGCGAGGCGCTGCCCGCGCCCCTGCCGCTGGCTGCCGCCGTTTGTGCGGCCATGATTTTTGGAGCCGGCTGGGCGATCGTTCCGGGCTGGCTACAAGCCCGACGCGGCAGTCATATTGTGATTACCACGATCATGTTCAATTTTATCGCCAGCGCCTTGTTGTCCTGGCTGCTGGTCGACCCCCTGCGCGCGCCCGGCTCCATGCAGCCGGAAACGCGCCCATTCCCGGCTTCTTCGCGGCTCTGGCGACTTGACGACATTTTGTCGGCCCTGGGCTGGCCAACCACAGGGTCGCCTTTGAACATCAGCCTGCTGCTGGCTTTGCTCGCGGTCATCGCCGCGAATATCTATATTTTTCGCACCCGCGCAGGTTTTGAAGCGCGTGTGATGGGCGCCAACGCGGACGCTGCCGCCTATGCCGGGATCGCGGTCCCGCCAACGATCATGCTTGCCATGGGCCTGTCCGGCGCACTGGCGTCCGGCGTCGCCATTAACGAGCTTCTGGGCGCTCAAAACCGGTTGATCCTCGATTTCCCAGCAGGCGCCGGATTTGTCGGAATCGCCGTCGCGCTCCTGGCGGGTACGCGGCCCCTCGCAATTCCACTGGCCGCACTGCTGTTTGGCTTTCTCACGCAGGGCGGCGCGGAACTCGGACTCGAATACCCCCGAATTTCGCCGTACATCGTTGAAGCCGCGCAAGGCGTCACAGTGCTTGTCATAGGCGCCCTGCTGGGCTTGCGGAGATAGGCGATGGATTTCGACGCTGGTCTTTCATGGGCTTCTGCAACCCTGCGCCTGGCGACGCCGCTGATTTTCGCCTGTCTGGCAGGTCTATGGTCCGAGCGGTCGGGCGTTGTCGACGTCGGCCTTGAAGGAAAAATGCTGGCTGGCGCTTTTGCCGGGGCTGCCGCAGCAAGCCTGACGGGCGATGTCCGGTATGGCTTTGCGGCAGCTGTCGCCGCTTCCTTGGCGTTCGCCATGGCGCAGGCCTATGCAGAAATCGAATGCGGCGGCGATCAGATCGTTTGCGGCATGGCGATCAATATGATTGGCGCCGGATTGACGGCGTTTCTTGGAGCGGCGATTTTCGGCGAGGGCGGACGCACGCCCGCGTTGCGCGCCGCCGAACGGATCGAGCCGATCGTTGCAGGCCAGGACGCCCTGACCCTGCTGGCCTTTGTCGCTGTTGCAGCGACCTCTATTGCGTTCTCCCGAACCCGATTTGGCCTGCGCGTTCTGGCGGCCGGAGAGAATCCACTGGCGCTTGACGCGGCCGGCGGATCGGTTCGCGCGACGCGGTATCGCGCCATCGCGATTTGCGGGATTCTTTGCGGTCTGGCCGGGGCCGATCTTTCGCTGGCTCAGGCCGCGGGTTTTTTGCCGAACATGACAGCGGGCAAAGGTTTCATCGCTCTGGCTGCATTGATTTTTGCCAAATGGCGTCCGGGCGGTTGCCTCGGCGCGTGTCTTTTGTTTGGCGCCCTTGACGCCATTGCGATCCGGGCGCCGGATGCGGCGCTGCCTGGCGTTGGCGTCATTCCGGTGCAGGCCTTCCAGGCGTTGCCCTATGTATTGACCGTCGCCCTGCTGGCGGGCTTTGTCGGACGCGCAAGACCGCCTGCCGCCGCTGGCGTTCCATATCGCCGGGAGTGAACGATGGATCCTTTGACTCAACTGTTCGAGGCTGCGCTCGCAGCGCAATCGGCGGCCTATGCGCCCTACTCAAAATTTCCGGTGGGCGCGGCGGTCATGACTGCCAGCGGCGCTATTTTTTCGGGCTGTAACGTGGAAAATGCGGCCTATCCCAACGGAATTTGCGCCGAAACCGCAGCGATCGCCGCCATGGCGATTGCAGGCGAGCGACGAATCACCGACATTGCGGTTGTTGGAGGTGGCGCCTTGGCGATAACGCCGTGTGGCGCGTGTCGCCAGAGACTGATGGAATTTGCAGCCGCCGGCGCACAGGTTCACTTGCTGGGCCGATCCGGCGTTCACGAGACGGTCAGGCTGACGGAATTACTGCCGCGCGCATTCGGTCCCGGTGATTTGACTGGCTCGGCCGGAGAATAGAGACCATGAGCGAAGTCGCTGAACAGGCCTATGATATAATTCAGGCCCGGCGTGCCGGCGCCAGCGCCAGCGTTGCTTTCGTGCTTGGCAGCGGGCTTGGCAATATGGCCGAAGGCGTCGAAAATCCTCTTTCCATCCCTTATGCGGATTTGCCCGGTTTTCCAGCGTTGACGGTGTCTGGACACGACGGACAGTTGACCCTCGGCCAGCAGGATGGCGTCGATGTCGCTTATATGCTCGGCCGCTCGCATTATTACGAGCACGGCGATCCCCGGGCGATGGAAACGCCGCTTGAAACGCTGGCTTTGCTCGGCGTCCAGATTGTCGTTTTGACGGCCGCCGCCGGTTCGGTCAATGCCGACATTTATCCCGGCAATCTGGTTCTTGTCACCGACCATATCAATTTCAACGGTTTGAATCCGCTGATCGGCGCGGGCGGCGATGGAGGGTTTATTTCATTGGTTGAAGCCTACGACCCGCGTCTGCAACGCCGGTTCAAAAGCGCCACGTTATCGTCGGGCGTTAATATCCGGGAAGGCGTTTACATGTGGTTTTCCGGGCCTTCATTTGAAACGCCGGCGGAAATCAAGGTGGCCAAAATGCTCGGCGCGGATGTTATAGGGATGTCTGTGGTTCCCGAAGTTATTCTGGCGCGCCGGCTGGGATTGCGGGCGTCCGCTATTATCGTAGTCTCGAACTTTGGCGCGGGCTTCATGGGGGGCAATCCAAGCCACTCGGAAACGCGCAAGAATGCTGCGCAAGGGGCTATCATGCTCAAGCGGCTGATTCGTGGCTTCCTGCGCATCAAGGAAAGCGAGACGCAAGCATGAGCGCAACTCGCCAAACGCTTGCCAGACGTGCGCTATCCTGCCTCGACCTGACCGATCTTTCCGACGATCACGCCGCGGCGGAGGCGGAGGCTGTGACGAGCAGGGCGCGCACCGCTTTCGGTCCTGTCGCGGCTGTCTGCCTCTGGCCGGAATTCGTGGCCATGGCGGCGAGGCAATTGCAGGGATCGGGGATCCGCGTTGCGACGGTTGTCAATTTTCCGGACGGTGGGGAAGAGATTGGACGGACGACCCGCCAGACCCGGCAGGCCGTGCGCGATGGCGCCGATGAAATTGATCTGGTCATTCCCTGGCGGGCTTTGCAACAAGGCCGGGACGAAACCGTTCGGGACATGATTTCCGCGGTTCGTCAGGAAATCCCCGTCGGGCTTCGCCTCAAGACCATTCTGGAAACGGGGGAACTTGCAGACCCCGCGGCAATCTCGCGAGCAAGCGATATCGCCATTGCCGCAGGCGCCGATTTCCTGAAAACGTCGACCGGCAAGACGAAAATTTCCGCCACGCCGCAAGCCGCCAGAATCATGCTTGCACGGATAGCCGCCAGCGGCAGGACGGTTGGTTTCAAGGCGTCTGGCGGCGTCCGAACGCTTGACGACGCGGCGGTCTATCTCGATCTTGCCGATGAAATTTTTGGCCTCGGCAATGTCGGCCCGCACAATTTCCGCTTTGGCGCCAGTGGTTTGCTCAACGCTCTGTTGAGCGAGTTGGCCGCTGCGGCATGATTCCGCAGGAAATCATCCGCCGTAAACGCGATGGCGGCGCATTGAGCCCCGACGAGATATTCGCATTCATCGCCGGAGTGACCCGCAATGAGGTGAGCGAGGGGCAGATCGCGGCCTTCGCCATGGCGGTGTTTTTCCGGGGCCTTGATCGAGGCGAATGCGTGGCGCTGACGGACGCCATGGCGCTTTCCGGCAGTACGATGGACTGGACCGGCGATGGATTGCATGGACCCGTTCTCGACAAACATTCCACAGGCGGCGTCGGCGACAATGTCAGCCTGATGCTGGCGCCAATGATTGCAGCCTGCGGCGGTTACGTGCCGATGATTTCCGGGCGCGGACTTGGCCACACCGGCGGAACCCTCGACAAGCTGGAAAGCATCGCCGGATACAACGCAACCCCTGACTTAGGCGTGTTCAGGGCTGTCGTGCGCGGTTGCGGCTGCGCGATCATCGGGCAAACCGCCGAGCTCGCGCCCGCCGACCGGCGAATCTATGCGATCCGGGATGTCGCCGCGACAGTGGAATCCATTCCCCTGATCACCGCCTCTATTCTGTCAAAGAAGCGCGCCGCCGGGCTGGGCGGGCTCGTGATGGACGTCAAGACGGGCTCGGGCGCATTCATGTGCGATCTTGCAAACGCGCGCGCGCTTGCAAGATCGCTTGTCGAGGTCGCGGATGGCGCGGGCCTGCCGACTCGCGCCCTTCTGACCGATATGAACGAACCTCTGGCCAGCGCCGCCGGCAACGCCGTGGAGGTTCGCAACGCCGTGGAATTTCTGGCGGGATCGCGGCGGGACCGGCGTTTGCTTGAGGTCACGATGGCTCTTGGCGTGGAAGCGCTGGTTCTGGGAGGTTTGGCCAGCGGGGTGGATGAAGCCCGGCGCAAGCTGACGCGGGCGCTGGACAGCGGCGCTGCGGCTGAACGCTTCGCGCGCATGGTCCACGCCTTGGGTGGGCCCGGCGACATTCTGGAGCGCCCCGGGCAATTGCCCGTTGCGCCTGTCGCTCGCGCCTTGCTGGCGTGCGCAAAAGGCGCTGTGGCGACCATCGATACACGCGCGTTGGGTCTTGCCATACTGGTGCTGGGCGGCGGGCGCGTTCGCGCCGATGTCAAAATCGATCATGCCGCAGGTCTGAGCGAAATCGCCGGCATTGGAACGTTTGTGGAAGCTTCGAGTCCGCTTTGCATCATTCATGCGCGCGATGAGACAAGCGCCGACCTGGCGGAACGGGTCGTCCGGGCGGCCTATACACTGTCGGAAAGCCCCGTGGCGATACGACCGCCCGTGATCGAGCGCGTGGCGCCGCTCTGATCACAAACGACGGATCGACGTGATCGCGCCTCCCGTTCCAGCCGCAATCCGGTCGCGCGCCACCCGCAGCGGTTCGTGCGTCACCATCATGAAATGACCGTTTGCGTGCAGCAATTGGCCGGAGTCGACCATCAGCCCGACATGACCTTTCCAGAACACCAGATCGCCCCGGCGCAATCCGCCAAAAGTTTCATCCGTTTGCACCGGCGCCCCGAGCGCTTTTTCCATGACGTCGCTGTCGCGCGGGGCGTTCACGCCGCAGGCGGCCAACGACACCTGGACGAGGCCTGAACAATCGATGCCGGCGCTGGTTTTTCCGCCCCATAAATAGGGGACATGCAGGAACCGTCCGGCTACAGCGACAAAATCCGTCTCGGATTCGCCCAACGGCCTGAGATGCGCGCTCCACACGAAACCCAAGCTGTCAACGGCGGTAAAGGCGCCATTTTCAAGCCCTGCGGCAACCTCAGCCCCCATCGGCAGAGCGCGCGCAGCGGGGAGCTTCATATCGGGGCCAGGATAGACATGCGCGCGAGGCACGCAAACACGATGCGTTGGCGGCGCCCGATCCGATCGCAAAGCGTCCGCCGGGAGATAACCGACATAGCCATCGCTTCGCAATTGGCCCCACGCCCAGCCTTCTTCGTCGATGTCATAGACATCGACCGCCTCGCCATAGAGCGCCTGTGTGTCGATGGGTTCGTCGCGGCGTGGCGCGCGAGACAACGGCAGACATTCCTCAGCGACTCGCATCAGCTGCGGCGCTGCATAGCGTGGCGCATCGACAAGTCCGCGCAGCTTTTCCGCAGCAAGATCGGGCCGGGCTGGCGTGAATCGGCGGTCATGTCGGGCTGTCAACGCGTCCTCCTGCGATGCACTAAATGCGTTCTGACGATCCCTATATGCCGCCCGCAGCGCCTTCCAGCAGTCGCAGGGTCCGAATGACGGCTTCAGGGTCTGCGATATTCCGCCCGGCGATATCATGCGCG
The DNA here is from genome assembly GCA_903931945.1 of uncultured Hyphomicrobiales bacterium. Taxonomy (GTDB): domain Bacteria; phylum Pseudomonadota; class Alphaproteobacteria; order Rhizobiales; family Beijerinckiaceae; genus Terripilifer. Next base: position 46,410 of record CAIZEI010000199.1, on the reverse strand, counting down.
CTGCCATGTCCGACCGTTGAGAACAGCAGGCCTGCGCCAATCGACAGGGCCGAAGCCGTGCGCCCCGCGAGCAATTTTACGGGGATATGACCTTGATCATGATACATCGCAACAAACGCGTCGATGTCTTTGCGCCCGAGCAACAGGTCTGCGCCGACGGGGCCTTTAATATCCACGCCAAGGGCGCGCAAATGCGCTGAGGCGGGCGCGGTGACGAGGTTGTCGTCCGGACCGAACAGGCCGCCCTCGCCAGCGTGTGGATTTATGCCAAAAAGGCCGAGACGGGGCTTGTCAACGCCGAGCTGTTTTAACGCCTCGACAGCCGCAAGCGCGGCGCTGATGACGAGTTCCGGGGTCAGGCGTTTCAGCGCGTCGCCAAGGCGCTCGTGCAGGGTCGCATGGACGATTCGCAGCCCGCCGCCGACCAGCATGAGAAAAACCTTGCCTGCAGGCAGACCGAGCAGATCGGCCAGAAGCTCAGGATAGCCCGTAAACGCGATTCCCGCTGCATTCACAGCCGTTTCGTTGTGTGGGCAGCCGATAATCGCGCCGATCGTTCCGGAACGCGTGAGTTCAATCGCCGCCTTGATATAGGCCACAGTGGCGCGTCCGGCCTGAGCGCTCACGCAGCCCGGCGCAAAATCCGCCCGCGCCAGCGCGTCGACAGGGACAACGTCAATCGTGCCGGCAACCGGGGCGGTCGGCGCCTCGACGATTCGAAGCTGCGCATCCCGCGCCACGGCGCGCGCGTAATGCTCGATGACATGCAGGTCTCCGATCAGCACGGGCGAATTCTCGCAAAGAGCGGATTTGACCGCAATTTCTGGCCCGATGCCGTTCGGGTCGCCAATGGCGACCCCGATTCGTCTGACACTTGGCCTGGACATGACAGAACTTTATCGATGTAGGCGCCGGCAAAGCCGGGTCGCGGGGGGCATGTGAGTTGAACGTCATGCCGGGTTTGAGCGACGCCGGCAAGGACCGTCCGGTTCGGCGATGAACTTTCAACCAAAGGGTCGCATTTGGATGATCGCCCGGATAGATTGACGCCACAGGTTTCATCAGGCCGCGCAAAATGGCGGCCACCGTCGGGGGTTGTCATGAGATTGTGGATCAAATCGCCTCTGGCGATTCTTGCCGCCGGCGCCGAAAACGGGCTGGTCATCGAGGACGGACGCATTGTCGAGCTCCTCGCGCAAGGTCAAAAGCCGCTTTCCCCAATCGACGGGGAATGGGATGCATCCCGTCATGTCGTCCTGCCGGGCTTGGTGAACACCCATCACCACATGTTCCAGACGCTGACCCGGGCGCATCCCGAAGCCATCAACAAGGAGCTGTTTGCCTGGCTGGAGGCGTTGTTTCCGGTCTGGGCGGGAAATCTGCGGCCGGACAATTTCCGGCTGGCGACGCGACTGGCGCTCACCGAATTGTTGATGTCGGGCTGCACCTGCGTTTCCGATCATCAATATCTTTTCCCGCCAGGTCTTGACGCGGCTATGGATATTCAGGCTGAGGAAGCCGCCGCGCTCGGAATGCGGATGACCCTGACGCGAGGTTCGCTCAATCTGACAGCCAGGGATGGCGGCAATGCCGACAGCGGGGCGGTGCAGGACGCCGACGTCATCCTTGCTGATTGCGAACGGGTGCTGGGGCGATATCATGATCGCTCGGACGGAGCGATGACGCAGGTGGCGCTGGCGCCCTGCGCGCCGTTCAATGTGTCCAGACTCTTGATGACCGAGACCGCGGCGCTGGCGCAAAAACATAACTGCCGGCTGCATACGCATCTTGCTGAAACCCTCGACGAAGAACGCTACTGCCAGACAAAATTTGCGTGCCGTCCGGTCGATTATCTGGAAGATACGGGCTGGCTGAATGAACGCGTCTGGCTGGCGCATGGCATTCATTTCAACGACGACGAAGTCAAGCGGCTCGGCAAGGCGCGCGTCGGCGTCTGTCATTGTCCGACCTCGAATATGGTCCTCGCCTCCGGTCAATGCCGCACCAGCGAACTGGAAGCGGCCGGTTCGCCCGTTGGTCTTGGCGTTGACGGCTCCGCGTCCAACGACAATTCCAACCTGATGGAGGGCGTCAGGCACGCCATGATGCTGGGCCGTCTGCGTTATGGCGCCTCCGGCGTGACGCATCTTGACGCCTTGCGCTGGGCGACGGAAGGATCGGCGCGGTGTCTTGGGCGCGATGACATCGGACGCATCGAGCCCGGCAAACAGGCCGATCTCGCGCTTTTCACGCTCGATGAATTGCGATTCTCCGGAGCGGGCGATCCCATCGCCGCGCTTGTTCTGTGCGGCGCACATCGCGCGGACAGGGTGATGATCAAGGGCGAATGGCGTGTCGTCGATGGCGCGCCCGTTGGCGTCGATATCGCACGCCTGCGGCAGGAACACGGCGCTGCGGCGCGCGCCTTTTTGCAAAAGCTGTGAGGCTTTTGTCAGTCACACTATTTTTTGCCGCCAGCGGGCGGCAGGCGGGCGGCTTCGGTGACGATCCAGCGAGCAATGTCGTTCGCCGCGTTCAGAACCTCGTCCTTGAGGGCTCCATTCATGTGTCCAGCCTTTAATTTTGTATCTACAGCTGTGACATTGATAGCCGCGACGATCTGACCATTCGCATTGCGCACCGGGGCGGCGACGGCGCTGACGCCAGCTTCAAAGAATGATTGACTGACGGCGTATCCGCGCGCCCGGTCGCCTGCCAGCAGCGCAGCGAGCGCCGTGCGGGAGACCGGGGTTTGCTCGCCCGATTTGACGAGACGCTCGTCAGGAAACAGCCTTTCGAGTTCAACGTTCGAAAAGTCGCAGATCAACATGCGTCCCAGCGTGGTGGCGTGGACCGGATAGCGCGTGCCAACTGTCACGCTGCTTGAAACCCTTGTATGCCCGGCGACGCGCGCAATATACACAACGTCGCTCCCATCGCGGATCGCCAGATGCGTCGATAACCCAGTCTTGTCCCGCAGGCGCTGCAAAATGGGTTGCGCGATCTCGACAAGATCAAGGGATGACAAATAAGCGAACCCCCGATTCAGGACTGCAACGCCGAGGCGGAAAGACCGTCCGTTGCTTTCGCGCAATAAATAGCCGGAGGCGTCGAGCGTTTGCAGCAGTCGGAAAACCGTCGCACGCGCCAACTGAAGTTCGCTGGCGATCTCTGGCGGCGTCCAGACCGGCCGTTCCCGCGTGAACAGCGCAAGCACGGAAAGACCCTGCGCGAGGGCCGGCACCATGTAGCGGTTGGTCGATTTTGTTTCGGTATCTGTCATTGCGCGGTGTCGAAAAAATTCTGCAGGACGGAATTGAATTGCGTGGGGCGTTCGACATATAGCGCATGCCCGGCCCGTTCAATCGTGACGACCCGGATACCGCTGCGCGCCTGGGCGGCGCGTTGATTGACCGCTGGCGGCGTGACGATGTCCGCCGTTCCGTAAACCACCTGAACCGGCATGGACAAAGGCAGGCCTCCAAGATCGGAAAGCATATCGCCTCTGGAAAGCATTCGCGCCGCCTGCGCATAACCATGCGGATGGATCGAAGCCATCACTTCGACAACACAGCGGATCGCTTCAGGCGAAGCGTCAGGCCCAAGAAGTCGCGGTCCGCGTTTTTCCGCCATGCCGCGCGCTCCGAGGGTCGCAACATCCTCGATGCGCGAGGCCAGCAAGCGTTCGCGTTCGGCTGTCGGCAAACGCGCATGGCCGATTGCGCAACTCGCCAACGTCAGCGTCCGCACCCGTTCCGGATACTGCGCAGCAAATCGCGCCGCGATGAGCGAGCCGAGCGAGTGCCCGACAAGATGGCACCGGCCGATGTCAAGCGCCCGGAGCCATTTGGCAAGACTATCGGCGTAGTTCGCGGCTTCGGGCGCTTCATTCGCAAACGCTGCGGACTCTCCATAGCCCGGCGCGTTCCAGGCAAGCGTTCGCCAGCGCGCCGACAGGTCGCCTATCTGCGCAACGAAGGAACGCGCTGCGGAACCGACGCCATGAAGTAAGACAAGCGCGTCGCCTTGTCCTGCTTCAAGCCAGCTGAGGGCGCCATGCCCGATATTTTGCGCGCGCGCTCGGATCAACGGCCCAGCTTCCTGAGGCGCTGTCACTTTGAGCCGCCTGCTGCGCCAGCGGGCGGGCCGCCAAAGGCTTCAGCGTAAGGGCCAATCGCCAGCATGTCGATTTCAATCAACGTTGGACCGGGGCGCGCCATCGCGCGGTCAAATGTCGCCTCAAAGTCGCGTATATCGGCAACACAATCGTGAGGCAATTCCATGCTGCGGGCAAACAGCGCGAAGTCGGGCGTATGCAGCCGGCAATGAGCGCGCCGTCCTTCATACTGCGCGTCCTGAATATTTGAAATCACCCCATAGGCGCGGTCATTCATCAGCACAAAAACAATATCGCATTTGTTTTCGACAGCCGTCGCGAATTCGCCAAGATTGACCATGGCGCCGCCGTCGCCGAGCAAGGCGATCGTCTTCTTGTTTGGCATGGCAAAGGATGCGCCGATCGCCATCGCAACACCCTGACCGATGCCGCCGCCGAGCGCATGAACGCCCAGATGCGGCGCGGCCAGCCGCACATAGCGATTCCCGAACATGGAATTGGCGATTGTGACATCGCGCGCAAAAACATGAGCGCCCGAATGGACGCGCCGGCTGAGAACGTCGGCAAGTCCAAGGTAGGGACCGAGGGAGCGCGCAAGCGCAGCTTCGCTGGCCTGCCGGGCGGTCAGCAATTCGGTTGCAAAAAGCGGGTCTGTATCGAGCTTTTCTGGCAGGCGTTCGAGCAGGCCCTGCAATGCCTCGCGGGCGTCGCCATGAACAAACAGATCAATGGGGTAATTGCGCCCGCACTGGCTGGCGTCAACATCGACTTGCGCAAGGGGACTGCCAAGGCGCAATGCATTGTTGCGCGTTTCATTGCCGCGCAGTCGCGAACCCACAACAATCATCAGGTCGCAGCGCTCGAAGAGGGCTTGCGCCTGTGGCGTCATGTTATAGGCGCCAAGATTGCGGATATGTCCTTCCGGAACAATCGCGCGGCCATTTGTGCTGGTGACGGCGCAAAAGCCGCGCTCGACCAGAGCCAGCGCTTCCGGGCTCGCGCGCCGCGCGCCGCCTCCCAGATAAAGCATCGGACGTTTGGCCTTGCCAACCAGCGCGGCCAGTTGATCAAGCCGGCCAGCGTCAGGGCGCGCCAGCGCGATGACAGGCGCGCCTGCGGCGGGCTGGAGCGGCGCGCGCATCCGCTGGACGTCAATCGGAATTTCGAGGCTGACGGGCCCGCTGGGCGCCGATAGCGCCGCGGACATTGCCGCGTGCAATACGCCCGCAGCGCTGTTGGCGTCCCACATACGAAAATAGGCCTTGGAAACCGCTTTCAGCATATCCGGCTGGCGAGGAACGTCATGAATGGCGGCGCGGTCGCGATCCATGAAGATAGTGTCGAGTTGCGAAGTGATATGCAGGACGGGCGAGCCAGCGGTCAGGGCTTCGGCCTGCGATCCCGCCGCATTGCCAGCCGCTGTTCCCGTGCTGGTGATCACGACACCCAGCGAATGTGAGACGCGCGCATAGGCGTCCGCCATGTTCATCGCGCCCGCTTCTCCGCGCGCTGGCGTAAAGGTTATGCGGCCCTGGCGGTAAATCGCGTCAAGGATTGGCATATTGTGGATCGAAATAACCCCGAAGACGACCTTGACGCCCGCATCCGCCAACACGCGGGCAACCGTGTCGCCGGTCATTTCGGCATCACTGCCGGAGGCATTCGCGTGCTTCAACTTCCAACCTCCACGCTGGATTGCGACCGAGCGTCTGGTTAATTCAGCGCTCTTTTCCCGCGCGGATCAAATTTGACAGACCCGCGATCGCCGGCTAATCTTGTTTCAGATATAAATCTTTGTTTTACATATGGAACATTATGCGTCAAGTCTGACGGGGTATTTTGTCGTGGCGGGGTTGCAGGAACATGCGAACGGCGGCATTCCTGCGCAGACGCGAGGGGCATTCGATGCAGACCCAATATCTCAACGCTCATCAGGCCCGTGATCGCGAGCCGGTCGATTACGAAAACCTGCTCGGCGACGGCATTGAAAAGGCCTATGCGGCAGGCGTCCACGATCTCGACGGCATTTGTGCACACCTCAACAGCGGCTGTGTGCCCGCCCCCGACGGCAAGGTGTGGACGCCAGACTTGTTTGCACAGGAAATGAAACGACTGGGCGTCTGAGCGAAGGGTTCGGCCAACCAATGAGCAATGTTTCCGACACGGCGGTGAGCGACCTGCTGGGGCAGGGCCTGCGCAATCAATGGTATGTGATCTGTCCATCGAGTTTTGTCGCGGAAAAAATGGTTTCACTGCGACGTTGCGGTTATCGGATGGTGTTCTGGCGGGATCGCTCCGGCGCAATTCACGCGCTGGAAGACCGATGTCCTCATCGCGGCGTGCCTCTGTCCTGCGGCATCGAGATGGGCGATCGTATCGCGTGCGGCTATCACGGCGTGCAGATCGATACGCATGGCGTGGCTGTTTGCGTGCCGGGGGCGCCAGGCGGGAAACTCGAAGGGACTAAATCGACGCGCGTTTTCCCGACTCAGGAACGCAACGGGATGGTTTTTGCCTATGTCGGCGACGATCTGCACGCCGATCCGCCCGAACTGCTGCTGCCCGAAGAACTGACATCGCCGGAATTCAGTTCATTTCCCTGCTATGCCGAATGGGCTGGCGACTATCGCTATGTCATCGACAATGTCATGGATCCCATGCATGGGACCTTTCTGCACAAGCAATCGCATTCCATGTCGTTTGGCGACACGAAGGCGACATTTTCCATCCGCGAGACAAAGGATGGATTCGTTTTTGAAAAAGACGGCCAGCGCAATGTGAATTTTGACTGGACCGAATATGGCCACACCGGCGCGCTGTGGCTGCGACTTGAAATTCCTTATCCGAAGACCGGCGGTCCAGGGGGTAATTTTCATATCGTCGGCATGTATACGCCCATAGGACCGAACATGTCCGCCGTGGTGCACTGGCGTTGCCGAAAACTCTCGGGATGGCAACGCGACGCTTGGCGGTTTCTTTACAAAAACCGCCTTGAAGCCAGGCATTGGGTTGTTCTGGAGCAGGACCGCGTCATGCTGGAACAGTGCGACCCGGACGCCAATCAGCACGAAAACCTTTACGCGCACGATATGGGTCTGGTGCGTCTGCGCCGGATTATGCGCAATCAGGCGGCGGCGCAACTTGAAGCCCTCGCGGGGACGGGTCGCTAGATGCGCGCTGGAAAGCCTCGCAGATGAGCGCGCCTGGCGCGTCGGAACCCATGCTGGCCGAATCGTCGTCGGCCTTTATCGACCTGCGCCGCGCCAGCAAAACCTACGCGGCGCGAACGGGCGAGGTAGTTGCGGTTGACGAGGTCACGCTTTCGATCCGTCAGGGAGAAACAATTGCGCTGCTGGGGCCGAGTGGTTGCGGCAAGAGCACTGTTCTCATGATGGTTGCCGGCCTGATCCAGCCGACAACGGGCAGCCTGTGGATCGCCAATCAGAAAGTCAGCGGGCCGGATCCACGCCTCGGCGTCGTCTTTCAAAAAGACCTTCTCCTCGACTGGAAGAATGTGCTGGCGAATGTCCTGCTGCCATTCGAATTGCGGGGGGAGGACCCGGCTCCGCGCCGCAGCGCCGCCCTGGCTTTGCTGGAGCGGGTGGGACTGGGCGGGTTTGCCGACAAAAGGCCCTATGAACTCTCGGGCGGAATGCGCCAGCGCGTCGCGATCTGCCGCGCCTGGATTCAAAATCCCGACATTCTACTTCTTGACGAACCCTTTGCGGCGCTCGACGCATTCACACGCGAACAGATGCAACTGGATGTCGCGCGTCTGTCGCTCGATCGTCCACGCACGACCATTCTGGTGACGCACGAAATTTCAGAAGCGGTGTTCATGGCGGACCGGGTCGCGATCATGACATCCCGCCCGAGCCAGATACGGGAAATCGTCACGATTGACCTGCCCCGCCCGCGCAACATGAAAACACGCGAATCTCCCGCCTTTGGAGCCTATATCGTTCGAATTCATGCAGCGTTCGCAGATCTGGGCGTGCTGCATGGCTGAACGCACGAAGCCTGCCGCTTCCAGCCGCCCGGCCGCCGCCGTATTGAGCGGCGCCAGAGACGCAATGTGGAGTGTGGCGTCAGGGCTCCTGGCGCTTGCCTTGTGGGGGGTCGCCGTCGCAGTTCTCAAACCGCCAGCCTATATCTTGCCAGCCCCGTGGGCGGTGCTGGCGCGGACCTGGACCGATCACGCCTTGTTGCTCCAGCATGGCGCCAGCACATTGAGCGAAATATTGGCAGGGTTGATCCTGAGCATTGTCGTTGGCATTCCGCTTGGCATTCTGATTGTGGCGATCCCGGTGGTTCACCGGCTCGTTTATCCCATTGTCATCGCATTCAATGCGATTCCCAAAGTCGCGCTGGCGCCGTTGTTTGTCGTCTGGTTCGGCTATGGGCTCCTGCCCCGCGTGGTGATCACCGGGTCAATCGCCTTCTTTCCGATCCTCGTTGCGACCATCACCGGATTGATGTCGATCGATCCCGAACTCTTGCGGCTCGCAACAGTCATGCGTGCGCGCCAGTCCCGCACCTTCTTGCATTTGCGCCTGCCGCAGGCCATGCCGTCGATCGCCGCGGGCGTGAAAATTGCTACGAGTCTTGCGGTTATCGGCGGCATTATCGGCGAATTCGTCGCTTCGGATCGCGGGCTTGGCTATCTTCTGGTGCAGGCCAGCGGCACACTCGACACAACAATCATGTTCGCCATCGTGATTATACTGGCGGTTGTCGCCAGCCTGTTGTTTTATGCGATCTCGCTTGTCGAGAATTATCTGGTGTTCTGGCACGCATCGCAACGCTCAAAATGAACTGAACCTTCGAAAGGCAAACCATGAAAAGCACGGTTTCGATATTAGCGCTGGGCCTCGTTTGCATCGCGATCGCTCCGGTCTCGTTTGCACAGGATGCAAAGCCGCTCGACAAGGTGTCGATGCGCTTTGGATTCATCGCCACCGGCAATGACGCGATGTGGGCCTATGGCGTCGAAAAGGGATTCTTCAGGGCTGAAGGGATCGATCTTGAATTGCGCGAGGGCAAAGGTTCGGCGGTGACGGCGCAGACCGTCGCTGCCGGAACCGATGATTTCGGCGTCGATATTGATGGCGGAACATTTTTGGGATTGGCGGCAAAAGGGCTGCCCGCGACAGCCGTCATGGCGACCGTCGCAGGAAGCCCCGTTGTCGTGCTGTCGTCTCTGGACAAGCCAATCAAAACGCCCGCCGACCTTGCTGGCAAACAAATTGCTATCACTGCAGGCGATGGTCCATCGGCGCTGTTTCCGGTGCTGCTCCAGCGCAACAAGATCGACGCCTCTGCGGTCACGCAGATCAACATGCAACCCGGCCCCAAAATATCGAGCCTGTTGACCGGGCGCGTCGATGGGGTTGCGACCAACATCGTGATTCAAGCGACGCTTGAAGCCAAGGGGATGAAGATCAACGCGATGAAATATTCGGATTTCGGCGTTGCTACGCCAGGACAATATCTTATCGTGTCGAATGAATTTTTGAAAGCCAAACCGGCGTTGATCCAGCGCGTGGTCAACGCCATGCGCAAATCGCTCGAAGCGACAGCTCAGGACCCCAACGCAGCCGCCGCTTCGTTCTCGCGCGCCTATCCCAATTACGATCAGGCGACGGCGCTGGGCGAGGTTAAATTGCTTCTGGGTCTGTTCCATTCGGCTGCGACGAAAGACAAGCCGCTCGGTTCGGTATCAATCGAAGACGCAAAGGCGGGAGCAGAGGCGCTGACGGCCTCGGGCGTCATGGCGGCTGGGGTCGATGTCAGCGGATTCGTGACCAACCGCTTCGTCGCGCCTTAAAGGTGGGACCGGGATCTGGCGCGCCCATGCTGGACAGCAAAATCATTGTTTTGACCGGGGCCGCGCGCGGCGTTGGCGCGGATATAGCTGCGGCCTGCGCGCGGCATGGCGCGTCGCTCATCCTGGGAGATATCCTGGAAGAGCGCGGTCAGACGACGGCGAAGGCTCTGGCCGACTCCGGCGCGCGCGTGCGCTTCCATCCGCTCGATCTTGCCGAACCGCGATCGATCGAAGCGTTTGCCGCCTCGATCGCCGGGTGCGAAGGCAGAATCGACGGACTGGTCAACAATGGCGCCATAGCCACCGATGTTGGCGGAAAGGTCTTCGAGGAGATCGATATCGATCTTTGGGATCGCGTGATGCGCGTGAATATTCGCGGAACCTGGTTGATGACCCGCGCGCTGAGCCCGCTGTTCGCCAGCGCAGGCGGGCAAATCGTCAATGTCGCCTCAGACACGGCTTTATGGGGCGCGCCGCGCCTGCTGGCCTATGTCGCCAGCAAGGGCGCCGTGCTGTCCATGACGCGCTCGCTCGCCCGTGAACTCGGGCCGAGGCGTATCGGCGTGACAGCGATTGCCCCCGGCATCATGCGCAATGAGGCGACCGAATACGTGCCGGCCGCCCGACACGACCTTTATGAACAGGGCCGCGCAGCGCCGGGGCCACAGACGCCCGGCGATATCGTAGAAACCGTCGTCTTTCTGTTGACGCCTGGAGCGCTGGCCCTGACCGGACAAACGCTGCCGGTGAATGCCGGATTTGTCTTCAATTGAAAGTCCGGCCCGAATTGTAATTGCGGGCCGGAACACATTTCTTACCGTATGAGCGAGACATTCAGGATCGCCGTCCGGCCCGCCTTGTTTGCGGCGAACGCATCCTGGAACGCCTGCCGCAATTCGGTTGCGTTGGTCGCCGAAGCGCCGAAGAAACCGAATTCATCGCCGAGACGCTCGTATCGCGGGCCCGAGATATTCACGCCGTAATGCACCTTCGTCGTGTCAGCGACGCCGCCTTCGTAATAGAGCACATGACCCTTGCGCATGGCTTCGTATTTCTGATTGTTGCAGACGACGATGGTGATCGGCAGATCGTAGGTCTTCGAGGCGCCGAACGCCTGGATGATGGGATTGTAGAGGAACGATCCATCGCCAACGAAAAACACCACCTGTCTGTGCCGTGCGGCGAGTTTGGCGCCAAGCGCCGCGCCAATGCCCTGCCCCAACGCGCCTCCTGTGACGCGAAAAAAGCTCTGCGGCTCGTTCAGCGGCAGGTGCGGGCGCATCTGCGGCATATGCGTGATCGTCTCGTCGGTGACGATGACATCCTTTGGCAAAACCTCGGCGGCGATCGTGGCCAGCGCAATGCAATCGAGGGACTCCGCAGCAACGGCCTTCTCGCCTGCGGCCTTGAGAGTGGCCAGCAAAGCGTTGTGCTCGGCTGTCCATTTATTACGCCGAATCTCTATCTTCGCCGAATCGCCCGCCGTTGGCGCTGCAGCTTTTGCGAGGAGGCGCAACGCGCTCGCCACATCGCCTTCAAGGTAGTGATCGGCGAACAGCACCTGGTAGGCCAGATGCATTTTCAGCGGATTTTCTGAAATCGCGACGATCTTGCCCTTGCCGGGACGATTGGAGGGCGGATACCAGGGCGCCTTGCCGCTGACGAGCAGAATCAGATCGCTGTCGTCGAGGGGACCGAAGTTGGAATAGCCCAGCCACATCGGATTTGATTTCGGGAAATTGGTGTAGACGCTGGCGCGACCATTGATCACCGGAATCGCCAGACGATCGGCAAGTTCAACCAGCGCATGGAAGGCTTGCGGATCGCGGCCGGCGCCTTCGACAACGATGACCGGATTTTTGGCCTCGCGTAGCAGAGCTGCAACGGTCTCGACGTCCTGCGGCAAGGGCGCGGTTTTTGGCGCCGCGGCGACAGCGGGCAGGTCGCTCGGCCTTTTCCACTCGTGCAACATGCACTCAAGGCCGACGTTGACATAGACCGGACCCTGGGGAACGCGTTGGGCAAGCTCCATCGAGCGCACAACCGTGTTATAAAGCGTCGGCGCGGACGTCACCTGCGTCGCCCATTTGACAATCGGATCGACAAAACGATGCGCGCCGCCGACGCTGACGCCGCCATAGAATTGCGGCTCAACCGGTTGATCGGGATCGTCGCCAAATGTTGTCGCCTCGCCGGACATCACCAGCATCGGGATTTCCTGTTGCGCGGCGCTGACAATCGCCATCGAGCCATGCATCAGACCAACGCCTGCGTGGATGAGCACAGCCTGCGGCTTGCCGGTATAGGCGGTGTAGCCGAGCGCCATATCGATCGCGACGGTTTCGTGCCAGCAGTCCAGAAATTGCGGACCGGCGTTTTTCTCGACAGTCTGGCGGGCCATCGCCTCCCACACCGGGCTCCATTCGGACCCCGGAGAGGACATGATGTAATCGACGCCAAGGTTGCGGAACGCCTCCATTATGGCTTCGCCGCCGTCCTGATAATTCTTTTTCATGGGTCCTCCCTGCGGAATTCAAAAGACTGGACAGGACCGTAACATAAATTTCCGGATCGTGCAGATGCCGGAACCCGACGTTTGCGCCAAGCGGAGACCAGGCTTCCGCCGGTGTGTGCGATTTTTTAAAAAATCAGTTTGCCAGCCATTTCGGGCTCCCTTACGTTCGGGTTAAACGAAACCCGATTTGGGGAGGGATGCCGAAATGATCGCCCATGGATTGACGCGGCGCGAGGCTCTGGCCGGTCTGGCGGCCCTCGGCGCGGATTCGTTGGCCGCCACCTGCGCCCGCGCCGATGAGGAGACCGCGCAATCGATCTATGAAGGCGCAAAAAAGGAGGGAAAGGTTGTCTTCTGGTCGTCGAACGACGTGATCGCCAACCAGAACAGCGCCGCCCGCTTCGCCAAAAAGTTCCCCGGGATTGAAGTTGAGCCTTACAAAATCGAGCCCGGCCCGGCAATCGAACGCATTCTGGGCGAAAGCAGCGCAGGCCGCCTGACCTGCGATCTGGTGGATTCCCCCATTTCCTACACGCAACTGTTATTCGATCGGGGTCTGGCGATTTCCTACCCCTGGGAAAAGGTGTTTGGCGTCGACAGGAGCTCCGTTCTGTTCGATGGCCGCGCGCTCTATACCTACAATCTTGATGTGCCCATCGCTTACAATACCGGCCTTGCCAAAGCCTCCGACTTCAAATCCTGGGATGATCTGCTGGATCCCAAATGGAGCGGCAAAATTCTGCTTGAGGCGCGCGGCATTGTCTTTCCGCTGCTGGCGTTGGCCTGGGGCGAGGACAAGACATACGCCTATTTGCAAAAGCTGCTCGCCAACAGGCCGATTATCATCAAGGGCGGCACGCCGACCATCGAGGCGCTGGCCGGCGGACAGGGCGCGGTCGCTGTTGGCACCTATGGCGGGCGCGTACTGCAATACCAGAAGGATGGCGCGCCGGTGGAATGGGCGCGCGTCGGGCCGATCCCCGCAATGATCTATGTGCAAATGGCCCTGAAAGGCGCGCCGCATCCCGACGCCGCAAAATTGTGGAACTGGTGGACAACAACGCCCGATCATCAGGAGGAACTCTACAAGCATCATTATTTCGGTCGCCTCACCGGACCGAATATTTCTCCGCTCGGCAAAATGATGCAGGACGCCCATCTTCAGGTCGTCATCGAGACGACGGATTCGTCCGAGATGCAGCGTCTGCTGGTGAAAGCAGGCGCGATGATCGGAGGGTTGAAATAAGCGATGGTCGCCCGGCTCAAACGACGAGACTTTCTGGGTGGCCTGGCCATGGCGGCGGTTTTGCCCTCAGCTGCGACAGCTGATGATCAGGCTGCGATTCACAGGCTTTATGAGGGCGCAAAAGTCGAAGGCAAGGTCGTTTATTTCACCTCCAACGATGTGATCGTCAGCCGCGAGAGCGCCAGGGCTTTTGCGTTGAAATTTCCGGGGATCGAGGTGGAGGCCTACAAGATCGAGCCCGGCCCGGCGATGGAACGCATCATCGGCGAAAGCAGCGCCGGGCGCCTCTCCTGCGATGTCACCGATGGCCCGATTGCCTATACGCAGCTTCTGTTCGATCGTGACCTCGCGCTTGCCTATCCGTGGACAGAGGTGTTTGGCATTGACTCTGGCGACGCGCTTTTCGGAGGGCGCGCGCTTTACGCCTATAATCTCGATTGTCCGATCGCCTACAACACGCAACTCGTGGCCAGGGACGCAATCAGGTCCTGGGAGGACCTGACGCAGCCAGCCTGGAACGGCAAAGTGCTGCTCGAAGCGCGCGGCATTGTCTTCCCGTTGCTGGCGCTCGCATGGGGCGAAGACAAAGCCTACGACTATTTGAAGCGGCTCATCGCCAACAGGCCGATCATCATAAAAGGCGGAACGCAGGCGCTGGAGGCGCTTGCGGGCGGGCAAGGCGCGGCTGCGGTCGGCGGCTACGGCGGGCGCGTGATGCAATTCCAGAAGGAGGGCGCTCCGGTGGAATGGGCGCGCGTCAGCCCGGTGCCCGCGATGATCTATACACACATGGCGCTGAAAGGCGCGCCGCATCCCAACGCGGCCGTGTTGTGGGCAGCGTGGAGCATCGGCAGGGAACATCTTGCAGCGCTCTACGCCGCGCAATCCTTCGGACGCCTGAGCGGGCCGAATATTTCGCCGCTCGGCGTGACGATGCGGGACGCCGGTCTCGATATTGTTTATGAAAGCGCCGACGCAGCGAACATGCAGCGCATGCTTGTGAAGGCGGGCGCCATGATTGGCGGGCTGAAATGAAGGCCTGCCTGCGCGCGGGAATTCAGAACAGCGTTGCGGGGCGTTCGGAAAAACTGCGCGGCATTGACGCAAGACGACATATCGGCGAATCTAGACTGATAGAATTTCACCATCTCACAGCGATGGTCTGGGGAGGACGCGATGAGTGAAGCCGCAGCAGCGGATCGAAGCGTGATAGCAGGCAGCAGGCTCCAGCTGGGAGATGTCGAGCTTGAATTGCATCGTGGCGGAAGGGGGCCAACGCTGCTGTTTCTTCATGGCGGCGGCGGCTTTGATCCCGCTGCGCCTTTTGTCGCAAGACTGGCTGAAAACTTTGACGTCGTTGCGCCGCTACACCCAGGATTCGGCGCGTCCAGCCTGCCGTTCTGGATGGAAAGCGTCGATGATTTTGTCCACGTGCAGCTCGAACTTCTGAAAAGGCTCGGTCTGCGCGATGTGACGCTCGTTGGCGCCTCGCTGGGAGGTTGGGTCGCGGCCGATCTTGCAACCAAGAATACGAGCCGCATCAGGAAAGTTGTTCTCGTCTCACCGGTCGGCATCAAGGTCGGACCTCGCGACAAGCTCGATATTCCCGACATTTTTGCAACGAGCGCCGAGGAGTTGCTGAAGTTGACATCGGCCGAGCCGGAAAAGCGCAAGCCCGATTACAACAAGATGAGCGATGAGGCCGTGCGTATCATTGCGCGCAACAGGGAGACCATGGCGCTGGTGGCCTGGGAGCCCTATATGCACAACCCCAAGCTCAGGCACCGGCTTCGACTCATCGACCGGCCCACATTGATTTTGCGAGGCTCGCATGACCGGCTGGTGGGGCAGGATTATATTGACGCCTACACAAAACTGATTCCCGGCGCGCGATGCGAAATCATCGAGAATGCAGGCCATTCGCCGCAAAGCGAGCAGCCGGATGAGTTTTGCCGGCGCGTTGCCCATTTCGCCAATAGCTGAATCGAGAGAGGTCTCACCATGCGAACGTTTCACTTCAGCGAGGGCGCCTTCCACCATCTACCGGAAGAACATGAATACGAATCCATCCGCGTGTCGCTCCCCAATCGCTATTACGATCCGAAAATTGGCGCCGATCTCTATCACCGCTATCTCGACGAATGGCTGATTGCCGACGATCTCGGCCTCGATATCATGGTGAATGAGCATCACCAGACCCCAACGTGCGTCGATCCCGCTGCGCCGCTGTTGCTCAGCATACTGGCGCGTCAGACGAAAAAGGCGCGGCTGCTGATTCTTGGCAACCCGATCGCCAATCGCAACCAGCCCGTGCGCGTCGCCGAAGAGATGGCGATGATCGACGTGATTTCACGCGGACGTCTGGAATGCGGTTTTGTGCGCAGCGTGCCTTATGAAGTGCCAGCCGCCAACAGCAATCCCAACCGGATGAACGAGCGCATGTACGAGGCGCTCGATTTGATCAAGGCTGCATGGACGCATCACGATGGACCCTTCTCCTTCGAAGGGCGGTTCTTCCATCATCGTTGCGTCAACATCTGGCCGCGGCCCTTTCAGCAGCCGCATCCCCCGATCTGGATTTCATCGTCAAGTCCGGGCGGCGCCCGCCAGGTCGGCGCGGCAGGTTATGTCATAGCCACTTTTCACACCGGCTTTGACGGCACGCGCACGGTGTTCCAGAACTATCGTCAGGGCTGGGCGCAGGCGGGCCGAAAAGGCGAAGTGACCGATGACCGGCTTGCCTATTCCGCGCTCGTTTACGTCGGCGATACCGACGAGGAAGGCCGCGCCGGCGCGCAAAAATTGCTGTGGTACCTCTCGCACAACAAGCTGCCTGTGCATTTCAAGAACCCGCCCGGCTACAATTCGCTCGACGCCAATATCAAGGCGTTGCGCACGGGCAAGGTCGGCACGCGCGAGGCGGGCTTCGTGCCGAATCTCGACGACGAGATCGCCACAGGCACGGTATTCTGCGGCAATCCTGATACAGTCTATAAACAGATCAAGACGTTCTACGACCATGTCGGCGGCTTTGGCCACCTTCTATCGATGGGACAGGCCGGGTTCCTTGAACATGATGAGACGGTCAAAAGTCTCAAGCTCATTGCAAAGGAGCTCGATCCGCGCTTGCGTGAGCTGAAGGTGACGCGGCAGGCGGCGGAATAAGCGGATATGCGCGGCGGGCCGGAACCCGCCACGCCTTTTATCGTTTACGTTCTGTTGTCCTTAGATCGGAAATACGCAACGAGCATTTACCATTCTTTAAGTTCTCTGCCGGGGATGCTTGCGGGGATGCGCTTTCGGGATGAAACAAAACGGGCAGACAGCGCCGGATCGAATCCGGATTTCGCCGATCGCGTGGACGTTCTGAAAAGCGGGGGGCAGATATCTTGTTTGCCGCAATACGCTTGTCAGTCGTTCGCTCGATCCGGATGAACTCTACGATGTGAAGCCGGAAGACATTGTCGGCGCAGCTGTCGCTGAAGTCGCTTCCTTGCAGATGCAGGGTTTTGTCTACCTGAAGCCATAGCGCAAGGTTTTTTATGACCAGAGCGTCCGAATTGCGCTCGCCTCCATATCCGCCCATGATGTCGCATTGAACCTTCGGGGAGAGTGGTATGGGCATCCTGGTCAATGGCGTCTGGACGGACGAAACGCTCGCCGAGGAAACAGGCGTGGGCGGGGACTTCAAACGCAAGGAGTCGCATTTCCGCAATCGCATTACCGCCGATGGGTCCTCTGGCTTCAAGGCCGAGGCCGGGCGCTATCATCTTTACGTCGCGCACGGCTGCCCGTGGGCTCACCGCACACTCATTTACCGCGCCGTTAAGGGCCTGGAAGCAGCCATTTCCGTCGCCTATGCACAACCGCATATCCGTGCGCAGGGATGGACATTCGAACGCAATGCGCGCTTTCCCGAGTGCACGCCGGACGACGTCAACGGATTTCACTATCTTTACGAGGCCTATGTTGCAGCCGATCCCAATTACACCGGCAAGGTGACGGTGCCGACCTTGTGGGACAAAAAGACGCGGACAATCGTCAATAACGAGTCCTCTGAAATCATCCGGATGCTCAACAGCGCATTTCAGGGCGTCGCCGGCAATGACCTGGATTTTTATCCTCCGGGGCTGCGAGACGAAATCGACGCCCTGAACGATCGCATCTACATGACCGTGAACAACGGCGTCTATCGCTGCGGCTTTGCCCGCTCTCAGCAGGCTTATGACGAGGCTTTTGACGCGCTGTTCGCCACGCTGGATTTTCTCGAGGCGCGGCTGGCCGGCCAGCGCTATCTGACGGGGAACCGGATAACCGAGGCCGACTGGCGGCTGCTGCCCACGCTGGCGCGTTTCGATGTCGCCTATTTCTCGTTATTCAAATGCAACATGCGCAGGATTGCCGACTATCCCAATCTCTCTAATTATACGCGCGATCTCATCGCCGAGCCGGGCGTCGCCAGCACTGTCCGTCCGGCGCAATATGTGGCGAATTATTATTCGATCCTGCGGTGTAACCCGACGGGAATTATCCCGAGGGGCGTGCCGGTCGATTTCAGCCTGCCGCATGACCGCAATCGTTTTCGCGCATAAGGTCGCCAAGCCAATCAAACCGGTTTCACGATCACGAAAATCAGGATCGCAGTGACGATCAGAACCGATATTTCGTTGAAGATTCGGAACTGGAGCGGCGAAGCCGTGAGCGTTCCGGCCATCATGCGCCTCAACAGAACGCCGCAATAAAGGTGATAGGCGATCAAGGCGAGCACGAAAACCAGCTTCCAGTGCAGCCATCGGCCGTCGACGCCATAGACCGTCCAGAGAATCATGCCGAAGAAAATCGCAAACACCGCGAGAATGGACGAAAACCGGAATAATCTGCGCGCCATGCCGGTCAGCCGAGATGTCGGCTCGCCCTCCCGGCGCGCTTCAGCGTAATTGACGAACAATCGGGGTAGATAAAAGACGCCGGCAAGCCACGCCATGACCGTCAGAACGTGAAACGTTTTAACCCAGAGCACGAGGGCCTCCTGTCGCGTTGCGACTGCCGCATTCACTTTGCATCCTTGCCGGCGCCAACACAATGTCTTGCGCGGACAGAAGCTTGGCCCTATTTCTGGGCGACAAGCAAAAGCGGCGGCGGGCCACTCCTGTTGGGAGCCACACCCGCGCGCAGCGCGGGGAGTTCGGGCGCCTGCAATGCAGTTATTGGTTGAAGTCGAGCGTCTGTGCAAACGATTCGGATCGATAACCGCTGTCGATGGCGTCAGTTTCGTTGTCCCCGCAGGGGAAGTTCTGGGCGTACTTGGCCCCAATGGCGCGGGCAAATCCACCATGATGCGAATGATTGCGGGGTCGCTCGCCGCAACGTCGGGTGTTGCTCGCATCTGTGGCCACGATACCCGTCTGGCGCCGATTGCCGCCAAGTCATGCCTGGGTTATCTGCCTGAGGGATCGCCGCTCTATGGCGACATGACGCCAGAAGGGTTTCTTGATTTTGTCGCGGCCGCGCGCGGGCTTGACCGAAGCGAGCGTCGCAAAGCCATTGCGCGGGTCATTGAGCAGCTTGAGCTCGATGAAATCCTCTACCGCCCGATCGACACGCTTTCCAAAGGCTTCAAGCGGCGGCTGGGTATCGCGCAAGCGCTGGTGCATAACCCACAGGCGCTCATCCTTGATGAGCCCACCGATGGCCTCGACCCCATCCAGAAGGGCGTCGTGCGTCGATTAATAGCCGCAATCTCTCCGGGCAAGGCCATCATCATTTCAACCCATTTGCTTGAAGAAGTCGATTCCATTTGCCATCGCGCAATTTTGATCGCGCGTGGACGGATCGCCGGCGGCGGAACGCCGCGCGAGTTGCACGCCATGGCGTCGAACCATAACGCTGTTACGGCTTGCGTAGAGCAAGCCAATGCACAAAGGGCAGCCGAATCGTTCGCCGCCCTGCCGCGCGTTGCGAGTACAAAAATACGCATTGACGGCGCAGACGCTTTCGTCACCGCGACGCCGCGCGAAGGCGCGTTCATTGCCGACGCAGTTGCAGAGACGTTGCGCGCCGCGTCCATACCCGCCCGGAGCCTCGAGGTAGACTCCGGTTCGCTCGATGAAGTCTTTGCGCGCCTGACGCGGCAGGTCGCGGAGGCCCAATCATGAGCGTTGTCTGGACCATCGCGCGGCGCGAATTCTCCGCTTATTTTGCAACGCCTCTCGCCTATGTCTTTTTGACCGCTTTTGTATCGGCGGCGGGCGCCATGACATTTTACGCGGGCGATTTTTTTGCGCGCGGCCAGGCCGATCTCTCGCCCTTTTTCATGTTCCATCCGTGGTTGTTTCTGGCGCTGATTCCCGCCATCGGCATGCGATTATGGGCGGAAGAACGGCGGTCCGGGACCATCGAGCTGTTGCTTACGCTGCCAGTGACGACGCTTGCGGCGGTGCTCGGAAAATTTCTCGCCGGCTGGGCTTTTGCGGGGTTGTCGCTGGCCTTGACCATTCCGATGTGGCTATCGGTCAATTATCTTGGCGCCCCGGATAATGGCGTCATTCTGGCCTCCTATCTTGGAAGCTTTCTGGTGGCGGGCGCCATGCTTGCTGCGGCGTCATGCGTTTCGGCGCTCACACGAAATCAGGTGATTGCGTTCATTCTTGGCATTGCAGTCTGCCTGTTGCTTGTTGTCAGCGGCGTTGGCGCCATAACCAGTTCGCTGCGCGGCATATTGCCCGCCGAGGCTGTCGATCTGCTTGCGTCAGCTTCCATGCTGACACGATTCATCGCCATCGCGAAAGGCGTCCTCGATCTTCGAGATCTGTTTTATTTTCTGTCTCTGATTGCGCTGTTTCTGTTCATCAACACATGTATCGTTGAATTTGAGAGGTCAGCGTGAAGACGCGTCATCCTTTTTCCGGCATCGACGAACTGGCGCGGCGCTCGCTTCTGGCGATTCCGCTCGCGATCATTCTGTTTCTGGCGCTCAACGCGATTGTTGGCGTCATTGGCCGCGCGCAACGCATCGATCTTACAGCGGACAGTCGATTTACAGTGAGCGCCGCGACTCGCAAAACACTCGCCTCGATCGATGAGCCCGTGACGTTGCGCCTTTATCGTTCGCCGGCGCTCATCGATGCGGCGCCTGTTTTGAAAATCTACGCCGACCGCGTCGACGAAATGTTGCGCTCCTATCGCACAATTTCCGGCGGCAAAGTACAATATGAAGTGATTGAGCCGCAGCCTTTTTCCGTCGACGAGGACCAGGCCATCGCGTTTCGGCTGCACGGGTTCAATGTCGATCGCTCCGGCGCGCAGGGATATTTTGGTCTTGTCGGTTCGAACCGGCTCGATGGACTTGAGCGAATCGAGTTTCTCGATCCGGCGCGCGAGGAGTCGCTCGAATATGATCTGACCAGCCTCGTCAAAAAATTGGCGCAGCCGCACAGGCTTCATATCGGGCTGATCGATTCGCTCAACATGGGCGGCTCGCGCGACATGGGCCGCCCGCCGTGGGCAATTGTCAACATTTTGAACGAGTCCTACGAGGTAAAATCGCTGACCGGGCCCGAGCGCTCCTTCGATGGAGTCGACCTCCTGATGATCGTGCACCCACGCGGGCTTGAGCCACTCGACCTCTACAGCATCGATCAATTTGCCTTGTCGGGAAAGCCGGTTCTGGCGTTCGTCGATCCGGTCGCCGAATCGCTTCTGTCGCAGAGCCAGAGGCCGCTGCCGCCAGAGGCGGTTTCGTCTGGTCTGGATCCCCTTCTGGCGGCGTGGGGCGTGGATCTCCCGGCGGGCAAGGTTGTTGGCGATCGAACAATGGCGCTGCGTGTGACAGCCATGGCCGGGCGACAGCGCGTGCTGGCGCCCTATCCACCGTGGTTGCAGGTCCGCGAAGCCAATTTCAATCACGACGATATGGCGACATCCAGGTTGAAACTGATGCGTGTTTCGAGCGCGGGGACGCTGGCGCCGCTGCCCGATGCGACGACAAAATTCTCGCCGCTGATTTCAACGACGAACGATTCCATGCTGCTCGACGCTGCCCAAGTCGTACAACGGCTCAACCCAAATGTCTTTCTGGAGGCTTTCAAGCCAGGCGGAAAGCCAATCGCCATCGCCGCCCGGATCTCGGGGCCTGCGGTCTCCGCCTACCCCGGCGGGCCGCCTGCGACAGAAAAGCCTATGCCGCCGCCATTCGCCAAAGGCGATATCCATCTTGTGGTTGTGGCGGATTCAGACGTTCTCGCAAACGATCATGTCATTGATGGAAATGGCGAACTCATTTCAAATAACGCAGATTTCGTCCTCAATGTTGTGGATACGCTGGCAGGCGGCGCAGACCTCGCAAGTTTGCGCGGGCGCGCAGTTGCGCCGCGCCCCTTCACGCGCATCGAGGCGCTGGAGCAGGACGCTGAAGCGCTTTATCGCGCGCGCGAAAACGCTCTCACGACCGATCTTGAGAAGTCACAGCAGGATTTGCAGGACATGTTGACGCGCAGCGGCGCGACCGGCGGCGACGCCGCCACGCTCACGCGCGAACAGCAAGCGTTGCTCGACCAACTCAACCAGAAGATTGTCGATCTCAGACGACAATTACGCGATGTGCGGGCGTCGCTTCGGCTCGAAATTGACCGGCTGGAAACAAATTTGAAACTTCTGAACATGCTGGCGATTCCGGTTTTGCTTGTGCTGGCGGGCCTGTTTTCAGCGCTTTGGCGGCGCATGCGCCTCGCGCGATATATCGCTTCGCGCGCCAACCATCGGGGGAGCGCGGGATGAACGCGCGCGCTTTTCAGGGACTGGTCCTTGCAACGCTCGCAGCGGCGTTGGCGGCAATTGTTCTGGTCCGCGCCGATCAGACTTCGGACGCGACCGTGACATACAAGGGCGTCTCTGCGGCGCCTTATGGCGCGCGCGCTTCGGATGTCGCCGGCATCCATGTCGAGACTGCCGATTTCACGCTGACGCTGGCGCGAGAGGGCGCCCGTTGGGTCGCCAGCGACCACGGGAATTTCCCGGCCAGATCGAGCGCAGTCGCCAATCTGTTGACATCGCTGGCGTCGATGGTCCTGCAGGAACCAAAAACGTCAAGACCCGATCGCTACCCCGAGATCGGCGTTGAAGATCGTGGTCCGGGCGCACGTTCGACGCTCTACGATTTTCAATATTCGGGTGGCGTCAAGGCGGGCGGCGTGTTGATTGGCAAGCGTAGCCTGTCGGCGTCGTTCGATCAACAAGGGGCGACATTCATTCGCCGCGTCGGGGATTCGCAGGCGTGGCTGGCGAAAGGCGCTCCCAATGCCGCGCACGATTTTTCCGACTGGTTTGACGAATTGCCGTCCGTTCCGGCGACGGACATTCAGGGCGTCCAGGTTCTTGAGGATGGCAAACCTGTCCTTAAAGTCGAGCGTGGTCCGGAAGGGCGGTATGTCAGAGCCGATGGCGGTGCGACCGCAATCAATGACACAGCGGTCAAACGTGTCGCGCAAGCCGTCACAGGTTCGAATTTTCTCGATGTCAGGTCTGCAAGCGCCATGGGCGCGGCCAGTCGGCAGATTCAGCTTGAAACCGCCGATGGCGTTCTGGATATCTTCACTGGATCAATCGACAACAAGGTATTTGTGAGGTTTGGCGGAACTGCGGGCGGTCCCGCTGGCGCGCTGATCCGGCAGACCGAAGGATTTGCGTTTCTGATCCCCGGCTATCGTCTGTCCGGCCTGACGCAGACAATTGCCGAACTCACAACGCCGGAGGCCGAAATTGCCGCGCCGCCCGGGGCGCCCTTGGAAATGCCGGCGCCAAAATCAATAAATCCTTAATGATGGCCCCGATAGTTTGTCATGATCGCCGGTTGTATGCGCTGGCCGCGTCCCTTATAGCTCACCCGCCTTCCCGCCGGGACGAGCCGCAATCACGAAGCTTATGGCGATTCTTTATCATCACCCCCTGTGCCCGCATTCACGCTTCATTCGCGTGGTCATGGCCGAATATGGCCTTGAAGCGGAATTGATCGAAGAGCGCATTCACGAGCGCCGCCGCGAATTTCTCGCATTGAGCCCTGCTGGCCTCACGCCGGTGCTGATCGACAAGGAAGCCGGCGTGGTGCCGGGCGCCAATGTGATCGCCGAATTTCTGGACGAGACACGCGGATTGGCGCTGGGCGAAAAGCGCCTCTTGCCAGAAGATATAGCCGGACGCGTCGAGGTCCGGCGTCTGCTGGATTGGTTCAACGTCAAGTTTTTTGCTGAAGTATCGCAGATTCTGGTGACGGAAAAAGTCTACAAGCGGTTCATGACGAGCGAACAGGGCGGCGGCGGCCCGGATATGGACATGGTGCGCGCCGGTCGTAACAATGTTCGCTATCATCTGAGCTATATTGGCTGGCTGGTCAGTCAGCGGAACTGGCTCGCGGGCGACACAATGAGCTATGCTGATCTGGCGGCGGCGGCGCATCTGTCGAGCGTCGATTTTCTGGGCGACGCGCCATGGGCCGAGGACGAAGCGGCGAAAAGCTGGTACGCGCGGGTGAAATCCCGGCCAAGCTTCCGCGCGATTCTGGCGGACCGGCTACCCGGGCTGACACCGTCTCCGGCCTATGCGAATCTCGATTTTTGAGGCCTGATTTTCGCGCCGCACTGATATTGCGGGCAAAGAGTCTGGGATTTGACGCCTGCCGCGTGACGCTGCCGAGCACGATCCCGGATGCGCCAGGCCGGCTCGCCCGCTGGATCGAGGATGGCGCGCAGGGCGATATGGACTGGCTGGGCGAAACGGCGGCGCGGCGCAGCGATCCGAGCATTCTGTGGCCGGACGTTCGCTCGATCGTGATGCTGGGCGTGAATTATGGGCCATCAGACGATCCGCTGGCCGGACTGGCAGATCGATCTGGCGGGAATATTTCGATCTATGCGCGCAATCGCGACTATCACGATGTCATCAAGGGGCGGTTGAAGACACTGGCCGGATGGATCGTTGCGCAGACGGGCGGCGATGTGAAGGTTTTCGTCGATACGGCGCCTGTTATGGAAAAACCCCTGGCGGCGGCGGCGGGTCTCGGCTGGCAGGGAAAACACACCAATCTTGTTTCCCGGGATTTTGGCTCCTGGCTGTTTCTGGGGTCGATTTTCACAACGCTTGAATTGCCTCCGGACGAACCCGAACCAGACCATTGTGGGGCGTGCCGCGCCTGCCTCGATATTTGCCCGACGCAGGCGTTTCCAGCGCCTTACCGGCTCGACGCCAGGCGATGCATTTCCTATCTGACGATCGAGCATAAGGGGCATATCGCGCGGGAGCTGCGCGCGGCGATCGGCAACCGGATTTATGGCTGCGACGACTGTCTGGCGGTCTGCCCATGGAACAAGTTCGCTCAATCCTCGGCGGAACTTAAATTGACTGCAAGGCCGGAACTTGTCTCGCCCCGCCTTGCCGAACTCGTGGCGATGGACGATGGCGGGTTTCGCGCGCTGTTTGCAGGCGGACCTGTCAAAAGGATCGGCCACGTCCGGTTTTTGCGCAATCTTCTCATCGCCATTGGCAATTCACAGGATATCGCGCTGGCGCCCGTCGCGCAAATGCGGCTATCGCATGAATCCGCACTGGTGCGGGCGATGGCGGTCTGGGCCTTGTGGCGATTGCTGCCGCAGGAAGAGTTTCACGCGCTTGCCCGTTTGGAATATCCGCGTGAAAGCGATGAAGACGTTCGGGCGGAATGGACTTTCAGCGAGGAGCGACCCGAATGAATCTCGTCATTTTCGGTTTGGGGTACAGCGCCACGCATTTCATTCAATCGCGGGCGGAAAAGTTCTGTTGCACAGCAACCGTGACCACGACTGAAAAAGCGCGTTCGTTGACCCGGCCAGGGCTCGATGTCAGAGTGTTTTCGCCTGAAACGATCGATCCTTTTATATTTGACGCTATCGCGAAAGCCGACGCCGTGCTGGCTTCTGTTGGCCCCGGTGCAAACGGCGATCCCGCGCTTGAATGCTTTGGCGCGGCGATGGCGCAAGCGCCAAACCTGAAGACGATTGTCTACCTTTCGACGATTGGCGTTTACGGCGATCATCAGGGCGCCTGGATCGACGAAACCACGCCCTGCGCGCCCTCGAACGACCGCAGCCGGTGGCGTCTGCGCGTCGAGGAGCAATGGCTCGCGCTGGGCGCCCCTGCCGGCAGACATGTTCATGTCCTGCGGCTTGCGGGCATTTATGGGCCGGGGCAGAATGCTCTGGTCAATCTCCGGCGCGGGACGGCGCGCCGGATCGTCAAGCCCGGGCAGGTGTTCAACCGGATTCACGTCGAGGATATCGCCCGCGCGATTGACGCCTGTCTGGTCGACAGGGGCAATGGTCGCATCTGGAACATCAGCGATAACGAACCCGCGCCGGGCGAAGATGTCGTAACCTATGCGGCCAAACGGCTGGGCATGCAGCCGCCGCCTTTGATCGATTTCGAAACGGCGACCCTGTCGCCCATGGCGCGCAGTTTTTACGGCGAGACAAAGCGTGTTTCCAATCGCGCGATGCGGGAGGAACTGGGAGTCAAGCTGGCCTTCCCGAGCTACCGGGAGGGGATCGATGCGCTATTTGAGGATGGGGACGGCTCGATGACGACCGCTTAAACATATAGATCGTGTAATTTAATATCATCCCCGCAAGGAAATTGATTTTGTTGGCAATTCCCTATCTCCTCCCGGTCCGCTAAGGAGCCCGCCATGCGTCCATCGATTTTTATCAGGCTCAGCCCTCGCGTCCCGGTTTTGCGCTGTTGCATTCGGCTGATGGCCGCAGCGTTTGCAATGTCCGCTGTCTTTGGCGCGCCATCGGCGCAGGCGCAATCCATCAAGGTGCGGTTTGCCTATGTGCCGGTCGTTGGCGCGGCGCCCTTGTTTGTCTTCGCCAACGCGGGCTGGGCGGCCGAAGCTGGACTCGACATTGTCCCGGTGCGGTTTGAATCCGGGCCGCCGGCCATCGCCGGACTGGCGTCAGGCACCATTGACGCTTTGGCGATCGGCATTGGACCCATCGCGGTCGCCCGCGCCAGGAATCTTGACGTCAGCATTATCAGCGCGGTGTCGAACGGCGGCTCGGGTTTTGTCGCCAGCCCCGAACTTGCGGACTTTCTGGCGCCGGGCGCGGATGTCGCCAAAGGCTTTGCCGACTTCCGGGTGAAGACAGGCCGCCCCGCGCGGCTTGCCACCCTGCCGCCGGGGGGCGTTCCCACCATCACGCTTTATCACTGGCTGTTTGTGCTGAATCACGTCGCGCGGGAGCACGTGCAGATTTCAGCCATGGGCATCGATGCGGTGCAACAGGCCGTGCTGTCGGGCGCTGTCGATGGCGGCACGGTGCTCGAACCCGCGCTGACCATCGTGCTCATGCGCAACCCAAAACTGAAAATGATCGCCACAGCCAATGAGATGTTCGAGGCCATTCCGGGCGTTGTCATCGGAATATCCGGGGCTTTTGCCCGTGCGCATCCCGGCGTATCCGATATACTGGTGAAGCTGACGCGCAGGGCGACTGATTTTATTGCGCAAAAGCCGGATGTAGCAGCCAGTTATGTTCAAACCATTTTTGGCGGCGGATTGGTCGATCCCGCCATTCTGGCGCGCGCGCTGACATCCAAAGCCATTTCCTTTGCTCCCGACCCCCACGCCATCGAGGAGCCGACGCGGCGGATGCTGGCCTATCAGGTCCAACTCGGCGATTTCGCTCAAGCGCCTTCAACACTCGGGCTCTTCGATATGACGAGTTATGATCGCGTTGCGGCCCAATAGGATGGCCAAGGCGTTCGATCGCTGGAAACCGATGATCTATTCGGCCATCGGCCTCATCGTGTTCCTGTCGATCTGGGAGGCCGCGCCGCGCCTCAATCTCGTGCAGCAATCCCTGTTGCCGCCGCCAAGCGACTTGCCCGCTGCATTCCGGCGCGAGTTTGTCAGCGGGGTCTGGCTCGACATGTCGAGACTGAGCCTTGGTCATTATCTCAAAGGCTTCGCCCTTGGCGCAGGTCTGGGCGCAGCGCTCGGCGTGTGGTCGGGCATGTATCTGACGATTGACTGGTCGCTGGCCTGGGTTGTGCGCCTGTTGCGACCGATTCCCAATCTGGCCTGGGCGCCCTTCGCCATCATCTGGTTTGGCGTTGACGAGGCGGCGGCCATATTCATCATTGCGATCGGTGTTTTCTGGATCGTTTTTTTTGCGGCGCAGGGCGCGATCCGGGGCGTCGACCGCGACCTCATCGAACTCGCCGACGCCTTTGGTTTCCGGTCGGGCTGGGAACGTTTGCAAAAAGTGCTTCTTCCGGCTGCCGCGCCTGGCATTCTTGTGGGATTGCGCACGGCCCTCGGACAGGCGTGGATGGCGGTTGTCGCCGCAGAATTGTCCGGGGTCAGCGGCCTTGGCAGCCGGATGATGCAGGCTTCCAGCCTTCTGGCGACAGATATTGTTGTGGTCTACATGCTCACAATGGCTGTATTTTACGGGATCATGGACGCGATCTTTGTGTTCGGCCAGTCGCGGCTACTGCGGTGGAAGCCATGACCGCTCCCATCATTTCCATCAAGGACCTTTGTCTTTCGTTTGAGCGCGATGGCTTGCAAACCGAAGTCTTGCACGCGCTCGATCTTGATGTTCAGGCGGGCGAATTCCTCGCCATCGTTGGCGCATCGGGCGTTGGAAAATCGACCGTGCTGCGTGTTTTGATGGGGCTGGCGCAACCCACCTCCGGGACCGTCGCCATTCAACCCGCCGCAGCGGGGCGGACCGCTCTGGCGCTGGTGTTTCAGGATTCGCGTTTATTGCCGTGGAGGCGGGTCGGCGCGAACGCGGCTTTCGGACTGGAGAAGCTCAATATGTCCCGCGCCGAACGGCGCGCGCGCGCATTGCGGGCGCTGGCGCAGGTGGGCCTGCGCGACTTTGCCGAACGCTGGCCCCATCAATTGTCTGGCGGACAACGGCAGCGCGTGTCGCTGGCCCGCGCGATGGCTCTCAACCCCGCCATTCTGTTGATGGACGAACCCTTCAGCGCGCTCGATGTCGCGACGCGGGAGACGTTGCAGGATGAACTCATCCGTATCCGCACGGAAACCGGCATGACCATTATATTCGTCACGCATGACATCGACGAGGCCGTTTATCTCGCCGATCGCGTCGTTGCGCTTGGCGGCGTTCCTGGCGAGCTTCGTTCGGCTGTGAGCATCAGCGCCAGCCATCCCCGCAATCGCGGGTCGCTGGCGCTGGCGGAAATCGCACATGACGTCAAAGCTGCAATATCAGCCGAAGCGGCGGCGAACAGGGATGACTGGGTGATTTAATTTTCAACCCGGTAATCGCCTTCATTAAACCGCCGCGTCCGCCACCAGTAATGGCGCGAAGGCCTGTGCCATTGGGTCACAATCCGACCCGCCGCATTCATGAAATAGGAGCGACAGCCGCTCATCCACGCGCGGCCCCGCAATTGCGCCTGCGCCTCCGCGTTAAATTCCACCTGTTTGTCTTCACGCACCTCAAACGCCCGCACGCGCCCCCGCGCCAGCTTGCGGATGGCTTGCAAGATGTAACGTGTCTGGCATTCGATCATGAAAACAATCGAACTTGGCGCATTTGTGTTAGGCCCGTAAATCATGAAGAAATTCGGAAATCCGGCGACTGTCACGCCAAGATAGGCTTCCGGCGTTCCGTTCCACATTTCCTCCAGGCTTTTGCCGGCTGCGCCAAAAACGTTCAGCGTCGAAAGAAACTTCGTGGTGGTAAAACCTGTGCCATAGATCAGCGCATCGACTGCGTGGCGCCGGCCATCTGCCGTGACGATCGAATCGCCATCCACGCGCGCTATGACCTCCGTCACGACTTCCGCGTTGGGCTTGTCCAGCGTCGCCAGAAACTCGCTGGAGCGGATGTTGCGCTTGCAGCCAATGGCAATCTTCGGCGTCAGCTTTTGCCTTTTGACGGGATCGCTGACTTGCCTTTCGAGAAAGGCCAGAGCCGCTGTCTCACGCGCTGCGCGGACATTGGCGTCGGTCTGGACCACGTAGCCGCGCTCGTATTGAATATAAATTCGCCAGCGATCGATGCGCCGCATGAGCGCCGAACGCATCAAAAATCGGTAGAGCGGTTTTTCCATAGGTTCGATTTTGGGACTGATCCAGCCGGCGGTGCGCTGAAACAACGTCAGGCCAGCCGCCTCGCGCGCGATATGCGGCACAAATTGCGCTGCGCTGCAGCCCGCTCCGATCACTGCGATGCGTTTGCCGGCAAAGGCGAAGGAATGATCCCAATGCGCGGAATGGAAGGCGCGGCCCGCGAAAGTCTCCATTCCGGGAATGTCAGGAATTGAAGGCGTATTGAACAGGCCGCAGGCCGACACCAATGCCCGCGCCCGATACCGCTTGCCGTCTTCGGTTTGCACATTCCATACAAAGCGGGCTGCGTCGTACCGCGCATCCTGCACTGTCGTGTTGAATCGCAGAAATGGTCTGAGTGCGAATTTTTCGATCAGGTAGTGGAAATAGCCAAGAATTTCGTTTCGGTCGCCGTGCGACTGCGTCCACGGATAGTCTTGCGCGAAGGAAAAAGAAAAGAGCCGCGATTCCACATCGCAGGCCGCCCCCGGGGAGGAATTGCTCCACCAGACGCCGCCAGCCTCCGGCGCGCGCTCCAGCACAACGAAAGATGTGAGCCCTGCCTCTTTGAGGGCTATAGCCATACCGAGACCGCCGAACCCGGCGCCGACAATCAATGCGTCAACCACCAGAGCATTTTCCGATCCATCCGGATCGGAGCATGCCCCCGGGTTTACAATTCCAAGCGCATTCTCGACGTGAACCGGCTTCGACTTCGCCGGAAAAAGCTCTTGCGCCGCCATATCCGTTTCGTCCCGATTTCCTGGGCGAAACCTTGCGCTGGCGCTGCAAGGCCTGTCAATGCGGCCTCAAGCGTCTATTTCCGATCAATATCGAGCGCCTGTTTCGAAAGGCGGCGCGCGTTGGCCCTGACCTTGCCGCGGTACGCGCGCACGACGCTGTCGGGCGATGCGCCGGTCAGCAGGCTGATCGCCGACTTTTGCGCTTCGAGGACTTTTTCAACGATCATGCGGTTGGCTTCGTCAATTGCGGGCATGCCGCCTGCCGCGAGCTTCATCATCCGCAGCCCCACAACTTCCTGGGATTCGGCCGTCAACAGCGCCATATCGGTCCAAATTCGAAACACGCGTTCCTCCAATCCAGAGTGGATCGCGAAAATGCTGCAATGCACAATGGCCTGACCTTGCGCGCATTTTGCCGCACCGTCAAGATATTTCCACGCACCGCACGCCAACCCGGGCGGGGCAAAGTCGCCAGCCGGCCTGTAAGCCGGGTTCTGTAGGGCTGGAAAGCTTGCGCGATCCAGCGTGACGGCCATTCCTCTGGGACGCCTGTCGCCAGGCGCCTCGAGCAACCAACCCGGGCGACGACCCGGAGACAGGCTGGGGCGTTGCCGCCCCTGTCGCCCCTATTCGGTCTTGCTCCCGGCGGGGCTTGCCGTGCCGCTTCCGTTGCCGGACGCGCGGTGCGCTCTTACCGCACCCTTTCACCCTTACCTCCGAAGTTCCGCGAGGAAATGCGAAGGCGGTTTGCTTTCTGTGGCGCTTTCCCTGGGGTCGCCCCCGCCGGACGTTATCCGGCGCCGTGTCTCCGTGGAGCCCGGACTTTCCTCTCCCTCGCGGGAGCGGCCGTCCAGCCGACTGGCGCGACAGCCTTAGAGGGCTGCGCGCGGCATGGCAAGGAATTGACCGTCAGAAGTCGCCGCCACACTCGCGCCGCGATTGACCGGGACAAAGCGGCTGTTAACCGACGCGTGCGTAGATTGCGGCACCGAGACAGATGGCGCGACGGCGTTGCGCCGCGGATTGAGTTACATCTTTTTGGAGGATCGGATGAAGAAAGTCATTCTGCTGGCGACGGCCTTGTCTTCGGCCCTGGCGCTTGGCGGTTGCGGCGCGACACAGCAGGATCGGACGGTCGGCGGCGCGGCGATCGGCGCGGTCTCCGGCGGCGTCTTGGGCGCAGCCCTCACCGGTCGTCCCGGCGGGGCGATTGTCGGCGCAGTCGCCGGCGGCGCAGTGGGCGCAGCCATCGGGGCCAACACGCCGGGTCCTGACAGCCGCCGTTGCGTGCGCGTGCGCTACGATTATTATGGCAATCCCTATTGCGTTCGCTTTGCTCCTTCCTATTGATCGGGCCCGACAGCCATCTGGTTGAAACCATCACGCCCTCGCCCAATCATGGCGAGCGGCGCGAGGGGCGCATCCCGGACTGCATCATCCTGCATTATACGGGCATGGAAACCGGAGCCGCCGCGCTGGCGCATTTGTGTGCGCCGCAAGCACAGGTTTCCTGCCATTATTTCGTCTGGGAAGACGGCCGGATTTTTCAGCTTGTGGCCGAAAATCGCCGCGCCTGGCACGCAGGGGCCTCGTGCTGGCAAGGTGAGCGCGACATCAATTCCTGCTCCATTGGCATTGAAATCGTCAATGCGGGCCATCCCGGCGGTCTGCCGCCCTTTCCGCAGCCCCAAATGGATGCTGTGGCCGCGCTGTGCCGGGATATTTCCAGCCGGCGCGGGATCCGGCCCGAACGGATTCTCGCCCATTCCGACATTGCGCCGGGGCGAAAAGTCGACCCCGGCGAAGCCTTCCCCTGGGCCTGGCTTGCATCGCAAGGCGTGGGGGTCTGGCCGGCGGATGTTGTGCGCGCGCCAGGCGATGACTTGAGCGAGGGCGTTCATGGCCCACGCGTTCGGGCGCTGGGCGAGGCGCTGGCGCGGATGGGTTACGATATCGCGCCCGGGGACCGGTTCGACGCCCGATTGCGGTTGGCGATTGAAGCCTTCCAGCGCCATTTCCGCCCCTCTGGCGTTGACGGTGTGGCTGATGCGGACACCCTTTCGCGTCTGGCGGCGCTGGCCGGTTGAGGATTGGACGTCTGTTCGATCGCAGCGAATACCCGCCGCCGGACGCTTCCGATTTTCCGCGCCAATTGACAAGCCGCACCCCCGACCCTATCTCACAGGCGGATTTCCGGGCGCCGGCGCCGGGCCGCCTCAGAAGGAAAGATTGCTGATGCTCGGTGTGATTGCGCGCCGGTTGTTCGGTTCCTCGAATGACCGCCGCCTCAAGGCCTATGCGCCCAAAGTCAACGCCATCAACGCGCTTGAAGCAGAGACCGCCAAACTGACGGACGATGAGCTGCGCGCCCGCACAGCCCAATTCCGGGCGCAACTGGCCGAAGGCAAGACGCTCGACGACATTCTGGCCCCGGCTTTCGCGACGGTCCGCGAGGCCGCCCGGCGCAGTCTTGGCCAACGCCATTTCGATGTCCAGATGATCGGCGGCATGGTGCTGCATGAAGGCGCCATCGCCGAAATGCGGACCGGCGAAGGCAAGACGCTGGTTGCGACCCTCGCCTGTTATCTCAACGCCCTCGCCGGCAAGGGCGTGCATGTCGTGACCGTCAACGATTATCTCGCCAGCCGCGATGCGGGCTGGATGGGGCGCGTGTATGGATTTCTTGGCCTGAGCGTCGGCGTGATCGTTCATGGTCTGGATGACGACCAGCGCCGCGCGGCCTATGCCGCCGATATCACCTACGGCACGAATAACGAATTCGGTTTCGACTATCTGCGCGACAATATGAAATACGAGCTCGGCCAGATGGTCCAGCGCGGACACTATTTCGCGATTGTCGATGAGGTCGATTCCATTCTCGTGGACGAGGCGCGCACGCCGCTCATCATTTCCGGGCCGTCGGAAGATAAATCCGATCTCTACAACCAGATCGACCGGCTGATCCCGAGTCTCGGCAAGCAGCATTACGAACTCGATGAAAAACAGCGCACCGTCAGTCTCAATGAGGCCGGCAATGAATATATTGAAGAGTTGCTGGAAAAGGCGGGCCTGCTCTCCGAAGGCTCCTTGTATGACGCAGCGAATGTCACGATCGTTCACCATGTCCAGCAGGCGCTGAAAGCGCACATGCTATTCCAGCGCGACAAGGATTATATCGTCAGGAATGACGAGGTCGTCATCATTGACGAATTCACCGGTCGCATGATGCAGGGTCGCCGTTATTCTGAAGGCCTGCATCAGGCCATCGAGGCGAAGGAACATGTGCAGGTCCAGCCCGAGAATGTGACGCTGGCCTCGATCACCTTCCAGAATTATTTCCGGCTGTACAGCAAGCTCGCTGGCATGACCGGCACGGCGGCGACCGAGGCCGACGAATTCATGGAAATCTACAAGCTCGATGTCGTGGAAATCCCGACCAATGTGCCGGTCGAACGTGTCGATGACGACGACGAGGTCTACCGGACGATCGAAGAAAAATACGCCGCCATCATCCACGAACTCGAAGACGCCAGTATGAGGATGCAACCGGTGCTCGTCGGCACCGGCTCAATCGAAAAATCGGAGCAATTGGCCGAATTGCTGGTGAAGTCGGGTTATGAGATGATCGACTTCTCAGACCCCGGCAAGGCGCTCGACAAGCTTTATTCGGCGGCCCGTTCAGGCACGGCGAGCAAGCAGTTTGCTGTTCTGAACGCGCGCTTCCACGAGCAGGAAGCGTTGATTGTCGCCGAAGCGGGCGTCCCCGGCGCCATCACCATCGCGACAAATATGGCCGGTCGCGGCACCGACATCAAACTCGGCGGCAATCTCGATATGCGTATCGCGACGGAGACCGCCGGAATGGCGGATGGCCCGGACAAGGACGCCAAGATCGCCGATATCAAAGCCGAGGTCGAGCGGTTCCGCGACATCGTGCTGAAAGCGCGGCAGGTTGTGGAGACCGCCCCCGCCAAGGGCGCGCGCCCCGCGCAGACGGTTACGAAGCCGGGCGGGCTCTATATCATTGGCACCGAACGGCACGAAAGCCGCCGCATCGACAACCAGTTGCGCGGTCGCTCCGGTCGTCAGGGCGATCCCGGTCGTTCAAAGTTTTTCCTGTCGTTGCAGGATGATCTGATGCGCATCTTCGGATCGGATCGGATGGATTCCATGTTGCAGCGGCTCGGTTTGCAGCCGGGCGAAGCCATCATCCATCCATGGGTGAACAAGGCGCTGGAAAAGGCGCAGCAGAAGGTCGAGGCGCGAAACTTCGACATCCGCAAGAATATTCTCAAATACGACAATGTCATGAACGACCAGCGCAAGGTCGTCTTCGAGCAGCGCCGCGAAATGATGGCGCAGGACTCGCTTGAAGAGACGGTCGCTGATTTCCGCGCCAATGTCGTCGACGACATGGTGACGAAGCATGTCCCGAAAGACGCCTACCCGGACCAATGGGATATCGGCGGCCTTGCCGAAGACGCTCAAAACCATCTCAACCTGGAGGCGCCACTCGCAGACTGGGCGAAGGAAGAGGGAATTGCTGGCGAGGAAATCATGGAGCGGCTGCACAAAGCCGCCGATGAGGCCTATGCAGAACGGGTCGTCAAGAACACGCCCGACATGATGCGCTATATCGAAAAGCAGATCGTTCTGCAGGTGCTCGATCATTTCTGGCGCGAACATCTTGTGATGCTCGATCATCTCCGGCAGGTCGTGCATTTGCGAGGTTACGCCCAGCGCGATCCGTTGAATGAATATAAATCCGAGGCGTTCGAACTTTTCAACGCGCTTATCGCGCGCTGGCATGAAGTCACAACGACGCAATTGATGCGCATCGAAGTTTCTTTCGAGCAGCCGGCGGCGCCCGCAGCGCAGCAAGCGCCGGTCTTCGATGCTCCCCCGACGCAAGAAGAACTCGACCAGATCGCGGCAATCAACGCCATGATCGCTGGCGGCGGTCTTGCGCCGCAAGCGCTCGGCGTCGGCTTCATGGCGCCCGATCCTGCGCCTCTCGCGCGCAATCCCGACGATTCTGCGACCTGGGGCAAGGTCGGACGCAACGAAGCCTGCCCCTGCGGATCGGGCAAGAAATTCAAGCATTGCCATGGCGCGCTGGTTTAAAAGTCGGCGACGATAGACAAACCCCGCCCTCTCCCGTTAGCATCGGCGCAACACGGGGGGACGCCATGAACACAGCAAGCCTGAGATGTGTCGTCGCTGCGGCGCTGTTGTTTTTCATTGCACGAGACGCGCAGGCGCAAACGACGGGATTCGATCTCCAGCGCAATGTTGAATACGGCAAGCACGATGGCGTCTCGTTGCTCGCGGACCTCTATACGCCGCACGCGCCGGGCAAATATCCAACGCTTGTCGCCGTGCATGGCGCGGGCTGGCAGGGCGGCAGCAAATCGGCCTACCAATATTGGGGACCCTGGCTGGCGCAGCGTGGAATTGCGCTGCTTTCAATCGACTATCGTCTGTCCCGGCCCGACAAAAAGGTCTTCCCCGAGGCGGCGCATGACACCCGCGCGGCAATCCAGTGGGCGCGCAGCAAGGGCGAAGCCATCAAGGTCGACCCTGACCATATCGGGCTGACGGGCGATTCGGCGGGCGGCCAACTGGCGGCGCTGGTAGGGCTCGCCGGCGATCATCCGACGTTTCGTGGGGCAGCCTATTCAGACGATCCCTATGCGAGCGTCAGCGCCGGCGTGAAGGCCGTTGTGCCCGCCTATGGCGTTTACGATATGGCCGAACAGTGGAATCACGATCTTGTGCATCGGCCCGGCGATTCCATCGTCGAGAAATATCTTGGCGCGCAGCCGATGGATAATCGCAAACTCTATTTTGACGCCTCGCCGATGAGTTACGTGACCCGCGAGAACAAGGCGGTGTCTTTCTTTCTGACCTATGGCACCGAGGACGACATCGTCAATCGTGCGCAATCCGATGCATTCCTCATCGCGCTGAAGCAGAATGGCAATTATGCCCGCCGCATTGTGATGCAGGGTTCCGGGCATTTCTGGTTTACAGACCCGATCGACGAGCCTGGCAGCGTTGCCGGATTCTTCGCACCGCGCATGTTGCGATTCTTGCAGGAACGGCTGTGAAATGATTTACCGGGGCGGACCGCCTAAAATCGTGCGCAGCATGGATCGGGAATTCTGAGATGACAGAAATCTTTGTCGGCAAATCCTCGAATTTGAAAGACGACGCGCAAATCATTGTGCGTGGCGCGCGCGGCGAAATCGGCGTGTTCCGCCATGAGGGAGCATTTTATGCCTACGCCAACACGTGCCTGCACTCGGGCGGTCCAGCTTGCGAAGGATTGATCCTGCCGCAGGTTGTCGATGTCATTGATGAAAACCGCGCCTATCGAGGCCAGGTCTTCGATGAGACCCGGATGCATTTCGTCTGCCCCTGGCATGGCTGGGAATATGAATTGAAGACCGGCGTATGCGTCGGCGACCGCAAGCAAAGGCTGCGGAAATATGAGGTCGTCCAGCGCGGCGACGATGTATTCGTTATCGAATAGAGCCGGAGAGATCATGACACAGAAAACGCCCGGCGCCGCTCCCCGTGACGTTCGTTTCGACGAATTTCATTCCCAGCATTCGCTGAAGAACGCCGCCATTGCTGCGCGCAAGCGGAATTATCAGGATTTTCTGATCGTCGATGTTGATGCTCATCATTACGAGAGCGAATCCTACGCGGACGTTTTTGAATTTATCGAAAGTCCGGTTATCCGTCGCCATGCAATTGAGTCCTCGCGGCGCGGCGGTCGCTCGTCGATGCTGGGCGGCGCTGTCGGCGATCAGGGGCTGGGCGGACGCATCACGCGCCACTGGCTGCGCGGCAAGGAGCGGGTCGAGGACACATCAAAACATCGCGATATCACGACGACCCTGCGCTGGATGGATGCGATGGGCGTTGATTACTGCTGTCTTTTCCCGACGCCCATGCTGTTTCTGGGCACGCATCCGCAGGTCGAGATCGAGGTTGCGATGGCGCGCGCCTATAACCGCTGGCTGTGCGAACGTATCCTTGCCCATGAAAAGCGCATCATTTCGATGCTTTATCTGCCCTTCAACGATCCGGACGAGACCTATCGGATGGTCAAGGATTTCGGAGACAAAAAGGGCGTTGTCGGTTTCATGATCACGGCGCCGCGCTACAAGCCCGTGCATGACAACGCCTATATGAAAACCTACCGCCTGCTGGAGGAAATGGGCAAGCCGATCTCGTTTCATGCGGCCTATAACTGGTCGGATCAGTCGTTGGCGCTCACCAACCGCTTCATCAGCGTTCACGCGCTGGGGTTCATGTGGTTCAATATGGTGCATATGACGAACTGGGTGATTAACGGCCTGCCCGAGCGCTTTCCAAAACTGAAAGTCATGTGGATCGAAAGCGGGCTGACCTGGGCCTATTCGCTCATGCAGCGGCTCGATCATTCCTACATGATGCGCACATCCGATTGCCCCGCGCTCAAGCGCAAGCCCAGCGAATATATGCGTGAGATGTTCTT
Organism: uncultured Hyphomicrobiales bacterium; assembly: GCA_903931945.1. Lineage (GTDB taxonomy): Bacteria > Pseudomonadota > Alphaproteobacteria > Rhizobiales > Beijerinckiaceae > Terripilifer. Next base: position 8,314 of record CAIZEI010000199.1, on the reverse strand, counting down.
TTCATCGCAGCCAATGGAAATTCCCGACGATCCCTCAATCCTTGAGGCGACATTCAAGATGATCAAGGCTGACACGCAGCTTGTATGGTCGTCGGACTATCCGCACTGGGATTTCGATTTGCCGGGCGTCATCTATGATCAGCCCTTCCTGAGCGAACAGGCCAAGCGCAATATTCTGGGCGGCAACGCCGCGCGATTTTTTGGTCTCGACACCGCGCCGGTCAAAAATATCCCGATTTATGAATAGACAGCGCATCTGGCCTCACCGCAACGCGCGCGCATGCGGCCCCATGGCCGCAAGGGCCTTTTCAACCACGCCAGCGAGAAAGCGCTGGATATCGACTTCATGCGAAAACGCCGGTCCACGCGCAGGACGCACGGCATAAAGCGTTCGGGTCAGCGTCGGTCGGTCAATCTTCCGGCCTGTGAGTTCGCCCGCTGAGAGTTCGCGCGGCGCAAGTGAATATGGCATGATCGTCGCCGCGCCGTTGCGTGCGATCAGCGCTTTCATGGCGCTGACCGAATGCACCTCGAATGCGAGTTTCAACGGCAGCGACAGGCGCCTTGCCTCGCTCTGCACGATATTGCGGATGACGCCGCGCTCGCCCGCAATGGCAAGATCGTGGGTAAGCGCTTCGGCCAGAGATATCGGCCCGGACCCGCCCGCCTCCGCAGGCGCGGTCACCAGCAGCAGGTCTTCTTCCAGAAGGGCGGTCCGCTCGACGCCGCTGCGCTCCTGCACGTTCCAGGCAAATGCAATATTGATCTGGCCGCGCTCCAGCGCTTCGAGCAGGACAACGCTGCGCTCTTCCACAAGGCTCAGGTGAACGCCCGGCATATCGGCGCGGGCGTCAATCAGGAGATTGGGTCCCAGCAGCAGCATCAGGGTGGGCGGCACGCCCAGAACCACATGGTCGTCCCGCTCCGAACCAAGCGCGCGCAATTCGCGCCCCAAAGTCTCCACGTCGCTCATGATGCGCGCCGCCCGCTCATGCAGCATTTTGCCTGCTGCGGTGGGCGTGACCCCCCGCGAGTGACGCACAAGCAGGGAAATGCCGAGCTCAGCTTCAAGCTGGCGAATCTGCACGCCAAGCGCTGGCTGAGCAATTTTCAGCTGCTCAGCGGCAGCCGTCATGTTGCCGGTTTCAACGACCTTGGCGAAATAGGCGAGCTGGCGCAGGTTGATGGCTTCCTCCCCGTAAATTCAGGTCCCGTCACAAAACTATAGCCGAGCGCGCGCCGGCGCGGTAGGCTGCAAAAAAAGCCGGGCGCGTCGGGATCATCGAATCGCGCCCTGGGACTGCGGAGGAAATGATGCGAGACGACAAATCCGTCGATAGACGCGGCTTTTTGAGAGCCGTGGGCGCAACAGGCGCCGCGCTTGCTCCTGCAGCGGCAATGGCGCAGGCGCAGCCCGCCGCGCCTGCGGTTCCCGCCATCGATCATTCCGGCCATGACCACGCGCCGCCTGCCGGCGCCGCGAAAGATTCTCTGGCGGGCTGGGTGTTTTTCAATCCCGATGAACTCGCCTTCGTGAAAGCAGCTCTCGATACACTGATTCCGCCCGATCCGACCGGCCCGGGCGCAGTGGAGGCGGGCTGCGCCACCTATATGGATCGACAGTTAAGCGGCGCCTACGGGCGCGGCGCACGGCTCTATTTGCAGGGACCCTTTGCCGAAGGCACTCCACAGCAGGGCTATCAACTGCCATTGACGCCCGCCGATCTCATCCGCGCCGGCATTGCGGATGTTGACGCCTATGCGCTCGCGACACGCAAGCAGCGATTGCGCGATCTTGACGCAACCACGCGCGCCGCCGTGCTGAGCGAGGTCGATCAGGGCAAAGCGCAACTCGACCACGTGCCGGGGGGCGTCTGGTTCAACCAGTTTCTGAACCTGACGATGGAAGGTTATTTCAGCGATCCCATTTACGGCGGCAACAAGGACAAGGCGGCCTGGAAAATGATCGGATTTCCGGGCGTGCCGAATGCCTATGTCGAGAAGCTCGAGACATTCAAAAACAGGCCCTACACCGGGGAAACCCGGAGCATTCAGGATTTCGGTTAGGGAAAAATAGGCAGTAGGCAGTTGTCACCGGAAATGCGCCAACAAGCCAAGCCAGCATCGACGGAGCCTACTGACTATTGCCTACTGCCTGCTGCCTGCTGCCTATTGCAAAGCGCCCACTCGCAAGAAAATCTCGGGAGATTCGTCCATGCCCACGCAACTCAAACCTGTCGACATCCTGCTTGTTGGCTATGGCTGGACGGGCGGCATTCTGGCCAAGGAGCTGGCGTCCACCGGCCTGAAAATCCTGGCGCTGGAGCGCGGCGGTCCCCGCGACACCAATCCCGACTTCGTCGATCCCGAACGCGCCGACGAGTTGCGTTATGCGATTCGCCATGAACTCATGCAGGATGTCTCGCGGGAAACGCTGACCTTCCGCAACCATGCAAAACAAACTGCGCTGCCCATGCGCCAGCTTGGCTCGTTCCTGCCCGGCAATGGCGTTGGCGGCGCCGGGGTCCACTGGAATGGCGTCACCTGGGTTTCTCCCCCTGGGATCATCAGGCGCGCACGCAGACTGTGGAACAATACGGCGCCAAAATTATTCCTGAGGATATGCAGCTTCAGGATTGGGGCGTCACCTACGATGAGCTTGAACCCTATTATGACAAGTTCGAAAAAACCTGCGGCGTCTCGGGCAAGGCTGGCAATCTCAACGGCCAGAAGATCGACGGCGGCAATGTCTTTGAAGGCGCGCGCAAGAACGAATATCCCAATCCCCCGCTGATTCAGAGCCAGGCCGGGGCGATGTTCGAGAAAGCGGCGCGCAATCTCGGCTATCATCCGTTTCCCGCGCCAGCGGCCAATTCGTCGCGGCCCTACACCAATCCCGATGGCGTCTCGCTTGGTCAATGCATGTATTGCGGCTTCTGCGAGCGTTTTGGATGCGAGGCCAACGCCAAGGGCAGTCCGCATGTCACAGTCATGCCTCTTGCGGCGAAAAATCCGAATTTCGAGCTGCGCACGCACGCCGCCGTGCAAAAGGTGCTTCTCGATTCCACCGGCAAAAAGGCGATTGGCGTTGTCTATATCGACGCGCGCGGACGCGAGTTTATCCAGCCTGCCGATCTTGTGGTGCTCTCGGCCTTCGCGCTCGGCAATGTCGCATTGCTGTTGTGGTCAGGCATCGGCAAGCCCTACGATCCTGTCACCAATTCAGGCGTTGTCGGGCGCAATTACGCCTATCAGGCATCGAGCGGCGCGACGGCGTTTTTCGATGAAAAAACATATTTCAACAATTTCATGGGCGCGGGCGCGCTCGGCACGAATATCGATGATTTCAATGGCGGCAGTTATGATTTCGCCAAAATGGGCTTCATTGGCGGGGGCGGCATTGGCGCCTCAACTTCCGGCGGTCGACCGATCCAGGGCCGGCCCGTGCCGCCCGGCACGCCGCGGTGGGGGCTGGAGTGGAAACAGGCCACGGCAAAGCATTATCTGCATACCGCCTCGATCTCGAATCAGGGATCGAACATGGCCCATCGCGGCAATTATCTCGACCTCGACCCGACCTATCGCGATATCTACGGACGCCCGCTGATGCGTATGACCTTTGATTACCTGGACAATGAACAGAAGCTGATGAAATCGCTGGCCGACGTCTGCGCGAAAATCGGCAAGGAAATGGGCGCCGTGCGTGTGGACCCCCGCAGCAATCCCATCCCCTATTCCATCGTGCCCTATCAATCCACGCATAATACGGGCGGCGCTATCATGGGGACCGATCCCCGAACCAGCGTTCTGAACCGCTACTGCCAGGTTTGGGATGTGCCCAATGTGTTTGTCACGGGCGCCTGCGCATTCCCGCAGAACGCCGGCAAGAACCCGACAGGAACCGTCGGCGCGCTCGCCTACTGGATCGCTGACGCTTTGAAGGAAAAATATCTGAAAAATCCCGGCGCACTGGTGAAGGCGTAGCCGCAGCGCAGGCATCCGCCCCTTGAAGGCTCCGTTCCCTGGCGCAATCCGGCAGCGTTGCTCGTTTCCTGCTGCGTCACAACGCCACGGGCGGCGCTTTTCCGGTTCATCCCGGACGCCAGGGAGGCGTTTGACAGCCGGATTCAAGCCCTGCGAAATCAGGCCTCCACGCGGGCAAGGGTTGATTTGGCGACCAACGCAACCTTCGCAGGGTTGCGCCGCCAAATTCGTTATGTTACCCGACGCGCGCCCGGGGCTGCTGCGTTCGCCGCCCCGGTTTCGAAACCGTCTCTTTCCAGACGCATGTTTCACCGGCGCTGCGGCTATCCGCAAAGCGTCGGCGGGCGCGCAGGGAAACGGACCCCAGACCAGAGGCCAAGCGTGGCTAACGAACAGACGATCGTATCTGGCATGACCGGGCGTTACGCCCAGGCGCTTTACGATCTGGCGTGGGATCAGAGGGCGACTGATAAAGTCGCCGCGGATCTCGCAGCGTTCGGCTCGATTGTCGCGCAAAATGCCGATTTGCAGCGGCTCGTGCGCAGCCCGGTGTTTACCGCCGACCAGCAGGTCGGGGCGCTCGACGGCATCCTGTCGAAAATGGAAATTTCAGGCCTTGCGGCCAATTTCATCAAGCTCACCGCCGTCAAGCGCCGGCTGTTCGCTGTGGAATCGATGATCGCGGATTTCCGCAAGCTGTACGACTCGGCCCGTGGCGTGACGCGCGCCAGGGTGACGGTCGCCCAGCCGCTGAGCGCAGAGCATCTGGAAACCCTCAAAACAGCGCTCGCCGAAATCTCCGGCGGCAAAAGCGTCGATGTCGACGTTAAAATAGATCCCGCCATTATCGGCGGTCTCGTCGTCCAGCTGGGCTCCAGCATGGTCGACGGCTCGCTTCGCACCAAACTCAACGCCATTCGAACAAAAATGAAAGAGGTCGGCTGATGGACATCCGCGCCGCGGAAATTTCCGCAATCCTCAAGAATGAGATCGCCAATTTCGGCAATGAAGCGCAAGTGACCGAAGTCGGTCAGGTGCTTTCGGTCGGCGACGGCATCGCGCGCGTTTACGGGCTCGATCAGGTCCAGGCCGGCGAAATGGTCGAATTCGAGAACGGTATTCGCGGCATGGCGCTCAATCTTGAGAGTGACAATGTCGGCATCGTTATTTTCGGCTCCGACCGCGACATCAAGGAAGGCCAGACAGTCAAGCGCACCGGCGCCATTGTGGACGTGCCTGTCGGCAAGGAATTGCTTGGTCGCGTCGTTGACGCGCTCGGCAATCCGATCGACGGCAAGGGCCCGATCAAGGCCGCCAAACGCGCCCGCGTCGATGTGAAGGCGCCCGGCATCATTCCACGCAAATCGGTGCATGAACCAATGGCGACCGGCCTCAAGGCCGTCGATGCGCTGATCCCGATCGGTCGCGGCCAGCGCGAATTGATCATCGGCGATCGCCAGACCGGCAAAACCGCGATTGCGCTTGACACCATCCTCAACCAGAAGGCGATCAACACGGGCACGGACGAGAACCAGAAGCTCTATTGCGTCTATGTCGCGATCGGGCAGAAGCGTTCGACCGTCGCACAGTTTGTGAAAGTGCTCGAAGAACGTGGCGCGCTCGATTATTCGATCATCGTCGCCGCGACTGCTTCGGACCCGGCGCCAATGCAGTTCCTGGCGCCCTTCTCGGGCTGCGCGATGGGCGAATTCTTCCGGGACAACGGCATGCATGCCGTCATCATCTATGACGATCTGTCCAAGCAGGCCGTCGCCTATCGCCAGATGTCGCTGTTGCTGCGCCGCCCGCCGGGCCGCGAAGCCTATCCCGGCGATGTCTTTTATCTGCATTCCCGCCTGCTGGAGCGCGCAGCAAAACTCTCCGACGCCAATGGCGCGGGCTCGCTGACGGCGCTGCCGGTCATCGAGACGCAGGCGAATGACGTGTCGGCCTATATTCCGACCAACGTGATTTCCATCACCGACGGCCAGATCTTCCTTGAAACGGATCTTTTCTATCAGGGCATACGCCCTGCGGTGAACGTCGGTCTGTCGGTGTCGCGCGTCGGATCTTCCGCGCAGACCAAAGCGACCAAGAAAGTCGCCGGCAAGATCAAGGGCGAGCTAGCGCAATACCGCGAAATGGCGGCTTTTGCGCAGTTCGGGTCTGACCTTGACGCTGTGACGCAGCGCCTGCTCAACCGCGGCGCGCGCCTGACCGAATTGCTGAAACAGCCGCAATTCTCGCCGCTGAAGATGGAAGAGCAATGCTGCGTGATCTACGCTGGCGTCAACGGCTATCTCGACACAATCCCCGTCAACAGGATCAGAGCCTATGAAGATGGTTTGCTGGCGACGCTGCGGACCGCTCAGGCCCCACTTCTGAACTCCATCCGGGATTCGAAAGACCTGTCCGACGCCGACGGCGCGACGCTGAAAACGGTCGTTGAAAATTTCACGAAGAGCTTCTCGTAAAGCTTTCCCATTCCAATTGACCCTCCTGCGCCCAGAGGCGGGGAGGGGGAGACGCGCAGACTATGGCCTCCCTCAAGGACCTGCGAAACCGGATCGCCTCGGTCAAGGCGACGCAAAAGATCACCAAGGCCATGCAGATGGTGGCTGCGGCGAAATTGCGTCGTGCGCAAATGGCTGCGGAAGCCGCCCGCCCCTACGCCGAACGCATGGATGCGGTGCTGTCGAATGTGGCCTCGGGGGTCGTCGGCGGTCCAAAGCTGCTGTCAGGCACCGGCAAGGACGATGTGCATTTGCTCGTCGTATGCTCGGCCGAGCGCGGTCTTTGCGGCGCCTTCAATTCATCGATTGCACGCCTCGCGCGTGACAAGGCCAATGCGCTGCTGGGGCAGGGCAAAACGGTGAAAATTATTTGCGTTGGCAAAAAGGCCTATGATCAGCTTCGCCGCCTGTTCGAGAAAAATATCATCGAACTGATCGAATTGCGCTCTGTGCGTCAGATGGCGTTCGAAAATGCCGATCCGATCGGCAAGAACATCATCGCCCGGTTTGAAGCCGGCGAATTTGATGTCTGCACACTGTTTTTCTCGCGGTTTCGCTCGGTAATTGCGCAAATCCCGACAGCCGTGCAATTGATACCGGCGACAATCGCGCCCAAAGCCGAAGGCGCGGCGATGGCAACCTATGAATATGAGCCCGACGAGGAGGAAATCCTCAACGCGCTGCTGCCGCGCAATATCTCGGTGCAGGTGTTTCGCGCGCTGCTCGAAAACGCCGCCTCAGAGCAGGGCGCGCGCATGAGCTCCATGGACAGCGCCACCCGCAACGCCGGCGAAATGATCAAAAAACAGACGATCACCTATAACCGCACACGGCAAGCGATGATCACCAAAGAACTGATCGAAATCATTTCGGGCGCCGAGGCGCTCTGACCGTATCGAGAGGATAAAAACCATGGCTACCGCCCTAAACACCACCGGCCGTATCACTCAGGTGATCGGCGCCGTCGTCGACGTGAAATTCGATGGCGAACTGCCGGAAATTCTGAACGCGCTTGAAACCACCAACAACGGCGCGCGTCTCGTGCTCGAGGTTGCGCAGCACCTTGGTGAAAACTCGGTCCGCTGTATCGCGATGGACTCGTCGGAAGGTCTGACGCGCGGCCAGGCCGTCAGCGACACCGGCTCGCCCATCATGGTGCCGGTTGGCGACGAATGCCTCGGTCGCATCATCAACGTCATCGGCGAACCGGTCGACGAGGCCGGGCCGCTGGTCACCAGCGGCAAGCGCGCTATTCACCAGCCGGCGCCCTCCTACGCCGAGCAGGCGACCGAGGCGCAGATTCTTGAAACGGGCATCAAGGTCGTCGACCTCCTTGCGCCTTACGCCAAGGGCGGCAAGATCGGCCTGTTTGGCGGCGCGGGCGTTGGCAAGACCGTGCTGATCATGGAACTCATCAACAATGTCGCCAAGGCGCACGGCGGTTATTCGGTGTTTGCGGGCGTCGGCGAGCGCACGCGTGAAGGCAACGACCTCTATCACGAAATGATCGAGGGCGGCGTCAACAAGAAGGGCGGCGGCGCAGGTTCAAAATGCGCGCTGGTCTATGGCCAGATGAATGAACCCCCGGGCGCCCGCATGCGCGTGGCGCTGTCGGGCCTGACTGTGGCGGAAGATTTCCGCGACCGTGGCCAGGATGTGCTGTTCTTCGTCGATAACATCTTCCGCTTCACGCAGGCCGGCTCGGAAGTGTCGGCGCTTCTCGGTCGTATTCCTTCGGCGGTGGGCTATCAGCCGACGCTGGCGACCGACATGGGCGCGCTTCAGGAACGCATCACCACCACCAATAAGGGTTCGAT
>CAIZEI010000198.1 GCA_903931945.1 uncultured Hyphomicrobiales bacterium | reverse complement strand
GATTTTTATGGTATTTCGGACAAATCCGGACCGCGCCGGATGACGATTTGGTGCCCCTAGCCGGAATCGAACCAGCACTCCTTGCGGAATCCGATTTTGAGTCGGACGCGTCTACCAGTTCCGCCATAGGGGCCCGCCAGCAGGCTGGCGAACGCGTGGGATGTACTGGCGCAGCATCCCGACGTCAATACGCAATGAGCGGCATTTCGGGTTCAGCGAGGGACATTGGCGCGGGGATCGATGCGGGCGAGGCCAAAGCCATCGCAACCTGTCTCGCCATACAGAACAGCGGCGGATTCAAAAGGCCGCTTCCCCCGGATGGGAGAAACGGCCTCGACGAACCGGCGGAAAAGCCTGCCGCGGCTCTTTCCGCTTAACTGAAGACCACGTTGACAGCGCTTTCCGGCAATTCCTGCCCGAAGCAGCGCTGATAGAATTCAGCAACCAGCGCGCGTTCCAACTCATCGCATTTGTTGAGGAAGGTAAGCCGGAAGGAGAAACCGATGTCCGTAAAAATTTCCGCATTCTCGGCCCAGGTGATGACCGTGCGCGGGCTCATGACCGTGGAAAGATCGCCCGCGATAAATGCGTTGCGGGTGAGGTCGGCGACCCGCACCATATTGTTTACGATGTCCCGGCCTTCCTTGTTGCGGTAATGCTGCGCTTTGGCCAGCACGATTTCGACTTCCTTGTCGTGCGGCAGGTAATTCAGCGTGGTGACGATCGACCAGCGATCCATCTGCGCCTGATTGATCTGCTGCGTGCCGTGATAGAGGCCGGAGGTGTCGCCGAGTCCGACGGTGTTGGCCGTGGCGAAGAGGCGGAAGGCGCCGTGCGGACGGATCACACGGCTCTGGTCGAGCAGCGTCAGACGGCCCGAGGATTCCAGCACGCGCTGAATTACGAACATCACATCGGGACGGCCTGCGTCATATTCGTCAAACACGAGCGCGACATTGTTCTGATAGGCCCAGGGAAGAATGCCATCGCGGAATTCGGTGACCTGCTTGCCTTCTTTCAGAACGATGGCGTCCTTGCCAACCAGATCGATTCGCGAGACATGGCTGTCGAGATTGATGCGCACGCAGGGCCAGTTCAGCCGCGCAGCGACCTGCTCGATATGGGTCGACTTGCCCGTGCCGTGATAGCCGGTGACGATGACCCGCCGGTTGCGCGCAAAGCCGGCCAGAATGGCGAGGGTCGTGTCCTTGTCGAAAAGATAATCCTTGTCGAAATCCGGGACATGACCGCTCGACTCTGAAAAAGCGGGCACTTTCATGTCGGTATCGATGCCGAACAACTCTCGTGCAGACACAACCTTGTCGGGCATCCCGGGCGTCAGATCACTCATCATTCCTCCAAACCCGCGCGTCTTGCGCCGGGGCAGTTCTGGACGCCTCACCGGCGACACTCGGGTTACCGCCGGCAGGCGCCGGCTCCACGGTCCCGTACGCCAGGCGCACAGGGTCTCATTACCTATTACGAAGTCCGCCCCTCGTCACCTGTCAGAAGCAAGGCCTCCGGTCAAACACGCGCGCCCCGCCTCAGACGACCTTGGCGGATCGCAGGTATTTATAGGCATGAATGATCTCGCGCAATTTTTCTTCCCGCGAGCGGTCGCCATTGTTGGCGTCGGGGTGCAGGCGTTTGACCAATTCCTTGTAGCGGGCGCGAATGACCTCAGGCTTGGCGTTTTCATCGAGATTGAGCGTATTCAGCGATTTCATGATGGCGACGCCGAATTTCGGCCTTTTGGGCTCCGGCGCCGCGTTGCGCGCGCGACCGCGAAACAGGCCAAGGGGATCGGCCACGGGGTCGATTCCATCCTCGCGGAACGTTTTGCCATTGCGATTAACGCCCATCGCCCAGGTCGGGCGGTGGCCAGTGCTGGCGTCTTTCTGGTATTTGAGGACGTCGTCGTCCTTCATCCCGTTGAAATAATTGTATGTCGCGTTGTATTCGCGCACATGCTCGATGCAGAAACAGAAGAACTGCCCCTCGCGCAACCGCCCCATGGGCGCGCGGAATTCGCCCTTCTGCTGGCAGCCGGGAGAATCGCAGAGTATCTTGACGGGCGCTGCGGCGGGGGCCGCTGAAGCGCGCGGTTTTACGCGGATGCGGTCGAACAGGGGCGAATTGAGATTCATGGGCACGACACTAGGGACCGAATGAGGACGCCGCAAGGCGCCGGGAAAATATAATCGATGCGCGCGGCAGGAGTGAATCTGCGTAAGCCCGCCAGAACGGATGGAGGCTCCGCGATGAGCGTTAAGGATAGCATAACAATGAAGCTGACGGTGGCATTTTCGCCAACAAGTTTGGATGTGATCGACGAATCGCATCAGCACGCCGGCCATATCGGCCATCCTGCGTCCGGCCACCCCGGCGCGATGTCAGCCAGCGAAACGCATTTTCGCGTTAAAATCGTCTCCGCCGCCTTTGCCGGCAAGAGCCGGATCGAGCAGCATCGAATGATAAATAGGGTGCTGGAGGCGGAATTGAAAGGCGGCGTTCATGCGCTGGCCATAGAGGCGAGGGTGGCGGAGGGGGCGTGAGTGGATCGCCGGCGCATCCTCGTCATTGGGCCCAGCGGCGCGGGCAAATCGACGCTGGCGCGGGCTATTGCCGCACGGCTGGAAATTCCCGTCGTTCACCTCGACGCGTTGTTCTGGAACCCCGGCTGGGCGCCAAACGACTTGCAATTCTTTCGCGCGCGCGTGGCCGAATGCGTCGCGCAAGAGGCCTGGGCGATGGATGGCAATTATTCCAGCACGCTGGACATCCGCCTGCCCCGCACGCAGGCGGTCATCTGGCTTGACCTGCCGCGCCACGTCTATTTTTTGCGCGCATTGTGGCGATCGATCCGCGAGTATGGGCGGCACAGGGCCGATGTGGGAAACCTTGAGAAATTCGACCTGTCGTTTTTGTTCGGCTGGGTGTGGCGCTACCCCCAGCACAGCCGCGCCGAGCATGAGGCTTTGATGACGGATTTGCCGGAGGAAATTCGGGGGATCGTATTGCGGTCGCGCGCGGAGGTGGCGGCGTTTGTCAAAGAATTGCCGGGGAGTCTGGATTGAGGCGGCAAGCCGGCCAGCCAACGCATTTTCGCACCAGGATCGGCTCAGCACAGCCCGGCGAGCGCAGCCTTGCCCAGCGGCCTTACGGGTTCGCGCTCCGACAGGCGCGAGCCCTTTGGATAGGCGAGGGCGAACGATGACCGGGATTTCAGCCGGGTAAACCAGTTGGCGACGCCGGGTTTTCCCGCCCATAACGAGGCCAGACCGAGATCGTCGAGCCGGTCAAAGCTCGGCGTGACAACGATATCTGCGAGCGTGAACTGCGCGCCGATCAACCAGGGGCTGTTTTCGAGCGCGCGCTCCATGCGGGCAATGGTGTGGCGGAGTTCGTCGAGCGCTTCGGCCACCTCCGCTTGGCTGAAGCCATGCGGTCCCATGCGACGATAGAAGTTTTTGCGCAACGGCCTGATATCGGCGATTTTTTCCACAAAGGTCTGCTCATCCAGCGCCTGATAGCGGCGCGCGATCACCTGATGAAACGAAGGCACGCGGATCGCCGCCGTTGGCACTTCCTCAAAAAATCGCATCCAGGCCCGCATGGCAGCGCGCTCGACTGGATCTTCGGGGGTGAGTTTTGGGCCAGGGAACGTTTCATCGAGATATTCGCAGATAACGCTGGAATCGACGACTGGCCTGCCATCATGCACAAGGGTTGGCACAACGCCATTGGGGTTGAGCGCCAGATATGCGGGCGTCAAATGTTCTTCCGCAGCAAGATTGACGGGTCTGCTGACCCATTCGATGTTCTTTTCGGCAAGGCAGAGCCGCACCTTCTGGCTGCAGGTTGAAGTCAGGGCGTGGTAGAGTTCGAGCATCGGGCGGCCTCCTCCGTTAGGTGACAGAGTAACAGATTTCGCAGGCGGCGGCAGGGCGGCTTGGCATTGGCCTTCCGGTAGCCTTCGCTATATGGTCGCGCCAATCATGGAGACAGCGATGGCGCAGGAAATGCCCGCCGGCGAGGACACCCATTTTGGCTTTGCCAGCGTGCCGCTGGGCGAAAAGCAGGCGCGCGTCGACGACGTCTTCCACAAGGTCGCCTCGCGCTACGATGTCATGAACGATTTGATGTCGGCGGGCCTGCACCGCGCCTGGAAGGACGTATTGGTCGGCATGGTGCGCCCGGCGGGCAGGCCAGGCTTCCGTCATCTGGATGTCGCCGGCGGCACCGGCGATGTCGCCTTCCGGATCGCCAGGGCGGGCGGCGCGCAAACCCATGTCACGGTGCTCGATATCAACAGCGATATGCTGGAGGTCGGGCGCGCGCGTGCTGAAAAGCTTGGGCTTGCGGGGCTTGATTTTGTCGAAGCCAACGCCGAGCAACTGCCCTTTCCCGACAAGAGTTTTGACGCCTACACGATCGCCTTTGGCATTCGCAACGTGCCGCGCATTCAGATCGCGTTGAACGAAGCGTATCGTGTGCTGAAACGCGGCGGACGGTTTTTGTGCCTCGAATTCTCGCAGGTTGATCTGCCTGTTGTCGCCCGGTTTTACGACGCCTATTCTTTCACCGCCATCCCCGCCATTGGCAAGGTTGTCACCGGCGATGGCGCGCCCTATCGCTATCTCGTCGAATCCATCCGCAAATTCCCCACGGCGGAATCCTTCGCCGAAATGATTGCCGAAGCCGGGTTCAAACGGGCGTCGTTCACCCGGCTCACGGGCGGCGTTGTCTGCATTCATTCGGGCTGGAAGCTTTAGGGCGCGCGCGTGATAAGCTCCACTGTCCACGTCCTGCGGCTCGCCCGCGCTGGTTTTGTGCTGGCGCATGAAGGTGTCTTCGCCAGCATCGACCCGACCCTGCTGCCGCCCGCTGCCCGACCATTGCTCGCGCTGGCTAATCTTTTCGCGCGTCGTGCGGCAAAGAATGGCGCGAGCCGTCTGGTTGCCGCATTTGCCCGGCTCGGCCCGTCCTATGTCAAGCTAGGCCAATTCCTCGCGACACGGCCTGACGTGGTTGGCGCGCGCGCGGTCGGCGAACTCGAAAAGCTGCAAGACAAGATGCCGCCTTTTCCACGCGCTGTGGCGGAGCAGATCATACAGGCGTCGCTCGGACAAAAACTCGATGAGGCGTTCGCAGAATTTGGCGAGCCGGTCGCAGCCGCGTCCATTGCGCAGGTGCACCGCGCGCTGGTGCGAGACGGCGAGAGCACGCGTGAAGTCGCGGTCAAGGTGCTGCGGCCCGGCATCGAACGACGCTTTGCGCGCGATCTCTCGGATATGTATTTTGCGGCGCGTCTTGCCGAGCGCTTTCATCCTGAAGCCAGGCGCCTGCGGGTCGTCGAGGTTGTGGATACGCTGGCGCGCACCGTGCGCATGGAAATGGATTTCCGGCTGGAAGCCGCCGCCGCCTCGGAGTTTGCGGAGAATTGCGCGGGAGACAGCGAGTTTCGCGTGCCCGCCATCGACTGGAACCGCACGACCAAAGACGTGCTGACGCTTGAATGGATCGAGGGCATCCCCCTGTCCGACATCGCTGCGCTGCGCAAGGCCAATGTCGATCTGCCCAACCTCGGGCGGATTGTCATCCAGTCCTTCCTGCGGCACGCCATGCGCGATGGATTTTTCCACGCTGACATGCATCAGGGCAATCTGTTCGTTGACGCGGCGGGCAAACTCGTCGCGGTCGATTTTGGCATTATGGGCCGGCTCGGCATGAAGGAACGGAAGTTTCTGGCTGAAGTCCTGTACGGCTTTATCACCCGCGACTATCGCCGTGTCGCAGAAGTTCATATTGACGCGGGCTATGTGCCCTCAAGCCATCGGGTGGAGGATTTTGCGCAGGCGATCCGCGCCATCGGCGAGCCCATCCATTCACGAACCGCCGATCAGATATCAATGGCGAAATTGCTGACGCTGCTGTTCGAGATTACGGCGCTGTTCGATATGCGCACGCGCACCGAGCTCGTGCTGCTGCAAAAAACCATGGTGGTTGTGGAAGGCGTCGCGCGCGGCTTCGATCCGAAACTCAATATATGGGCGGTGTCAGATCCGGTCGTGCGGAGCTGGATCGAGGAACACCTTGGCCCGCTTGGAAAACTCGCCGATGCAGGTCAGAACCTCGGACTCTTCGGGCGCGCGGCGGGTCGCCTTCCGGATTTTTTGGGGCGGATCGATGGCCTCGTCAGCAAGCTCGAACATGCCACAGAGCATGGCTTTGCGCTTTCGGGAGAATCGCTTGACGGGATAGGCCGGGCTGAAGCCCGCCGCGCGCGCTGGGGCAAACTGGCGTTGTGGGTGATCGCAGCCGCACTGGTTGCGCTGGCCTGGCGAGGGTAGGAGCTGCGCCGCGCAGCGCCAGAACCCCTGGCGCGCGCAAACCGCCGAGGTCGACGCCATTCTCGTAATCGGCGGCGTTCAGAAATGACTGAAACTCCCGCGAGCGAACGCGCGCGGCGCGCCGTTGGGGTCAATGAACGCGGGCGCGTGGCCGCCAGCCACAGCCAGGCCTACCCGGCTCGTCAACACGCCTGCCGCGCGCGCCATGTCTTCAAACCGCCGCGCCTGCGCCGGCGCGACGCTGGCCAGCAATTCATAATCGTCGCCGCCGGTCACGGCGGTTTCAAACAGCGCGGGATTGATCGCGATGGCCGCCCGCGCCGCCTGCGACAAGGGAACCGCCGCCAGTTCGATCCGCGCTGTGACGCCTGACGCCGCGACCATTTTGGTGAGATCGCCGATGAGCCCGTCGGAAATATCCATGCCGCCGCTCGCGCATTCGCGCATCGCCAGCGCCAGCGCATTGCGCGGCAGCGGCTCAAGGTAGCGGCCTATGAGTTCACCATGCGCCTGCGGGGAAAGGTCCGGCAAAAACGCTCTGTTTTCGCGCAGGTTCAACCCGATGGCCGCGTCGCCAACGGTTCCACTGACATAAATCCAGTCTCCGGCGCGAACGCCTGTGCGGCGCACCATGCGTCCGGCAGGGACGATCCCCAGCGCAGTGATGGAGACCATCGCGGGCCCCGGGGTCTTCACCGTATCGCCGCCCAGAAGATCGATCCCATAGCCCCGGCAATCCACGGCCAGCGCGGATGCGAACCGCTCCAGCCAGTCGGCGGGAAGGTTTGCGGGCAGCGCCAGCGTCAGCAGAAATCCGAGCGGCGTCGCGCCCTTGGCGGCAAGGTCCGACAGATTGACGCGCAGCGCCTTGCGGGCGACGCCTTCTGGCGAATCGTCAGGAAAATAATGCACGCCTGCAACAATCGCGTCTGTCGTCGCCACGATTTCGCAGCCCGGCGGCGGGGCGATCAACGCCGCGTCATCGCGCAGGGCAAGTCCGCCCGGCCCTGCGATCGGCGCGAACAGTCGGGCAATAAGTTCGTCCTCATTGAAGGGAATGCTCACACAACCCTCCCGGGAGCAAAACTAGAAATCGTCCGGACGCGCCTTGCGCGCCAGCTTGTCAAGCACAGCATTGATCATTCCGACCTCATCGGTCGCCAGAAATGCGGCGGCGACATCGACATATTCCTTGATGATGACGCGCGGCGGAATGTCCTTGCGTTTGCGCAATTCATGACTGCCCGCGCGCAGCACAGCGCGCATGACGGCCTCGACGCGGCGCAGCGGCCAGCCATCGTTCAGGGTTTCGTCGATATCCACGTCGATCGCGCGCTGATCGTTCAGAACGCCGGTGAGAATATCGCGGAAGAATTCGATCTCGGCGGGAATATAAAGATCGCCTTCGATCTCCCGGCCAATCCAGTATGTTTCAAATTCCGCCAGAATTTCGTTCAGGCCTTTGCCCGCGACATCCATCTGGTACAGCGCCTGCGTGGCGGCAAGCCGGGCTGCGGCGCGATGTTCGCGGGACATCAGCGTGCGCCGGATCGCTGTTTGAGAGTATAAAGCGCAAGGGCCGCGCGCGCGGCGTCGCCACCCTTGTCGCCCTGATCGGGATCGGCGCGAACGATCGCCTGTTCATCGTTCTCGACTGTCAGAATGCCATTGCCAAGCGGCAATTCATGGGCGACCGACATGTCCATCAATGCGCGCGAACTCTCCCCGGCCACAATCTCGAAATGATAGGTCTCGCCGCGTATGACGCAGCCCAGCGCGATCGCGCCGGCATAGCGCCCGTCGCGGGTCAACATGCGAACGGCGGCGGGAATCTCCAGCGCGCCCGGCACGCCAACCACATCATACTGCGCGCCGGCGGCGTCGAACGCCCGCGTTGCGCCGGCCAGAAGGCGTTCGCCGATGCCGTCGTAGAAACGGGCCTCAACGATGAGAAACCGCGCGCCCTGCGCGGAATAGGTCGGCGTCGATGCCCGGCGCGGTTCGGCCATGAGTGCTGTCCTTCAAAGTGTGGCGCCCTCAATAGAGAGCCGGGAGCCCCGGCGCAAGCGACGCCGGAGCGCAGCTGCGACCGGCCGCCTGACGCGCTCCGGATCGGCTCAGGCGCGAGCGACAGAGACGATCTCTTCAATCTTGCGCTGGCGTTTGACCGCCTGGCGCGCCGCGTCCGTGTGCGTCAACAGTTCGAGATTTTCGTCATCCTTCGCTTCGACCGGCGTCAACGCTTTGTCCATATAGTCAAAAAGCCGGGGATGGCGCATGATCCTCGCGCCAGTCCGTCGCAATCGCAAATAGCTGGAAAGCAGAATGGCGTTGCCGGAAAGCAAATGCCACCAGTATTTCGGATAGAATGACAAAGGGTTTTCAAGCGGCAGTCCAGGCCGGCGGTCTCGGCGGCGCTTGCGTCGCACCAGGCCTCCTTCCAGCGGATGGACGCCCTCATGCTTGACGCAATAAGGAAAATAGGCGAGCGGTTCATACATCCGGTTCGGATGAATGCCGGTTTTGGCGCCGCGCCGCATGATGGTTTCGCAATGCTCTGGGGTGAAATAGCTTTCCCAGGCGAGCCGGTACGTTTCCTCCCATTCCGCTTTTGACATTCTGGGATGGGCGGTCAGTGCATGATTAAGATCGTATTGGTTCAGATCCGGGTCCATGGGAACGCCAGCTGCGGCGAGTTTCTGGTGATCCTCTGAACCGGGCAGCGGGGTCAGAAAGAAAAATTCCAGAATATCTATTGGCAATTCGCGCTTGATGATTTCGATATCGGCGAGCACGGATTCCTTTGTGTCGTTGGGAAAACCAAGGATGTACCCACCCCAGGTCAGGAGCCCGTTGCGTTTGCAGGCGAGCAGCATCTCGCGATAATCGGTGATTCTATTCTGGCGCTTTTTCGCCGACATCAAATTATCGGGATTGATATTCTCCAGTCCTATGAACGCGCTGATGATATGGGCGCGGCCAGCCTTTTCAAGGAAATTTGGAAACTTGTGACATTGTGTATCGACCTGCATGACATAGGTGATTTCACGATTGCCGGGCTCCTCGCGAATCTCGATCAGGCGGTCCAGAATGATCTCCCAATCCTTGTTTCTGGCGAAATCATCGTCGGCAATAAAAAAGCGGTCGATCCCTTCTGAGAGGCTGGCGCGAATGATGCGCTCAATATCGTCAGGCGAGCGCCGTCTCGATTTACGCCCCTGAACATTGATGATTGTGCAGAAGGAGCATTGAAACGGGCAACCGCGACCGGCGTCAAAACTTCCAAGCGCGCCAAGCGTGCCGGCCGTTGTCCCGGCAGGCAAAAATGGCGGCGGACGATTGTCAATGGCAGGCAGGTCTTTCAGATAATTATAGACCGGTTTCAGCTTTCCTCTGGCTGCATCGACGAGAATTTCGTCAAGCCGCCCTTCGGATTCGCCTGCATAAAGGCTGATGCCCATGTCGAGCGCATTTTGCAGGTCGCTCTGCATGCCCGGCAACATTGCCAGACAGCCGGAAACGTGAAAACCGCCAATAGCAACGGGGATCCCTGCCGCCCGCAAGGGGCGCGCGATATCAAGGGCGCGTGGAAACTGGTTTGATTGCACGCCGACAAGCCCGACCAATCCGCCGGCGCTGGCCGAACGGATTAAATCGATAATCCAGGAAGGCGTGACGCGCGTGCTGGTTTCGTCGATTGCCGTAACGTGAATGTCGATATCGTCGCCCAGCATTCGCCTGCGCGAGGCGTCCGTCGCAAGCCCGAAAAGCACGGCAAGCGCATTGGACGGGAGGAGGGAGCGAAGCCATTGAATTACATAGCCGTCGTCATCGTAATGCAAGGGTTTGATCAGGATGAGTTCGAAGGTTCCCGCTGCCGAACGAGGTCTTTCCGCAGGCGAAATGTTAATGGCGACGCCTCTGTTCGTGAGCTTCATCGATAGGCTCCCCGTTACGCGCAATCTAAAAATAGACATGAAAAGCCTTTCATGTCTATCCGGTGAGGAAAAATGATTGAAATCATCGGCGAGCTTGTATTGTTGAGAAATCGAACACTCCGACCGGACGGGAATTCATGCGCAGAAACTCCGGAATTTTGAAATCTAACTGCAATCGGCGCTGTGCCGGGGCGCGCGAGTCCGGTTTTGCGGGTTGATCCGTTGGCTTCGGTCGAACACACTGGTTGCGCGTGATTTGCGTGGCTGGCGGAGCCGCTGTTGCGCCATTCGATCAAGCAGGAGAAGCGTATGACCGCAACCCAGCCAAAACCGCCGCTCGCCATTGCGGCAATGGACGCGCCCGCAAAAACAAAGCAGTCCAACTATCCCGAACCGTTTTTCAGCCGTATGGCCGGACGCGAGAAACGACCGCTGGGCGACCTGTTCGGTCTGCGCAATTTTGGCGTCAATCTGACAAGGCTTGCGCCCGGCGGCGAATCCGCCTTGTTGCACCGCCACAGCAGGCAGGATGAGTTCATTTACATCATCTCCGGAGACCCCACGCTGATCACCGATCGGGGCGAGGTTAAACTCCGCCCTGGCATGTGCGCGGGCTTTCCCGCCGCCGGGATTGCGCATAAACTTGTCAATAACAGCGGCGCCGATGTCGTTTATCTTGAAATAGGCGACCGGTCAGCCGGCGATGAAGGCGTTTATCCCGATGACGATCTGGTTGCCGCATTTGCCGGCGATGGAAACTGGGTCTTTCAACACAAGGATGGCAGGCCCTATTGACGCGCGATTCCGCGCCCGTTTGACCTCTGCGCGGCCTGCAGCCATGTTGCGCCGTGGCGTCAGCGCAAACCGGCGCCACAATGCAGGAGGAACCGGCTATGAAGGGCAATCTGTTACGACAGGGTTTGGCTCTCGCGATCACGATAGGCGCGCTCGGCGCCAGCATTTCGGGGGCTGCGGCTCAGGCCTGGCCCGCAAAGCCGATCAGAATCGTCATTCCGTTTCCGCCGGGCGGCTCGGTGGATTCGTTCGGGCGCGTGTTTGCCGCCAAATTGCAGGACCTTCTGAAAACCCCCGTTGTCATTGAAAACAAGGGCGGCGCGGGCGGCAATGTCGGCGCGAACGCGGTGGCGAAATCGCCCCCCGACGGGTACACAATCCTGCTCCATACGAATGGACAAGCGATCAGTCCGGCAATCTACAAGACCCTGCCATTTGACCCCGTCCACGATTTTATCCGCGTCGCCGAAGTCGCGACGACGTCCACCGTCATTGTCGTCAACAAGGATCTGCCGGTCAAAACCTTTGGGGAATTTGTCGCCTACGCGAAGTCGCATCCCGGCAAGCTGAATTACGGCTCTACCGGCGTCGGCAATGCGCTGCATCTCACAATGGAGATGGTGAAACACGCGACCGGAATCGATGTCCAGATGGTGCCCTTCACGGGCGACGCGCCGCTGTTCACTGCGATGATCGGCGGTGAAATCCAGTCTGCGCTCGTTCCAACGACCGCCGCCAAAGCCTTCATCGATTCGGGCGCGATCCGCGCCATTGCTGTGACAACGGCGGAACGCGTTCCGACAATGCCCACAATTCCGACGGTCATGGAACAGGGCCTGCCCGATTTCAGCGTCACCGGATGGCTGGCGCTGTTCGCCCCGGTCGGGACCCCGCGCGATATTGTCGATCGGCTGGCAAAGGAATCGCTCGCCGCCGTCGCTTCGCCGGAACTGAAAGGGCCGCTTGTCAATCTGACGCTCGATCCGGCCAGCGCCGGGCCGGACGCCTTTGAAAAAATTTACCTCTCCGACGTCGCACGCTTCAAACAGGTCGTGAAAGACGCCAACATTCCGCTTCAGGACTGACCGGAGGAGCTATGCCTGCCATTCCAGCGTCGTTTTGCGCCAGTATTGTCGTCTCTGCTGCGCTGCTGTCTGCCTGCACGGCTGGATCTGCGCAGACATGGCCAGCCAAACCCATCCACATCGTTGTCCCCTATATCGCGGGCGGGGGCGTTGACGCGTTCGGGCGCATTCTGGCGGGCAAGCTGCAGGAGCGGCTCGGGGCGCCCGTCGTCATCGATAACAGAGGCGGCGCCGGCGGCAATGTCGGCGGCAATTACGTCGCCAAATCTCCGGCCGATGGCTATACGATTTTACTCAACACCAATGGTCAGGCGGTGACGCCCGCCATATTCAAATCGCTGCCCTATGATTCCGTCACCGATCTCGTGCGCGTTGTGCGCCTTGTCTCGACATCGACAGCGCTCGTGGCGAACAGGGATTTGCCCATCAGGGGATTTCGGGATTTCGTGGATTATGTCAGAGCGCATCCCGGACAGTTGAATTACGGGTCGAGCGGCGTTGGCAACAATCTTCACCTCACCATGGAGATGATCAAGAATCGCGCCGGTCTGGATATCCAGATGGTTCCGTTTACAGGCGATGCGCCGCTGTATGCGGCGCTGATTGGCGGACAGATTCAGTTTGCGCTTGCGCCCACGACATTCGGAAAACCGCATATCGATTCAGGTGAAATCCGCGCCATTGGCGTGACCACGGCGATGCGCGTTTCGACGTTGCCCGATGTCCCCACCATCGCAGAACAGGGCATGCCTGATTTTAACATCACCGGCTGGATGGGGCTGTTCGCGCCTGCTGGAACGCCGCGCGATATTGTCGACCGGCTGGCGCGCGCGGCAGGCTCGGTCATCGATGCGCCGGATTTCCGGCAAGTGCTGACCAACCTGACAATTGACCCTGCTGTCGCCGGACCCGACGCGTTTGACAAAATCTATCGGGACGATGTCGCGCGATTCAAACAGATCGTCAGCGACGCGCATATACCGATGCAGGAATAGGGGGCTGAGACATGAGCGCTGCACGCAAGGCGATAGTCGCAGTCCTGCCGTTTCTGGCGCTGGTCGCGCCATTGCGTGCGCAGACCTGGCCTGCAGGCCCCATCAGAATGGTTGTGCCCTATGCGGCCGGCGGCGCAACCGACGCCTTCGCGCGCCTGATCGCCGGCAAATTGCAGGATCAGATGAAAACCACCGTTCTTGTCGATGACAAGGCGGGCGCCGGCGGCAATCTGGGAACCAATTTTGTCGCGAAGTCTGCGCCCGATGGTTACACGGTGTTGTTTAATATCAATGGCCACGCCATCAGCCCTGCGCTCTATAAATCCTTGCCCTTCGATGCAGACGCTGATTTTCTGCGCGTCACGCAGCTTGTCTCGACAACGTCGGTTCTGGTCGTCATACCCGGCCTGCCGGTGAAAACCTTTCAGGAGTTGATCGCCTACGCCAAAGCCAATCCGGGCAAGCTGACCTATGGCTCCACAGGCATTGGCAACTCGCTGCATCTGACGATGGAAATGATCAAGCACGCCACAGGAATCGATATCCAGATGGCGCCCTATCGCGGCGATGCGCCGCTGATTTCGGCGATGCTCGGCGGCGAGGTGCAGCTTGCCGTTCTCCCGATGATTACGGCCATGGCGCAGATCCAGTCGGGCGCCCTGCGACCGATCGGCGTTTCAACAATCAGGCGCGCCGGGCCATTGCCCGATGTTCCAACCATTGCGGAACAGGGGCTGCCTGGATTCGAAATTCAGGGCTGGATGGGGCTGTTCGTTCCGGCCAGAACGCCGCGCGCTATTGTCGAGCGATTGTGGAGAGAATCGAAGCTTGCGCTCGCCGCGCCCGATGTCGGCGCGGTGATGAAAAACCTTGCGCTTGAGCCGGTTGGCTCAAGCCCGGAAGAGTTTGACACGCGTTATTTTACGGATCGCGCGCTTTTCGAGCGCGTGGTCAAGGACGCCAACATTCCATTGCAGGATTGATAGCAACCGTTCCTGGGGGGAGGGAGATCCATGCCGATTCGAAGGATCGCGCTGGCGATTTTTTGTCTTTTTGCAGTTCCCTGCGCCAGGGCCGAGACGTGGCCGGCGCACCCGATCCACATTGTTGTGCCATTTGCTGCAGGCGGCGCTGTCGACATCACGGGGCGGCTGTTTGCACAAATGATGCAGGATTCGCTCGGCGTTCCTGTGCTGATCGATAACCGGCCCGGCGCCGGAGGCAATGTCGGAACAGAATAT
>CAIZEI010000197.1 GCA_903931945.1 uncultured Hyphomicrobiales bacterium | reverse complement strand
CCTCTCCCTTACCAAGGGAGTGCTCTACCACTGAGCTACCACAGCATGGAATGCGCGGGCCAAAAAATGACAGTGTATGCGGGCGCCGCTGTGAATTCATGTCGCCTCTGCCGATGAGGGTCTTTTTGATTGCGATATGCGCTTGCTGGTCGCCATTTGATGCCTGACGCACTACGACATTAGGATTCAAGCCGCCACCCTCCGCCGCGGGCAACAAACGTATCGCGGGACTCTGCAGCTTCGGGCACAGCGACGTCGAGTTTTGGAAGGAGCGTGCGGAGGTTGGTTGCGATAAGGTCGGCGAAAGTTTTGTCATATCGGGCAATGCGCGACAAATTGTCAGCCAGATTTCTGGCAATATATTCAGCGTTCATGAGGCGCATGCGGCGTTGCGCCGCCGCATTTTCAATCCCTAGATTTTTCAGGAAAAGATCAAAGTCCCTCGCTGTTATGTCGTCGATTTTGCAAGCGGTTCCGATCTTGTAGGGAAGCTCGGTTGTCAAGGCGGGATCGAGCTGCGTCGGTAACAAATCATATCGCGGCGACACGCGAATATTTGATGCGCCTGAATGCAGAATTGCATGGTTCTTTGCATGCGCATCCATATTTCCAATTGCCAAGTCGAACAAGGTTTGGCGCACAAAGCGAATTCGCTCCTCTGCCGGATTTTTCGTTTGATTCAGCACCCTGCGAATTCCATCGACATTGAAGCATCGATCAGATGTGCCTCTCCGCTCATATTTTAATTCGGCTGGCAGCCCTAGCGCTTGTGCGAAATCCTCCTGGTGGATTCGAACGACTCGACCATTTTGATCGTGCGCACGATCGAATCTCTTGATCAGAAGCGCCTCGATGCCGCCAAACCGGATCAATTCCGCTTCAGCGGTTTCAATCCCGAGTTTTGCTGAAAGCTTGAGCGCAAGAAATTCCAGCGCCGCATCCTGAGGCCGCTTTCGATCCGGCGCCTTCAAAATATGCGTTGTGGGAGCTCCTGTCCCTCGTCGCGGTTCGGCCAAAAATCCATTTGGCAATTTGGTCAAAGCAATTTTGCTTTGCACTCCGGCCAAAGGAGAAGGATCAGCCGTTCCGTCGGGCAATTCCTCACGATTGTGTAATGCCGATACGATTGCTTCCATGCGTTCGATGGCAATTGGCTCATAATCATTTGCGTATTCGCCTGGTATTTTTGCCGGCGGTGAACCCGCTTCGAGGACGGAGATCGCGCCGGGACAATCTTTACCCAGGCGCATCAGCAGGCCAGCAACGTCGTCACGCTGCAACGCGTAAGTCGCCATCACTTTTCGCAGATGCCCATCTCGCTCCTGCAACAGATTGTTGAAGAAGGCACGTGTGGGAACATCTGCGAAAGGCCCATTACGCAAGGGCATCGACAAAGAGAGTGGAACAGCATTTGGACGCAACAAATAGTCTTCACGATATGCGAATGCGAGTGCGTCATTATCGTCGCGAACGAAAACGCCAATCGGCTCGTCAAATCCGTCGAGGCGAACATCAAGTTGCAGTTCAGACATGGGGGGTCAACGTTGGCATGCAATCAAGTCGATTCCCGCCGCGTTAGCTACTTTGAGGACTTTTTCGATTTCCAGAGTCGGCTTGCCATTTTCAAGTTCGGAGAGAAATCTGCGGCCAACGCCTGCGACGTCCGCGAAGCTCTGCTGCGAAAGCTTGCGATTTTCACGCGCTATGCGCACCAGGCGTCCCAAATCCCCGGCGTTTCGTACGGGTTCGTCATGGCGTGGCTTGGAAAATTGATCGCTAATGACGATCACGTGATCCGTTCGTTGGCTCGCGGCGGCAAATGGCGATGCGGCAAGGGCATTGGACGCTGCGCCCAAACCCGCTGGCGTCGAGGTGGCTGCCCCTCCACCAATTGATCGAGCCGCTTGCCTCGCCAAATCCACAGCACTGACTGAACGTTGATACGCTTTTTCCACTTCCGTTGCCCTGACTTGCCCCCGCTCGGGAACATAAAGCATCGGAGCCTATGAATCAAGAGCGGCTGCGCCCGCTCGGTAACACATAATCTTTGTTCCGATCCCGATCAGGATCAATCATGCGATATTTCTCGTAAACCCAGAGAAATGCGCCCGCTCGGGATCAAAATTATTTCCGAATTGCCGGCTGTTTATCGCGACGTTCCCGATACAGCAAATGTTTGATCTTGCCGGCCATTGGAACCACCGCTTTGGAACGGAGTTTGTATCATCGCTCTGAACGGTAAGCCCTTGTAAATAAAATCATTTCGGTGAATCAAGGGCTTGCAATGGTGCTGTGAGAGAGGATTGAACTCTCGACCTCTCCCTTACCAAGGGAGTGCTCTACCACTGAGCTACCACAGCATGGAATGCGCGGGGGCTGTCATTCGCCCCGAAGCGGGGCGCTTGTGCCACGGGACGGCTTGCGTGGCAAGCGCATTCGCCGCCTTGCGGTTCGCACAGCGGGTTGTAAAACCGGGTGATGAGCATGACACTCCCACCTGCCGGCGCACCCGGCGAGACCCCACCGGTTGCCGGCGCCGTGGAGCGGAAAAAACGCAAGCAGGCTGAACGGCTTGCGAACGCGTTGCGCGAGAATTTGCGCCGTCGCAAAGAGCAGCTCCGGGCGCGGCGCCATGGCGGGGATGTGGACCCCACGGACTGACTTAAGTCTTGTTCCCCCTGGCATGAGCGTCCTATAGCAAGACGTTCAAGGGCGTCGCGCGGCTCGAACCCGCGCATCCCGGTTAGCCCCAGAGGAATTATGGACAGAATACGAATTCAGGGCGGCGCCCGGCTCAACGGAGCCATTCCGATTTCGGGCGCGAAAAACGCGGCGCTGCCGTTGATGATCGCCTCGCTGCTGACCAGCCAGACGCTGACGCTGGAGAATGTGCCGCGGCTGGCCGACGTTCGCCTGCTGCTGCGCATTCTGGGCAACCATGGCGTCGATCACATGATTGCGGGCAAGCGCCCGGGTGAATTGCCAACCAGCGGCCAGACCCTGAAGCTGGAAGCCCGGAACATCGTCGATACGCTCGCGCCCTATGAACTGGTGTCGCGGATGCGCGCCAGTTTCTGGGTGCTGGCGCCGCTGCTGGCGCGTATGGGGCAGGCCAAGGTGTCGTTGCCCGGCGGTTGCGCAATCGGCACGCGCCCGGTGGATCTGCTGCTTCAGGCGCTCGAAAGCCTCGGCGCGAAAATCGATATTGAAGCAGGCTATGTGATCGCCAGCGCCCCCAAAGGGCTTGTGGGCGGGCAGATTGTGTTTCCGAAAGTCACTGTCGGGGGCACCCATGTTGCTTTGATGGCCGCCTCGCTGGCGCGCGGCTCAACCGTTATTCACAATGCGGCGCGCGAACCCGAGATTGTCGATCTGGCGGATTGCCTGACCAAAATGGGCGCGCGCATACAGGGCGCCGGCGGCTCCACGATCGAAATTGAAGGCGTCGCCAGTCTTGGCGGCGCGACTCACACGGTTCTGCCAGACCGGATCGAGACGGGCACTTACGCCATGGCGGTCGCGATGACTGGTGGCGATGTATTCCTGCAAGGCGCCCGGCCCGAATTGCTGCAATCGGCCCTCGATGTGTTGAGCCGCACAGGCGCGCAGATCAGTTCGGATGCAATGGGCATACGCGTCCGGCGCAATGGCGGGGAAATCCAGCCCGTCGATGTGATGACCGACCCGTTTCCCGGTTTCCCTACAGATTTACAGGCGCAATTCATGGCGCTGATGACCCGGGCGGATGGCGTGACGCGGATCACCGAGACGATTTTCGAAAACCGCTTCATGCATGTGCAGGAACTCGCGCGGTTTGGCGCGAAAATCCATCTTGAGCATGACACAGCCGTTGTGACAGGCGTGCGATCTTTGATGGGCGCGCCTGTCATGGCGACGGATTTGCGCGCATCGGTATCGCTGGTGATCGCGGCATTGGCGGCGCAGGGCGAAACCATCGTTCACCGTGTCTATCATCTCGATCGCGGCTTTGAGCAACTCGAACAGAAATTGCGCGATTGCGGCGCGGAAGTTGAGCGCATATCGGGCGGCGACTAAGCAGGATTTCGGAAAAGTGTCGCGCGGTTTTCCGTAAAAATCCTGCTATTTCAATGAATCCCCGCTTGGAACATTTTCATGTTTGATCGGAACAGGAAAATGCACCGGATTTTGGTTTTAACGCGTTTCTTCTGGCAATCCGGTATCGATATCGCTTGAGTTGCTCTGAAACCCGCGTGGGAGCCGGGCAATCGCGCCAAAAAGGCTTTATTCAGCGGCGACCGGGAAAATGCCCTGCGCGCTGTGTTCGGCCAGATAGCTCAATTCTTGCGGCGTCGCTCGCTCGCGGTCCCATGCCTCCAGACGCGGTCGCATGAAGGCAAACCAGAGCGGAGGGACCATCGCAAGCGGCAACAGGCTGAGATAGCCGGCGGGCAGGCGCGGCGCATCCTTCTGCACGCTCAATTGATAGAATGGCCGGGTCGCGTTCTGATGATGATCGGAATGGCGTTGCAGATTGAACAGCAAGGCGCAGGACAAGGCGCGATACGTGTCCCAGGCATGGCGCGGCTCAAAGCGTGTTCCCGGCACGCGGACCAGCCCGTAGTGCTCGAGATAGGCCGCCCCTTCAAGGTAAAAGCGTCCCTGCAGATGGACTATGAAAAACACGGCGAGGCCCAGCCACCCGGCGATCGCCATATAGACCGCTGCGATCGCGAGGGTCATCGCCTGACCGGTGAGAAACTGATTCCTGATGCTGAAAAAAGGAATGTTGCGGCGGCGCAGGCGGTCGCTCTCGCTGCGGATCGCCGTCAGGTTGTTATAAACGCTGGCGCGCACAACAAATTCATAAATATTTTCGCCGCGCCGCGCTGTTCCCGAATCCTCATAGAATCCGGCGTTCATGTGGTGGCCCACCATATGTTGCAGGTTGAAGGCCGACTCCCAGCAGAAAGCGCTCAGCCAGCGGCCAACCTGTACGAGGCCAGGGCGCGTGGTTCGATGAATCAATTCATGCGCAACGGTCATGGCGGCGCCGGTGAAACCGCCCATCCCCATGATCATCGAAACATATCCGGGCGCGCCGGTCGACGCTCTTGCCGCATCGAAATCGACGCCGCAGACCTGGAGCAGCGCAACAACGCCAAGCGGATCGCCGCTGGTGAAATAACACGCGAAAACAAGGGTGTTCAGCGCCATGAGCGGCAGGGCCAACACCAGTTGCGCGTCGAGACAGGGTTGGTCTCCAGCCTGCGGACCGGACAGATCCTCGCCAAAAAACTCATCTCCGAGGCTGTTGGGCAAAGCCGCCAGCGGAAAGCAAAGCCATGTCCAGGCGCCACCGGCTAGCATGCAGAAAAGGCTTGCAAGAGCTGCCGCATTGGCGGCGCAATAGCGCAGATTGCTCATTGGCATGGCGCGGGTTCCGGGCGGAAGGTGTTGGCCATATATTAACTATCCGTTCATCATATTTAGACGGTTCGGCGCCGGCAAGCCCGTCTGGCGACTTTGTTAAAAAATAGTTACTCTGTCGATCGTCGCCCATTCCGATTCAGGGATAAAAATGCTCCACGCGCCCCTACGGCTGCTTGCGCATGACAGCGAAGACCTCGCTGTTGTTGCACTGCACATGAAACACGCGGTTCTGCGCGTGGGCGATATGACGTTCCTGCCGAAGGAACGGCGCTTCGTTCTGGTGGCGGAACGGTTCAACTGGCTTGCTGCGGGAAGTGGTCAGATGCAATGCGTCGAAGCCGGCCTGCACTTCGATGGCGTGCTGGAGGTGGCGACTTCGGGTTTTGACGCGTCCGCGCGGGACACTGCGCTCAGCCTTGATGATATTGTTTTTTCTCCGGGCGATGCGCCCGGCGGGTGGGTGATTTTCAAATTTTCGTCCGGAGGATCCCTTCGCCTCACAGTCGAATGTCTTGATGCGCAGTTGCGCGATCTGGGCGCAAGGTGGCAAACCAGCCTGGCGTCGGCCGTGCCGGCAGCCGACGATCCCGCCTGAACCTGTTTACCGGAGGTCCCCCATGCCCGTCAGGCTCGATGCCCGCCGGTCCGATTTCACCGCTGCCTTCGCCGCGCTTCTGGCGGGCAAGCGCGAGGCGTCGGTCGACGTTGACAATGATGTCGCGGCCATTATCGCCGACGTTGTCGCGCGCGGGGACGCTGCGCTCGGCGATTATTCGCTGCGTTTCGACCGGCTCGATTTTGCTGTGACGCCGATGCGGATCGGCTCTGAGGAAGTCCAGGCGGCCCTTGGCGCCTGCAAGCCTGAAGCGCTCGCGGCGCTTGACCTTGCCCATGCGCGCATCACCGCCTTTCATGAGCGCCAAAAGCCCTCCGATCTGCGTTTCACTGATTCAGCGGGCGTGGAGCTCGGCTGGCGCTGGACCGCCATTGAAGCGGTGGGCCTCTATGTTCCCGGCGGCACAGCGAGTTATCCATCGTCTGTATTGATGAATGCGGCGCCAGCCAAGGTCGCGGGCGTCGAGCGTCTCGTTATGGTCGTTCCGGCCCCCGGCGGCGCGCTCAATCCTTTGGTGCTGGCCGCGGCGCAGCGCGCGGGCGTCGATGAAATCTATCGCATTGGCGGCGCGCAAGCGATCGCTGCGCTCGCCTATGGCACAGCCTCCATTGCGCCGGTCGCCAAGATTGTCGGACCGGGAAACGCCTGGGTCGCAGCGGCCAAGCGCCGTGTGTTCGGAACCGTTGGCATCGACATGATCGCCGGACCTTCGGAGGTGCTGGTGCTGGCCGACTCCAGCGCCAATGCCGACTGGATTGCGGCCGATCTTCTGGCGCAGGCCGAACACGATGCGGCGGCGCAGTCCATATTGATCACAGATGATGCAAGGCTTGCCGATGATGTCGAACGCGCGGTGGACGCGCAACTGACAACTCTTCCGCGACGCGAGATCGCTCGCGCCAGTTGGCGTTCGCATGGCGCGATCATTCTGGTCCAGAGCCTCGCGGATGCGATCCCTCTTGTCGACCGGCTTGCGCCCGAGCATCTTGAGATCATCGCAGTCGACGCCGACGCGCTGGCCGCGCGCATACGCAATGCAGGCGCTATTTTCATCGGCGGACACACGCCAGAGGCGATTGGCGATTATGTCGGCGGTTCGAACCATGTGTTGCCGACGGCGCGTTCAGCCCGTTTTTCGTCCGGTCTGGGCGTGCTCGATTTCATGAAGCGCACATCGATTCTCAAGTGTTCAGCCGATGCTTTGCACGAGATCGGCCCCGCAGCCATTGCGCTGGGGCAAGCTGAATCGCTCGATGGCCATGCGCGGTCGGTCGCCATTCGAATGAACAGGGGCTAGCAAGTGGAGCCGGACGCAACTCGGCAATGTCTCGCGTCTGTCACGCTCGATGAGGCGTCTATCGGGCGCGGCACGCCAGATCAGGATCATGAACGCCGCATCGCCATTTATGACCTTGTCGAGGCGAATCATTTTGGCGTTCCGGGGCATGACGGCGGGCCCTATGCCTTGCATCTGGCCGTGCATGACCGGAAAATCCTGCTCGATATCCGCGATCCCAAGGGCGCGCCGGTTGCTGCGCATCTTCTGTCGATGTCGCCGTTCCGCCGCATCCTGCGCGATTATTTCATGATCTGCGAAAGTTATTTTACCGCGATCCGCACGGCGAGCCCGCAGCAGATAGAAGCCATCGACATGGGGCGGCGGGGCCTTCACAACGAAGGTGCCCAATTGCTGGCCGAACGACTTGAGGGCAAGATCTCCGGCGATTTCGATACCTACCGCCGTCTGTTCACATTGCTGACCGCCCTGCACTGGAAGGGCTAGCGATGGCCGCCGCCAGCGGGGAGTCGCCACAATTGGCCAGCGGGCCGCTGAAAAAGCGCCCGCAGTCGGTGCTGTTCGCCTGTTCCTACAATTCCGTGCGCTCGCCCATCGCCGAGGCTTTGGCGCGACATATGTTTGGGCGGGAGATTTTCTTTACCTCGGCAGGGCTGCGCGCGGGTCCGCGCGACCCCTTCGCCACGGCGGTGATGGAGGAAACAGGCATCGACATTTCAAAACACCGCCCGCAGAGTTTTGACGATCTGGAGGACATGAATTTCGATCTGATCGTCAGTCTGTCCCCCGAGGCGCATCACCGCGCGCTGGAATTCACGCGGTCGCTGGCGCTCGATGTGACATTCTGGCGGACCTTCGATCCCACCGCGACGCAAGGCAATCGCGAAATCATTCTGGACGCCTATCGATCAGTGCGCGATTCCCTGCACAAGCGGATCGCCGCCGAATTTTCGTTGCGATGAGCGGAAACCCGATTTCCGCCCGCCTCAGACTATTCCTCTTTCGCCCGCGCCCAGTCAGCTTTCAGCACCAGCAGGTCGCCCCGCCTTTCAATATCGCCTTCAACCTGCACAGGCAGGCCTGCAAGATCGGCGATCCCCTGCGGCGCGGGGCCGCCGTCGGGGCCCGCCATGAGCAGGAAAATGGAGCCCTCAACAGGCGCCGCGCTGACAAACACCGGCGGCGCGCCGCCCGCGATGCAGAGATTGGCGCAGGCCTTGTGCGCCAGACCGGTTCCGGGGCGCATCCCTCCCGTGTAACATTTGCCGTCGCAAATTTCACCCGTGACGCGCCAGCGCCCCAGCGGGGCAGGGTTGAACGATGCGGAGGGTTCCGCTGCGGGCTCAGCAGAGACGGCGCCAAGCACAAGCATGTCGAGTTCGCCGCGTTTGAGCATGTAGCCGCTGGCCTTCGCCCGCTTGCCTTCAAGCGACAGGGATTGCGACTGGGCGCCCGTCTTGCCATCGCCCGCCAACAGGACAGCATGGCCAAGGGGATGACCGGCGTCGGGCGGCAGGAAAAGCACGGGATAGGGGGCATTTGTGACCAGACCGGTCAGAACCGCGTCGCCGGCAAAATGTCCATCGCCCGGATCGTCTGTTGCAACCGATAGCGTCAGCGCCAGCGCGCCCATCAGGAAAACCCACCCTGCCGCGACTTTGAGCAGGAATGATTTTGTATCCGCAGGCAGACTGGCGGCATAACCGACAAAAAAAGACGGTTCATTCATGCCGCGTCTCCCGGCAGTTCAAGCGGCTCAATCCGCGTGCCCGGCGGGCGGGCTGCAGTGTCGAGCCAAACCACGCCGTTTTCGAGCCGCAGGGCGTAAGTGGCGAGTTTTTCTGTAAAGGGCGCAGGCGCGCAGCCATCTTCAAGCCGATACTCAAACCCGTGCCAGGGGCAAGTGACGCAACCATTATAGACGCGGCCTTCGCCGAGCGGTCCGTTCTGATGCGCGCAGGCGTTGGCCATGGCCGACAGCTTGCCCGTGTGGCGGAAAACCGCCGCCCGCTCTCCGCCGGGGATTTCGATAACCGTGCCGCGATCCTCGATAAAGGACTGGGGGTCGCCAATCGCGATCCAGCCCTGCCTTTGCGCAGTGGCGCGAAAAAGCCCGCCTGAAAGGCTTTTTCGCGCCGCCAGCAAATGCAGGGGGACCACCGCGCAAACGCTCAATGTTGCGATCATCGCCAGCGCGCCGTTGCGCGCGGCCAGCATCGAGCCCAGCGCGATATGGCCGATCACAGCGACATAAGCGGCGTAAACGCCCATATGGATGGCTTTCCATAGCGGCGGCGTCAGGAAGGAAAGCCAGAAATCGTGGCTGGTCGCGGCGAGGACAAGCAGCATGGCCAACGCAAACAGGCCGAGCCATTCAAAGGGAAATCCCGCAACCCGCGCGAAACTCTGATTGCTCGACAGCAGCGCCACAAAGGGGTCTGTCGGGCTGTAGGCGAAATACCAGCCTAGCACGTGATATGCGTGCAGCAGCGCGACGCCGCACGTGAGCACGCCGAAATGCCGACGGTTGTAGAGCAATGGCAGCCAGCGCGCATCGAGACGGGCCAGCGGCCCGATGCACAAGATCGCCGACAACATCAAGAAGGCGCAGGAGCCGTAGGCCCGCATCCGGATGATGGGCTCATCGATCATTGGGCCGTCGCCCGCGCGCGGGACGAAACGGATAAAGAGCGAGACGTAAAGCAATGCGGCGGCGGCGATGACGCAGTCGTAGAAAATCTTGTTTCTGTTCCAGCCGATCGCCAGGTAGGTCACGCTCATCGTGCGCTCCCGATCGCAGAAACAGGCGTCGCTGCGCGGTCCAGCGGGTCGCGCGGGCGGGCGGCCTGGCTGGCGAGGAGAAGCAACGGCAATATCAAAAGCAGGATGCGCCAGATCCAGCCATGCGCCGAGCGGTGACGCGTGAGCATCAGGCGTGGCCCCCTGCCGCCCGTTTGGCAAGCTGCCGCCATCGCCAGAGCACGAGGGGCCAGAGCAGAGCAACGCCCGGCAGCAGCAGCGGTCGGAACGCGTAAACGCCCCTTGCCGACGCGTCGATCCGTCCGATGCCAGCGGTCAGAAAGACGGCGCCGGCCAACACGCCCGCAGCCAGATAGGCCCGGGTGGCCAGAACGATGATTTCAGCGCTGTGCATTCGCCGTATCCGCCTATGTCCGACCTGATTTCGACTTCGTCTGGAACGCCGCCAGCCGGTCAACGCGTTCGCCGTCCAGCGCATCTTCTTCGCCCTGGAAGAGACCGCGCAGATTGGCGCTGGAGCGCTGGCCTATATCGTCAAAATGCGCAACAAGCCAGCGATCCGCCGCCGCCGTCCCGATGTCAAAGAGCTTGTCGAGAAAGGCTTTTTCGGCATTGAGTTTGGACGAGGCGCCAAGCTTGCTCAATTCAGGCTCATCGCCGATCATATGGACGAGCACGCGGCGGTAGCCCGTGCCTTCAAGGCGTCCCGCATCGATCAGCCGTGTCACAAAATCGATGGTGCGCAACTCCCGCAACAGCGAGGCGTTGAACGTGATTTCCGTTATCCGGTTCTGGATGTCGCGCGCCTGACGCGGCGCGCCCGGCCGCCGGAACGGATTGATCTGCACGATGACCGCGTCATCGCAGACGCAGTTTTCAAACAGCGGCCAGAGTGGCGGATTGCCCATATAACCGCCATCCCAATAAGGCACGCCGTCGATGATGACGGGATGGAAAATATGCGGCAAGCAGGCGGACGCCAGCACATGATCGGATGTCAGTTCTTTCTGACTGAAGACCTTTGCGCGCCCGCTTTCGACATCGGTGGCGCTGATGAAGACTTTGATCGGGCCGCTGCGCACCCGCTCAAAATCAACGAAACGCTCAAGGATGCCGCGCAAGGGATTGAGATTGAACGGGTTGAGATCAGTGGGGCTCGCCAGCCGGGAGAGCAGGTCGAACCAGATGAAGGAGGGCGAGCCTTCAAGTCCCCATTCGCCCGCCGCACGTTGGAATGCCGATCGCTGCAGGGGGCTTGTCAACGCGCCCTGTGCGACGCCCTCCCAGAACGCGCGCAGACAGCCCCGCGCTTCTTCGGGCGAACCATTGACGAGGCCGTGCGCCAGAACCACCGCGTTCATTGCGCCCGCCGAGGCGCCAGTGACCGCTTCAATCGCTATCCGCCCATCCGCGAGAAGGCGATCGATCACGCCCCAGGCAAAAGCGCCGTGCGACCCGCCGCCCTGCAAGCCAAGGTTGATGGGTTTGACGGCTTTGGCGCTCTTGTCAGTGGCATTTTTCATCGAGGGGCCCTCCGCGCCGCAGCGCCGCTTGCCCGCACTCAGTATTTCGGGCGCACAGTGACGGGTATGGCGGCGCCGGTAATCGTGGCGGCCCCGTCGGACACCAGAAAGGCGATCACCCGCGCGATGGCCGCCGGCGGCACCCAGCTTGACGTATCTGCGCCCGGCATCGCGGCGCGGTTCTGCGGCGTGTCGATGGTTCCTGGCATAATGCAATTGGCGGTGACGCCATCCTTGCGGTGTTCCTCGGCAAGGCTCTCGACAATGCGCAGAACGGCGGCTTTTGACGCGCTGTAGACGGCGAGGCCGGCCTCGCCCTTGAGCCCGGCGCCAGCGGCTACATGCAGGATGCGGCCCGCTTTGCGCGCCAGCATGGCGGGCAGAACCGCCGCGCTGGTTGTCAGGACCGAGCGCGCGTTGACATTCATCAGAAAGTCCCAGTCGCGCTGCGCGTCTTCCGCCACCCGGCCCATTCGGAAGGCGCCGACTGTATTGACCAGCGCGTCGATGCGCCCGGCGCGGTCCAGCGCCGCAGCCGCCGCTTTCGCCGCGTCATCAGCTTTTGTCAGGTCGAGGCCGGCGCAGACAAAATGACGCTCAGGGTGGGGCAGGGATTTGCGGATCGTTTCCAGCGCCTCGGCGGAACGATCCACGAGAATAATTTTCGCGCCGCGCCCGGCCAGTTCATGCGCCGCAGCGGCTCCAAGATTGCCTGCGGCGCCCGTAACCAGGATGCAATGTTCATCGAGGGACATGATCGCGTTTCCAGTCGGGCCAGGCAAGGCCGCGTTTGCACAGAACCGCTGTGCAACGCGCTTTCGGTGCAACTTTCCTACACCGATCCGCCACGCAAAAACCATGCCTCGCGAAAAATTGATCGTGTGGCGCTTTTGTGACCGGAGCTTATTTCAAACCGAAGTTCGCCTGCAAATAGCCTGTGACTGTTTTGCCTTCGGCGTCAGTCAGAGGCGCGCCGATCGACATCATCTTCGCAACGACGCGGTCCCAGTCGCGGCGGCCAAACCTGTCGCCGGTGACACGCCTGAGGTCGTGGCAGACCGCGCAATTCTGTTCGACAAGATTCTTGCCGTCGCCATCGGGCAGCGACACGGGAGTCGCCTTTGGCAAATTCATTCCCGGTCCAAAATTGCTGGAGAGATATTCTATAACCTTGTCGACTTCCTCGTTCCTGACCTGCGCGCCGCGCAGAATCATGTCATGCACACGAAAACGCCAGCCGGACGGGCCCTCGCGCAGCGTCATGATGATGGTGGGCGCATGACATTGGACGCACGCGACGGAAACGATTTCGCGACCCTCGCCGGGGGGCCATTGAGGCTGCT
>CAIZEI010000196.1 GCA_903931945.1 uncultured Hyphomicrobiales bacterium | reverse complement strand
TCGCCGATCTCTTGCGCGGCGACTACAAGCAGTCGGAATATGGCAAGGTCATATTGCCCTTCACGGTGTTACGGCGGCTGGATTGCGTGTTGGAACCCACCAAGGCCGCCGTGCTTGTCGAATTCGCAGACAAGAAAAAAGCCGGGCTGAACCCCGAACCGTTTCTGCTGCGCAAGGCCGGGCAGAGCTTTTACAACACCTCGCCCATGGACATGCGCAAGCTCATGGGCGATCAGGACCACATCCGCGAAAATCTCTTCGCCTACCAGTTCGAAACTATCCATCCGTTTCTCGATGGCAACGGGCGCATCGGACGGCTGATGATACCGCTTTACCTCGTGGACCATGGCTTGCTCGCGAAACCGTCGCTTTACCTGTCCGACTTTTTTGAGCGGAACCGCGCCAGTTACTATGACGCGCTCATGCGGGTGAGGGTGTCCAATGATCTCGTTCACTGGGTAAGGTTCTTTCTCAAGGGTGTGGCGGAAACCGCCACCAAGGGGCGCGAAGTTTTCCGCGCGGTGCTGTCGCTTCGAACAGAGGTCGAGCAATCAATTCTAACCCTTGGCAAGCGCACGCCGAACGCCCGCGCCGCCCTGAACGCCCTGTATCGCCGCCCTGTGTTGTCGGCGGGTGACCTGGAGGCGGAGCTGAAGATCAGCCCGCCGACCGCAAACGCCCTGATCCGGGACTTGACGGAGATAGGCGTTCTCGTGGAGGTCACTGGACAAAAACGGTGGCGATCATACTCGTTTGATCGTTATCTTAGACTGTTCGTAAGTTAAGGGAACGCCGTTTTCCTTAACTTAGGAGCGCGGCAAATTAAGGCTCGGAGAAGGACCCGCTGAACGATTTCTCTCCGACACCCGGCGCGAGGCCAGAATGAGCATCCACAAGGAAATCAGCTTCGAAGTTGAAATCTGCGAAGACCTTGCGGCGCATGGCTGGCTCTATGCCGATGGCGACAACTCGCATTACGACCGGCCTCGCGCGATGTTCCCGCCAGACCTGATTGCATGGCTCCAAGACACCCAGCCGAAGGCTTGGGAGACACTGACGAAAAGCCATGGAAACGCGGCGGAAGCGATGCTCCTTGACCGCGTGCGCAAGCAACTTGACGATCTTGGCACGCTCAATGTGCTACGCCACGGAGTCGAGATGATTGGCTTGCGCCAGCCGCTCGCGCTGGCGCAATTCAAACCGGCCATGGCGATGAATCCCGATATCATCGCGCGCTACGGGGCGAACCGGCTGCGCATTGTTCGGCAAGTCCATTATTCCGGCGCGAACGAAAACAGCATCGACCTCGTGCTATTCCTCAATGGCTTGCCCGTTGCCACCGCTGAATTGAAAACCGACTTCACGCAAAGCGTTGGCGATGCCGTCGATCAATACCGTTTCGACCGCCACCCGAAGCCAAAAGGACAGGCTGCGGAACCGTTGTTGAGCTTCCCGAGCGGCGCGCTGGTTCACTTCGCGGTCAGCAATTCCGAAGTCCACATGACGACGCGGCTTGATGGCGCGGCAACGACTTTCCTGCCGTTCAACCTTGGCTTCGAAGGCGCGGCGGGCAATCCGCCGAACGCTTTCGGCCATCCCACAAGCTACCTTTGGGAACAGGTCTGGCAACGCGACAGCTGGCTCGAAATCCTGGGCCGTTATGTGGTCGCCGAACTCGACGGCAAGCGCAAAGTCACGAAATATCTGTTTCCGCGCTACCACCAGCTGGATTCCACGCGAAAGCTCTTGGCCGCAGTGCTGGAGGAAGGCGCGGGCGGCAAATATCTCATTCAACATTCGGCGGGTTCGGGAAAGACGAATTCTATCGCGTGGTCCGCGCATTTTTTGGCCGATTTGCATGGCGCCAAGAATGAAAAGATATTTTCGACCGTCATCGTCGTGTCTGACCGCAACGTCATCGACAAGCAGCTACAGGATGCGCTGGCGGGCTTCGAACGCACGTCCGGCGTTGTCGTCACCATCAAGAGCGCGGGCTCCAGCAAGAGTGGGCAACTAGCCGAGGCGCTGGCGGGCGGCAAGAAGATCATCGTTTGCACGATCCAGACGTTTCCGTTCGCGCTGGAGGCCGTTCAGGACTTGGCGGCGACGCAAGGCAAACGCTTTGCCGTTATTGCGGACGAAGCGCATTCCTCGCAAAGCGGCGATGCTGCGGCCAAACTGAAGCAAATTCTGTCGCCGGAAGAGTTGGCGGAGCTTGGCGACGGCGGTGAATTCAGCACTGAGGACTTGCTTGCGGCGCAAATGTCGGCGCGGGCAAACCAGAAGGGCATTACCTTTGTCGCCTTCACCGCGACGCCAAAATCAAAAACGCTCCAATTGTTCGGACGTTTGCCGAACCCTTCGGCGCCAGCGGGGAAAGACAATATCCCGGCTCCATTTCACGTTTATTCGATGCGGCAGGCCATCGAAGAGGGCTTCATTCTCGACGTACTGAAAAACTATACGCCCTATCGCCTCGCCTTCCGCCTCGCGAACGACGGAAAGGAATGGGACGACGAGGAAGTTGACCGCGACGCCGCCCTTAAAGGGATCATGAATTGGGTGCGGTTGCATCCCTATAATATCAGCCAGAAGGTCCGCATTGTCGTTGAACATTATCGCGAAAACGTCGCGCCGCTGCTGAATGGCCGCGCCAAGGCCATGGTTGTCCTGGGGAGCCGCAAGGAGGCCGTACGCTGGCAACTGGCCGTCAACAAATACATCAAGGAGAAAGGCTACAAGATCGGAACCCTCGTCGCCTTCTCCGGTGAGGTTGACGACAAGGAGTCCGGGCCTGAGCCATTCAAGGAAACAAGTATTTCACTAAATCCCGGATTAAAAGGCCGCGATATTCGCGACGCTTTCATTGGCGAAGATTACCACCTGTTGTTGGTCGCCAACAAATTCCAGACGGGATTCGATCAACCTTTGCTGTGCGGCATGTATGTGGACAGACGGCTTGCCGGAATTCAGGCGGTGCAAACACTCTCCCGACTGAACCGGGCGCATCCCGGCAAGGATACGACCTTCGTGCTCGACTTCGTGAACAGTTCAGAGGAAATCCTTGAAGCGTTCAGGATTTATTACGACACGGCGGAACTGGAAGGCGTCACCGATCCCCATCTCGTTTTCGACCTGAGGGCAAAGCTAGACGCGACGGGCTATTATGACAGCTTCGAAGTGGATCGCGTTGCGGCTGTCGAATTAAATCCAAAGTCAAAGCAGGGCGACCTTGTGGCGGCGCTGTCGCCGGTCGCGAGCCGCTTGCTGATGCGGTTCAAGGACGCGCAGAGGCGCTTCAATGAAGCCACAGATGCAGAGAATGAAAAGACCATCTCAGATGCACGCGAGGAACGGGATGCGCTGATCCTGTTCAAGGGCGACATGGGCGCATTCGTTCGCCTCTATACGTTCCTGTCGCAAATCTTTGACTATGGAAACACGGACATAGAGAAGCGTTTCATCTTCTATCGACGCTTGATCCCACTGCTGGAATTCGGACGCGAGCGCGAAGGCGTCGATCTTTCGAAAGTGGTTCTGACACACCATAGTCTGAAGTCCTTGGGCAAGACGCCGCTCAATCTGGGAGATGGCGAGACAAAGAAATTGTCGCCGCTTTCGGAATCGGGCTCCGGGTCCGTTCAGGAAAAGGAAAAGGAAAAGGCGCTTCTTGCCGAAATCATATCGAAGCTTAATGAATTGTTCGAAGGCGATCTGACCGATGGCGACCAATTGAGTTACGCCAACACGCTGCGGGCAAAAATGCTTGAATCCCAAGAGTTGGTGATTCAGGCAGCCAACAACAGTAAGGCGCAATTCGCAAACTCGCCAACGCTTTCGACTGAATTGATGAATGCCATCATGGACGCGCTTGCCGCTCATTCCAGCCTTAGCAAGCAAGCGCTCGACTCGGAACGCGTGCGGGATGGTCTGAAAGATGTATTGCTTGGCCCGGCGCAATTGTGGGAGTTGCTAAGGGCCAAAGGATTGGAAACGCGACCGGGCGGACCGTAAGTCTCACGCCCGCAGCGGAATAACCTCCGCCCCGCGCCCCAAGGCGTCGAGGTTATCCGTCCATGCGGACATCATCCGGACGCATTCTACATCACAATGAACAGGTAATAAAATAAACCCTTGATAAGGTGGCCTAGCCTATGCATCTCGCGATAAGAGATGAGAAGAAGGCGTGTAAATTCCAAAAAATAAATCCTCTCGCTAGCATGCTGCTCCATACCTTCCCTCATTGGAAAATAGGTGATGACTTGCGTTAGGTCGTCATATTCGGCCTTATAGTGCGCGATCGCATTTCGAAGCTTATTGTTTGCTGCATCATCCAAAATATCATGCCATGAATCGTCAATGAAACCCAACTTGCGACCAAAATCCACGTCTGCAAATGCGTTTAAGTTTTCTGGCGCTAAGTTCCGACCGTTTGTTGCGAGCTTCTCGGCAAAAGCATTGTGGTCGCCACGCTTCAAGAGGTTATTCATGCCCGCAACCAAAACTGTCTCACGCGAGATAATTTCGGAGATATCTTTGTAGAGGTCTTTAAACTCCTCGAATGATTGTGCTGACACGCGCATTGCAACACGGTTTTCTGCATACTCAGTGTCAAAATCTAAGAACAAAGCTGGCCGCATCACAAGCTCAGCGTCCAACATTCTCGGATAGATTTCTAGAACATCGAGTTGCAAGTTTTTAAGAAAATTGTTTTTACAAATTTCCTGCAAGAATGCTTTCAATCCGAGCCTGTTCGTGCTTGAAATCTCCATCATCGCATCCTGCGCCAAATCTGACGCGCTCCAACTCTGCAGCGGATACTCATAAGCCATCATCATCAACGCAATCACTTTGTAGAGCGCCGCATTGATGTCTTTTAGCCTTTCGGATTTAACCGGAATACGAAAAACACGCTCAACATTCAATTTAAATGGCTTGAATTTCTCTTTGGCGTAAAGCTTGAGAACAACTTTGAAGTCGTGAGCGTACTTTATATAATCGTTGAGGTGGTTTAGACGACTTCGGTGTAGTGACATTTCCTTGTCACCAACACGCGCAACGGCCCGCAGGAACGGGGTATTGCCCATGACATATGGCTCGAAGGAAACAGGGAAGTCGAGGTGCAGGTCAACGAAATTTGTCCCAGCGTCAAAAATGCTATCTCCCTTGACCTGAGTTGCGCCGATGAATTGCCCTCGTTCCTTTTCCAAAATAATGTCGATAGGTGAGCTGCAATCCTGACAAGCAAACCGAACTGGCTGAATATCACGGTTGGACATGCCAAACCGAATGTTCGTGTTCTCGCCGCACGTGTCACAACGCACCGTGAAATTGATGTTCAAAACCGCGTTCCCTGCCGCTACTACGGGGCGGTTATAGAGTAAAGAAGAGCCTTAGTCTGCTTTTGGAGTGTAGGTCAGAACATAGCCGCAGCGGATGGCGTTTGCCGCGCGGCCATTAGGATCGCCGGTGAGACTCATCAACTCGACCAACGCAAAAGTCGCGTTGAGCGCACCTCCATTGGTTCACGCCCGCAGTGCAATCACTTCCGCCCCGCGCCGCATGGCGTCCAGCCGATCCGCCCAATAGGCCATCATGGCGACGCGCTCTTCCCAGAAATCGGCGCGCGCATAGGCGCGGCGGATCGAATTGTTTTCGACATGGGCCAATTGGGCTTCGATAGCGTCGGCGTTCCACTTGCCGCTTTCGTTCAACAGGGAAGACGCGGCGGCGCGGAAGCCGTGGCCGGTCATTTCATCCTTGCCATAGCCAAGGCGGCGCAAGGCTGAATTGATTGTGTTTTCGGACATGCAACGATCTGGGGAGCGGATGGACGGGAAGAGCAACGCGCCGTGCCCGGTGATGGCGTGAAGGCGCTTCAGGATCGCCACGGCTTGCGGCGCCAGCGGGACGCGGTGCGTCCGCTTCATTTTCATTCGCCCCGCCGGGACGATCCAAAGCCCCGCCTCAAGATCGAATTCGAACCATGCGGCGTTGCGCAATTCGCCCGGTCGCACAAAGGTCAGCGCCAGCAATTGCAGCGCCGCCAGCACCTCTGGCGTTCCCTCATAGGTATCGATAGCCCGGAGCAACGCGCCAAAGGGGACGGGCTCCACGATGGCGGCGCGGTGTTTTGTTGTGGGCGTCGTCAGGGCGCCGCGAAGGGCGAAGGTTGGATCGTTTTCCGCCCTGCCGGTCGCGATGGCGTAGCGGAACACTTCGCCAATAACCGCCCGGAGCCGGGACGCGGTTTCCAGCCGCCCCCGCGTCTCAACCTGCCGCAGCACCGCCAGCACCTCCGGCGCGGTGATGGCGGCAATCGGGCGCGGCCCCAAGTCCTGCGTGGCGAGGCCCAAGAGCCAATCGAGCTTGCCAAGGGTGCTTTCGGCTTTGCCCTCGCGCCGCTTTTTGGCCAGGAATTCGGCAGTCAGGGCGTCGAATGTGTGGATCGCCGCCGCTTGAGCTTCGAGGCGATCCAGTTTCTTTTGCTGGTTGGGGTCGCGCCCGGCGGCCAAGTCGCGCTTGGCCGCATCGCGGGCGTTGCGCGCCTCCTTCAGGGTGACAGCGGGATAGGTCCCAAGCGCCAGAACCCTTTGCTTTCCATCGAAGCGATAGGCCAGCCGCCAGTATTTTCCGCCCTCCGGCGATATCCAGAGCTGAAGCCCGCCACTATCGGAAAGTTTCGCGATTTTGCCTGACGGCTTGGCGGATTTGACGGCGGTTTCGGTCAACATGTTGGTACCTATTTTGTTGGTATCTGA
>CAIZEI010000195.1 GCA_903931945.1 uncultured Hyphomicrobiales bacterium | reverse complement strand
GAGATGCCGTCAAATTGGAGCGCTGCCTCCAAATTGACGGCGATTGATCCTGAC
Organism: uncultured Hyphomicrobiales bacterium; assembly: GCA_903931945.1. Lineage (GTDB taxonomy): Bacteria > Pseudomonadota > Alphaproteobacteria > Rhizobiales > Beijerinckiaceae > Terripilifer. Next base: position 5,788 of record CAIZEI010000195.1, on the reverse strand, counting down.
AGGTATTTTCTTTTATTTCAGTTGGTTAGCGCGCTTTTTCGATTGTTGGCGGATGCTGCCGAAAGGCCCTAAATCATTCCCACTCAATCGTTCCCGGCGGTTTTGACGTTACGTCATAGACTACCCTGTTGACGCCCTTCACTTCATTGATGATACGCGTCGCCGCCCTCCCCAGCACATTCATGTCGAAGGGAAAGAAATCCGCAGTCATACCGTCAACTGACGTCACAGCCCGCAGCGCGCAGACGTAATCATAGGTGCGCCCGTCGCCCATCACGCCCACGCTGCGCACCGGCAGCAGCACAGCAAAAGCCTGCCAGATCGTGTCATACAACCCCGCCTTGCGAATTTCATCGAGATAGACAGCGTCGGCGCGGCGCAAGATGTCGAGTTTTTCGGGCGTCACGCCGCCCGGCAGGCGGATCGCGAGGCCCGGCCCCGGAAAGGGATGGCGCCCGACAAAGGCGGCGGGCAAGCCGAGTTCCCGCCCCAGCGCACGCACCTCATCCTTGAAGAGTTCGCGCAAGGGCTCGACGAGTTGCATGTTCATGCGCGCGGGCAGGCCGCCAACATTGTGGTGCGATTTGATGGTGACGGAGGGCCCCCCGGTAAAACTGACGCTCTCGATAACATCCGGATAGAGCGTGCCCTGCGCGAGAAATTGCGGCGCGCCATTGCCGTCCGCCGCGATCTTTTTGGCCTCGGCCTCGAACACATCGATGAACAGTTTGCCGATGATCTTGCGCTTGGCCTCGGGGTCGGCGACGCCGGTCAATTCTTTCAGGAACATCGGCGCTGCATCTACATGCACCAGCGGAATATTGTAGTGGTCGCGGAACAGCCGGACGACTTCCTCCGCCTCGCCCATGCGCAACAGGCCGTGATCGACAAAGACGCAGGTCAGGCGTTCGCCAATCGCCTCATGGATAAGCACTGCGGCCACCGCAGAATCGACCCCGCCCGAAAGCCCGCAGAGCACCCGGCCCGCGCCGACTTTCTCGCGGATGGCGCGGATCGCTTCGCCGCGAAACGCCGCCATGGTCCAGCCTGGTTTCAGACCCGCGACCTTGAGCACAAAATTCGAGATCAGCTTTGCGCCGTCGGGCGTATGAACGACTTCGGGATGAAACATCGTGGTGAATATTTTGCGGCTCTCATCGCTGGCGATGGCGAAGGGCGCGTTTTCGCTGACCGCTTTTACGGTAAATCCTGGCGGCAGCCGGGTGACGCGATCGCCATGGCTCATCCAAACGGGATAGCGCCGCCCAACCTCCCACAATCCCTCAAACAGAGCGCTCTTTTCGCAAATTTCAATATCAGCGCGGCCAAATTCAGCGGCATGGCCGCCTTCCACTGCGCCGCCCAGTTGCACGGCTGTCGTCTGCTGGCCATAGCAAATCGCCAGAACAGGCGCCCCGGAGGCAAATATCGTCTCCGGCGCGCGCGGGGAATGCGCGTCCAGCACCGAACAGGGGCCGCCGGACAGGATCACGGCTTTGGGCTGGAGCGCATCGAACGCGGCTTGCGCTGATTGAAATGGCGCGATCTCGCAGTAGACGCCGGCCTCGCGCACCCGCCGCGCAATCAATTGCGTGACCTGAGAGCCAAAATCGACAATCAGCGCCTTGTCCTGGACCCCGCTCGCGACCGATGTTTGTGGCAATGCAGGCATTTTGGCTCCTTCAGCTCAAATGCTGCATTAGCCCCCGCATCGGTCCGGCGCAATGCGAATGGGCGCGCCTGCGCCAAATCTGACCGGATTTTAACAGGCATTTGAACGATCGGCTTGAGCGACCCGAAACGGGACAGTCGTATGGTCTGGAACTTGCGGAACGCGAACCGCATTTAGATTTCGGGAGTTTTCTATCCCCATGAATGTCAGATCGGCACATCTGAGCGCTTTGTTCTCCACCGGGATCGAACAGCCGGCGCCGCTGTCTCCGCGCGAGAAACGCATGCGTCGCGCCGCCTTGTTCACCGAACCCTTCGGCGTCGCCATGCGCCGGCGCGCCCGCGCGCTCGCCCGCGCCCTGCATCCGCAACGGCTGGCAAACCTGCTGCCAGGGCTGGACTTCATCCTGCGCGAGCGGGTGATCGCCCCTTCGGGAATGCCAGACCCCAAAAGCGCGCTCAAAAGGCCCGATGGCCTGTGCGGACTTGTCTCTGATACCGCCCCCGAAACGGTGATGGAAGGCTTCGCGCGGGGATTATTCCCTTCCGCCGATTGCGGCCCCATGAAATGGTGGTCGCCCGCCCGCCGGCAGACCCTGCGCACATCGGCGTTCAGGCTGACCAATGAGGCCCGACGCCTGTTGCGGCGCGAGGATATGACGTTTCTGCTCGACGCGGATTTCGACCTGACCCTGACCGCACACGCCCGCATGCGCTGGGGCTGGCTCTCTGGCCGCCTTCTGTCGCCGCGCGGGTTGTCGCTGCTGGCGGAGACTTCGGACCTTGGCTATGCGCACTCGATCGACGTTTGGGATCGTAGCGGTCGCCGGGTCGCGGGCGCGTTCGGCGTCGCGGTCGGTAAAATCTTCGTCACGCTGGGCGCCTTCGGCCAGGATATGCACCATGCGGACGCAGCGCTGGCTGTGCTCAACAGACACCTCCGCCAGAAAGGCTTTTTATTGCAAGATTTTGTTGGCGACGCCGATGTCGCCCGCCTCGGCTTCGAGCCCATGGAGCGCAACGTCTTCCTCGCCGTTCTGAGCAGCAATGGCGCGCTCGGACGCACCGAGCGATGGAAGATCGATCCCCTCCTGTGCAGCCGGACAGGACAGGCAGAGCCAGGGGCTGAGGCAAAACCTGAGGAAACGCAGGAGCCGCGCGCGGCCTGACCAGTCAACTGCGGATCAGGCTCGTGACATAAAACCCATCTGTGCCGGTCGTGCGCGGCGACAGTCGTAACCCTGGCCCGAAAGGCGAGGCGAAAGGCGCCAGCGCGGGAACTCCGGCGAGCCGCGCCATATGCGTCGCCTCGCGCGGCAGGAAATCGCCATGCGCTTCCAGAAAAGCGGCGACCCGGTCCTCGTTTTCCTCGCGCAGCAACGAACAGGTCGTGTAGCAGATCGATCCGCCCGATTCCACATAGCGCGCGGCGGCCGCCAGCACCGCGTCCTGATCCTTCATGCGCTGTTCCAGGGCGCCGGGGCGCGTGCGCCATTTCGCGTCTGGATTGCGCCGCCAGGCGCCGACGCCCGTGCAGGGCGCGTCCACAAAAACCAGATCGCAGCGGCCTTCCAGATCGCCCAGAATATCGGCGGCGCCACGCGGCGCGCGCACCTGAATGTTGCGGACGCCTGCCCGCTCGATGCGTGGAAAAATCGGCATCAGCCTGCGCCCGTCGCTATCGGTCGCGTAGATCTGGCCCGTGTTGTTCATAATCGCCGCCAGCGCCAGCGCTTTGCCGCCACCCCCGGCGCACAGATCGAGCGCCTGTATCCCCTCGCCCGCGCCGGCAAGCAGGCTCGCCAGTTGCGACCCCTCGTCTTGTACCTCGATACGCCCCCTGGCATAGGCGGGTTCGGCAGACAACGCCGGCGCGCGGCCTTCCGATCCCACAGCGATCCGCAGGCCCAAGGGTGAAAAAGGCGTCTCGACCGGTCCCAGATGCGCCAGCATTTTGAGCGCGGCCTCGCGCGTTCCCTGCAACGTATTGACGCGCATATCGACTGGCGCGCGATCGGACAGCGCGCGACCCTCGGCAGCCGCATGTTCGCCAAACACAGCGGCAAATTGCGGCGCCAGCCATTCGGGATAATCGCCGCGAACATGGTCCGGGGCATCGTCCAGCGAACCTGTCGCAAGGCGCTCGCGCTCAACAGCGCTCAGCGGCGCAGGCGCGTGGCCCTCGCCGGTAAAGAACCCTGAAATTGCGTTTGCATCGAGCCCGCGCGCTTCGCGCAGCGCGCCAATCATAATGGCGCGGGACGTCTCCGCGCCCATAATCCATGCAGCCGAGGATTTGCGCCGAAGCGCATCGAACACAAGCCCGGCAATGGCGGAACGGTCCTTCGACCCGGCGAAGCGATGCGCCTTGCCCCAGTCCTTGAGGGATTCGGCGGCGGGCTCGCGCCTGGCGACAATGGCGTCAAGAACTTCAATCGCTGCGGCGATACGTGCGGCGGGAACCATGGACCTGCGATCTGATTTTTCGGGAGTTGATGACCGCTCCTTAGAGCATAGGCCGCAACAAAGCCAATCGACAGGTCTTTAAAAACCAAACCCCACGCGGGCGAAAAACCAAAGCCACATGGCGACAAGCGCGATCAGCCCCACGACAAACAGTCCAAACCGCAGTTGAATGCGATTGGATGTGACATGAACGAAGGCATGGGCGAGCCGGGCTGCGACAAACCACCATTCGAGCACAACAAAAATGGTCGATTGGGACTCCGTCGCCAGAACCATCGCGACAAGAGCATAAAATAAAAACGGCAATTCGAGCTGATTATGATAGGCGCGATCGATTTGCGTCACCCGCGCCGGCCACGCCGGCTGACCCAGAGCGATATCCTTGATCCGGACCTCGCCACTGTTCACTGCGGCGGTTCGCGCGCGGCCCATCGCGAACAGCAGACCGAAGGTCAGGGCGACCATAACGAAAACCGGGAGAAGGACGAAATAGTTCATAAGCGAACCATAAGGCGCCATCGCGATGAGTCAATCAAGAATACTGAAATGCGTGTTTTGCGAAACGAGCCAAAAGCCTCAAAAACGCCTCGTGCGATCGAACGACCTGTGAAAGACGCGACGATGTTGATCGTGTCGCCAGAAATTCGGTAACAAATCATATAATCCTTGTGGGGATGCGCGCGCAGGCCATGGGAAATTTCGTTGCGGGCAGCGCCTATCAAGGGAGCCTCGGCTATCGTGACCGTGCGGACCCGGCGCAACTCGTTGAGGAACGTCAGGGCGCGGCGCGGATTGTCGGCGGCGATGAATGACTGAATGCCGGCGCAGTCGCGTTCGGCGAGTCTGGAAATGACCACGCGCACAGGAGCTAAATTGAAAACCGCTCGCGCAGTTGCGCGTGTAACCGGTCAAACACTTCGTCGGCGGGGGACACGCGGCCTGCGGCGATGTCCGCGTCGCCCTCGGCGATCATCTCGCGCAGGTTGGCAAGCTTCTGATCATCGCCGGGCTGCGGGGCGTCCTCAAGGGTCACGAAACCATCGTCGCGGCCATGCCGCGACCGGTCGGGCAATTCGGAGACATGCGCGAGTGTCTTTGCCATGATCTCATGCTAGCAGGAAAACCACAGAGAGTCACGAAATACGGGATTGCGCCTGCTTGAACGCGTTTCGAATGACATCGCAAAGTCGCTATGGGTCAATCAAGAAATTACGCCCTGCGCCGCCTCTCAATCGAAATCCCCCGACAATTCAACGCGCACCGCTTCAGGCATGATCGCCATATGCGCGTAATTCGCATGATCAAAACCAAGCACAATCCGCTCGCCGGGATTCCGGAACGCGGCAATATCAGTCGGCGTAAAGGGGAAATGCACGAATTGCACGGATGACGCCTTGCCCTGCGCAGACGTGCGATCCTGATCTGCTTCGGGAACACCCTGTATGCGTCGATCGCCGATCTGCAGAAACGCCTTTTCCTCAATCCCGCCAATCTGGTTCAGCACACGTTTGCGTCTCTCGGGATCGTCGATTTCGATCATGAAGGTCGCGATAAGTTCGGAACCATTGGGAATCAGGGGATTGTACGCTGCAAGTTCATCGACAAGCTGTTCGGCGCCGCCTTTTTCGATGTGCAGCATTTCCTGCACCTG
>CAIZEI010000194.1 GCA_903931945.1 uncultured Hyphomicrobiales bacterium | reverse complement strand
GAGATTGTCGAAAGAGTCGACCCGCATATCGGCCTCCTCCACCGCGGCACTGAAAAGCTGATGGAAGCGCGCACCTACGCGCAGGATGTCGCCTATTTTGACCGGCTGGATTATTGCGCGCCGATGAATCAGGAACACGCCTTCTGTCTGGCGATTGAAAAATTGCTGGGGCTGGCAGTCCCCCGTCGTGGCCAGTTGATCCGTGTGCTCTATTCGGAAATTGGCCGCATTCTCTCGCATCTCCTCAATGTCACGACGCAGGCGATGGACGTTGGCGCGCTGACGCCGCCGCTATGGGGCTTTGAAGAGCGCGAAAAGCTTATGGTGTTTTATGAGCGGGCCTGCGGCGCGCGGATGCACGCCAATTATTTCCGTCCCGGCGGCGTGCATCAGGATCTTCCGGACCAATTGATCGGCGATATCGGCGCCTGGTGCGACCCGTTCCTGAAAGTCTGCGACGATCTTGAAGCGCTGTTCATCGAGAACCGGATTTTCAAACAACGCAATGTCGATATTGGCATCGTCAGTCTGGACGAGTGCTGGAAATGGGGCTTTTCGGGCCCGGTGCTGCGTGGTTCCGGGGCGGCATGGGATTTGCGCAAGGCGCAGCCCTATGAGTGCTACGAGGAAATGGAATTCGACATTCCTGTTGGCAAGCATGGCGATTGCTATGCGCGGCAGGTGGTGCGCATGGAAGAGATGCGTCAATCCGTCCGTATCATGAAGCAATGCGTTGAGAAGCTTTCGCGCGCGGACGGTAAAGGCCCGGTGTCGGCGGTGAATAACAAGGTGGTTCCGCCATCGCGCCCGGACATGAAGCGTTCGATGGAATCCCTGATCCATCATTTCAAGCTTTATACTGAAGGCTATAAGGTTCCTGCGGGCGATGTGTACGCTGCGGTCGAAGCGCCGAAGGGCGAATTTGGCGTTTATCTTGTGTCGGATGGCGGCGACAAGCCCTATCGGTGCAAGATCAGGGCGCCAGGATTTGCGCATTTGCAGGCGATGGATTTCCTGTGCAGAAAGCACATGCTGGCGGATGTTTCGGCAATCCTCGGCTCCATTGACATCGTCTTTGGGGAGGTGGATCGCTGATGCGCGAACGGCTCCTCGAAATGACAAAACTGCTGCCCATGGCGATTGCGCTGTTCGTGATCAGCCGTTTTCTGTTCGACATGCTGTCGCAGCGCGAGCCCTTCTGGATGGCGCGCGAGGATACGATCCAGATGCTCTGGAGCGGTTGTTTTATAGTGCCCTTCATGCTGTTTGGCCTCATGGTGGCCAGGCAGCGTCAAAATTCCGGACAATGACATGAGCGTTCGCAGGCTTGCGGAAAAACAACCGGCGACTTTCGCCTTCACGCCTGAAAACGAGGCGTGGGCGCGGCTTGAAATCGCCAAATACCCAGACGGTCGTCAGGCCTCGGCGGTGATTCCGCTGTTGTGGCGCGCCATGGCGCAGCATGATTACTGGTTGCCGAAGGCGGCAATCGAAAAAGTCGCCGACATGCTGGGGATGCCGCATATCCGCGCGCTGGAAATAGCGACGTTTTATTCGATGTTCAATCTGGAGCCGGTCGGTAAATATTGCGTGCAACTCTGTGGCACGACGCCCTGCATGTTGCGCGGCGCTCAGGACATTGCCGCAGTCTGCAAGGAGCGGATTGGCGAGCAGCGCCATGTCAGCGCGGATGGACTCTTCGCATGGGCTGAAGTTGAATGCCTTGGCGCCTGCTGCAACGCGCCCATGGTGCAGATCAACGATGATTATTATGAAGATCTGACGCCGGAAAACTTCCGCACGCTGCTGGACGATCTGGCGGCCGGCCGGCCCGCTAAAAAAGGATCGCAAATTCAGCGTATTTCGTCAGAGCCGGAGCCGGGCAAAGGGCCGACGCTGCTCGACCCCGCGCTGTACGATGGGTCATTGGTGGGCGCGTTCAACCAGCGCGTCGCCGAATCCATCGCTGCTTCCAAGCAAGCCAAGAATTGAGGACGCGCGATGCTCGCCGATAAGGACCGCATCTTCACCAATCTCTACGGCTTTCAGTCGCCGGGCCTTGAGGCCGCCAGAAAGCGCGGCGCATGGGACAATACGAAGACGCTGATTGACGCGGGCAAGGACTGGGTGATCGGCGAAATGAAGGCGTCAGGCCTGCGCGGTCGCGGCGGCGCGGGGTTCCCGACCGGCCTCAAATGGTCATTCATGCCCAAGCCCGATCCCGCCAGGCCCTCCTATCTCGTCGTCAATGCGGATGAATCCGAGCCGGGAACCTGCAAAGACCGGGAAATCATGCGCAACGATCCGCATTTGCTGATCGAAGGCTGCCTTATCGCGTCCTTCGCCATGGGCGCACACGCCTGCTACATTTATGTGCGCGGCGAATATATTTTCGAGCGCGAACGCTTGCAGGCGGCGGTCGATGAAGCCTATGCCGCCAATCTCATTGGCAAAAACAATGTGCATGGCTGGCCTTTCGACCTCTATGTGCACCATGGCGCTGGCGCCTATATCTGCGGTGAAGAAACGGCGCTGCTGGAAAGCCTTGAAGGCAAGAAGGGGATGCCGCGTCTCAAGCCGCCATTCCCGGCGAATATGGGGCTTTATGGGTGCCCGACGACGGTCAACAATGTGGAATCGATCGCTGTAGCGCCGACCATATTGCGGCGTGGCGCCGCATGGTTTGCGGGCTTTGGGGCCAAGAATAATGCGGGCACGAAACTGTTCTGTATTTCGGGCCATGTGAACCAGCCCTGCAATGTCGAGGAGGCGATGTCCATTCCGTTCCGCGAACTCATCGACAAACATTGCGGCGGCGTGCGCGGCGGTTGGGATAATTTGTTGGCCGTGATTCCCGGCGGTTCTTCCGTGCGCTGTGTGCCGGCGGCGCAGATCATCGATTGCCCGATGGATTTCGATTCTCTGGGCAAGTTGCGGTCCGGTCTTGGCACAGCGGCTGTGATTGTGATGGACAAGTCGACCGACATTATCCGGGCGATCGCGCGTCTGTCCTATTTCTACAAGCATGAGAGTTGCGGCCAGTGCACGCCCTGTCGGGAGGGCACGGGCTGGATGTGGCGCGTGATGGAGCGCATGGTCGAGGGCCGCGCGCAAAAGCGCGAGATCGATATGTTGCTGGATGTCACCACGCGCGTTGAGGGCCACACCATCTGCGCGCTCGGCGACGCGGCCGCCTGGCCGATCCAGGGGTTGATCGCGCACTTCCGGCCCGAGATCGAAAAGCGCATTGATAGCTATGCGGCGAACCCGCATTCCGATCCCATTCGCATGGCGGCGGAGTGAGGCGATGGCCTATGAACCTGAAAACCTGGCGCTGGAGCTGTTGCGCAATATGCGCGAGGAGTTTCGCATGGTTCATGAGGACGTTCGCGCGCTCAAGAAGGGGCAGGACTTGCTTGCGTTGAATGTTGATGGCCTCGACGAGCGCTTGGAAATGCTGCGCGAGAGCACGATGACGTCACTCGGTTTCGCCGCTGACACAGGCGCCCGCCAAAAGAAGCTCGAAAAACAAGTTGTGGAACTCGCCAAGCGGGTTGAACAATTGGAGAGCGCCAAATGAACCTCCTTGAAGCCAAACACCCGATCAACGTCAAGAAATCCGACCTTTCCGGGTCGGTGTTCAACAACGTCAACATTTCAGGCGCGACTTTTGATAACGTCAATTTTTCCGGCGCGAGTTTTGACGACATTAACATGTCGGGCTGGCGCGTGAACGATGTGAATCTGTCGGGTTTGCGTGTCACGAAGGCCAACCTGACCGGCGCTTCCATTCGCGAGTGCCGGATGGACGGCATGACAATCGACGGTGTGTCCGTTAACGAAATGCTCGCCTTCTGGCGCGCCGCTCACGAGGCGAAAGAGGCATGACCAAAGTATCCGTCGACGGCAAGATCATTGATGTTCCCGCAGACTACACGCTGTTGCAGGCGTGCGAGGAAGCGGGCGCGGAGATTCCGCGATTCTGTTTCCATGAACGCCTGTCGATCGCCGGCAACTGCCGGATGTGCCTGATAGAGGTGAAGGGCGGGCCGCCCAAGCCCCAGGCCTCCTGCGCGATGTCGGTTCGCGACCTCAGACCCGGCCCCAATGGCGAGCCGCCCGCCATGTTCACCAATACGCCGATGGTGAAAAAGGCCCGTGAGGGCGTGATGGAATTCCTGCTGATCAATCACCCGCTGGATTGCCCGATCTGCGATCAGGGCGGCGAGTGCGATCTGCAAGATCAGGCGATGGCCTTTGGCGTGGATTCCTCGCGCTATGGCGAAAGCAAGCGCGCCGTTGAGGACAAATATATCGGGCCGCTCGTCAAGACGTCGATGAACCGCTGCATTCATTGCACGCGTTGCGTCCGGTTTACGGCGGAGGTCGCCGGCACCGGCGATATGGGCGCCATCGGTCGTGGCGAAGATATGGAGATTACGACCTATCTTGAAAGCGCGATGGAGTCCGAATTGCAGGGCAATGTGACGGACCTTTGCCCGGTCGGCGCCCTGTTGCCTGCGCCCCAGAGTTTCCGTGCGCGCTCGTGGGAGTTGCAAAAGACTCAATCGATTGACGTGATGGATGCTGTGGGATCGGCGATCCGCATCGATACGCGCGGACGCGAGGTCATGCGCATTCTGCCGCGCATCAATGAAGCCGTGAATGAGGAATGGATTTCTGACAAGACGCGGCAGATTGTCGATGGTCTGCGGACGCAAAGGCTGGATCGACCCTATCTGCGCGAGAATGGCAGGCTGCGGGCCGCAACCTGGCAGGAAGCGTTTGCGGCCATTGCCGCAAAGGTGAAAGCTGCGCCACCCGATAAAATTGGCGCGATTGTCGGCGATCTTGCCAGCGTCGAGGAAATCTATGCGCTGAAAAATCTGATGCGCGCGATCGGAACGCCGAATATCGATTGCCGGCAGGATGGCTCAAAGCTACATCCGAAATTCGGGCGCGCCTCGTATCTTTTCAATGCGTCGATTGCCGGCATCGACGATGCGGACGCGCTGCTGATTGTGGGCTCCAATCCGCGCCGCGAAGCGCCGGTGCTCAACGCCCGCATCCGCAAGCGCTGGTTGCGGGGCAATTTCCCCATTGGCGTCATCGGCGAGCAGGCCGATCTGACATACGCCTACCGTTACATTGGCGCAGGGCTGGAGTCGCTCGACCCCGCCGCTGTCAAGCCGCCGGAGAGTTGCAAAAAGCCGATGCTGCTGATCGGGCAGGGCGCGCTGGCGCGGGCGGATGGCGCTGCGGTTCTGGCGCGCGCAATGGATGTGGCGAAGGCCGGACGCGCCATTGCCGGCGACTGGAACGGGTTCAGCGTTCTGCATACAGCGGCGTCCCGCGTCGGCGCCCTCGATCTCGGATTCGCGCCTGCCGAAGGCGGGATTGACGCGCTGGCGATGGCTCGCGGCGGCGTCGACGTATTGTTCAATCTGGGCGCGGATGAAATCGAAATCGCGTCGGGCGCTTTTGTGATTTATCAAGGCAGTCATGGCGACCTTGGCGCCCATCGCGCTGATGTCATTCTGCCGGGCGCGGCCTACACCGAGAAATCAGGCACATTCGTCAACACTGAAGGGCGTGTGCAACTTGGCGAACGCGCGGCTTTCCCGCCCGGCGCAGCGCGCGAGGATTGGGCGATTCTGCGCGCTCTGTCCGACGCTTTGGGATGCAAGCTGCCGTTCAATTCGCTGAATGCATTGCGGGTCGCGCTCTATCGCGATTACCCGCATTTCGCGATGATCGATCAGATTGCGCCGGGTGCGAAATTTGAAAGCATGGATGGTCTGGCGGCAAGCGCTGACAAGACTCCGTTCAAATCCGCCGTGAGCGATTTTTATCTGACCAATCCGATTGCGCGGGCCTCGGCGGTGATGGCGGAATGTTCGGCGCTGGCCCTGGGCCGGGCGCGGCAGGCGGCAGAGTAGGATGACTGCAATGAGCAACGACTGGGTGCTGCCCGTTCTGATCATGCTGCTGAAAAGCGTCGCTTTGCTGGTGGCTGTGCTGATCTATGTCGCCTATGTCATTTACGCCGACCGGAAAATCTGGGCATCTGTTCAGTTGCGTCGCGGCCCGAATGTCGTGGGCCCATGGGGATTGCTGCAATCCTTCGCCGACATGATCAAATTCGTCGTCAAGGAACCGATCATACCGGCTGGCGCGAACAAGGGCGTGTTTTTGCTGGCGCCCGTGGTGACGGGCTTTCTGGCGCTGGCCGCATGGGCGGTGGTGCCGGTGGCCGACGGCTGGGCCGTCGCGGATATCAATGTTGGCATTCTCTACATTTTCGCGATCTCCTCGCTCGGCGTCTATGGCGTCATCATGGGCGGATGGGCGTCAAACTCGAAATATCCTTTCCTCTCGGCGTTGCGCTCGGCGGCGCAAATGGTGAGCTACGAAGTCTCGATCGGTTTTGTCATCATTACGGTTCTCCTCTGCGCGGGCTCGCTGAACCTTTCGGATATTGTGCGCGCGCAGGACACGAGCGCAGGATTTGTTGGCTGGTACTGGCTGCGGCTGTTCCCGATGTTCATCATCTTCTTCATCTCCGCGCTCGCCGAAACCAACCGCCCGCCCTTCGATCTTGTGGAGGCTGAATCTGAACTCGTCGCCGGCTTCATGGTCGAATATTCCTCGACCCCCTACATGATGTTCATGCTCGGCGAATATGTCGCCATCGTCACGATGTGCGCAATGACGACAATCCTCTTCCTCGGGGGCTGGCTGCCTTTGCTGCCTTTTGCGCCCTTCACATGGATTCCCGGCGTCTTCTGGTTTGTCGCAAAAACCAGCTTCGTGTTTTTCATGTTCGCGATGGTCAAGGCTTTCGTGCCGCGCTATCGCTACGATCAGTTGATGCGCCTGGGGTGGAAAGTGTTTCTGCCGATTTCGCTGGCAATGGTGGTGATTGTCGCGGCCGTTCTGGAAGCGGCGCAGGCCTGGGGATGGCGGTAATGGTCATTTCCGATCCGGGCATTGCCGGCGCGTTCGGAGGCCTTGCATTGGGCGGTCTCCAATATATCGTTGCGATGAACGCGGCTCGTCGCGTGCTGGCGCGCGAAATGGAAGAAGAGGGCGAGATGCCAGGTCTCGCATTTGTCGTCGGACGGTTGCGGATGCTGCGCAATTTTCTGGCTGGGTTTTCACTGCTCGTCATGCCAGCGCTCGGATATGCGCTTGGCGCGGCGCTGGGTTCGCATGGAGGCGCGCGATGAAGCTCGATAGTGCTGCAAGATCGCTTTTCCTGACGGAGTTTTTTGGCGCATTTTTGTTGACAATGCGCTACTTCTTCAAGCCCAAGTCGACTTTGAATTTTCCGCATGAGCACAATCCGCTGTCGCCGCGGTTTCGCGGCGAGCACGCCCTGCGTCGTTATCCCAATGGGGAAGAGCGTTGTATCGCCTGCAAATTGTGCGAGGCTATTTGCCCTGCGCAAGCCATCACCATCGAGGCGGGGCCGCGCCGCAACGATGGCACGCGCCGCACGACGCGTTATGACATCGATATGGTGAAATGCATTTACTGCGGCATGTGCCAGGAGGCCTGCCCGGTCGATGCGATCGTCGAAGGCCCCAATCAGGCGTTCGCGGTGGAGACGCGCGAGGAACTTTACTACGACAAGCAACGCCTGCTCGATAACGGCGCGCGTTGGGAACGGGAACTCGCGCGCAATATCGCGCTCGATGCGCCCTACAGGTGAGTATATGCGTCTCCCCGTGTTTGCGGGGAGATGTTGGCCCGTCAGGGCCGGATGAAGAGCAACGCAAATCTCCATGTTCGCGCTGTTTCTCACCCCGGCCTTCTCCCCGTGACGACAGGGAGAGGGAACTACGATGGAAACGAGGACGAGAGATGCTTTTGACCGCCGCCTTTTTCTGGCTCTTTGCAATCGTAACGATCCTGTCTGCGATTGCGGTCGTGACGGCGCGCAACCCCGTCCATTCCGTGCTGTTTCTCATCCTTGCTTTCGTCAATGCCGCCGGACTGTTCTTACTGCTCGGCGCCGAGTTCCTCGCCATGATCCTGGTCGTGGTCTATGTCGGCGCCGTCGCGGTGCTGTTCCTTTTCGTCGTCATGATGCTCGACGTCGATTTCGCGGAGTTGAAAAAGGGCATGATGGCGACGCAGCCCGGCCTGCTGGTCGTGGGGCTTGCCGTTGCTGCTGTCGTTGTGATCGAGCTTGTCATGGTGATGGGCGGCTGGCTGCATCTGGCGCAACCTCTTGCCGTGGGGGGCGTGCCGCTGTCGCCCGGCGTTTCCAACACTCAGGCGCTCGGGCTGGTGCTCTACACGCGGTATTTTTACCTGTTTCAAGCGGCGGGTTTTGTCCTGCTGACGGCGATGATCGGAGCGATCGTGCTGACGCTGCGCCACAAGCCTGAAGTCAAGCGTCAGTCCATTGAAGAGCAGAACGCCCGCACGCGCAGCGGCGCGATTGAAATCGTCAAGGTCCGCTCGCGGACCGGCGTCGAGGGAGCCTGACGATGAGCAGCGAGTTTTTCACAAATATCGGATTGTCGCATTATCTCGCGCTGGCGGCCGTGCTGTTTACCATCGGCATGGTCGGCATCATTCTCAACCGCAAAAACATCATTATCATTCTGATGTCGGTTGAGTTGATCCTGCTGTCGGTCAATATCAATTTTGTGGCCTTTTCGAGCTTTCTTGGCGATCTTACTGGCCAGGTCTTTTCGCTGTTCATTCTGACCGTGGCTGCGGCTGAAGCGGCCATCGGCCTTGCGATTCTTGTGACCTATTTCCGCAACAGGGGCACGATCGCGGTGGAAGACATCAACATGATGAAGGGCTGAGAGCGGCTATGATCAACGCCATCGTTTTCCTGCCGCTGGTTGGCTTTCTCATCGCGGGCCTGTTTGGCCGTGTGATCGGCGCGCGCCCGGCGGAGCTTGTTACGACAGCTCTGCTGATGCTCGCGGCGGTTCTGGCGTGGGTCACGTTTCTCCAGGTCGGCTTCGGCGGGGCGCCTGCGAGCGCGCCGGTCATTGCAAACTGGATGACCTCCGGCGCGCTGAAAGTGGATTGGGCGTTTCGCGTTGATACACTGACCGCCGTCATGCTGGTTGTGGTGACGAGCGTGTCGAGCCTCGTGCATCTCTATTCCATTGGCTATATGCATGAGGATCCGAGCCGCCAGCGCTTCTTCGCCTACCTTTCATTATTCACCTTCGCCATGCTGATGCTGGTCACGGCGGACAATCTCGTGCAGATGTTTTTTGGATGGGAAGGCGTTGGCCTTGCGTCCTATCTGTTGATTGGCTTCTGGTATGAGAAGCCGGCGGCCAACGCTGCTGCGATCAAGGCGTTTGTTGTCAACCGGGTTGGCGATTTCGGATTTGCGCTTGGCATTTTCCTCGTGTTCATACTGACAAAATCTGTCTCCTTCGACACGATTTTTGCGGCGGCGCCAGGGCTTGCCAACAAATCCATTCACGTCTTCGGTATGGATGTCGACGCCATGACGATCACCTGCCTGCTGCTGTTCATGGGCGCATGTGGCAAGTCGGCGCAATTCCTGCTGCACACATGGCTGCCCGATGCGATGGAGGGGCCGACGCCCGTGTCGGCGCTCATTCATGCTGCGACAATGGTGACTGCCGGCGTGTTCATGGTCGCGCGCCTGTCGCCGCTGTTCGAGCAGGCGCCAGCGGCGCTGACAGTTGTGACGATCATTGGCGCAACGACCGCGTTTTTTGCCGCGACTGTTGGCCTCGTGCAAAACGACATCAAGCGGGTGATTGCCTATTCGACCTGTTCGCAACTCGGTTACATGTTTGTCGGCATTGGCGTTGGCGGATACTCGCTCGGCATTTTTCATCTGTTTACGCACGCCTTCTTCAAGGCGTTGCTGTTTCTTGGCGCCGGCTCCGTCATTCACGCCATGCATCATGAGCAGGATATGCGACGCATGGGCGGTCTGCGCAAGGATATCCCCTTCACATTCGCGATGATGACGATCGGGACGCTGGCGCTGACCGGTGTGCCGTTCACGGCAGGCTACTACTCAAAGGATGGCATCATCGAAGCGGCCTACGCGGCTTCGGCGCATTCGGCAGCGGCGACCTATGCCTTTCTCGCAACAGTGATTGCGGCTTTGCTCACCTCATTCTATTCATGGCGTCTGGTGTTCATGACCTTCTTTGGCGAGCGCAAAACTGGCGACGATCATGGCCACGATGCGCACCATGATCACGGGCACGATGATCATGCTGATCACGCGCCGCATGAATCGCCTCTGGTCATGCTGATCCCGCTGGCGTTGCTGGCCTTCGGCGCGCTGTTTGCCGGACTGATTTTTGAGAACAGTTTCATCGGCGAGGGTTTTACCGAGTTCTGGAGGTGCTCGCTGTTCGTCGCTGCGGACAATCATCTCCTGCATGAGATGCACGAAGTTCCGGCGATGGTGTCGTTGACGCCGACTTTTATGATGCTTCTTGGCTTCGCCGCTGCATGGTACATGTATATCGTGGATACGGCTGCGCCGCGCCGGTTGGCCGAGGGCAATCCATTTCTTTACAGGTTCCTGCTCAACAAATGGTATTTCGATGAACTCTACGACTTCCTGTTCGTGCGTCCCGCATTCTGGCTGGGTCGCCTGTTCTGGAAGGGCGGAGATGGCCGGATCATTGACGGGCTTGGTCCCGATGGCGTGTCGGCGCGGGTCATCGACGCCGCAGGCCGTGTTGTCAAACTGCAAACAGGCTTCATCTTCAATTACGCTTTCGCAATGTTGATCGGCGTCGCGGCGATGATCACCTGGTACCTGCTGGAAGGTGTGCGCTGATGTTCGGCTTCGGTCTTCTTTCCGGTCTCATCTTCCTGCCGCTGGTGGGCGTTGCATTTATTTTGAGCCTGCGCGGCGATGATGCGGCCACCGTGCAGAATGCGCGCTGGGCCGCGCTGTTCACGACGATTGTCACCTTCCTGCTGTCGTTGTGGGCGTGGCGGCAGTTCGATACGGCGTCTGCGGCTTTTCAATTGATTGAAGAGAAGCGCTGGCTCGGCGGCGGCCTGTCCTACAAACTGGGCGTTGACGGCATGTCGATGCCCTTCGTGTTGCTGACCACCTTCCTGATGCCCTTCGCCATTCTGGCGTCTTGGGAATCGATCACAATGCGGGTGAAGGAATATCTCATCGCCTTCCTCGTGCTTGAAACGCTGATGATTGGCGTCTTCTGCGCACTCGATCTTGCGCTGTTCTATCTGTTCTTCGAAGGCGGTCTGATCCCGATGTTCCTGATCATCGGCATTTGGGGCGGCAAGCGCCGGGTCTACGCGAGTTTCAAGTTCTTCCTTTACACGCTTGTCGGTTCGCTGCTGATGCTGCTTGCGATCATGGCGATGTACGGCGTGGCGGGCACAACCGATATCACCGTCCTGCTGAAGACGGATTTCCCGCTTTCGATGCAGAAGTGGCTGTGGCTGGCGTTCTTCGCGTCGTTCGCCGTGAAGATGCCGATGTGGCCGGTGCATACATGGTTGCCGGACGCGCATGTGGAAGCGCCGACGGCCGGTTCGGTCATTCTGGCGGCGATCCTGCTGAAAATGGGCGGCTACGGTTTCATCCGGTTTTCGCTGCCGATGTTCCCTGACGCGTCGCACTATTTTTCGCCGCTGGTCTGGACCCTTTCGATCATCGCCATCATTTACACCTCGCTGGTGGCGCTGGTGCAGGAGGATATGAAAAAGCTCATCGCCTATTCCTCGGTGGCGCATATGGGTTTTGTCACGATGGGTCTGTTTGCGATGACGCAGCAGGGCGTGCAGGGCGCCATCTTCCAGATGATTTCGCATGGTCTGGTGTCGGGCGCGCTGTTTCTTTGCGTGGGTGTCGTTTACGACAGGATGCACACGCGCGATATTGCCGCCTATGGCGGTCTCGTGCAGCGGATGCCGCTTTATGCCGTCGCGCTGATGGTGTTCACGCTCGCCAATGTCGGGCTGCCCGGCACATCAGGCTTTGTTGGCGAGTTCCTGTCGCTTCTGGGCGTCTTTGTCGTTAACTCCTGGGTGGCGGGTTTCGCGACCACAGGCGTCATTCTGTCGGCCTGCTACGCGCTCTATCTTTATCGCCGCATCATTTTTGGCGTGCTCGACAAGCCCGCCCTGGCGGCGATCATGGACCTCTCGCCACGCGAGATTGTTCTGCTGGCGCCGCTTGGCGTTCTGACCATTTACTACGGCGTGCATCCGGGTCCTGTGCTCGATGCGAGCGCGGCTTCCGTCGCTCTGCTGGTCAAAAATTACGACGCGGCGCTCGCCGCCATCAAAACAGCCGCACTCGTGGCGCACTGAGGCACATATGACGCCCTTTTCTTTCGCGCTTGCGCATTCATTGCCCGAGGCTGTGCTCGCCATCGGCGCGCTGACGCTTTTGATGCTTGGCGTATTCCGGGCGAAAGACGGACGCGACTGGATCATCAGCGAGCTCGCGATCGTCATTCTTGGAATTGCGTTCATTTTGCTGTTCTTCGATCTCAAATCCAACGCGGTGATCTGGAGCGGTTCATTCGTCGACGACGCCTTCGGGCGTTTCATGAAAGGGCTGGCGCTGGCGGGCTCCATTGGCGCGCTCGTGCTGTCGCTGGATTTCATGCGTCGCGAGAAAATCGATCTTTTCGAGTTTCCGGTTCTGATCGTCATTGCAACGCTCGGCATGTTGCTGCTGATTTCGGCGCGCGACCTGATTGCGCTGTATCTCGGTCTCGAATTGATGAGCCTGTCGCTCTATGTGATTGCGGCCTTCGATCGCGACAATCCACGGGCGTCGGAAGCGGGCCTCAAATATTTTGCGCTTGGCGCGTTGTCGTCGGGAATGCTGCTCTATGGGGCGTCGCTGATTTACGGCACGGCCGGGACCATCACTTTTGATGGCATAGCCAAAGCAATGACGGGCGTTCCCAGCATCGGCGCAGTGTTCGGTCTGGTGTTCCTGCTTTCGGGCCTCGCGTTCAAAATGTCGCTGGTTCCGTTCCATATGTGGACGCCGGACGTTTATGAAGGCGCGCCGACGCCCGTCACGACATTCTTTGCCTCTGCCGCGAAGATGGCCGCAGTCGCCATCGCCGTGCGGATCGTCATGACGGCGTTTCCGCATGTTGTTCCACAATGGCGGCAAATCATCGTCTTCACTTCAATTCTGTCGATGGCCGTGGGCGCATTTGCCGCGATCGGACAGACCAACATCAAGCGGCTGATGGCTTATTCCTCGATTGGCCATATGGGCTTCGCCATGGTCGGCCTCGCTGCCGCCAATGAAGCGGGCGTGCAGGGCGTCCTGATCTATATGGCGATTTATCTCGTGATGACGCTCGGCGCTTTTGCCGCCATCCTGTCGATGCGGATCACCGGCACCTATGTCGAAAATATTGGCGATCTCGCAGGGCTCTCGCAGCGCAACGGCTTTATGGCGTTCTGCCTTGCGGCGATCATGCTGTCGCTGGCGGGCATTCCGCCGCTTGCCGGCTTCTGGGCGAAATTCTACGCATTTTCGCCAGCCGTGAATGCCGGGCTTTATCCGCTCGCCGTGCTTGGCGTGCTGGCCAGCACTGTTGCGTGTTTCTATTATCTGCGCATTTGCAAGATCATGTATTTTGACGATCCTGCCAAACCATTCGACAGGGCGAGCCCGGCTGTGACGGGCGTTCTGGCGCTCTCGAGCCTGCTGATTGTGCTGTTTTCATTCTGGCCTGGACCTTTGGTTTCGGCCGCCGCCGCTGCGGCAAAGTCGCTGTTCTGACGCGTGGCGTCTGGCGCATGGGCAGCGACAGCCGGATTTCGGGTCGAGCATTTTAACACGCTCGCCTCGACCAATGACCTTGCGCTGGAACGCGCTCGTGCCGGCGATCCGGGGCGTCTGTGGATTGTCGCCGATAGCCAGACCGGGGGCAGGGGCCGGCTTGGGCGGGTCTGGGCGTCGCCGCCCGGCAATCTCCATGCGAGCCTGCTTCTTGTCGATCCTGCGCCGCAGGCCCGCGCGGCTGAACTTGGGTTTGTGACCGGCGTCGCATTGGCGGCGGCGTTCGAGGCGGTCGGCGTCGCCCATGGCGCGATTACCCTGAAATGGCCGAACGACGCTCTTTTTAACGGCGCCAAGATATCAGGCGTGCTGCTGGAGGCGACGACCACTCCGACCGGTTCGCTCGCTTGCGTGATTGGCGTTGGGGTCAATTGCGGCTGGAGGCCGGAGGGTTTGCCCTACAGGGCGACCTCACTTGCGGCTGAAGGACTGGCGGTTTCCGCCGCCGGCATGTTCGACGCGCTGGCGGAGGCGCTTGCCGGCCAACTTGAGGTTTGGGCGGGCGGCGCAGGCTTTCCCGAAATTCGCAGCGCTTGGCAGGCGCGCGCCGCCGGGCTGGGGTCCCGGATCGAGGTCGCTCTTGGAGACCGCAAACAAACAGGGGTTTTCCGTGGGATTGATGGCGAGGGACGCTTGCTCCTTGTCGAAGGCGCGGAAGAATTCACCATAAGCGCTGGCGATGTGCTATTGGCCTCGCGCATCACACCTCATGCGTCTGGCGACAGGGAAATATAAATGGCTGAAAACACGGGCGACAAACACCCGGACGAACTGGTATTCGCCCCTTTGGGCGGCCTCGGCGAAATTGGCATGAATGCGGCGCTCTACGGGTTCGGACCCAAAAAGGCTCGCAAATGGATTCTGGTCGATCTCGGCGTGGCGTTTGCCGGGCCGGATTTGCCGGGCGTTGATCTCATCATGCCAGATCTTGCCTTTGTTGAAACAATCCGCAAGGACTTGCTGGCGCTCGTCATCACCCATGCGCATGAGGACCATGTCGGCGCCATTGCCTCGCTGTGGCCCAAACTGCGCTGCCCTGTTTACGCCTCGCCGTTTACCGCAGGCCTTCTCGAA
The DNA here is from genome assembly GCA_903931945.1 of uncultured Hyphomicrobiales bacterium. Lineage (GTDB taxonomy): Bacteria > Pseudomonadota > Alphaproteobacteria > Rhizobiales > Beijerinckiaceae > Terripilifer. The sequence continues at coordinate 6,092 of CAIZEI010000194.1, read as the reverse complement.
GCGCGACGCCTCGGCGAGCCGGGAGCTCCCAAGGTCGATTTGCGCATTGTGCTGCAGGGCGCGCGTTTCGATCTTGGACCTTTTTCCATTGAATATGTGCCGATGTCGCATTCGATTCCGGAGAGCAGCGCGCTTGCGATCCGCACGCCTCTGGGGACAGTCCTGCACAGCGGCGACTGGAAGCTCGATCCGACGCCTGTTGTCGGCCTGCCAACCGACGAGGCGCGGCTGCGCGCCATCGGCGAAGAGGGCGTGCTGGCGCTGATCAGCGATTCCACCAATATCCTGCGCGAAGGCCAGAGCCCCTCGGAGACGCAGGTCGCTGCTGCGCTCGCGGACATTATCGGCAAGGCGAAGCGGCGCGTTGTTGTGACAACCTTTGCGTCCAATGTCGCCCGGTTACGATCAGTCGCCGAGGCCGGGCAAGCCGCCGGTCGTTCCATTGTGATTGCAGGCCGGGCGATGGAGCGTTGCGTGGCTGTGGCGCGCGAATGCGGTTATCTTGACGGGCTTGCGCCCTTCCTGTCGCAGTCGACCTATGGCAATCTGCCGGCCGATCGCATGTTGTTGCTGGCGACGGGCAGTCAGGGCGAGCCGCGCGCCGCCATGGCGCGGATCGCCAATGACGATCACCCCGAAATCAAACTGAACAAGGGCGACCTGGCAATCTTTTCATCGCGCGCCATTCCCGGCAATGAGAAGAGCGTCAATGAAGTCATCAACGGGTTGATCGAGCAGGGTGTCGACGTCATCACGGATCGCGATGGGCTTGTGCATGCCTCCGGCCATCCCCGGCGCGGGGAAGTCGCCAAGCTCTATAGCTGGCTGAAGCCGCAGGTTGCGATTCCTGCGCATGGCGAGGCCATGCATTTGCAGGCCCATGCTGAATTCGCTCGTGAACAGGGCGTGCAGCATGTCCAGATCGTACGCAACGGCGAATTGATGCTGCTCGCGCCGGGCGAACCTGGCGTGATCGATAAAGTCGCGCATGGCCGCGTCTATCGCGATGGCGACGTTCTGATTGCCTCAAATGACGAAAGTCTGAAAGCGCGGCGGGGCCTCGCGATTGCAGGTATCATTTCGGTCGGAATCGCCCTGAATTCCAAAGGCGAAATGGCTGGCGAGGCCGATGTCGTCATGGCGGGCTTGCCGGCAAAAACGCGCGACGGAAAGTCCATGGACGATGTCGTGGATGAAGCGATTTTTGGCGCGTTCGATTCCCTGCCGCGCGCCAAACGGCGGGATCCAGATTCTGTTTCCACCGCCATAGAACGCGCGGTGCGCAACACCGTTCGCAATGTTTGGGGCAAGCGTCCCACTGTGCATGTGCTGGTCATGCCGGTTTAAAGGAGAGGTGCGTGATTGGTCGTCTCAACCATGTCGCAATCGCTGTGCCTGATCTTGTCAAAGCGAGCGCGCTTTATCGAGAAACTCTTGGGGCAAAGGTTTCGGCGCCGCTGCCGCAGCCGGACCATGGCGTGACGGTGGTTTTTGTGGACTTGCCAAACACCAAGATTGAATTGCTGGCGCCGCTTGGCGAGGCCTCGCCGATCGCAAAATTTCTCGCGCGCAACCCGGACGGCGGGATGCATCACCTGTGCTACGAAGTCGAGGATATTCTGGCGGCGCGCGACAGGCTCGTTGCCGACGGCGCGCGCATGCTTGGCGATGGAAATCCAAAGACCGGCGCGCATGGCAAGCCGGTTTTGTTCCTGCATCCCAAGGACTTTCAGGGGACGTTGATCGAAATCGAGCAGGCGTGAATTAAACGCTGCCCGATGTTCGTTTCCATATTCTGCGGGCGCTACTTCAACCCAGCGATTTTTCGCGCTTCGCCCGTCAGTTCCAGAATGTCGAGGCCGGTGTTGGCGCGGTCAACGACATAGATATAGCCGCGATCGTCCGTCTCGACATTGTTGCTCTGGATGGCGGTCTTGCAGTGCTGCGAGCCATCGGCTTCTTTCACGCAGCGCTTGTAGGTGTTCTTGTCGATTGACGGAATAAAATATCCGACCTCGCGCGGCTGGTAGGGGTTGCGCACATCCAGCACCCGCAGGCCTGCGTTAAAGAACGTGATCATCGCGAGCTTCTTGTAGAAGACCGCATCCATCGCTTCATTGGAGGAATGCGAGCCGAAGCGTCCGCCGCGCTCACAAAAATTGCCGCTCTTTTCCGGCACTGTGTAGCTTGAAATAATCGTCGGGCGGTTCTCGACGGTGATGTCTGCGAACCAGACCATCTGGCGGGGTTCGCGGCATTCGTTGACGATTTCCTCATTGACGATCATCATGAAATCGCGCGTCTGGCCATCGGTTTCATGGGCATATTCGGCGACCGGCATTTTGGGCATCGGGAAAACCGTATGCGCGCCATTGAATGCGGACAATTGCAGGCGACCGACTTCGGGATAGGCCAGGTTTTCCTTTGTTGGTTCCGTCGGCCCCTTCAGCAGTTTTTCGCGGTCGACAATCTGCAACATGCCGTCTTTATTGGTGCCATAACCGAAGTAGACACGGTTGCTGTCCGGCAATGAAATGCCGCCGTGAAGATACATGGGAATGAAGCCTGTCGATGCCGGGTCTTGACCGCTCAGACCGAAATCGCGGATTTTGACGGGGTGGGCGGGATCGCTGAGGTCATAGACCTGCGTCATGCGCGGGACGCGCCAGCCCGGCGCGCCCGAGACCAGATAGGCGATGCCTGTCTTGCATTCCCAGAAATTCTTGTGCGTGCCTTTCAGCCCATCGAGGCGGGTCAGCAGTTTGGGATGGGCGGGGTCGGTGACATCATAAATTTCATGCGCCGCATTGCCAAAGGTGCGCAGCAGATAGGTCGCGCCCTTCTGTCCCTTGGGGAGATCCTCGCCATCGCAAGCGCGCACCATCTGCGCGCCGCCTGCTTCATCGAGTCCTTCCTCACCGGGAATATGGGCGAGGTATTGAGGATGTTTGGGGTCTGTCACATCGACGATGGAGGTTCCGTCGAATTCGGCCTGACCGGTGACCGGATTGACCGGCTTGGGCGTATCGGGCGTGCCGCCGTGATGGCCGATATAGGCGATGTATCTGCCGCCCTGTTTGTGGACGATGGGCTGATAAGCGCTGCGCGCTTGCAAATCGTTATGGCCGACGAGGCGCACATTGCTTGCTTCAGGCGGATCGCCAATTTTTGGCGGTTTTGTCCGCGTGCCTGCAACCGCCATTGAAACAAGCGAACATGAAACGCCAATAGCTACGACCAGACGAATCTTCATTGAGTTCACTCCCTCGCGCAGGCGGCGCCGAATTCTTGCACGACGCTGCTGGCGCCGGATTGTTGATTACAATTCAACATGGATTTGGCGGCGCGTCAAAGCGGGAGCTGCGCCAGGGACGGCGCGATAAATCGTCACAGACAATCAAATATCATTGAATCATCGTTTATTGCGATATACAGTATAAGAATGAATCTGCGCGACCTGCGGTACGTGATTTCAGTGGCGGAACTTGGTCATTTTGGCCGGGCGTCGGTTGCCTGTAACGTCTCGCAACCCACGCTCTCCGGGCAGATCCTGAAGCTTGAAGAAGAGTTGGGGGTTGCGATTTTCGAACGTGTGGGAAAGCGCGTCCGACTGACGCCGGTGGGCGATCAGATCGTGGCGCACGCCCGCCGATCCGTCGCTGCGGCCAGCGATATTATCGCGACCGCCCGCGCCAGCCGCGATCCCCTGTCAGGAACGGTGCGGCTTGGCGTCATTCCCACCATTGCGCCCTACCTCATGCCCTATGCCTTGCCAGCTGTCGCGCTGGCGATGCCGCGCGCGCCGCTGACGCTGGTTGAAGACCTCACCGGGCGGTTATTGCCACTGCTTGGCGATGGCGAACTTGATGCGGCGATCATTGCGACCGATGTGCTGGGTGACCGGCTCGATGAGTTCCAGCTCTATGAAGAGCCATTCTATCTTGTCATGCCCGGCGATCATCCGATGGCGGGCCAGAAGACCATTGAAGCCTCTTCCATTGACGTTGCATCGCTGCTTTTGCTGACCGATGGCCATTGCTTGCGCGAACAGGCGCTCGATCTTTGCGAACGTGCGCGGAGTTCGGGCGCTGCCGCCGATGTGCGGGCGGCCAGCCTAGAGACGCTGTTGCAGCTGACGGCCGCGCATTATGGCCTGACGCTGGCGCCTGCGCTTGCGGTTCTGGGTCTGCGCGACGACCCGCGGCTTGCGGCGGCGCCAATTGCAGGCGGTCGCGCATCGCGGAAAGTGCGGCTGGCTTATCGTCGCGATATGCCCCGACGTCAGGCGATTTCCACGCTGGCAGGCGCGATCCGTGATGGGCTGACTGTGGCCGGCGTCGGGGATCTGGGGATCGTCATCGGCGACGCCGATCATTGACGACGGAACAAACGATTGGCTTGCAGGCCGGAGTCTGTCCTATAAGGCGTCCGTTCCGGTCCAACGAACCAGTGGATTTTCCGCTGTTTCGGGGCGCCGCCCCACCGGTCGGAACATGACGATTCAAGTCGAGGAGTGAACACATGGCTCTCAAGGGCAGCAAGACCGAAAACAATCTGAAAGACGCTTTCGCAGGCGAATCGCAGGCGAATCGCCGCTATCTCTATTTCGCCCAGAAGGCGGATGTGGAAGGCCATAACGACGTTGCAGCGGTATTCCGCTCGACGGCGGAAGGCGAAACCGGCCATGCGCACGGACATCTCGAATTTCTGGAGGCTGTCGGCGATCCCGCAACCGGCCTGCCGATCGGCGACACCAAGCTGAACCTGGCGGCTGCCATCGCTGGCGAAACGCATGAGTACACCGACATGTATCCTGGCATGGCGCGAACCGCCCGCGAAGAGGGTTTCGGCGAAATCGCTGACTGGTTTGAAACGCTGGCCAAGGCCGAGCGTTCGCACGCCGGGCGCTTCACGCGCGCATTGAGCGAAGTCGGCTGATTTTATTCGCGGGAATTGTTTGAGCAATTCCCGCGTCCAATCTCATGCGCGAAATGTCATTCCCGCCGGACGATGGCGCCGCAGTCGCCTTGAGAAAGCGGGAATGCCAAGCGTTGCGGTTTGCAGCGGGCTGCAAGCCGCTGAATTTCAACAGTATAGACGGTCGCTGGTCGCGTTTTACGCCGCGCTGACGAGTCGTGTCCAAATGGCGTAAACGCCAGTTAATATTGGAGTTCCCATGACTGAAGGCAGCCTGGAGGCGCCCGTTCGCCACGTCATCGATTGGCAGAATCCTGATTTCTACGATGAAGCCAAGCTCGACGCGGAATTGCGCCGCGTGTTTGACATTTGTCATGGCTGCCGGCGTTGTTTCAATCTGTGCGATTCCTTCCCCAAACTGTTCGATCTCGTCGATGAATCGAAGACCGGCGAACTTGACTCTGTCGCCAGCGAATCTTTTGGTCCGGTCGTTGACGCCTGCACATTGTGCGACCTTTGTTTCATGACGAAATGTCCCTATGTGCCGCCGCACAAGTTCGATCTTGATTTTCCGCATCTCATGCTGCGCGCGCGCGCCATCGAGTTCAAAAAGGGCGACGTTTCCTTTGCCGACAGGCAGATTGCCAGAACCGATTTCAATGGCGCCATCGCCACGAAGGTTGCGCCGCTCGCCAACTGGGCGACCGACACAGGCAATTCGTTTACACGCGGGATTATGGAGAAGGCGGCCGGTCTCGACCGCCATGCGGAACTACCCAAATATGCGTCCAAAACCCTTGTGTCGCAGGCAAAGTCCGCCCCTTCGGTCAATCTTGCCGCGCCCGCGTACGGCCGCAAGGCGGTGATCTACGCAACCTGTTTCACCAATTACAACGATACTGAAGTGGGCGTTGCCGCGCGCGCTGTGCTGGCGCGCAACGGCGTTGAGACCGAAGTCATTCACCCCCATTGTTGCGGGATGCCCATGCTCGAACAGGGCAATCTTGCTGAAGTCGCCAAAAGCGCGGCGCTCGTGTCGGCGGCGCTCAGGCCATGGATTGAAAAAGGCTATGATGTCATCGCGCTGGTTCCCTCCTGCGCGCTGATGATGAAATTCGAATGGCCTTTGATCGCGCCTGACAATCAGGACGTGAAGCTGTTATCGGGCAAGACCT
>CAIZEI010000193.1 GCA_903931945.1 uncultured Hyphomicrobiales bacterium | reverse complement strand
CCGTTTCTCGCGTTCGGCTTTCATTTGCCGCGCCATGGAATCGATCAGGTCCTTGGGCGGCACGATGTCCCGGATCTCGATGCGATTGGTCTTGATGCCCCAGGGCGCGACGGCCTCATCGACAACCTTCAGCAGTCGCGCGTTGATCTCGTCGCGATGCGACAGCAGCTGGTCGAGATCCATCGAACCCATCACGGTGCGGATATTGGTCATGACGAGCGTCAACAGCGCCAGTTCAAGATTGGACACTTCGTAGGATGCTGCGGCTGCGTCCAGCACCTGATAAAAGGCGACGCCATCGACCGTGCAGGTCGCATTGTCCTTGGTGATCACCTCCTGATTGGGCACATCGAGCACCTGCTCCATCATGTTCATTTTACGCCCGATGCTGTCGATCCACGGCGCGATGATGGCGAGGCCGGGGGAGAGCGTCTTGTAATAGCGCCCAAAACGCTCGACGGTGTAGGCATAGCCCTGCGGCACCTGCCGCACGCCCATCATCAGCGTGATGAAAACAAACAGCGCAAATGCGCCCGCAAAAATGCTGAAGCCCGAGACAAGGTAGTCCATGGTCTACTCCCGAATCGCATTATCGCGTCGATAGTGCGGGCCGGCGGCGGTTTTGTGAAGCGCCGGGCAATCTGGCCTTAACGGGACGAAAACTGCACTGCTTATGGTGAACCGATTGTTAACTCGATTGTGGGAATTTGACCTGATCAGCTCCCGCAGGGGGCGATGCCGAGAGGACGCCGCATGGAAAGCGGAGAACTCCCCAGACTGAGTGTTCGAGCGCTGGCTCCGATCGGGCGCCGGGCGCCTCGTTCGTCGACGCCGCAGTTATTTCGGGTCGCGACCGTCATTCTCATCGCCTCCGCAGGAATAGCGATAATCTCCCGCCAACCCGTCGAGCGCCTTCCGCAACCCGATATCGTTGCTGCGTTTATCCAGAAGGGATGATGAAAGCCGCTTTTGGGCTGACCGCAGCCAAAAAGCGCGCTATATGTCTATCCATGGCGGAAATTTGGCTCTGGGATCCCATTGTTGCGCTGCGGAGCGGCCGCCGTCCCGCGCGAGCGATGTGTCGCGCATTGTCGTTCCTCATTGCATTCTGGGCTGTCGTTCCAGCGGTGATGGCGCAGGATCTCTCCCCCGCCGAGTTTTTCCGCGCTGATCGCGAGCGCCTGCGTCTCCTGCAGCGCCCGGTTGCATCAACGCGGCCCGGTGTCGTCCAGCGTCCGACGCATCTGATCCGTCACAGTGCGCCGGTGCGCGGGTTTTCGCGCGATGCGCCGGTTCAGACGCCGGAAGCGTCTGCGCCCGCAGAACCGCCGTCTCCCGGAGAGGCCGGTCCGGCGCCTGCCGATAGCGTCCCTGCGCCCGCAGCGCCCGCGCAAACAGTCGATGGCGCGCCGCCGCTTCCAGCTGCCGCACCGCCTGAGCCCGCGCCGCCAGCCGATGTAACGCCGGTCGTCGGCAAATCAGCCGAGCCCACGTTTTATGCGCTGGTGATCGGCGACAGTCTGGGTCAGCAACTCGGGCAGGGCCTGACGGAAGCTTTCGCCGATCAGCCCGAGGTCTCAATTCTGCGCAAGGCGCGCGAAAATACAGGCATTGTGCGCGACGATTATTTTGACTGGGTGAAAGGCGCGCGAGACAGTCTGGCCGGCGCCGGCAAGGTCGATATCGCCATCATGATGATCGGCAGCAATGATCGGCAACCGCTGCGCGACGGCGCGGCCACGGTCGATCTGCATCAACCCCGCTGGAAGGATATCTACGGCGACCGCGTCGAAGCGATTGCAAAGACGTTCAGGGACCGAAAAATTCCGTTTGTCTGGGTGGGCCTGCCGGCGATGAAAAGTGACCGGTTTTCCGCCGATATGTCCTATATCAACGATATCTATCGCGACCGCGCCGGCAAGGTTGGCGCGGTATTTGTCGATACCTGGGAGGACTTTCTGGACGATCGCGGGCTATACGCCGCCTATGGGCCCGATCTGAACGGCGTGTTCCAGAAATTGCGGGCGGGCGATGGCGTGCATTTCACCAGACCCGGCGCGCGCAAGCTTGCCCATTTTGTGGAATCGGAAATCCACCATGCGATTGAAGATGCGCATCCCGGCGCCGATCCGCTCGCGGCGGTCACAACTCTCGCGCCGCCCCTGATCGCGGCGCCGGAGCCTCCTGCGCCCGTCGCGCCCGCACCTTCCGTCGGTGAAGCGCCGCGCGCCCCCGCGCGCCTTGTTGTGGCGCTGCCGGCGCCGGTTGAACCCCCGCAGGTCGTGATTCCCGTCAAGCCGCTCGCGGGTCAGGTTGCGCCTCTGACAGGACCTGTGGTTTCACCGGGCGGGGAACTTGTGAAGCGCGTCAGCCAAAAATCCGGCGTTCCCGGCTCGCAGACGGCTGTCGAGCGTGTCCTCGGGCAGGGGCAAGAACTGGAAGCGAGGCCTGGACGGGCGGACGATTTTAAATGGCCGCGGGATCGATAAAGTCCACGCCTGGTCCGGGTCTTTTCGATGCGCACGAAAGCGTTCTGCGACGGCCTTGCGCGGATATGTCACGACGCCTTTCCCCGTCCCGCGATGCCTTTTGGGATGGCGTTGGCGTCAGCGGCCCAGGCCATCAATTCCGATGCGCCGATTTCATAGCCGCCGGAAAAGTCTTCGCTTTCCATGCGCTCCATTGCGTCGGCGAACAATTTTTTGCCGCGTGCAGAATCGCTGACGAGTTTTGAAAATCCCGCCGAAATCATCTCGGCGCCATCGGTGTATTGATCCAGCTTTGCGCATTGCGCCATGGCGTCGAACAGGCCGAAGCAATAGCCATAGGCAAAGCCGTCCTGTTCAAGATCGGCGGGTGAAATCTCCACCGCCTCGAACTGCACGCCAAGCAATGAGGCGCCGATTTTGGCGAGGGTGTCGACGCGGTCGAGAGAATCCGAGGGCATGGGATGGCCTTTATTCGTAAACGTTGCGGCAGTGTGCAACGCGGACAACCAGAACGATCAGGCGCAGGTCTTCAATCCTGCAGACGATTCGGCAATCGCCCACACGATCGCGCCAGAGTCCAGCAAGTTCGCCAGAAAGGGCCTTGCCAAACCGGCGCGGGTCTTCAGGAGTTGCGAACCGGTCCCGCAAATAACGTAAAATAGACTGTCGCGGCGCAGCGCCAAGTTTGCGCAATTCCTTCAGCGCGTCAGAGTCAAATTCCACCCGCCAGAGGGCGGTTTCGCTCATGATTGCGCCGATTGCGGGAATTCGCTTTCGACATCTTCAAGCGCAATGCGCGAATTGTTTTTCGCAAATCGCCGCTCTGCAAGGTAAATATCTTCGAGATCGTCAAGGTGCTCGGAAATGGCTTGTCGGGCGTAGAAACTCTTCGTTCGTCCGGTTTTACGGGCGAGCGTATCAAGGCGTTTTTCAAGATCTGGCGTCAATCGTAGGGCGAGCATGGCTCTATCTCCAATTGCTATACATGTATAGCCTCCGGCGTCCGCCGGCAACTCATGCAGAGCGCCTTCACCCGCTCTTCCCGAACAATTCCCGTCCGATCAGCATCCGGCGGATTTCACTGGTGCCGGCGCCGATTTCATAAAGCTTGGCGTCGCGCAGCAGGCGGCCCGTAGGGTAATCATTGATATAGCCGTTGCCGCCCAGCAGCTGCACCGCGTCGAGCGCCAGTTTTGTGGCTTTTTCTGCGGCATAGAGAATGGCGCCGGCGGAATCCTCGCGCGTGGTCTCATTGCGGTCGCAGGCTTTGGCGACAGCGTAGACATAGGCCTTGCATGCGTTCATGCCGACATACATGTCGGCGAGCTTGCCCTGCACAAGCTGGAATTCGCCAATCGCCTGCCCGAATTGTTTGCGTTCATGCACATAGGGCAGCACGATATCCAGACACGCCTGCATGATGCCAAGAGGGCCTGCGGCCAACACCACGCGCTCATAATCGAGGCCCGACATCAGCACATTGACGCCGCGCCCGACAGCGCCCAGCACGTTGTCCTCAGGGACTTCGCAATTCTGAAACACCAGCTCGCAGGTGTCCGAACCCCGCATCCCCAGCTTGTCGAGTTTTGGCGAGGTTGAAAAGCCCTTCATGCCTTTTTCGATGATGAATGCGGTGAGGCCGCGCGAACCTGCCGCAGGATCGGTTTTCGCGTAGACAATCAAGGTCTCGGCATGGGGTCCGTTGGTGATCCACATTTTATTGCCGTTGAGCACGTAGCGGTCGCCGCGCTTTTCGGCGCGGGTTTTCATCGAGACAACATCGGAGCCCGCGCCCGGTTCCGACATGGCGAGCGCGCCGACATGCTCGCCCGAAATCAGATTGGGGAGATATTTGCGCTTCTGGGCTTGTGTTCCGTTGCGCCGGAGCTGATTGATGCAGAGATTGGAATGCGCGCCATAGCTCAGGCCGACCGATGCGGACGCGCGGCTGATTTCCTCGACAGCGATGCAATGTTCGAGATAGCCAAGCCCCGCACCGCCATAGTCCTCCTCAACGGTCACGCCATGCAGCCCGAGCGCGCCCATGCGCGGCCACAGATCTCGGGGGAATGTGTTGGACCTGTCGATGTCGGCTGCGCGTGGCGCGATTTCGGCCTGCGCGAAGGCCCGCGTCGAATCGCGGATCGCTTCAGCGGTTTCGCCAAGTCCGAAATTGAAGCCGCTCGTTATATTCGGGATCATGCTTCGGCTCGCGCATCGATTGACCGGTTCGCAACATCTAAACCAAGGGTTGTCCGAATTGACCCATGGCCAATTCGGACGTTCCGCGCGTCAGCGCGGGCGCGCATTCGCGCTTGCCAAAGGCTGTGAGTCAAGGCTCACAGCCTTTGGTAATAGGCCTGTGCGCGAGGCTTGTCATTATGCCGAGGCGCGGGGTGTCGGCCGCCGGATTTGAAACCTATTCGTTGGGATCGAGCGGCGGAGAGACCGCCAGCAGCGCGTTGATTGAGGCGGGCGCCGCCAGGCGCTGCGGCACGGGCGCCGCGACGGCGCCAGGAATTTGCGGCGTTTGCGACAGGGGCACCGGTTCTGCAATCGGCTCACGCTGGGCGTAACCCATGGCGACTTCCGTCTGTCCATTCACAAAAGCCAGCCATTGTCTGGAATCGCCGCTGAACGCATTGCGGTCGACATTGCCTTTGATGCCAGGAATATTCGCGTCGGACTGATATTGCCAGAAATGCCACTTGCGCTGGCCATAACGCACATGCGGGGAGTATTTCGTCGAGCGCACCCAGATCGGATATTCCGGCAGTTCATTCGGCGCCAGAATGGACTGATAGAAATCCACAGTGCTGTAGATGACGGGCCGCTTGCCGTAGGCGCGTTCCATCATCTCAAGCATTTTGCGCATCTGCGCGATGGTCTGCTCGCGGTAGAGCGTTTTTTTGCAGGTGCCCGACGTGGGTGTCGCCTCGACATCCAGCACGGGGGGCAAGGCGTCGGGGTCGTTCGGCACAATGGAGATGAAATTGCGGATTTCTTCTTCCGGCTGTCGGCACCAATAAGCGAAATGATAGGCGCCCCGCCTCAGGCCTGCGGCTTTCGCAGCCTCCCAGTTCTGCCGGAATTTGATGTCGGCGCGGTCTGCGCCTTCCGTCGCCTTGATATAGGCGAATTCAATGCCGCTTTCCCGGACGCTCCGCCAGTTGATATCGCCCTGATATTTGGACACATCAATCCCGTGGATCGGGAAGTCATGCGGATAGGT
>CAIZEI010000192.1 GCA_903931945.1 uncultured Hyphomicrobiales bacterium | reverse complement strand
TGGCGGATTGTGTTGAAAAAGTCGGATTTGGATTGCGCGCGGACGATCCTCGGGTTTTCACAAAATGATGCCGCGCCTGTCTCTCAGGCCATTTGTGGAGTTTGATGGGCGCTTCCGGCGACCATCTTGGCAAGGTTTCTGAGATTTTGAACTGTGGCGGCGAGTAGAAATTCATCACGCGCGCCATTTGGCCCACGGAGCCTCAAACGCCTCAAACCGATGATGCGTTTCCAGTGCGCGAAAAGCATCTCGATCGTCTTCCGTTCGCGTGTGGACTGAGCATAGGCCGGCGTTCCGGAAAAAGAGCGCGCGACATCCCTGGCCTTCTCGTCGATGCAGCGTTGAACAACGGCCTCGAAGACGTGACGGAACGCGTCGCTTTCGCGAAAGCGGCCGTGGCGGTTCTTGGACAAGGTGGAATAATCCGGGACCCTGCCATCAAGGCCAAGCCGGCAAAACCAACGATAGGCGAGATTAAGATGGACTTCTTCGCATAGTCGCCGTTCGGAGCGAATGCCGAAGCAGTACCCCTCGATCAGCATTCGGATCATCAACTCGGGATCAACCGAGGGGCGCCCGGTCGCGCTGTAAAAAGACGCCAGATGACGCCGAAAACCCTCGAGGTCGACGAAGCGATCTATCGCGCGTAGCGAATTGTTGGCTGGAATATGGTCTTCAAGTCGAAACTGGTAAAACAGGCTCTCTTACGCGGTTAACCTATCACCCATCATGGCCAGGGACCTTATCGCGAATCCGATGACACTGAATCAGCGAACCGGTCACTCGCAGCGACTTTTTCAACAGAATCCGCCAATCGGCGACACGATGCGGATTCCAAATACCTTCCCGCCATGCCGACCAACGCAACAAATTGAGGCATTGGGGTTTCATTGGAAGACCGCGTGCTTCGATCACCCTCGACATCAAAAATATCGCGACAGGAATCAACGCCAAACGCTCCGCAACCAGGGAATTCATTAAACGCTCGATCTTCCAGGACGCTCAAATCGGCCCAGCGGCCATGCGTCCGGTCAATCAACCGTTGGAGAAGGACGAGGCTGCGAATATCGGGCGAGCAGGTCGCCAAGCAACTGGTTGGGGAACCGACGGTTCTGAATAATTGCGTAGAAACTCTCCGTGAGCTGCGGGATGCGGCAATACTCTACCAGCGCCCCTGACGCCAGCTCGTCACGCACAACGATTGGCGGCACCAAGGTCACGCCTTCCCGCTCACGCGCGAGCAGGCGCAGCATTGCCATGTCATCGACCTCGGCCAGAATGATCGGCCGAATGCCAGCTAAATCCAGCAGCTGGTCAAAGGCGACGCGGATGTCGCTGTCCAGGCTCGGGAGCAGGATCGGCTCAGTGCGCAAATCATCCGGAAAACGGAATAATCGCTTATCGGGTCTTGGCCGGCCGACCAGGCTGACGGGCTGCTGGTTGAGCAAGTGATTTCGAAACTGTGCGCGGGCGTCTCGTTGGGCGGCGCTATTGGAAAGAACAACATCGATGGCATGGGCTTCGAGTTGCAGGAGCAAATCGCGTATCGCGCCGGAGCGAACGATCAGTTCCACATCCGCGCGGCCGACCAGAGGGTGTAAAAACTCAAGCTGGAAGTTTCGCGACAGCGTCGTCAGCGCGCCGACTCGCAAGACCTGACGGCTCGCCTGTGGCCGCCCTTCCAATGTGCTCATCAATTCGTCGCCGGCCCGGAAGACCGTGTTGGCATAGTCGAGAGCGATCCTGCCGGCCTCAGTTAGAATCAGCCGCTTGCCCTCCCGTTCGAACAACGGGTGACCCATTTGATGTTCAAGCTTCTGGATTTGCACCGATAGCGCCGACTGCGACAGGTTGAGGCGCTCGGCGGCTCTGGTGAGGCTGCCCTCATGCGCAACCGCCCAGAAATAGCGGAGATGGTTGAAGTTCAAGCTTTTCATATCGTTCTATAAAACAGAACGTTATCGTCGAAACAATGAATTTTTCTCAGCAAGGGGCGGCGAGTACATCTTCATGGCCTGACCAGCGCCTTGAAGAGGAAAACCATTGTTCATCGATCTTTTGCCCTATGTCGCTCCATTGACGCTGCTGTTTAGCGCCGTCCTTGCGTTTGCGAGCCTGGATCGCAATCCGCGCATCCTCTCCTTGCTGGCTGAAGGCTCGGCCCTTGTCGCACTGATGGTTGCGGCGACCTCGACGGCAGCGCTGGTTCTACATGGAGCGGGGGACAGGCGCTTGATCGGGCCTTACGGGGTTGGGCTATCCTTTCGCCTTGACGTCGTCGGCGCCGTGATGCTCGACCTGGTCTCGTTCATCGGTTGGGTCGTCGTGCGTTACGCGGCGACCTATCTCATCGGCGAGGCGCGCCAGGCGGCGTTCATGGCCTGGCTCTGTATGACGCTCGCCTCCGTGCTTCTCCTGGTGCTCTCGGGCAACCTCATCCAATTCGTTCTGGCCTGGGTCGCGACGAGCGTTTTTTTGCACCGGCTCTTGCTGTTCTATCCAGACCGTCGCGCGGCGCGGCGCGCGGCCGCCAAGAAATTTGTCGCGGCGCGCATGGGCGACGCGGCGCTCATCATCGCGATGGCGCTGTTGACGCTCGCCTATGGCACGACCGACATAACCGAAATCTTGAACGCCGCGCGCGCCGGAAATGGCGGCGAATTTGCAGTTGGCGCGGCGGGCTGTCTGGCGGTGGCGGCGCTCTTGAAATCGGCGCAATTTCCGACACACGGCTGGCTGACCGAGGTGATGGAAACCCCGACGCCCGTCTCGGCGCTGCTGCACGCGGGCGTCATCAATGCAGGCGGGTTTCTGCTGATCCGCTTCGCCGACGTCATGTTGCTCTCCCCCGCGGTTCTGGCGGTCCTCGTCATGATCGGTGGTTTCACCGCGCTCTTTGGCGGGTTGGTGATGCTCACTCAGCCGGCGGTGAAAACCTCGCTTGCCTGGTCGACCGTCGCCCAGATGGGTTTCATGATCCTGGAATGCGGGCTCGCGCTCTTCCCGCTTGCTTTGCTGCATATCGTGGCCCATTCCCTTTACAAAGCCCATTCCTTCCTGGCTTCCGGCGGCGTGGTGGAATTGATCGCCGCAAACCGGCGCCCCGGTCCGGTGGCCATTCCCACGTCTGGCGCGGTCGGGCGCGCCTTTCTCCTTGCGCTGGCGATTTACGCCCTCGTCGGAATCGGTTTCGGCATTCAGCACAAATCGCCACAAGCCATTGCGTTAGGCGCCATCCTGATCTTCGGCGTCGCCTATATGATCGCGCAGGGATTGGCTGATGCCGCGCCCAGGGCACTGACCCAGCGGACTATCGTCTACGCCGCCGCTACGTCCGTCAGCTACTTTGCGCTTCAGGTCTTCACAATCTGGCTGACGGCCGACGTGCTTCCAGCCCCGCCGTCGCCCGGACCATTGCAATGGGCGCTGATTGTCCTTGCGGTGATCAGTTTCGGTCTCGTGGCCGTCGTTCAGGCCATGTTTCCGCTCTGGGCTTACCACCCTGCGGCCTCGGGGCTGCGCGTGCACCTTTCGAATGGCTTCTATGCCAACGCGGTGTTTGACCGGCTGCTCGGCGGCTGGCGGCGACGCAAGGCGACCTGATCTATCCGTGGAGGAGATATGACCAATTCAGAGGTTCCAGGTTGGCGTGATCCCGCTCAACTCGCCGCCGCCGCCGATCGCGCCGCGCGGGCGATCCCGCCGCTTTGGCCGTTGGCGTCGAGCGTCGCGGTCAATCCATTCCTCGGCCAGAGCGGCGAAAGCCTGGCCACTGTCGGCGCTCGGCTAGAACGCGTTGCGGGGGCGCCCGTCACGATGCCGCGCGGCTGGTTTCAGAAAAGAATCGCCAGCGGCGTTATTGCAGATGAAGATCTGTCGGAGGCTTTGGCGAACGCGCCGGAGCCGCTGCGCCCCGCCGATCTTGCAGCCCTGAAGTCTGCGGCGGCTGTGAGGCCGCCGGAGACTCGCGCGGTTTCGACCATCGCCGACCTCGCGGCCGAGGCCTCGGGTATTGACTGGCCAGGACTCATCGCTGACCGCATTGGGGCATGGGCGGCGGAATACTTCGACGAAGGACAGGCGCTTTGGGCTGCGCCACGCGGCAAAGGCGCTTACGCTGCCTGGCGCGCTTTTGCGACCCATGATCTGACCCCCGAGATTGTTGGCCTTTCGGGATTTGCGACCCATGTATCGGAAGCCCCGGAAAGCGCGCCGGTCGCGCTTGCATGCGTAGCGGGGAGAATTGCGCTTCCGTCTGAGGCCTATGAGACCTATTTCCACCAGATGCTCGTAACGCTGGGCGGCTGGGCGCAATATGCGCGCTACAGGCTCTGGGAGGCGGAACTCGCCGGCGGCGCTGACGCGACCATTACCGATCTTCTCGCGATCCGCCTGGTCTGGGAAGCGGCTCTTTTTGAAAGGTATAAGGATCGAATTGGCGTGTGCTGGAAAGCCGCGACCGCCATCCACGCGTCGCCGGTCACGCCGACCGCCGAGCATGTCGTGAACGCTATATTGCAGGAAGCTGCGGAACGCGCCGCCCAACGTGCCTTGGCGAAGACGCTCGCGGCGCCTGGGAAAAGGGCGACGGACACTCGCCCCACGCTCCAGGCGGCCTTTTGTATCGATGTGCGGTCCGAGGTGTTTAGGCGGGCTTTGGAATCGGTACACCCGGATATCCAGACGCTTGGGTTCGCTGGCTTCTTCGGTCTAACGGCCTCCCATCGCCGGTTTGCCTCGGACGTTCGAGAACTTCGTCTGCCCGTTCTCCTGAACCCCGGTCTAAGCACCTGTTCGGGTGGTCCTGAAGACGTCGTCGCCGACCAATCGGCGCGAATCCAGGCGCGTGCTAGGCGGGCCTGGGGCCGGTTCAAGCTCGCGGCCGTGTCGTCCTTCGCCTTCGTCGAGGCGACCGGACCGCTTTATGCAAGCAAGCTGCTGAGCGATGCGTTGGGCTTCCGAGGCGCAACCGAGCCGAATGATCCCGCCCCACGTCTGGATCCCGCTCTCGATCT
Organism: uncultured Hyphomicrobiales bacterium; assembly: GCA_903931945.1. Taxonomy (GTDB): domain Bacteria; phylum Pseudomonadota; class Alphaproteobacteria; order Rhizobiales; family Beijerinckiaceae; genus Terripilifer. The sequence goes on along the minus strand of CAIZEI010000192.1, from coordinate 38,966 downwards.
GCCAACGAGAACCAAGGCCGCCGAGACCGTGCTGCGGGCCATGTCGATGACAACGAACTTCGCGAGGCTTGTGGTGTTGGCCGGACACGGCGCAACCGTTGTCAATAACCCTCATGCAAGCGGGCTCAATTGCGGCGCGTGCGGCGGTTATTCCGGCGAGGTCAATGCGCGGCTGCTGGCCTCGCTGTTAAACGACACCGATGTGCGCGCGGGCTTGCTCGCCCAGCGGATCGAGATACCGGCAGATACATTGTTCGTTGGCGCCCTGCATGACACGACCACGGACATGGTGAAGCTTTATACTGAAGATCACCCCTCCAAACCTCACCGGGCCGATATTCGCCAGGCGAAAACCTGGATGGAGGCAGCGAGCGTCATTTCAAGGGCCGAACGCGCTTTGCGACTGCCTGGAGCGAACGGGCAAGGCAGCCTCGTTAGGCGCGGACGCGACTGGGCTGAGGTGCGGCCGGAATGGGCCCTGGCTGGGTGTAAATCCTTCATCGCGGCGCCACGTCTGCGCACGGCGGGCAAGACACTGGAGGGCCGCGCGTTCCTTCATGAATATGACTGGAAGAACGACAGGGACTTTGGCGTGCTGGAGCTGATCCTGACGGCGCCCGTGATCGTGGCGAGCTGGATCAGCCTGCAATATTACGGATCGACCGTCGCGCCCAAAATCTTCGGCGGCGGTAACAAGCTTCTGCACAACGTCATCGGAGGCATGGGCGTCGTGGAGGGCAATGGCGGCGCGATGCGCGCCGGTCTGCCCTGGCAATCGGTCCATGACGGCGAAAGCTACGTTCACGAGCCCCTCCGTCTGTCCGTCTGCATTGAGGCGCCGCGCGAAGCGATGGGCGACATCCTGAAGCGCCATGACGGTGTTCGGACGCTGTTCGACAATCGCTGGCTCCACCTCTTCGCCCTTGATGAGAAGGGTCGGATGTCGTGGCGCTACGCGGGCGATCTTCAGTGGAGCTTTGTAAGCGCTGCGTCCGATCCCGATGTCACGCTGAGAATGGCGATCTGAGCGATCTCATTTTCACAAAATTGAAAATCAAATGGAACATCAAGCCATGAAACCTGGTCATCTGTCGGCGCTGGAATCTGAATCCATCCACATATTGCGCGAGGCGGTCTCCAACGCCCGCAATCCGGTGATGCTTTTCTCTGCGGGAAAGGACTCAACGGTATTGGCGCATCTTGCCTTGCGAGCGTTTTATCCCTCCAGGCCGCCGTTTCCGCTGCTGCACATCGACTCGACTTGGGAGTTCCAATCGTTGATCAAATTTCGCGACGACTTCGCGTCCAAGCATGGCTTCAAGCTTGTCGCCTTCTCGAATGAAGAGGGGAGAAAAGCAGGCATCAATCCATTCGATCACGGCGATCTCTATACATTGATGATGCGCACCCAGCCTCTCAAGACCGCGCTAGACAATGGCGGTTACGACGTCATCTTTGGCGGCGCCCGGCGCGATGAAGAAAGATCGCGCGCGAAGGAGCGTATCGTATCGGTTCGCGGCGCGGGCCACACATGGGAGCCGCGACAGCAACGACCGGAGCAGTGGCGCCAGTTCAATTTTCGCCTCGGCAAGGATCAGACGGCCAGGGTTTTCCCGCTCTCTAATTGGACCGAGGCGGATATTTGGAACTATGCGTTGCTCCGCAAGATTGAGTTGGTTCCGCTCTACTACGCCGCGCCTAGGCCCGTCGTGCGGCGGTCCGGTTCTTTCATCGTTGTCGATGAGGAGCCCCGGATGCGGTTCCGGCCCGGCGATGAAATTCAGACAAAGACAGTGCGATTTCGCACGCTCGGATGTTGGCCAGTGACGGGAGCAATTGAGTCCGAGGCTACAGAGCTCGCCACCGTTGTCGATGAGACCTTGCGGGCCTCATTTTCCGAGCGCCAGGGACGCATCAGCGATGGCGAGGACGGCGGATCGCTCGAACAAAAAAAGCGCGAAGGCTATTTCTGACAATGGCGACTCGCCTATGAAACACCATCCCTATCACGGCATGGTCGCGACGCTGGCAACCATGCACCGCAAGGAAATCGCGGTCGCGCCGCCTTTCAAGGAGCTTGTAGGTCTTCACGTCATTTCCGCAGCAGACATCGACACCGATGCGCTCGGCACGTTTTCGGGAGACATCCCCCGCATCGGCTCCATGGGCGAGGTCGCCACCCGCAAGGCTCGCCTGGGGATGACCGCAGCCAACACGAGAATTGGTTTGGCCAGCGAAGGAACATTCGGACCACATCCGGCGATACCGTTCATCACCGCCGGCATGGAACTGCTCAAGCTGGTCGATGATGATCGCGGAATCGAGATTTCGGAAAGCCTCGTCACGCCGGACATCGTTTTTCAAAAAGCGATTCTAAGGCCCGGCGAAGATTTGACCTCGTTCCTGGCAAGTTGTCGTTTTCCTTCGCATGGACTGATTGCCCGTCCGAATGCACCCGGGGTTTCAACGCCAATTATCAAGGACATTCTCACCCGAGACGATCTCGACAACGCAATTGCAATGCTCGCCCGGCAATCGGATGACGGACGTGTCGTCCTATCCAATGATATGCGAGCCCATCGTAATCCAACGCGCATGCGGTCGTTGGACAAACTAGCCATCAAGCTCGCGCAAAGAGTGGCGAGCCTTTGTCCTGCCTGCGGCAGTCCAGGTTTTGGCAAGAGTGGCCAAATCGATGGCTTGCCTTGCATGGATTGCGGCTCGCCTACCCGTTCGCCCATGTTAGATAAATTCGGTTGCGTTGCCTGCGGTTGTAGCGAAACGCGTACACGCGCTGACGGCAAGACGCGAGAAAATCCGATGTATTGCGATTATTGTAATCCTTAGAACGAAAACATGCACAATCTCAGCGCTCCATATCCACACACTCAAATTGAACGTAAGTAATCATTGACGCAATTGCGCTCGGGTGCAGCGCCCGACGTATACAAACGACGCGATCCCCTTGACTTCGGACGCGCCAAACGGATTCGCGCCAAGGCTGTCAAACGACGCGAAGCGCCACGAGGCGCAATTATTTGGTCGCCTGATCGACGCCGCCAGAAACATTGCCACAGCTATGGCTGTGGGCCGTCATATCCCTCAATGATGAGGATATCGGCAATGGCGTTTGGCAGGCGCACTTTGATATTCGCCTCATACTCCGGCGAATTATAGCAGGCGACCGCCGTTGCAAAGTCGGGAAATTCGATCACGACGTTGCGCGAACGGCTCGCGCCTTCAGGAGCTTCGAACTTGCCCGAGCGCACCAAGAAGCGTCCGCCAAATTTTTTGAAGATCGCGGGATTTGCAGCCGCATACGGCGCGTATCCTTCATCATTCGTCACGTCCACGCGCGCGATCCAATATCCCTTTGGCATTCTCGTTCTCGCTCCCTGTGTTTGTCGGTGCATGACTGCGCGTCCAGCCGTTGGAGTGTGATCGGCGTCATACTTTTCCTAGGAGACCACGGAAAGGGGTGCATGGCCAGTCAATCAGGTCGCAAAGGGACAGATTCGGATGAAGCCGGTGGATGCCTCCCGCCACGATTCGTGTCGGCGATCCCTTCGAGACCGGCCCAGCGCATAATTTCCAGCGCGGTGCGATTACATAAGACGCAAGTCCTTCAACTGCGGACGCGATAAGCGGGTTGCCGCGGGACCTCGAAACGTCGCGATGCGCGACGTCACGACATTGAAAACGCGAATTAACCCCAAGCTTTTTGAGCTATCTCCATTTTCGGGTCCACCAGCGCGCAAATGGCCTTGCTCATAAATTGAACAATTCCTGGGAGCAAATTTCGCTGACCTGCCGCAAGCGCTTCAGACTGATTGATACCCAGATTTCCGGTGGACGGCCAATGGCGTTTCCGGTTCTAGAGCCTCTATTGTTTCCGGTTCGGACGGGTCATTTCGCATCGGCTGGCGCCACCAGAGCCGCAGCCTGTTCGACGATGGCGCGCGGATTTGCGTAGGCGCCGTTCAGCAGGCTCGTGGTCGCGCTTGCATCCAGCGGATTGATTTCCATGAGCGCTTTGGGGGCGTCGGCGAGAAATTGAGGATCCTTCAGCGTTGCCTCAAAGCCGGAACGCAATGCCGCCAACCGGTCCGCCGGCGTGTCAGGCGGCGCGGCGAACGGCCGGCCAAGCTCCTGCCTCAACAGGATCAGTTCAAGCACGCGCTTTTTGACAGGGTCGGCGACATAGTCCTGAGCCATGGGAACGTCGGGCAATTCCCTGTGCTTTTTCATCCCCATTTGCAAGATGACATTGATCAGCCGGTCTCTGATCCAGTCGGGCCGCGCAGCCTTGAAAGTTGACCAGCCGAGCCCGCACACGCCTTCTATCTCCCCCCGTTCCACCGCCATTTCGGTCGCCGCGCCTGCGTCATAGCCGGTGATAACCTTCATGCGCGTGCCGAGAAGCGCGTTGAGCACCCTGGGCATCACGCCGGAATCCGATGTCGCGCCGGAGCCGCCAACGAGCACCTCACGGCTGCGCAGATCGTCCACCGTCTTTATGGCGCTCGTATGCCAGGTCACGCAGACATTCTGCAATTTGCCGATGGAGCCAAGCCAGTTCAGTTTCAACGAGTCATAGCGCGCCCCGGGCGATGCGAACAGCGGATCGAGCGTGCTGCTGCTCGTCAATGCGCCGATGGTCAGCCCGTCGTGATCGGTGTTCGTGAACAGTGCGTTCGCGCCTGCGAGTCCTCCGGCCGCGGGAATATTCTTCGGGATGATCTGCGGTTCGCCAGCGATGTGACGGCCGAGATAGCGCCCAAAGGTGCGGGCGTAAAGATCATAGCCGCCGCCGACGCCTCCAGCGATGATCATCGTGATCTGCTTGCCGCGGTAAAAGGCTTCGGTGGTTTGCGCCGACGTTTCGACTGTCGTTGCCGCGAGCGACAGGGCGACAGTTAACGGCAAAGCGAAGGGTGCGGATTGCATGGGTGGATTCCCAAAGAAAGGCGCGTGGTTATTCCAGGGGCAAAAGGTGGTTGGCGGCGAGGAAGTCGACCACCAGCGCGTCGAAAGCCGCGGGCTTTTCGATGAAGCAACAATGGCCGGCGCCGGCGAGGATTTCATGCCGCGCGTGGGGGATGAGCGAAGCCGTCTTCAGCCCTCCGGGCAAAGCGTTGTCGTGTTCGCCGTTTACAATCAGCGTCGGCGTGCGAAAGGCCGGCAGCTTCGCGGTGAGGTCTGAAACCGTCAGCGCCTGAAACACCCGCGCGATGTTGTCTGGGTCGAGGCCAACGCCACGATCAGCGAAACCGTCAAGGAGATAGCGACCGATGGGCGTGTCGGCCCAAGCCGGCGTCACGCCATAGCGCAAATGGCCAAGATGGTAGTCGCGCAAGGTTCCTGACCGTGCGTTGTCGCGATAGGCGGCGATCCGGTGGTCGAACTGGTTTTGCGCTCCGCTGTTGCCGCCCACAAGGATCGCTGCGGAAAAGACCTCTGGATGATCGCACGCGAGCATTAGCGCGATTTTCGAGCCGATGCTGCAACCCATGACGATCGCGCCTGCTGCGACGCCCTCGTTGGCCAGGACCCGCATGACATCCGCACCCATGTCGGCGAGCGTGAAAGGCGTGGTCGGTTTTGATGATGCGCCCCAGCCGCGCAAATCCATCGCAATCACGCGGAAGCGATCTGAAAAGCTCGCCTGTTGATAGAGCCAGACCCGATGATCGAACGGAAGCGGATGGATAAGAACGAGCGGCTGCCCAGCGCCGGCCGCCTCGTAACGAATGTCGATCCCATTAGCGCGGCTGAGGGGCATGACGGGCGTGACTCCGCATCGGATCAAGCGAGTTTATGCGCAATCCCGGACGCGGCGCAAGCGAGCGGCCACGGTTGGGTGATCTCTGACGCCGACGGAGATTTGCCAAAGCCAATTGCCCTCCATCTGGCCATCTTTGCGACTTTAGCGGCTAGCCTGTATTCCACCGTTGCGGTCAAACGCTTAACGACAAAGCGATGCAAGGCGCGCTGGCGGCGCGATCAGCGATCGGCGCGAGAAAACCCGCGCCCGCAGAAATGTTCGCGTTTCCATTGAAAGCCAGAGAAGGAAGCTCCTTTGGTCCTGCTCTCGTATGAGGAGTGCTTTCCTCTATGCCGACGACATGATCGTTGGCTTCCAACGTGAGAGCTATGCCCGGCGTTTTTGGGATGCGATGCGCGAAAGGCAACGGGAATTTTCGCTGTCGCTGTATCCGGAGACAACCCGGCTGATTGAGTTCGGTCGCTTCGCGGCGGTGAACCGCAGGAGGGCAGGGAACCCTGCTCGAAACTTCTCCGGTTCAATTGAACCCGAAGGCGCTGGAAAACCATGCGTTCCGGCGCTTTCCGTTCTCATGCCATGAGCTGGAGGCTCGCCGCCGCGATGGTCAGCAACTCTCATTTTGAGATTTTCTGTCATGGCTGCGGGGGCGGCGCCTGAAAGGGCAGGGTTCCGGGAGGCTTTTTCCATAACGGAACAGATTGAGAACGGTCAATGCGCGCGGGTATTCGAAAAACCTGGCTACAGCCCTGTGGGCGTCGATGTCGTTGGCGAACAGGCTTCGCCGGTAGTAACCAGGAGTCCTGCGCAAGCCATGCCGCCATCGACGAAAAGCTCGATGAACGTCGGCGCGATCATGTCGCCGCCTGACAATAGTTGGCGCGAGCTCGCACGCCAGCTTGCGCCGTCCAATGCATTTGCTAGGGTGCGATACGTGGCCGAACGGCCATCGAACACGCACGCAAGGGAGTTGAAATGCCGGAGCTGGCTTTGTTCAAGGTTGGGCTTGCCTCGCCGGCCAATACGTTTTTCGCTATCTGGATGGCGCGCGACGCTGGCTTTTACGAGCGCGAGGGATTGCGCGTCGAAATCGTTCCAGTCGTCGGCGGGGTCAACACCGGGCCGGATCTCGCGTCGGGTCACGTTCATCTCATGCATATCGGCATGTCCTCGGTCGTGCGCGCCAATGCGCTTGGCGGCGACGTGGTCGAAATTGGCTCGCTGAGCAATATCATTCGCAACACGATGTTCCTCGCGCCAGGTGTGCGGAACGCGACCGATCTCAAGGGAAAAATCGTTGGCATCAGCAGCGCGGGTTCGGAAACCGATTCGGCGACAACGCTGGCTCTCAGGCGTCTTGGCCTCCAGCGTTCCGACGTCACGATCAAGGAAATCGGGGTGGTTCGTCTCGACGCCGTTCGTAACGGCGAGGTCGCCGCATCGCTGATGGGCGAACCAACGCGCGGGCAGGCGCTGGCGATGGGGCTCACGCCCATTGTCGATCTGCTCTCCGATCGCACGCCCTGGCTTTACAGCGGGCTTGCGGTGCATCGCGCCTTTCTGCGCGATCATCGCGATCGCGTGAAGGCCTTCCTGAAGGCGACGGTCGAGGGCAACTATCTCGCATACACAGACGCCGTGCGCGCCAAGCCGCTGCTGGCGCGCGAGCTTGGCCTGAGCGACCCCGGGATCATCGATATAACCTATGAGAATTTCCGCGCCGCGACGCCGCTCGACGCGGACGTCACCTGGGAAGGCGCGCGCAACATCATCAATGTCCTCGATTATCCCGGCATGTCCAGCGACCCCCGCGCGCATGTCGACGACGGCGTTTACAAAGAACTCGACGCGGAAGGCTTTTATAAAGCCATGCGCGAAAAATATGGCGTCGCGGCGGCGCTGTCGACATGATCCGCCAGGTCGCGCTTGTCCTCGCGGCGCTGACGCCTTTCGGCAACGCTGCCGGCGCAGAAGATTTCTACAGGGGCAAGACCGTCACCATGGTTGTCGGCGCGACCGCCAGCGGCAGTTTCGACATTGTCGCGCGCGCGCTGGCGCGGCGCATGGGCGCCTATATCCCCGGCAATCCCAATTTCGTCGTACAAAATCTGTCGGGCGCAGCGAGCCTCACCGCGTTGCATTATATCGCCAGCACGCAGCCGCGCGATGGGCTGACGATGGGCGTGTTCCTGCCGGGCGTTATCACGCAATCGCTGGTGACGCCGGAAAAAGTCAAAATCGACCTGCGCGAATACTCCTGGCTTGGCGTCGTCAGCGGCGATTTCTCCCGCGTCTGTTATGGCTATGGGCCGAATGGCATCGCTTCCTGGGACGATCTGATCAAGCGAGGGGCCGACGCGCCCTTCATCATGGGCACCACAGGCGCGGGCGCGAGCAACTTCGTCAACGCTCAATCGTTGAGGCTTATCCTCGGCGCCAACATCAAGCTGGTGTTCGGCTTTCCTGGCGCCACCGAACAGCGGCTCGCCGTCGAGCGCGGCGAACTCGATGGCGATTGCAGCGGTTTCAACGGAATTCCGCCCGACTGGCTGCGCGAGGGCAAAGCCCATCCCTTCGTCCGCTTCGCCGAAAAGCCGACGCTCGGTGTGCCCGACAGCGCGGTCTATGTGCGCGATCTCGCGAAAACGGATGAACAACGGCGGCTGCTGAACTTTCTCTACGAGGCAGACAAGCTTGGTCGGCCCTTCGTCATGTCGCGCCAGACACCGCCTGATCGCCTGGAGATTTTGCGTCACGGTTTCGACGCGGTCATGAAGGATGAGATTTTCGCTGGCGATCTCGCCAAGGCGCAGGAAATTATCGCGCCGCTGACGGGCGTTCAAGCCGAGGCGGTATTCAATGGAATGCGCGCGGCGTCGACGGACATCGTCGCGGAGGCGCGGAAAATATACCAATAGCGGTGTCACATGCGTTACAGCAATTTTCATTTTTAGATATTCGATGGTGGCTGCGGGGCGGCGTTTGAATGGCAGGGGTTGCGGAGAGTTCTTTCCATGACAGGAGCAGGCTGAAAACGTTCGCAGCGTGCAGGTGAGCGAGGACCCCATTCGACAACTGGAAGCCGCGTCCCGCCGGCGTTTATCCTGCCACTCCTGCGGACACCGCGCGGGATGACGCGACCCGCCATGAGAGCACAATGATCGGATCGGCGACATAATCTCCGACTTGAACTCCATCTTGAATGCCGCCAGTCTAGCGAGAAGGGAGACGAAGCCATGAAAATATCAAGCTTGACCTGGCTCGGTTGGGAGTTCATCCAAATAAGCTGTGAAGCGCGAAGTGGAAAGACTGCGGCCGAACAGGGCGAGGCTGTCTTCGACCAGGCTCGCGCCGCGCTCGCGAGTCACGGCCTGACCTTGAGTGACACGATCCGAAGCCGTGTTTTCGGCGTCGATCGGCCCGCGCGCGATGCGATCAGCAAATCGCGCTTCGAGGCGCTTAAGGGAAAGGACCGGGCGGCGAGTTCGAGTTACATCGCCCCCAGGCATTTTGCGTCCGATGCTCTGGTGGCGCTCGACCTGATCGCAGTCCGCCCACCACCTGGCGTCGCCAAAGTCGCGAAGGAATATGCGCCGCCCAGGGCGCCAATTTGTTACGTCGAGTTAGGGACGCTGCTCGTCCTGTCAGGCAATACTTCGGAGCTTGCAACCCTGGAGGCGCAGCTCTTGCACGACATTCTGCCACGCGTGCAGGACTATCTAAAAGAGGCGGGCAGCGGCTGGGATCAAATCGTCAACGTCTCTTGCTACCTGCATGAGAATGAGGACGCCAGAGAACTTCGGCAATGTTTCAGCGAATTCGCCAAACCCTTTCCACCTCGCTTTGAGATATTCTTCGTTGAGGGATTCTCGGTGCCTGGCAAGCTCGTTGAGGTCGAAGTCACCGCGCATCGCAATGCCTGATAGGCGATACGACCGCGTTCATGCGCGTTGGCCTTCATCCGGTCGCGCAATTCGCCGCCGTCCAGTCGTGTGGTCTGGTATCTCACGGTCATGCGGCAGCAGCCGACGGCTTTATGCGCCCGTCGTTCGCTCATCCCGTGGTCGACCACCAGATGGGCGACAGCTTTCCGTCGGCGGCGAGCGTCGTCATTTCCTTACCGGAAGATTTTTTAACGCGACATTGGCCGGCATCGCATCCGCCGGCATCCGCTTGAAATTGGCGTTCTCCTCCACCGGCGCACACGGGCCCAACGGAAATCCCCCGCTGCCTGTCAATTTGCCATCAATGCCGATTCAGCAATCTCCTGACGGGCGATTAGGGGTTTGCTCGGCCTTTCTCACGCACCCAGAAAAGCCAATTGTGGAGTATGCCGGTCAAGCGACGTTAGCGCGGGTCAGTCTTGCGTAACTCCTCGGTCGCGCGCTCAATCACTTGCGGAGGGCTGGCGACGAGCCTGTTTTGGGTCGTGGCCACTTCCTCGGCGCCGGCGAACTTGATCGTTATGTTGGAGCGTTCAACATCGCGTCTGAATTCCTTATCGTCGACCATTTTTCTGAAGCCCTGTTGAAGCGCCGCAACGATCGGAGCCGGCGCTCCGGGTGGCGCCATAAACAATCTGCCAAAAGTAAAACGCGAAATGAGAAATTCCAGGACATCGTGGTTATCCGGGCTGACAAATTCAAGCGCGGCTGGAACGTCGGGAAGTTCGCTATCGCGGCTCGCGGTTACCTGCATAAGAATGCGAATCTTCCGGTCGCGCAGCCAACTGCCGTTCGTCGCCTTGATACTGTCGAGCCCGTCGCCGACGATACCCTGAACCTCGCCGCGCTCCATGGCCAGCGCAATGCCTGCGGTTCCGGGATAGCCATCCACGACGCGGAATTTTGTCTGTATCAGCGAATTGAGCAGTCGGGGCAGTCGGGCTTCGTCTGAAGCCGCCCCGCTCGCGCCAATCACAACGTCCTGGTTGAAGAGATCCCCTGCGGTTTGAAACGGCGACGGCGACCACACGGCGGCGATGGGCGTTTGTGAATTCAGACTGCCCAGCCAATTCATCATTCGCAAATCGAAATGCGCATTTGTGTTGCCGAACAAGGGTTCGAAAAGAGTTGCGTTTGGCAGGATCGCAATGGCGGTTCCATCTTTGGGGGCCGAGTGTGCAAGCCAATTGGCGGCAATCAGGGAACCGGCGCCCGGCATGTTTTCGACCACAACGTTGGGGTTGCCTGGCAACATGGCGCCGAGGTGGCGCCCGACAAGACGTCCATAGACGTCATATCCACCGCCTGCCGGCGATCCGACCACCAGCACAATACGTTGTCCCGCCATCGAAACAGTCTGCGCCCATGCGACAGGCGAGCCAGGCATGGCAAAGCCGGCGAGCGCGACCAAAGCGACAGCCGGGATGCGCCTGTGAGTGCTTAACGGCAAGTGCTCCCCTCCCGGCTCGAAGCGATCGCAAACTGCCCGTTCGTCGGGCTATCGGATCGCTCAAGCTAGGCAGGCGCGACAGGAAAGGCAATGTTGCGCGCATTGGATCAAACCGCTTTGTTCTTTTGCAGTGCGCTCCTAAACTTGCCAGAGAGATTTGGGCGACAAAACGATCCTAGGGTGGCGAATGAAACGATCGATTGCGATCCATGCATTGTTGGCGATGTTGCGCGTCGTATTTGGCGCGCCCGGTTCCGCGCGCGCGGACGATCAGGTTGCAACATTCTATCAAGGCAAGACAATTAATTTGATGATCGGCTATGGACCGGGTGGCGGTTATGACCTGCTCGCGCGCCTGCTGGCGCGCCATATGGGGAAGTATATTCCGGGCAATCCGAATATCGTAGCGCAGAACATGATCGGCGCGGGCAGTCTGGCTGCAGCCAATTACATCTATTCGCTAGCGCCCAGGGATGGTTCGGTGTTTGGCGAAATTGGCAGCGACGTTCCCCTCCTCGGTCTGCTCGGAACGAACAATGGAGCGCGTTTCGACCCACGTAAATTTACCTGGATCGGCTCGTCATCGAGTTTCGCCAATGACGCATTCATCTTGTTGGTGCGCGGCGGCGCACCCGCAGAAACGCTTTCCGAGGCCACCCGCCCTGACGGCCCTCCACTCATACTTGGCGGCTCGGGAACCGGAGGCAGAAGCGCGGACATGCCGAGAATATTGCGCGACGTTTTGGGTCTGAATATGAAGCAGGTGCTTTCCTATCCCAACTCCCCCGCCTTGATTCTTGCGCTCGAACGCGGAGAGATCGATGGTCGGATGTTCGACTATTCCGAAGTCAAGGCGATCAGACCGCAATGGTTAGAGCCCGCTAGTGGATACAAAATTCTCATCCAGGCGGCGCGCGCCACGCGCCATCCCGAACTCCCCGATATACCAACCGCTCGGGAACTCGCGCCAATCGGCAGTCCACGCGAGCTTGTCGAATTTGCCGAGACGCCGATCCTGACGATGAGCCGGCCATTTATGGCGCCGCCCGCAATACCTGCCGATCGCGCAGGCGCATTGCGAGCGGCGTTTGATGCAGTCCATCGCGACCCCAGATTTCGCGAGGAAGCCGCGAAGATCGGGCTCGACATCAGTCCCGTGACCGGACAGGAGATAGCCGATTCCATCGAGAAGATGTCGCGTGTATCTCCAGCAACATTCGACGCGATGAAAAAACTGATGTCGGAGGCTGATTAAAGCCGAGTTCTTCAATCTGCATTATTGGCAATGGACGCCCCGAACAGCCGACCTCCCTGTTATTTCGAACGCATCACCTGGCAGCGGCGCCCCAGAATTCCCCGTCGCGCTTGATGACCTCCACCCTTCCGTTTTCTTTGGAATCGGACGGTAGAGGATCGCCATAGACATTGTAACGCGTGTCCTCCGTCACATCGGGGAGACGCGCGCCAACGCGCAGCAGTACGAGGGGTTCGGAGCTGGTCGCATGAAAGCGATAGAAGCAACCAGCTGGCAGCATAATTCCTTCATATTGCTGGCAATTCAGTTCTTCGCCACGCGGGCCAAAAAAACATGCGCTGCCGGAAAGCACCAAATGAAAATGGTCTTCGTCGGTGTGATTGTGCAATCCATTCTCGCCGCCCGAGGCATAGACCTTGAGGTTGACCCACATATTGCCAGTGTCTGCGACGATCTGGTTGCTGCGGCCCTGTTTCAGCAGCTCAGCCCGCAATCGAAACGGTTGCGCCGGCGGGCTATTGGCAACGATCGTCTCACGCTTGCGGCGCATTTCCTCCGTTTCGTTCGCGACCTGTCCTTTATCAACTGCGTCAAGCGGCATCTGCTTTCTCCCTGATTGAATGTTACATCGAATAACATTTGCCCCAGCCCCGAAGGTATTGTCAGAGATCGAGGCCAAACAGCCGGATCGCATTGTCGCGTGTCAGTCGTTGGCGCTTGTCATCTGGCAGCCCTTCAAGATGACGCTGGACGACCTGCCGCGAATTTGGAAAAGTCATATTAAAGTGCGGATAGTCATTGGACCACATGCAGTTTTTCTCACCCCACCAGGGGAAAGCGCGAGTTCCCACATAATCTTCAAGGAAAGTGCCGAAGACGTGCTCCTCAAAAATTTCACTGGGCTTGCGCGTGATCGCAAATCCTTCCTTGCGGTGGCGCTCGAAATAATAATCCCATTGCTGCAGGAGGAATGGAATCCAGCCGATCTCACTTTCGGCAAGCAGCAACCGGAGCTTCGGATGGCGTTCAAAGGCGCCGGAGAAAATAAAATCGAATAATGTATTGGCGGAATCGTTCGCCTTCGTGTTCACCGAATTGCGAAGGCCTTCGACGCCGGTTCCACGACCGGTCTTGGAATAGGAATGGCCCGTCAGGATGTGACAGATAACCGGTGCGCCGGCTTCCGCGCAGGCCGCCCAGAATGGCTCGTAATGATCTGACAGGAATGGCAGACGCCGATCGGGAACTTGCCATACCATGGCGCCTTTAAGGCCCATGTCATGGCCGCGTTGCATCTCCTTGATGCCGGCCTTGATGTCATAGACAGACACCAATGGCGCGCCATAAAGCCGTTTGGGGTCTGCGGCGCAAAACTCACGCATCCAGTCGTTGTAGAGCTTGAAGGATTCTTGCTGCGTTTCGACGTCGTCGATACCAAATAACGCCATCCCGTAATTCGGAAACAGAATTTCAGCGGCCACGCCGTCGGTGTCCTGGTCGCGCAGACGCAAATGCGGGTCCGTTGCGCCGGGCGGCGAATTCCGGAACCCGACTTTTGGCAAATGTTCCTGCAGACGCGTCGGCAATTCCCGCCACAGTGCGTCTGGTTCCATCACATGAGAGTCGGTCGAGATCATCTTCGGCATCGCCTCAGCTTCCGCCTCCGTAAGTTCCACGCCAACCACTGTTCGACGTGGAAAAGTCCGAGCCTGTTCTTCCGACATCCCGGCAAATTTTGTGGCGTCAACCTGTATCTGCGGCACGTTTCACTCCTTTTCTTGTGCGCTGGACGGATCGAGACTTGAATAAAAGTCTCAGGCTCAAGAATTACTCAGGGCTTCAAATCCATCGAAGCGCGCCTGAATCCGTCCCCGAAGATTGCTCCTGGTATCGTCTACCGGCGAGAACGGGCTGTCAACGGCAGCGTCGACAATAGCCGGCGGCGCGAGAAATGTCGGATTTTTTGAGCCAGGACGATCGATATCCAGGATTTGATTGATCCCGGCGATCCCTTTGACTTGTCAAGCCAATTGATACCGGTCAATCTTGCGATCACATGGGCGCGATTGCGGCAAGACAATGACAGATGGAGGAAATGCAATGCGGGCCTGGCGCTTCTTCGCCATTTGCGCGATCTGCTTATGCTCCGGCGCGCGCGCCGACGCCGAACCGGTTGCGGATTTTTATACGGGCCGAACGGTGACCATCATCGTTGGTTCGGAGGCGGGCGGCGGGTATGATGCGCTGGCGCATTTGTTGGCTCGCCACATGGGGCATTTTATCCCGGGTCATCCTTCCTTCATAGTTCAGAACATGCCGGGCGCCGCCAGCGCTATCGCTGCCAACAATCTATTCAACGCAGCGCCGCGTGACGGCGCCACCATTGGCCTTATACAACGCACCTTGTTGACCGCGAATCTCACCCATCAAAAAGGCATTCGTTTCGACATCGCAAAATTCAACTGGATCGGTAATCTGGCAAACGACGTGGCGCTGTTTATGTCCTGGCATACCTCGCCGATCAAAACCATCGACGATCTCTTCAGGCGCGAAATGGTCATGGGCGGCGGCGGCCCGACAAGCGATTCCGAAGTGCAGGTGCGGCTACTGAATGCGCTCATCGGCACGAAGATCAGGATCGTATCGGGCTACGCCGGACAGGCGCAGATTCAACTTGCGATGGAACGGGGCGAGGTCGAAGGACTTGGGGGATGGTCATGGTCGAATTTGATTTCGCGCGACCCCAGCTATCTGAGCGAGCACAAGGTCAATATCCTTCTGCAGGGTGCGCTCAAGCGTGCGCCTCAATTACCCGATACGCCAACGCCGTTTGATTTCGTCAGGACCGCCGAAGGTTATGAAATTCTCGAATTGTTTTACCGCCAGCAGATGGTCGCTCGACCGATCCTCGCGCCCCCCGGTGTTCCGCCAGATCGTCTGGACGCCTTACGCAAGGCGTTCATGGATATGACAGCAGATGCCGCATTTCGCGAAGAGTCCAATCGGCTGAAGCTTGATATCAATGCGTCGTCTTTTGCATCGATCGAAGATCTGATCCGGAATATTTCTGCGACGCCGGCTGCGATCGCCGAACGCTTCGCAGCGTTCAACAACCCGCCTGAGTGAGCCGCGAGTCGTGTCCGCGAAGTCGCATTGACGACGGACACGGTCCACGCCCTCGATAAAGCGCTTCATCGGATCCCCCAAATCACCTGGGACTCATAAAACGACAAGCGCTTTTACACAGCCAGGGTCGCAAGACGGTAGTGTCGACGGAAGGCCGACCGGCGACTGAGGCCATCGCCTATGACACCGGCGCCGCCCGACGGGATAAATCCAACCACCCCGGCGAAAGCAAAACTGGATCTGCCGAATGGAGCAAAATCGGCGTGTATAGCCATCTAGCATCGAAGGATAGATACGCTGCGTCGAGTATCCGCTTGCGATTCAGCTCTATCACCGAATGCGACAGTTGACTTATTCGACGCATCGGCGAGTTTCTCTCGAGACACTGGAGAGTCGAAGACGTGCTGGAGACCGAACAAAATCCCGACTATCTCGTTTCCCTCGAAAGCATGGAGGGACTTGCTCCGGATTTGGACGGGAAACGCCAGCAAGAGCCCTTGGCCTAGGGGCTCGGCTTCTTGTCCGCGTTCTACCCCGGCAGTCTGGTCGCTATCCCGACAATATCCGCGCCACTTGCAGCTTTCTCCGCTGTATAGGTCGCTTGGACGTCGATTCCAAGTTCCGAGACAAGTTCCTTCGCCAATTTTTCGCGGCTCGCCGGAGTCGGGCTGTATATTCTGATCGCTTTGATGTCCCGGACCATCGCCATCGCGCACGCCTGGGCCGCAGCCTGGTGTCCCGCTCCGATGAGCGCGTAAACCGGCGTATGTGGCGGAGCCATGTATTTTGCGCCGAGCGCGTTCGTCGCGGCGACGCGCATGCTTTGCATTTGCCCATCGGGCATAATCGCCAAAGGCTCGCCTGTTTTCGTGCTGAAGAGCAACACAAGGCCGATCCACTTGCCGCCGGTTCCAGTGGGCTGCTTGTCCTTGCGGATTCCCGTCGAAGCGACATTCCACTTGATATTGTCGGAGTTCAATCGGATAGCGGCCGCCTCGAAACGGGGGACAAGGCCATCCATTGTCTTGAAGACGTACCGAGAATGATTCTGAAAAGGCCCGTAGATGTCGCTGCGTGGCCTGTTTTGAGCAAGGCCATTCCCCAAATCCTGATAGGTGATGTCAAGACGGTCAATAACGTCCCGCATCGAGATCAATTCGCCGATTTCCCGGTTGCCGAGGATGAGGGTCAAGGAACTTTGCTGATTGAGTCGTCAATCCGTGAATTTGACTTTTGGATTGGTATAACTTCGACCATTTACCATGCGATAGTTTGGGCAGAAACGACCATGCGCGCTTAGCCAGACCGCTCTATTGAAGGAAGTTGCCGTTCAGGGGATCTCTGGAGGTTCGCTTCGGCGAACACTCTTCTTTGCTGGCTCGCCAAGAGCACCTGCAACCCGCCGCGGGTTTGTTCAATGCAAGCACATCGGCTATCAATGATCCAAAGGCTTCGGAGCGCCAGCGCGAAGGGGCGGCGCTCGTGGAATTGGAGGAAATTATGCGGGAAAGCATGCGCCGCGCCATGGCGCCAACCGAGGCCGAAATCGCAGCCCTGCCGCTTGGCTCAAATGCGGAAGCCGCCGCGGAATTGCTGGGCAATGGCGGCGGCGAGGCGCTCGACGTCGGCTGTGGCGAGGGTAAATTTACACGTTCGCTCGTTGGCCGCTACAAACGCGTGCACGGCGTCGACGTGAAGGAAAAGCAGATCGCCGCGGCAAAGGCGGCCGCGACGCAGGAGGGCGTCAACGTCGATTTCCGCGTCGCCAGCGGCGAGGCCCTGCCGTTCACCGACGGCTTTTTTGATCTCGTCGTATTTTCCAACAGCCTGCATCACATGCCCAACGCGGAGATCGCGCTGCGCGAGGCCGCGCGCGCATTAAAGCCTGGCGGACTGTTATATGTGATGGAGCCCGTTCCGGCGGGCAATTATCACCACGCCACAGTGCTCGTGAACGACGAGACCGATGTTCGAATGAAGGCCTACGAGGCGGTCGAGGGTCTCGCGGGCGCGGGCTTCACGCCGCTTAGCGAAACGATCTATAGATCAACGCGCGACTTCGCGGATTTTGACGAATGGAAGGCCGATCAGATTGATCGCGACGTGAAGCGCAAGGCCCTGTTCGACGCCCGGCCCGACGAGGTGCGTGGCCGCTTCGAAGGCTGCGCCGACAAGAGCGGTGGGCGCCTTTCGTTCACGCAAGTGTTCCGCGTCAACCTGCTTCACAAAGCGGACGCCTGATCCAATAGTCATAGCCGGAGGCGACATGGGCGATATCGAAATCACAATCGCGCTCGATCGTTATGATCGACATTTTCCGTTGTTCGACGGGACAGCGGTTGCGGCGCCCGGATTGCGATACCGCGCGTTGCAGGTCGGTCAGTCTGACGCCTTGCGGGATGGGACGAGGCGCCACGAACGGATGATCGCTGAGTCAGCCTTCGATGTCGCCGAGTTTTCCATGTCGACCTATCTGATGGCGATCGAACGCGGCCTGCCTCTCACCGGTGTGCCCATTTTCCCGCGACGGCTATTCTCGCAGGCGTGCATGTTCGTGCGCGAGGACAGCGCCATTGAGCACCCGCGCGACCTTGTCGGCAAACGCGTGGGGCTGTCGTCGTTTCAGACGACGCTGTCGTTGCTCGCCAAGGGCGACCTCAAGTTCGAATATGGCGTCGCCTGGGAGGATATCCGCTGGCTGCTGACGTCGGATGAGAAGGTCAAGTTTGCGCCAAAACCCGGCGTTGTCATGGAGCGCGCGCCGCGAGAAACTGATCTAGGCGATTTGCTGGCGAAGGGCGAAATCGACGCGATCTTCATGCCTCATCCGCCACATTCGGTGATGAATGGCGCGGTGAAGACTCGCCGACTGTTCCGCGATACGGCAGTCGAGGAACGACGCTACTTTAACAAGCTTGGCTACTGGCCTATCATGCATGTGCTGGCGATGCGGACGGACCTAGCGGCGCGCGAGCCGGTGTTGCCGTCCGCGCTCATGGCTCTCTACGCCAGCGCGCTTGAGATTTCAGATCGCTATTTTGACGATCCCAACTGGAGCCGACTGCCCGACGCGCGGCTGCTGTATGAGCGCTCCCGCGCTGAATTCGGCGACCCCTGGCGCAACGGCTTTCGCGCCAATCGCGGAAATCTTGAACGATTCATTCTTTATTCGCATGATCAAGGTCTGATCGGCGAGCGCTACGAACCAGAGCGCCTGTTTGTTGCATCGACCCTCGATACGTGAGCCGCGCGCATCAGCCGACACCTGCGCGGCACAGTGATTTCAAAACATTTGATTTCGTCCGCCCTCTGTCCGAAAGCAGTCTGCCAGTTGGAGGTTAGCTTGAGCATCATCATCACCGATGAAGACGTCCGACGCCTGTTGACAATGGAGGAGTGCATCAAGGCGATGCGCGTCGCCTTCGAGGATTTTTCGCGTGGCGATGCTGTAAACCGCCCGCGTCTTCGCTATCTTGCGCGCCATCCAGATCCAGATCTTCGATATATGGCGAATGTGCACGCCGGCGCCGCGCCCTCCTTCGGCGTTGCGTGCGTCAGAGCAGGCTCGCAGATTTTGCGCCCGATCAGCGCGCAAAACGATCGGCGGATTTATGAAAACCCGCGCGCCTTCAATTGGGGCGTAGTGATCCTCTATAGTCTCGAGACGGCCGAGCCCATCGCTTTCATGCATGAATTCCAGCTTTCTGGAATGCGCGTCGGCGCCACAACGGGCGCGGCTGTTGACAAGATGACGCGTCCCGACGCCTCCGTCCTGTGTCTTTTCGGAACAGGCAAACAAGCCCATGCCGCGCTGGAGGCGATTCTGTCCGTGCGTCCGATCGTCGAGGTGCGCGTCTACAGTCCCTCTGTCGAACATCGAATGGCCTTTGCCAAGGATATGGCTCGACAAGGCGTGAGGATCAATCTGCTCGACGATCCTCGTGAAGCCGTGCGCGGCGCCGATATAGTCTGCTGCGCGACCAACGCGACGAAACCCGTGTTTGAGGGAGCCTGGCTTGAAGACGGCCAATTTGTCGCGACAATCGCCAATTCCGATGTCACCAACAAGCGCTCGGAGGTCGATGAAAAGACATTCGAGCGAGCTTCTGCGATCATTGTGAACGATTGGGAAAGCGTCGTCGAAAACAGGCAGACCGAGCTTCTCGATCTGATCGCCGGGGAGCGGGTCAAGCGCAACGGGGTTCACGAACTTGGCGACGTATTTCTTGACAAGACCGAGGTGCGTCAGCCCCCACGAGGGCGTGGCGAAGGCGTGATCTATTACAAGAACAACTCGGGTCTGGCCATTCAGTTCGCTGCCGCGGGTGGCTTGCTGGCGCAAAAGGCGCTGGCCGAAGGCAAGTGTCGATCGATCCCGACGGAATGGTTCGGCAGCGATCTATCCTCGTATTACGAAGCAGGGTTCAGGCCGTCGCCATGAGTCGCAACAAGAACTGAGATCGCGCATGACTCTGGGCATTTCAGCGACAATCCGAATTGTTCTGCTCGCTCTCGCCTTCGGCGGGCTGACAGAGAACGCGTTCGCGACCGATGATATCTACAAGGGCAAGAAGATCCGCTTCATCATCGGCTATTCGCCTGGCGGCGGGTACGATACTTACGCGCGTCTCGTGGCGCGCCATCTCGCCGACCATATTCCCGGGCGCCCCATTATTTTCTTGGAAAACATGCCCGGCGCGGCGAGCCGTATCGCCGCAGCCTATGTCTACTTGGCAGCGCCCCGCGATGGCACGGTGCTGGCGACGGCCGATCAGTCCCTGGCGCTCGAGCAGGCGCTGGGCGATCCGCTTGGTTTCGATATGCGTCGATTCAACTTCATCGGGAATCCAAATGTCGACAACAATACCACCGCGACATGGGCGGCTTCAGGCGTGAAGTCCATCGAGGACGCCAAGCAGCGCGAAGTTGCCGTCGGAGCAACCGGCGGCAGTCCTTCATTCCAATATCCTGTCATCATGAATGCGATTTTGGGCACGAAATTCAAGGTCGTGCTCGGCTATCCAGGCGGCGCCGACATCGACCTGGCGATGGAGCGGGGCGAAGTGATGGGACGGGGCAGCAATTCCTGGGCGTCGTGGAAAGCGACACAACCAGAATGGTTGCGCGATCATAAGATCAACATTCTGGTCCAGATTGGACTGACCAAGGCGCCCGATCTGCCGGAGGCGCCGCTTCTTACTGAGCTTATGACGGACGCAACCGATCGCGACCTCGTAACGCTCCTTTCCTCGCCCGTGGAAATTGGCCGTCCAGTGTTTACCACGCCGGACACGCCGCCGGAACGAGTCGCAATCCTGCGCACCGCCTTCGACGAGATGCTGCTTGACCCGGCATTCCAGGTGGATGCGCGCAATCAGCGTCTCGATGTCTTCAGCGCTTCCGGCCTGGAAGTTCAGAAGGTCGTGCAGAACATTGTGGCGTCGCCGATCGCAGTGAGCGACCGCCTCGCCGCCATATTCCGGTCACAGAAGTGAACCTCCAGAGATATTCGCGTTCGGCATCGTGACGGCTTTTTGGTTTCGTCACGGAAGCCACAAGGCACGGCGAATCGTCACTGAACTCGAACCCGAGGGCGACACCCCAGCGCGTCTAAAAGGTCTGGGAGTCAGATGTCATTTGTTTCCAGAGCCCCAAACAAATTCCGACGAGGGCTTCAATTCCATCTCGGACTTCACACGCGTCTGATTTCGGAATCTCAAAGCGCATTTCCGGCTCGACCGCCGTTTGCGGTATGGCGTTTAGTGATAAAACGATCAGCCGTTCCTGGTCTGGATGACAATGCCTTTTGGGCAGGCTGCGGTCCTCCGAACCATTCGCGCGAACCCCGTAGAAGGGCGCGGAATCCGATGGTCTGCCGATTGTATCAATCCGGCAATGCGTTTCATTGTATCGCGTTGGACCCCATTTGAGCCCCCCTCAGGGGCTATCGACTTGCCGCCTCCCAAACGGTGCGTCTAGAATTGCGCCAATATTTCGTTCATGAGATAGAGATGCGGGCATTCAACATCATCGGCGGCGGTCTTTTGGGGCTTGTTATCGGCCTCCTTGTGGGCTTCGGGGCGGCGCTTTTTGCGATGCGTTTCTCGCAGCCAAAAAACGACGGTAGCTTCGGCATGTTGGAAATGCTGGTGTGCCTCCCCACCGGAACGCTTATTGGATTGGCCTCGGGCCTGTACTGGGGTTTTATGCGGTAGGCTACCGAAAACATTGAGTTCCGATGATCGAAGAGTTCGTTGTGATCCAACAAAATCAGGGCGAGAGATAATGAGCAATCAGGACTTCGATCCATCCACCATGCCGGGCCCGTCGAATTTGGACGATGGATTGTCCGCCTCCGACACCTATGTCGAAACCTCATCGAAATCCTGGTTTGAGCGCATCCTGGATAGTTTAAAGGCTATTGTGTTTGGACTGTTGCTGGTGATCGTTTCAGCCGGCTTGATGTTTTGGAACGAAGGGCGATCCGCGAAGACTGCTGCCGCGCTCGCCGAGGGTGCAGGGCTTGTGATTTCTGTGCGCGCAGACGCAATTGATCCAGCCCGCGAGGGAAAGCTCATTCACGTATCGGGGCCCACTACCGAGGACGCTGGTCCACGCGACGCAGATTTCGGCTTCGAGGCGGCGAGCCTCAAGCTCGATCGCCTGGTCGAGATGTATCAGTGGAAAGAGGAAAGCCAAAGCGAAACAAGGAAAAAACTGGGCGGTGGCGAGGAAACTGTCACACGTTACACCTACTCTCGGGATTGGGTCGACCATGCGATGGATTCCGACCATTTCCGCGATGGCGCGGGGCATCGCAACCCCGCCATGCCCAAGCTCGCGTCGCGCTCGTTTTTCCCCAGTGCGGTCAAACTTGGCGCTTTCTCGCTGAATGAAAATGTTCTGCGGGAATTGCCCGCCACTGACAGCGCGGGCGCGCCAGACTCAGCGCTGGAGCGCGCCCGGGCGCTCCTCGGACCACGCGCCAGCATACGCGCGGGAACGGTGTATGCTGGCGCCAATCCTGATCAGCCTGCGGTTGGCGACGTGCGCGTGACCTGGCGGTCTGCACCCGTCGGCGAGATCAGCCTCGTTGGCCGGCAAACCCAATCAACTTTGTCGCAATATCTTGCGAGCAATCGACGTGAACTGCTACTTGTTGAGCCCGGCATCATCGATGCGGGTTTGATGTTCAAGCACGGAGAGGATGAAAATAGCTTACTTACATGGGTTCTCCGCGCGGTTGGAGCAGTCCTCATGTTCATCGGCTTCCGTGTCATGCTTTCGTTGATCGAAGTGCTGGCCGACATCATCCCATTCCTTGGCTCAATCGTGGGCGCTGGCGCCTCGTTCGTTGCGCTCATCTGCACGCTGATATTCGCG
Source organism: uncultured Hyphomicrobiales bacterium (assembly GCA_903931945.1). Taxonomy (GTDB): domain Bacteria; phylum Pseudomonadota; class Alphaproteobacteria; order Rhizobiales; family Beijerinckiaceae; genus Terripilifer. The sequence continues at coordinate 16,026 of CAIZEI010000192.1, read as the reverse complement.
CCTTTGATTGTTGCGATCGCATGGATATTTTATCGACCCTTCGTGGCGATCAGCGTGCTCGCGGTCGGCGCAGTGCTCCTATACGGGGTCAGAATGCTGGCGGTGAAGCGTGTGGCGCGCTTTACCCAACCCGCGTCCGGCCCGTCAGCTTCGCGCCCCTGAGCCATCAACGGAGCATATGAATTGAACCGGTTTGGACTTCGGTCTCCGCATTGAGACAACAGGTGTGTGGCGCCCCCTCGCAAAAGACGACCACTGGGAATTTTTGTCGAGGCAAATGTCACTGATCATTCAAATCATTGGCATTCAACACCCGACATTTGCTCGCCGCACCATTTCCTGCACAAAAAGCCATGGCGTCGGCGCGAGCCTGAGCGGCGGTCGCCCTGGCGCTCGCCCAGCCGTATCTAGATCCCGGACCAACCGCGAAAGCCTTGTTGGGCGCGGCGTCAAGATAGGCGCCAAAAGCCTTTTTGCCCTCGTCGTCAAGGGTTGATGGCGGCGCGACAGCGGGGCGAGTCGCAGCGGCTGGCTCACTGCGAAGTTTCAGTCCCTGAGTTTCGAGAAAATGATCGATTATTGGCGCCCAAATTTTCTCGCCGCCCGCGCTGAGCAGGTCATGGCCATCCTGTCCATAGAGACCAACAGCGACATGAGTGACTTTGCCGCCTTGGCTGGAAAAGCGCGCAACCCATTCGTCAACCAACTTTGGCCCGAAGAAATGGTCATTGCTGGCGTTGACCCACAATAGCGGCGTTCGCGATGTCTCGCCGAATCGCGCGAAGGCCCGCGCCAGTTCCTGGTCGCCGCACAGTTTGTCGGGGGCGGTCGAGCCGCGTCCCGGTGCGAAGGCAATCGCCGCTGCGAGAGTCTTCGGCGAGTCGGCGGTAAGGGCGACCGTGGCGAAAGCGCCAGCCGAAACGCCGACACTAATCCATGAACCGGCTAAAACGTAACTTTGCTTTTCCATATAGGTGGCGACGGCTTCGATATCATGGGCGGCGGCGCGGCCTGCGCTGATATAGTCCGGCTTATCGCAGGGACCGTAACTTTCCGCCCAATCGCCGCCCGACTTGCCGTAGCCGCGCCTCAGGAACATGGCCACGCTCCAGCCACGTCGCGCCAGTGCCGACGCCTGGAACCACATGCCGTAGGGGGTCATTTTCGGACGGTCAGCGGGATCGCGCGGCGAGCCATGATTGACAATGGCCAAAGGATGCAACGCACCGTCGTCGAGGCGCACCACCGCTCCAACGAGTTCTGCCGTATGCCCATCCGCGTTGACAGGAACGCGGATCGGATCGACCCGCAGGGATTGCGCGCCTGCGGATCCGGAGAAAAGAGCAGCGATGGCTATATTGCCAACTACGACGTGGTGAAGCCCAAATACGCCACGCATCGCTTGTACCTCTCGCTCACAATTAGCCAATTTCACCGATAGAACTTTCGGAAGCAACCGGCGCGCGCCACCATTCAAAAAATACAAATTGTGGTCGTCGGTGGCCGACTTCGTTGAACACTAACTTCTTGTCAGCCTGGCAGGGTATCTATTGTGGCGGCAGATCGCCGTAGGGTCACACTGAGACGAAACCGATGGAAAACTCCTGCCGGTTTTCAGGTCGGCGATACCTCAGAAAGCGGTCAAACGCATAAATTTGGCCGTGGCTCCGAATACAAAAGACGCAAGTCCCTCAACTGCCGCCGACCCAGACGGATTTGGCGGCGGGCTAGCTGAAACGCGCGGCGAGGGCCGGCATCCGAAACCCTAGACATAAACGGTCATTGAAATTCATTCTAGTTGTGCGAGGATAGGCTTAAATTTTAGGCTCACAGGGGCGCGCATCGTGAATCTTCCGCGTCGTCTATTCTTGCCGCTTTCAGGAGCAGGCGCGGGGACATCTCTCATTCAGCGAACCGCTGGCAATTTTTACCGCGTCACTGTGGCGGCCGTCGTTGCGGTCGCCATTCAGGTGGTTGCGGCGAGGACGAGCCTTGCCCAGCAGTGGCCGACGCGTCCAGTCCGCCTTGTGCTGCCATTCGGTCCAGGCTCGGGTGCCGACACGGCCGCCCGGCTGCTAACCGACAAGCTACAACAAAAATGGGGCCAACCCATCATTATCGATGGCAAGCCGGGCGGCGATGGACTGCTATCGCTCGGGACAGTCTCGAACGCCAAAGACGATCACGTTCTGTTTTTCGGACCCAGCAGCGCTTTTGTCGTGCAGCCCTATACCGAGAAAGATATTCGTTTTGATCCCGAGACCGATCTCACGCCAATCGCTGGAGTGGCCCAGGTTCAGATCGCGGTCGCGGTGCCTGGAAGCATCGGTATTTCCAATATCAAGGAATTTGTAGCGCTGGCTCGCGCCAAGCCCCGCGAGACAAGCTACGCTGTAGCGCCGGGGTTTTCGGAATTTGTCTTTGATGGTTTCGTCAAAGAAGAAGGTCTTGGCATCGCCAAGGTTCCTTATCGCGACATCACCACCTCGCCGCTCGATCTTGGCGAAAACCGAATTCAGCTGTCCATGCAGTCCTACGCGGCCATGCGAACCTACGCAGAGACCGGTAAGATCAAAATCATCGCGATCAACGGCCGTGCGCGAGCCCCCAACGCGCCCGACATTGGCTCAGTCGTTGAAGAGGGCTTCCCGTCTCTTCTCGCGAGCCCTGTTCTGGGCCTTCTTGGCCCGCGCGATATGCCTCTCGAACTCAGACGGCGGATCGCGGCGGACGTGGTCGCTGTTTTGGAAGATAAAATCGTCGCCGATCGGCTGCTCCTCTCCGGGCAACCAGCGACGCCTTTGGATGTCGACGCGTTCGCCGCTGCCCTCAAGGATCAATACGCGCAAGTCACCCACATCGCATCGGTGCTGGGTATGACACGCAAGAACTAACGTTCGCGCGGTGAAGGTGGTTCGGGTGTTTCGGCTCGATTTCGGGCGGTTGATCTCGGGTGAGAGTCGACACCCATTGTAGCTGATTTTCCATTTCCTACGCAGTAATGTGTCCGTCCCCTGGCCCGCAAGACCCAGCAGACGTGACCATGCCCGAGAAAGGATCAAACGCGACACCATACGAAATCGTTGTTTGCAACGCCAAAGAAACGCTGCATGAAATCAAGCCACGGATGAGCTGTGTCCTCCGCTCGATTACGCCGCCTTCTGTCTTAAATTTTCTGACCAAGGACCGGGAGGAATCATGACCGCCGCGCCGCGCCAAATCAAGCTGGGGATGTTTCTGCGCCCTGCCGGTCACCACCTCGCAGGCTGGCGCCATCCAGAGTCGCAAGCCGACGCGGGCGTCAATTTCCCACATTTCATCGAACTCGCGCGAATCGCCGAGCGCGGCCTGTTCGACATGCTGTTCTCGGCTGATTCCGCGACCGCGACAGCTGTGTTCGATCCCGATGGCCTCAGGCGGATGTCCTATGTGGCCTGGATCGAGCCTTTCACCCTGTTGGCGGCGCTTGCCGCAGTGACTACGCGCGTCGGTCTCGTTTGTACCGCGAGCACCACCTATGAAGAACCATTCTCCGTCGCGCGCAAATTCGCCTCGCTTGATCATGTTAGCAATGGGCGGGGTGGCTGGAACCTCGTGACCACGGGCAACCACACCGCCGCCATGAATTTCAGCCGTGGCGAACATCCGCCGAAGGAGGCGCGCTACAAACGGGCGCGCGAATTCGCCGAGGTCGTGGTCGGACTGTGGGACAGTTGGGATGATGACGCCTTCCTGCGTGACCGCGACAGCGGGATTTTCTTCGATCCGGAAAAGATGCATGAACTCGCCCATGTCGGCGAGCATTTCCAGGTGCGCGGCCCCCTGAACGTTGCGCGCTCGCCGCAGGGTCGTCCGGTTCTGGTGCAGGCGGGCGCCTCGGAAGAAGGGCGGGAGCTTGCGGCGGAGACCGCCGAAGTCGTGTTCACCGCCACGCCGACCATTGAGGAGGCGCGTGCTTTTTACGCCGATGTGAAAGGGCGTATGGCGCGGTTTGGCCGCGATCGCGACGCATTGAAAATCATGCCGGGGTTTTTCGTCACTGTCGGTCGCAACGCCGCAGAAGCGTTCGAGAAACGCGAGCGGCTGCAAATGCTGATACATCCGGAAGTAGGCTTGGCGCTGCTTGAGCAACGCACCGGGCTTGATCTGCGCGGCCATGACGTGGATGGTCCCTTGCCTGAAATTCCGCCCGACAAAGTGATCTCAAGCCGCGCGACGCTCATGAGCGACATGGCCAAGCGCGAGCGGCTGAGCATCCGTCAGCTTTACACGCAAATCGCCGGTGGACGGGGCCATTTCGACATTCACGGTTCGCCAACCGATATCGCCGACGCCATGCAGGAATGGTTCGAGACCGGCGCCGCCGATGGCTTTAACATCATGCCGCCGGTGTTGCCGGGGGGATTGACCGATTTCGTTGACCTGGTCGTGCCGGAGTTGCAGCGACGCGGACTTTATCGCACGCTATACGAGGGAACCACCTTGCGCGATCATCTCGGCCTCGCCCGACCGAAAAGCCGCTACGCGCAATAGACTGTGGAGGATTTCATGCGCCGTCGATTGTTCCTCGCCACGGCCCTCGCCGCTATCGCTGGCGCCGCGTCCACGCGCGCTGATCCCGTGCGCGACTTCTACGCCGGCCCCGGCAAACAGATGCGCTTCATAATCCGCACACCGCCGGGTGGCGGCTATGATCTGCTCTCGCGCTTGCTGGCGCGGCACATCGGTCGTCACATCCCCGGTGAGCCGGTCGTCACGCCGAACAACATGCCGGGCGGCGGTGGCATTGTCGCGGCCAACTACATGGCGAATGTGGCGCCGCGCGATGGCTCGGTGATTTCGATCGTCAGCCAGGGACTTGCCAGCGATCAGGCGCTGGGGCTGTCGTCACAACTCAAGGCCGATCTGCGCTCGTTCAACTGGATCGCGAATGTCGACAATTCCCCGCAGTTGCTGGCGGTCTGGCATACCTCGCCGACCAAGACCATCGCAGACGCTATGGCGCACGAAACCACCATAGGCACGACAGGCGCAGGCTCGGCGTCAGTGCAATATCCTGCCTTCTACAACAACGTGCTCGGCACGAAATTCAAGATGATCTTTGGTTACGCTGGCGGAGCCGATGTCGATTTCGCCATGGAAAAAGGCGAGGTCGAGGGCCGCGGCACCAATCCCTATAGCGATTACATGGCCGACCGGCCAAACTGGATTCCCGACAAGCTGATTATCCCGCTGATTCAGGCGGGCCTCGTCAAGGAACAGGCAATCCCCGACACGCCATTGCTTGCCGATCTCCCGGTGAAGCCAGCAGACAAACCACTCGTCGATTTCATGTCGCGGGCAGCGAGCGTCGGGCGACCGCTGGCGACAACGCCGGGCGTTCCGCCCGAGCGCGTGGCGGCGTTGCGCAAGGCCTTCGAAGAAACCCTGCGCGACCCTGAATTCATCGCGGACGCCCGGAAGGAGCACGCCGTACTTCACACCATGCAGGGATTGGAGCTCGCCTCGCTGATCGACACGATCTTGACGACTTCAGCGGATATTCGCGCCCGCGTAAAGGAAGCGATCGAGCCAAAGCAATCGGACGTGGTGAAATAAGCGCGGTCTTGCGCGACGCTTGGGTTCAAACCTAGATTGGCGCGAGCGCCGCCGTGCGACAGGCGCGAGCACAAAAGGGAGGCGATGGCATGAGCTGGCTGCTCAGGTCCGCGGCGATAGCAGGGGCATTTCTCGTGGCGGTGGCGCGCGCCGACGCGCAAGCGCTCGACGAAATAAAAATGGCGATCACCGGCACGTCCAGCGACGCGGGCGCGTTTCTGGCCCAGAAAAAGGGTTATTTCCACGCCGAGGGACTGAAGGTCGAGCAGATTTTCACAGGCATGGGCAACAATACGCTCACGCCCCTTGGAGCGGGCGAGCTTGACGCTGGCTCGACCTCATCAAGCGCGGGCTTTTACAATTTTGTCGCCCGCGGCATCGGCGCGAAGATGGTGGCGAGCGTCTCCAACGCGCCGCCAGGCTATGGGCACAATCTCCTGATCGTGCGCAACGATCTCATCGGCAGTGGTCGTTATTCAAAGCCAACCGACATAAAGGGGCTGAAAGTCGCTATGCCGGTCATCGGCTCAAGCGCCACGGCGACATTGAACGCCTATCTTACATCGATTGGTTTGACCTTCGGCGATATCGAGCCAGTTTATCTCATCTATCCCAACCACGTCGTGGCGCTGGCCAATGGCAAGATCGATATGGGCCTCACCACCGAGCCGCAGGCCTCGCAGGCGATCAACGCCGGCAGCGCCACCAAGGTTACGAGCGACGATGTTATGGACCCCGGCCACGAGGCTGCGGTGTTGCTCTATTCCTCGAAATTCATTACCGAGCGGCCCGACGCGGCCTTGCGCTTCATGCGCGCCTTTTTGCGCGGCCAGCGCGATTACAATGATTCCCTGAAGAACGGTAAAATCGCAGGGCCCAACGCCGACGAAGTTATTGGTGTCCTGACGGAGATGACTGAATTGAAGAACCCCGCTGTTTATCGTGCTATCGCCGCGCAAGGCGCCGAGCCTGATGGCGCGCTCAACATCCCGAGCCTGACCAAGGATCTGAAATTCTACGCCAGCCAGGGCTGGATCGAGGCGCCGGTGACGGTGGAGCAGTCGGTTGATCTGAGTTTCGCGCGTAGGGCGGCGCGGGATTTGGGGCCTTATGTGAAGAAGTAGCCCGCGTCAGGGCGTTTTCACGTTGCCGAAAGCGGTCAGTTTCGACAATGTGACAACGCCTCCCAAGCACATCGCAGGCGAAAATCCAGACTCTCGCGAGAATCCATATCTTGGAATTCAAGAAGCCTGTAAACATCCTGCGGCATTGGCCACCGTGGGACTGTGGTATTTCACCTCTGTGTGTTTTTCGCACTGTACATTGACAATGAGATTCATGGCTTAAAATGGCTCCGGCAATGCTGAAACCGGACAGGCGCTTGGAATGAAGCGAATCTGCAAGTATCATCGACCTGAAACTGAAAAAGGATACGGCGCATGCGGGAGATGAAGCTCGGCCTGTTTTTCGCTCCGGGCGGCCACCATCTCGCGGCATGGCGGCACCCCGACGCCTATCCCCACGGCTTTGATATCCAGTCCTATGTCGACTTCACGCAAGCGGCGGAGCGGGCCTGCTTTGATCTGGTCTTCATCGCCGATGTCTTTTCGCTGACGGCGGACGCGCCGCAGCGCGACACCATGCGCCACGAGCCGATTACGCTTCTCTCGGCGCTCGCCATGGTCACGAGCCGCATCGGCCTCGTCGCCACCGCGACGACGACTTATAACGAGCCCTACAATATTGCGCGGAAATTCGGTTCGCTCGATCTGATCAGCGGCGGCCGCGCCGGCTGGAACGTCGTCACTTCTGTCTCCACGCTCGAAGCCCATAATTTTGGCTACGACGCGCACCCGAACGCCTCGAACCGCTACGAAATCGCAGGCGAATTCGTCGATGTGGTGCGCGGCCTGTGGGACAGCTGGGACGACGACGGCGTGCCCATCGACAAGGCGAACGCCGTTTTTTTCGACCCCGCGAAAATGCACCCGCTCAATCATTCCGGCCGGCATTTCAAGGTTCGCGGTCCCCTTACCATGCCGCGCTCGCCGCAGGGCCAGCCGGTTCTCGTGCAGGCGGGCTCATCGGAAGACGGCAAGACCCTTGCCTCGCGTGTTGGCGAGGCGATCTTCACGATCCAGCGCGACCTCGAATCGGCGCAAAAATTCTATTCGGATATCAAGACGCGGGCCGTGGCGCATGGACGCGATCCAAACCACGCTTTGATTATGCCCGGCGTGGTGACGATCGTCGGGCGCACGCGCCGGGAGGCGCAAGACAAATATGAGGAATTGCAGGCGCTGATCCATCCGCAGGCGGGTGTCGTGGCTTTGTCGCGCGCGCTCGGCGCGGATTTGACCGGCATCGATGTGGATGCGCAGCTGCCGGAAATCGACGTCTCAAAAGTGGCGCAGAGCCGCGGCCTGGTCATTCTCGAAACAGCGCGGCGGGAGAAGATGAGCGTTCGACAGGTCTATGAAAAGCTTCTTGTCGCCAAAGGCCATCGCCTGCTCATCGGCGCGCCGAACGATATCGCCGACGATCTTCAACACTGGTTCGAGAACGGGGCCGCCGACGGCTACAACATCATGCCGGCGGAAATGCGGGGCGGCACGCAGGATTTCTGCGAACTTGTGGTGCCGGAATTGCAGCGTCGCGGCCTGTTCCGCAAAGCCTATGAAGGAACGATGTTGCGGGAACATCTGGGGTTGCCGATTCCGCGCTTGCCGGCAAAGGACTTCCGCCCAATCTGAATGCCAGCCGTTCCCGCAACGCCGCAATGGCGCTGAGGCTGCGCATATCGCGACCTCCAACGATCTGTCGCGCAACCCGATCGGTTCGTCCGCTCCATGGGGAATCGCGTTTTTTGTGTAAGGTCCCTGCGGAAGTTTATGCGTCAGGCCGGTTTCAGGGGTATCTCGGACACGAAAGCCGGCGGGCGTTTTCCACAGCCTATGTCGCTTGATCACCCCTTGGCGATGTCACCGGTAGCGCCGCAAATTCGAAACCCGACAGGAGGCGTATTTTTTTTGATAGGCTGTCGATTTAGGCAAACCCCGAACGACTATGGGGTGAAGGTTGCAATCCATGCCGCCTCGCCAAGCCATAGGAGTAGCAAATGCAGTACATGCTTTTGATTTATGAGGATGAACGCGTGTATGGGCCCGACAAAAATGGCCCCGCGATTCAGGAAATCGTCGGCAAGCATATCGCCTTCAACAAAGAATTGGGCGCCGCGCGAGTGGGTGGCGCTGGACTCAAGGCGACCACCGCCGCGACGACCGTGCGCACGAAGGGCGGCGCGAAGACAGTTCATGATGGGCCGTTCGCCGAGACCAAGGAACAGCTTGGCGGCTATTATTTGATTGACGCGCCGGACCTCGACGCGGCCATTTCGATCGCGAAAAAGCTTCCTGTCCTTCAGGACGGCTCCATTGAAATCCGTCCACTCTTGGGCGGCATGTGAACGACGCAGCCCTTGACCGTATTTTCAGGGACGCGAGCGGACGCATCGTCGCCGCGCTCGCGGCCCGTTTCCGCTGCCTTGATTTGGCCGAGGACGCCTTCGCCGAGGCTTGCGTAAAGGCGGTGGAAGCGTGGCCAATCTCCGGGATTCCGCATAACCTGGGCGGTTGGCTTTATCGGATCGCGGAACGTCGGGCGATTGACGCCATTCGGCGACAGCGTACGCGGGAGCGTTTGGCCTCTGAAATCTTGCCGTACGACACACCTGTTCAAATGGCTGAGGAGGATGATCGCGCCGCCATTCCCGACGAACGCTTGCGGTTGATTTTCATTTGTTGCCATCCCGCCGTCACAACGGATGCGCGCGTCGCTTTGACGCTAAAGCTTGTTTGCGGGCTCTCTGTCCAAGAAATATCAAGCGCGTTTTTGCTCACTGAAACGGCCTTGGCGCAACGCCTCGTGCGGGCCAAGCGCAAGATTGCGGAAGCCGGAGTCCCATTTGATTTGCCTAGGCCAGAAGACTGGATCGAGCGGCTCGATGCGGTTTTGACCACGCTGGAGATCGCATACGCCAAAGCGCATGAGGATGCGGCTGGAGCGAGCGTCCACGCGGGCTACGCCTCGGAAATTCTGGAGTTCACACGCGTCTTGGCTGAACTTTTGCCAAATGAGCCGGAAGCTCTCGCGCTAGCGTCGCTCGTCCGTTTCTCCGAAGCCCGACGCCCGGCGCGACTTGATGATCACGGCGCGATGGTGCCTCTATCAGAACAAGACCCGGCGCATTGGCGGCACTCTCTCATAGTCGCGGGGGATAGATATCTGCGAAGCGCGTTGAAATTGGCTCCGGCGGGGCCAAGAGCGCTCCAAGCCGCAATCCACGGAACTTGGTGCGCCCGCGGAAGCTTGGCCAGGCCGCCGCCATGGCGTGAGGTTTTGGCGCTTTACGATAGGTTGCTTGAGTTCCGCGACGATGCGGTCGTGAGGCTGAACCGAGCCGTCGCGGTTTCCGAAGTTTTGGGGCCACAAGCAGCGCTCAGCGAAGTGGAAGCGCTCGCCCAAGAGGGCCTTCGAATTTTTTTGCCGTTTCATGCGCTCCACGCCGATTTATTGCGTCGTCTTGACCGACTTCAGGAAGCGCGCGCCGCCTATGACGCCGCTCTTGCTTTGCATCCGACCATTGCGGAGCGGCTTTGGTTGGAGGGGCGCAAAAAGTCCCTTGCGATTGGCTAAATGCTCTTTCGTATCTGATTGTCGCTTAGCTATTCATAGCGACCCGGCCAGAAACCCATTCAGCCTGTCCGCGCATCAGGGATTTGCGTCTTTTGTATGCGAACCGCGCCGAAATTTATGCGCCGGGCCGGTATCGAAAGTATCGCAACCATGCTGACGGGCGGGAGTTTTCCACCGCCCATATCGCATCGTGACCCGTCGCTGCCGAGCGAAAACTGGGCGAATGGACACATTCACAATCTGAGTCCATCGCTAATCGAAATGGTTCGCTTACTCTTTGATACCGGGGCCGCTTCCCACCTGGATTTCCAAGCCAGTGAACCGCCCCGGGTTTGCCGGAGACCTAGGTTAGCAGATATTCAATTTTGCGAAGCCATGGCCTCGCCAATTTTCCTGAGTTTCGCAACGTTATTTTCAGTTACAGTCTCGATCGTCTGCAAATGGGAGCTTTCACCTGCCGTTTGTGAAGTCTCGCCCGCAGGCGCCCTGGTCTTGAAAACGAACATACACGCGAGCACGAAAATTGAATTCAGAAACAAGACAAATGAGGTCTTCAGCAAGAGAGCCCAAAAGCAAGCACTTAAAGCGCAAATCGTAACGAGACTCACGAATCGGGTATTGAAAAACTGCAGCTTTTTTTTGGATTTGTCGCCCAGCGTCGGCAACTTCAAACGAGCGGCCGGCGCCTGGTTCTCCAGGCCGCCGTCCGCGATTGAAGGTTGCCTGCGTTCGCCCCCGTAATTAAAGTTTGCCATAGGCCAGTGTCCTCGATTCGGAATTGGCAAGATGAGCCCCGCAACTTGCGCCAAGCTTGCAAAGGTCAATCAAGTAGCGACCTCTACTATGGGCGACGTGTGGCAGATCCAGATTGTTCAATGAGTGTCTGGCTGCAGGCAACCACCTCACCGGCTGCTCGTGGCGCCGAACGTGCCGTTTGACGGCCTTGACGCGCCCGAAGTCAGGTGGATCGTGTTGTTCGTCTGCGTTGATGATGAAAATTGTGCTCCGGTTCGGTTTCTGAAGGATCGCTGGCACGGAACGCGGCGGCGGATTCCCGCTGTGCATGTCGCTAAATCACTCCCAACCGAAATCCCTCGCGCGGTCATCAGAACGAAACGCAGCTTGCGACACAGGTAAGCCATGCGTGCGCATTGGGTGTTGCGAACAGCGCTCGCATGCAGACACAACGATCCGCAACAGGACGGATCAATGCAGGACGCAAACAATCCGAACGTGCGCGCAAAGGAACACGCGGGCGTCAACGGTCAGCCGGCGGCTGTTAACCTGACGCGCGCTAGAACTTGTAGTCGAAGCGCAACCGGACAATGTCGGCAATGCCGTCGCGCGGCGCGGCGACATAAATCTGCTTGTCGTACTGGCCATGCAGATACTCGAGACCGGCCAGCCAGTGGGGTGTGATCATGTATTGCGCGCCGAGACCGATCACCCAGCCGTTGTGAGTGTTGCCGGTCGTGAAACCTGCAGGGAAAAATAGATTGGAGCCGTGGCCGCTTGTTTTGACCTGGGTAAAGCCTCCGGTTCCGTAAACGAGAAATCGATCGATCGCGTAGCCGAGCCGCAGGCGCGCCGACCAGAACCAGTCCATCGATCCCGAAGCGAAGGAAAATGGAGGTATGCCTACGCGCGAATTCAGCCAGGCATGCGAAACATCGAGTTCGGCTCCAACCACGAAATTGTTGGCGAACTCATAGTCGTAGCCAGCCTGGAGACCGGCGAGCGGTCCTGTGAGATAAGGAACCGAACCATACACAGCCGCCAGAACGGCGTTGCCAGTAGTCGAGCGACCCCAGCCATAGCCGAAATGAGCTCCGATATGCGCGCCTGTCCAGGTCGTCGCCGTTGACGGCGGCGCCAGCGCAGCATTTTTGTAGTTGGGCAAATCGGCGGCGCGCGAGGTGGTTGCAAATGCAGCGAGCAGGATCATCGGGGCAATCGCCCGTGATATTTTCATTACTATACTCCCCGTTTGTTGTCCGCTTGCATGGCTCGCGGCGCTCAGAACGTAAATTTCATGCCCAGCCGCTACCGCGCCGAGGGCAATGCTTGTCGCCTGGCTGCCTCGCGCGAGCCAGGGCCGTCGCCGAAATCCTTTTCAAAGAGCAGGCCAACCACATATTTTGTCTGGGCCCCCGCTTTGAAATATTCGCCGGGGAGGCTGGTCGTATATTTGGTCGGCGCCGTCCATTGCACCGCAGCCGTTAAGCCTATCTTGTAACCGCCGGTCTGGATGAAATCGATTTCGCCGGCCACGCGCGCCGTTGGCGCCCAGGCGGATCCATTGAACGCCGTCCCGGTTCCTCCGAGGGGCGACCCGTTTGGTATAATTTCCTCGAAGCCGGGCTTGATTGAAATGGCTGCGGTGACCCTTGGCGCGATGTGCGTCATGACGCGAAAGGAGGCCAATATATCCAGGTTATAGGTCTCGGCAGACCCTGCGACAGGAAACGCGCCGAAACCGCCCGTTCCGTTGAATGTTTCTGAACCATGAAAAATATCGACGGAGGCTCCAAGGCCGTAGCGCACGGCGTGATCTCCGAAAAAAGATCCCATCTTGTAATTGAACGACAGGCCCCCGCCTTCAACGACGTTGCCCGCCGTCGAGCCGTTGTAATAGCCGCTTGAGGACTTCAATCCGTAACTTGACAGCCCGCCCGCCCAAAATGTGCCGGACAGGGTAACCGGGGGTTCCTCGTAACCTGTTCGGTCCTGCGCGTATGAAGCGTTGGAGGAAGCCAGCAAGCAAGCCAATCCGGCGACGGCGGCGACAAGTTTCAACACGCCAACGTCGGCGCGAGGCCTGTCCCATGCTTGCGAGCTCTTGTTCATCGTTGGGCGCCCCTGGAGACTGAAATTCATCGGCGCCAAATTCGAATTCCGGCGCGCAACTCAAACATTCCGACGCGACTCGTATTGGTTAATTTTTTACAAACAAAGATCGCGACTTCCAACACGGGTGCCCGCGCTGCGAACAATATTCCGCAGACGTTGCAATATTGCAACATTAAAGCGCTGGCTCTGTCGATAGCGAATGAACTTGTCCGGTTTTGGCGGCGCATCAATTGTCCGCTTGCGCCTGTTTTGCGCAGGACCGCCAAGCTGATTTGGGCGGCCTTTCTTTCCACATTGATGGCCCCTTAATTGATCTTAGCGGTCCAGGCGACTCTGGCCGTGAAAGACGACATGGGTCCCATCTGGGTACTGGCGCACGTTGATGAATTGGACGCACAGCAGGCTAGCGGGGATTTGCAGCATCGGCTTGTTAGGGGAGACGCAATTGTCCTTGCCCACCTTGCGCTCGGCCTGAACGCAAAAAATTTCATGCAGATCGACGCCGGGATCGCGACAAAGGCCGAGCCCTCGATCTCCGCCTTGACCGCGAAGCGTTTGTTTTAGTCCGGGATGAAAACTTCCCCGAGGATCGCGTTGTTGACGATGCCGTCAATGGCCACCAGATCGGGCCGCTCCGGCCAGGCCGCGCGCACCCAGGCCGCGAAGGCAGCCGAAAACAATTCCGGATTGATCTGGTTCGTCCCGATCGTTGGCGAGCGCCCGCCAGGCCCGCCGTTTTCATAGGGAAGATAACGCCGCAAAACGCCGGGATGCGTCCGGCGCCATGCCGCGATGGCCTCGCAATCGTCGCATTCGGCCATCGTGGCGCACACAAACAGCAGCAGGATTTCGCGCAAGGGATGCGCGACGCGTCTGTCGCCACACGGATCCTTGATGACAGATATTGGATCGAGCAAGCCGTAAAAGTGAGGTTTTTCATCTAAAAATCGCAGGCAAGGCTCATGGCGGCGACTTCCCGAAGCAAACCGCGCCGTCGAATCAAGCAAACGGCAATCTGTTAGGTCCTGCTGACTTGAGTTTGGAGTCCTGGATGCCGCACCAAGCGCATTGCCAGACAGTGGGAGCAGCTATATTTTCAACCAGTCGATTCAACCAGTCAAAACGCCATGCGCGTGATTCAAGCCTCCGAAGCCAAAACCAAGTTTCTCAGTCTGCTTGACGATGTCGAGAGGGGGAGACGCTGGTCATCACCCGGCATGGGAAGGTCATTGCCCGCATTGTGCCTGACCAGCAAGCGCGACGAAGGCGGGTCACGGAAGCCGTCGGGAAGCTCAGGGCAATTGGGAAGTCCCTTAAGGGCGTCACCCTTGAAGAAATGCTCGCCATGAGGCACGAAGCTCACAAATATTGAGCGCCTTCGTAATCGACGCGTCGATTGCCGCCGCGTGGCTGTTGCCCGACGAGCGTTCGGTCGTCGCAGACCTTGCATTTGATCGCCTCAGAAACGAAGGCGCGATAGCGCCAGCCTTGTTCGGGTTCGAGATTCGCGAACTGATCGTTTCGAACGAATGCAGGGGGCGGCCCTCGCCGTCCCAGGCTGCCGAAGCTGGCGGGGCGCTCCACGACCTGTCGATCGCCCTCGGCCCAATTCCGCTAGACGACACGCCTTTGTTCGCCCTCGCCCGCAAATACCGCCTGACCATTTACGACGCCGCCTATCTCGCGCTCGCCATTGCGGAGCGTACGCCGCTCGCGACGCTGGACGGTGCGCTGATCGCGGCGGCGCGGGCGGAAGGAGTGGGTTCGGTAGGGTATAGCGCGGCTTGACAAAAAAGAAGCGGCTCCTCGCGAAGCCGCTTCCTGATTCTTGAATTACGGGAGCAGCCTTCACTCCGCCGGGGCGGCCGCCTGCTTGCCCTCAAGGTCTTCGCCGGTCGTCTGGTCAACGACACGCATCGACAGGCGCACCTTGCCGCGATCGTCAAAGCCCATCAGCTTGACCTTGACCTTGTCGCCTTCCTTGACGACATCGGTTGTCTTGTTGACGCGCGTTGTTGCGAGTTGCGAGATGTGGACGAGTCCGTCTTTGGCGCCAAAGAAATTGACGAAAGCGCCAAAATCCGTGGTCTTCACGACGGTGCCATCATAGATCTGGCCGACTTCCGGATCGGAGGCGATGGACTTGATCCATTTGATCGCAGCCTTGATGGAATTGCCATCGCTGGACGCGATCTTCACAGTGCCGTCGTCATCGATGTTGATCTTGGCGCCGGTCTTTTCGACGATCTCGCGGATCACCTTGCCGCCGGTGCCGATCACTTCACGGATTTTGTCCGTCGGGATTTTCAGCGTCTCAATGCGCGGCGCGAACTCGCCGAGTTCCGAACGCGCGCCGGTCAGCGCCTTGCTCATTTCGCCTAGGATGTGCAAACGACCGTCTTTGGCCTGCGCAAGAGCGACCTTCATGATCTCCTCGGTGATGCCGGCGATCTTGATGTCCATTTGCAGGGAGGTGACGCCTTCAGATGTGCCGGCCACCTTGAAATCCATGTCGCCGAGGTGATCTTCGTCGCCAAGAATATCTGACAAAACAGCGAAACGGGTCCCCTCAAGAATGAGGCCCATCGCAATGCCCGCTGTCGGGCGCTTCAGTGGAACGCCCGCGTCCATCAGCGACAGCGAGGCGCCGCAGACCGTCGCCATCGACGAAGAGCCGTTGGACTCGGTGATCTCCGACACGACGCGAACGGTGTAGGGGAACTCTGCTGGCGTCGGCAGCATCGGGCGAATCGCGCGCCAGGCGAGCTTGCCATGACCGATTTCGCGGCGTCCGGGCGAACCCATGCGGCCGGTTTCGCCGACGCTGTAGGGAGGGAAGTTGTAATGGAGCAGGAAGCGCTCCTTGTAGGTCCCTTCGAGCGA
>CAIZEI010000191.1 GCA_903931945.1 uncultured Hyphomicrobiales bacterium | reverse complement strand
TCTCGACGCTGAATTCGAGGCTGCCCAGAGCTACAAGCCCAACAAGGCGGACTGGCTCGACGGTCGCTGGGCCGGACTTCGCCCCGCCGGCGACACGATCGATGATGCGCGTCGCGGACAGACCGGCATCGATCTGGAGAAACTGAAGGCGCTGGGAACGCGTCTCACCACGATTCCCGACGATTTCAGCGTGCACAAGACCATCCAGCGCTTCGTTGAGGGTCGTCGCAAGATGATCGAAACTGGCGCCGAGATCGACTGGGCGATGGCCGAAGCACTGGCGTTCGCCACCTTGCTGGATGAAGGCCATCCGGTTCGTCTGTCCGGGCAGGACAGCGAACGCGGCACGTTCTCGCAGCGTCATTCCGTGCTGATCGATCAGGAGACAGAAGCGCGTTACGTGCCGCTCGATACAATTCGCGACGGTCAGGCGCGATACGAAGTCATCAATTCGATGCTCTCTGAAGAGGCCGTGCTCGGCTTCGAATATGGCTATAGCCTTGCCGAACCCGATGCCCTGGTGCTGTGGGAAGCGCAGTTTGGCGATTTCGCCAATGGCGCGCAGGTGCTGTTCGATCAGTTCATCTCATCGGGCGAACGCAAGTGGTTGCGTATGTCCGGCCTCGTTTGTCTGTTGCCGCATGGCTATGAAGGGCAAGGCCCGGAACATTCCTCGGCGCGTCTGGAACGCTTTCTGCAAATGTGCGCAGAAGACAATATGCAGGTCGCCAATTGCACGACGCCAGCCAATTACTTCCACATTCTGCGCCGTCAGTTGAAGCGTGACATTCGAAAGCCGCTGATCCTGATGACGCCCAAATCCCTGCTGCGCCACAAGCGTGCGGTTTCGCGGCTGGATGAAATGCAGTCCGGTTCGACCTTCCATCGCCTGCTTTGGGACGACGCAGAAGCGCTGAAGAACGAGAAGATCAAACTCGTCAAGGACGACAAGATTCGCCGTGTCGTGATCAGCTCGGGCAAGGTCTATTACGACCTTTACGAAGAACGCGAAAAGCGCGGGATCGACGATGTCTATCTGCTGCGCGTCGAGCAGCTCTATCCATTCCCGCTCAAGGCGCTGGTGGGCGAACTCAGCCGCTTCAAGAAAGCCGACGTTCTATGGTGTCAGGAAGAGCCCAAGAACATGGGCGCATGGGCCTTTGTCGAACCCTATCTGGAATGGGTGCTCGGTCAGGCTGGCGGCAAAGTTAAACGCCCCCGTTACGTGGGGCGCCCGGCCTCGGCCGCGACAGCAACAGGCTTGATGTCCAAGCATCTTGCGCAGCTGAAGGCGTTCCTCGATGAGGCCTTCGCGAATTAAGTCGCGGAGCGCACGATATCAACAAAAGGAGCCACGCGCTGCGTGGGCACAACGACATGAGCAATGAAATCCGGGTTCCAACCCTCGGCGAATCAGTATCCGAAGCGACGGTCGGTCGTTGGTTCAAGAAGCAGGGCGATATCGTCAAGGCGGACGAGCCGCTGGTCGAACTCGAAACCGACAAGGTGACGCTTGAGGTCAATGCGACCACGGATGGCGTGTTGAGCGAAATCGTAGTCAAAGACGGCGAGACCGTTGGTCCCGGCGCCTTGCTGGGCCAGATCAGCCCGGCAACGGCTGGCGCTGCGCCTGCAAAAGCCGCGGTTCCTGCTCCGGCGCCCGCTTCGCCTGCCCCAGCGCCTGCGGTCGTCGCGACGCCGGCCAATGCAATGCCTGCCGCCCCCGCAGCCGCGAAGATCGCCGCCGACAACAATGTTGCCTTGTCCAGTATCGATGGCTCCGGCAAACGGGGACAGGTGCTCAAGGGAGATGTGCTTGCAGCCATTGCCGCTGCGCCTGTGGCTGCGCCAACTGCGGTCGCTCCGATTGTGGCGCGCGCGCCCTCAAGCGCCGACGACTCCTCGCGCGAAGAACGCGTGCGCATGACCAAGTTGCGTCAGACCATCGCGCGACGTCTGAAGGACGCGCAGAACACCGCCGCCATGCTGACCACATTCAACGAGGTCGATATGACCGAGGTGATGGGGTTGCGGAACAAATACAAGGATATGTTCGAAAAGAAACATGGCGCCAAGCTCGGTTTCATGAGCTTCTTTGTGAAGGCGTGCGTACAGGCGCTAAAAGAAGTGCCAGCCGTCAATGCCGAGATCGACGGCACTGATCTCGTTTATAAAAATTATTACCACGTCGGCATTGCAGTGGGCACGGACAAGGGATTGGTCGTGCCTGTGGTGCGCAACGCCGACCGCATGGGCCTGGCGCAAATCGAAAAAAGCATCGCCGCTTTCGGCAAGCGCGCCCGGGATGGCCAGCTCAAGATCGAGGATATGCAGGGCGGCACCTTCACCATCACCAACGGGGGCATCTACGGCTCGCTGATGTCGACGCCGATCCTCAACGCGCCGCAATCGGGCATTCTGGGAATGCACAAGATTCAGGATCGACCGATGGCGGTTGCCGGCAAGATCGAGATCCGCCCGATGATGTATCTGGCGCTGAGCTACGATCATCGCATCGTCGATGGCAAGGAGGCCGTCACCTTCCTCGTGCGCGTGAAGGAAGCGCTGGAAGATCCGGCGCGACTGGTGCTGGATTTGTGATTGTGTCAGTCGGCGCGCCGCTCCCGCTTGAACTTCAGGCTCTGGCGTGGAGCGCGATGCTCCTTTTCATGCATATCGGCGTTCAAGTGAGCTTGATGACCTATGAAAAGGGCGCGGCCTACAATGTCGGCGCGCGCGACAATTACGCCGAGCCCACGGGCGTTCTGGCGGGCCGCGCCGGGCGCGCGTTGAAGAATTTTCTGGAAACCTATCCAGCCTTTGTCGCCCTCGCGCTGGCGCTGGCGATTTCGGGCCGCCACGCCGAGACCGGCGCGCTGGCCTGGATCATCGCGCGAGTCGTCTATCTTCCGCTCTATCTCGCGGGGGTTCCCTATGTTCGCACGCTGGTTTACGCGGTATCGATCTGGGGGCTGTTCCAGATGTTCGAACAATTGTTGTGGCCGTGAGCGGGCCTCGATGATTTTCAATTTCACATAGAGCGATCCCCATGACCTACGACCTCACAATTATCGGCACCGGCCCCGGCGGCTATGTCTGCGCCATCCGCGCAGCGCAACTCGGCATGAAAGTCGCCGTTGTGGAAAAACGCCCCAAACATGGCGGCACATGTCTCAATGTCGGCTGCATCCCCTCGAAGGCGCTGCTGTACGCATCCGAAATGTTCGCGCAGGCCGCGCATGATTTCCCTGCGCTGGGAATCGTGGTCGGCGCGCCCACGCTCGATCTGCCCGCGATGATGAAGCACAAGGACGACACGGTCGCCGCCAATGTGAATGGCGTCGGCTTCCTGCTCAAGAAAAACAAGGTCGATGTGTTCTTTGGAACCGGTTCGATCGCCGCGCCCGGCAAGGTCGCCGTCAGTGGCGAGGATGGCAAGGTCGCCGAACTTGAAACAAAAAACATCGTCATTGCGACAGGTTCCGACGTGACGCCGCTGCCCGGCGTGACCATTGACGAAAAAATTGTCGTGTCATCGACCGGCGCGCTGACGCTGGACAAAGTCCCCGCCAAACTCATCGTGGTTGGCGCGGGCGTCATCGGGCTTGAGCTTGGCTCGGTTTGGGCGCGGCTCGGCGCCGAGGTCACGGTGGTCGAATTCCTCGACCGGATCCTGCCGGGCATGGACACTGAAGTCGCCAAACAGTTCCAGCGTATTCTGGATAAGCAGGGTTTCAAGTTCCTGCTCTCGCACAAGGTCGCGAAAGTGGAGGCCGGCAGCGCTGGCGCAACCGTGACGGTTGAGCCAGCCGCAGGCGGAGAGGCGCAGACGCTCGCGGGCGACGTTGTGCTCGTCGCCATCGGGCGCCGCCCCTACACGGAAGGCCTCGGCCTCGAAAAGGCTGGCGTTGCAATGGAGCGCGGGCGAGTCGTGATCGACGATCGTTTCGCCACCAATGTCCCAGGCATCTACGCCATTGGCGACGTCGTGCGCGGGCCGATGCTGGCGCACAAGGCGGAAGATGAAGGCATGGCTGTCGCGGAAATTCTCGCCGGCCAGCATGGCCATGTCAATTATGGCGTCATTCCCGGCGTTGTTTACACGGAGCCGGAAATCGCGTCCGTCGGCAAGACGGAAGAAGAATTGAAGGCCGCCGGCGTCGCCTACAAGATTGGCAAGTTTCCGTTCACGGCCAACGGTCGCGCGCGTTCCATGCGCGCCACGGACGGCTTTGTGAAGGTGCTGGCCGACGCAGCGACAGACCGTGTGCTCGGCGTACACATTCTGGGGCGCGGCGCGGGCGAATTGATCGCCGAGGCCGCCGTGCTGATGGAATTTGGCGGCTCGGCCGAAGACCTCGCCCGCACCTGCCATGCGCATCCCACCATGTCTGAAGCGGTCAAGGAAGCCGCTCTGGCGGTGGACAAACGCGCGATCCACACATGAGGACCACGCGAGCGCGAGCCCTCCCGTAAAAGCCGGGTCGGCGTTTTGCGTATCGCGCTGCATCGTGGGACCCGGTCAATTCCATCAATGGGCCGGAGATAATTGCCTGCGCGCGCAAACGCGGGGCATTGGCGCGCGTGCAATTATCGGCTATCGGTAAGACCAACAATAACGACCGGGGAGTGACGCGATGGAGAAGACTGAAGCGCTGTCGAGGCGAGACGCCATGAGGACGATGGGCGCCGCCGTCGTCACATGCGGTCTGGCCGCCGCTGACGCCCGGGCGCAAGCCTATGCGCCGCAGAAACAGAAGCAGCTGACCAAGGCTGCGGCGCATTATCAGGACACGCCCAAAGGCGAGGCCGCCTGTGGCGCCTGCCCGTATTTTACCGCTCCGAATGGTTGTGTCGTGGTCGAAGGCGAGATCAGTCCGAATGGCTGGTGCCCGATGTTCACGACATTTGCACCGCTCGACAGGGGAGCGCACCAGGGCGGACGGTAATCGAAAGCAAGGCCCGATCGTCGATATCCCGAACGCCTTGAGCGCATCGTCGTCTGCGTGAACAAATATAGAATTTGCATTCAACGGACAAAGAACTCCAGGCCTGCCTTCTGTTCAGAAAACGAGGCCTGAAATTCAACGCGGGTTCGATCGCGCTCTTTGCCGCCAGCATCAGGCGTCAGACTATTTACCCGCCAGCGCTGCGGCCAATCCCGGCAAAACAGCGGTCTTTTCCGCCTGCACAGCATCGAGCTTGCTGGCGTCAAGTCCAAGCGCAGACAGAATGCTCGGCGCAACCTGCACGGTCGCGACCGAGGCATCGATGACGGCGGCTTTCAGGGCCGGGTTCGACAGCAACATCGCAACGTGGCGGTCATCCATCGTCGCGCCGCCATGTTCGGCAAGCTTGGTCGCTGTCGGCTTGGTGTAAATGACGCCAGCAACGGGCTGGACGATGATATCGGGCGCGCGCGGATCGGTTGCGGGATCAGCATATTTTTCCACCATCGCAGCGCCTGAAATCAGGGAGTCGATGGCGAGTTCCGAACGCTTGCCTTCCAGCGTTGCAACGACCTCGGCTGTCTTCGACTTGTCTTTCAGCCAGATCAACCCCACGTCGTCGGTCGTGATCGACGCGACAACGCCCGGCGTCGCCTCTTCAATCCATTTCTTGATGCTTTTGCCATCGACAATGCGGCGCTTTGAAGGATCGATCGGCGACTGGCCGTGTTTGGCGGTCACAATGAACAATGTGGAACTTTCGAGCTTCTCTTCAGCCAGCGCAGCCTTGATCGAGGCCAGCGCCGCGTCGGTTGCTTCAAGCGCGGAGGCCAGACCTGGCGAAGGCTCGCCCTCGGCATTCGCATAGCCATTGCCCTTGTTCTTTTGCGCGACGCTCACGGCCTGAAAATTCATGCCAAAAATCGCGGGAACGCCGACCTTGGTCTTGCCCGTGTGGTCGAGCCCCCTGATTTCGTTGACAACGGCTTTGGCCTTGTCGGCGTCGTAGGCGATGGTTTTTTCAACGCTGTCGGTAATGCCCTCGCCGTTGATCTCAGGCGTGTAGAGTTCGTCCACCGCCTTGCCCGTGGGGCCCTGGACCAAATCATAGGCCGGGTGCTTGTCCGCCCAGGCCGTGCGCATCCCGGCTGATTTGGCAATATCGAACACATTGTTCACGCGGACCAGTTGATGCGGCAAAACGGGCGCGCATCCCTTCATCGGGTCAACGGCGAGTTTGGCCGGATCGATGGCGGTGACAACCGCATCGGGATTGATGTCGATCGCTTCGGAATAGTCATATTCGCCGCCGGATTTTTCGCCGGCCTTGCAGGACTTCGGCGAAGCAAGGTCGTTGGCATAGGCATCGTCATACCAGACGCCCGTCGAACGCGGCGTTCCGCCTGTCAACAGCGACAGCAGACCCGGAAAGCTGTCGGAAGGCGATGTCGTCATCGCGTTGGCGTAAGTCAGGCCATGCGCCGACAGCGTCGCCAGCGCAGACTTTGGATTTTTGGCGACAGCGCGCGCGAGATCGGAAGCGTGCAGTCCATCAACGCTGATCAGAACGACATGCTCGATTTTGGTCTGTGCGGCGGCGGCGGCGCCCGCAGACAACAGGGCGCAAAACGCCAAAGTAGAAAGTGCTGTGGAGTTTTTCATTCAGGTGTCCCTTCGAAGCAGGCGCAGCCTTGTCGTCGCTGCGTGTAACAGTCGTGTGACAGAACGCCGTTGTGATTTTTTTGCAACGCGGCGAGATTCACGTCGCATGTCGTCATGATGTCATACAGGTGTCACAGACAAACCCTAGGGACACACATGAGGGCGCAAATAGCGCCTCTAACTTCCCACAGGGGGCTTCATGTCTGTTCGTTCAGCGCGCATCTTTGCGCGCCACGGGTTTTTGCGCGCCAGCGTTTCTGGCGCCGCGCTTGTTCTGGCTTCGACGGTTGTTTACGCGCAGGGCGTGGATGTCGGCACGGTTGACGCGCCCGTTGCGCGCCCCGCCAAGCCCGCAAAACCTGTGAAAGTCGCGCCTGCCAGGGTCACCAATTCCGCGCCGGCGGCTGCGACCGGCCTGCCAATTTCAAGCGATCAGGCGATTGGATCGAAAGCCCCGCTCGGCTCTGCTCCGGCTCTGGCGCCGTCGCAGGCGTCGCTCAATTCATCGGAGCCGGGTTCTGTTATCAGCGACAAGGTCATCAAGGACATCATCCAACCCTCCTCGGATTATAACGAAACAGCGAAATTCACGCCGGGCTTCTATTCCAACAACACCAACGGCCCGTTGGGCGACTCCAAAAGCGGCTGGCGCGGCTTTGCCGATGGCCAGTTCAACATCACCTTCGATGGCGTGCCCTTTGGCGACGCCAACGATCCCAGCCATCACTCGGCGGCGAATTTCCCCGGCGCCTTCCTCGGCAGGGTTTTGATTGACCGCGGTCCTGGCGCTGCTTCGCAACCCGGCTACGCCACCTTTGGCGGCACGATGGCGCTCCAGTCGAAAGAGTTGTCAGACAAATTTGGCGGCAGCGTCGGTGGTTCGGTCGGGAATTTCGGCACCTACACCGTCAACACAATCGTTCAGTCCGGCCTGGTTGGCGGCGATACCCGCGCCTATCTTGCAGCCGCCTACAACAAGACCGACGGCGCCATTCAGCTCGGCCATGTCGATAATCTTAACTTCATGGGCAAGCTTGAGAAGCAGATGGGCGATGTCACAGCGACGCTCTTCTCGACCTATACGCGTGAGAATTACAACAATATCAACGCCATCACCTGGGCGGAGTGGCAGGCGTTCGGCAAGAACTTCGGTCAGGTCACCAACAACCCGGCGACCCAGCAGTTTGTCGGTTACAACAACTCGGCCAAGCAGACCGATCTTGAATACGTGAAACTCGATGGTCGCATCCTTGGTTTTCATTTTGACAACCAGCTTTACACCTACTCTTATTGGTATCCATCCAACCAGAACAACGGCAACAACCAGGCGTTCGACGGCGTGCCATCGATCGCCAACGGTCAGACAATCAACGTTGTCTCGATCACAAATCCAGCAACGGGCTGCACGGTCATGACCGCGACCTGCAAAACCAAAGTCACCTTCACCGGCATTGGCCCCAACGATGTGACTGGCTTTCTCAAGTTCAATAATTATCGTTCGGTCGGCGATATCATGAATCTCAGCCGCGACATCGACGCGGGCTTTGCCAGCGGCACCGCTCGTTTGGGCATGTGGGCTGAACACGTGGACAACGGTCGCTTCCAGCAATTCTACGACTATACGACCGGCACGAACTACGCGAACCTGCCTTCCAGCATTACGTCGGCTGGCGGCGCGACGGCAGCGCAACAGGCCATCGATCTGGCCAATGCCTCTTACAAACTGACCTTGAATTCGCACATCACGAATTACCAGCCTTACATGGAGTATGAGTGGCGGCCGGTTTCCAACCTGTCAATCACGCCGGGTTTCAAATATACGGCCATCACCCGCGACCACGACGGGCAGGTCAACCAGACGACGCTCCAGCCGGTGTCGTTCACCCATACCTATACGGCGAGCCTGCCCTTCCTGGCGGCGCGCTACAAAGTAACGCCGGAGATCACTGTCTATGCGCAGGCGTCGAAGGGTTTCCTGATTCCGACCGTGTCCGCCTACTACGTTTATAACGCGGACTTTAACAACGGCGGCATCGCGCCGGAACAGACCACCAACTATCAGGCTGGCGCGGTGTTCAAGAACAACAGCATCACGGCATCGTTCGCCGCGTACCAGATCACAGCGACGAATTTCCCGGTTACTACGACGTTGACCACCGGCGAGACGATCTATCAGAACGCCGGCACGGCGCGGTACCAGGGCCTCGAAGCTGAAGGCACTTATGCCTTTGGTAAACTGTTCGGAGACTGGAGCGAAGGCCTGGCGGCCTACGCGAGCGGTTCAATTTCGAACGCAAAATTCATCGCAGGGCCTATGTCTGGCCTCTATGTGCCAAACGCGCCAAACTATACGCTGGCGGGTGGCCTGATTTACGACAACGGCATGTTCTTCGGATCGCTGTTGCACAAAATCACCGGCGACCAATACGGCGGCTCGGGTCAGCAGCCCCTCGCGGGGGGCATCGACACCACGCTCAATCATGTCGGCGCTTACAACAGCACTGACTTCGTCCTGGGCGTTCGCAGCGACTTCATCAAGAAGACGCTGGGCTGGGGCGAAAAGGCAGAATTCAAGATCGGCGTCACCGACATTTTCGACAACCGCGCCATAACCGATATTGGCGGCAAGCCGGGCTCGATGGACCCTTCCACCGCCGGTCTGACCTACAGCTTCCAGGCCGGTCGCATTATCTACGCCGGTCTGAAAGTCGACTTCTGATCCCAAGCGTCAGCGTCACCTTTGTAAATGCGTTCAAAAACAGGGGGGAGGTTCGGGAGAAGTCCCGGACCTCCTTGCTTGTGCGACAGGATCAGGTTTTAAATTATGGACAGTCTGCATCTTCCCATGCTGGATTTCTTGCATATCAATCTCCAGCCGCTCGATTATTTCATTCAGGCAGGGCCCATCGGCAAGGCCGTCATCGCCTTGTTGCTGATCGCGTCCGTCTGGTGCTGGGTGCTGATCATCGAAGGCGTCGTCAGCATCATGCGATTTGGTTCCGCCCTGCGCAGCTGGCGTAACGCCCAGATGTCGCCGTTGCTGACGCCCGTGCTTGACGCAGGCCGGGAGTCTGCGGCTCGCGTCATTCCCGGCGAGGGCATTGGCGAAGCCCGCCAGCGCATCACTGAAGCCATGAACCGGCGCGCGCGCGCCATCATTGCTTCGCTGGAAGGGGGGCTCGCCAATCTCGCCGTGATCTCCTCGGTAGCGCCCTTTGTCGGCCTGTTCGGCACCGTCTGGGGCATCATGTCGAGTTTCACCGCCATCGCCGACGCCAAGGACACATCGCTCGCGATTGTAGCGCCCGGAATTGCAGAGGCTCTGGCGACGACGGCGGTCGGTCTTGCCGCCGCGATACCCGCCTCAATCGGTTATACGCGCATCGGCTCGGCGATTGCTGCGCGCAGTCAGCAACTCGCCGACGCCATTGAAGAACGCGCTGTCGATTTTATATCCCGCACGCGCGCGCCCGCCGAACCCTCATCCATCCCGACGAAGGAAGCCGCCTGATGGCCTTTTCAGTGCAAAAATCCGGGGGTTTCGGCCAGCACCGTCCCCTCGCCGATATCAATGTGACGCCGCTCGTTGATGTCATGCTCGTGCTGCTGATCGTGTTCATGATCACCGCGCCGATGCTGGCGCAGGGCCTCAAGGTCGATCTGCCGCAGGCCAAGGCCGCGCAACCCGTCAATCCGAAGGACCCGATTGTCGTGTCGGTGACCAAGGAAGGGACAATCGCGGTCGCTGGCGATCAAATCGACATCGAAGATCTGGTGGGCGTGCTGCAGGGCAAGACCGAAGGCGACCTGACCCGCGTCATTCAGGTGCGCGCCGACACGGCGGCCAATTATGGCTCGATCATCGCTGTTCTCGACCTGCTTGCGTCCAATGGAATGACCCACATTGCCCTTGTGTCCGACCCGAAGGCGCGCGCCGCGGCGCAGACGCCTTCGCCAGAACCACAAACGACAGCGGCGATATCGTCCGCTGCGCGCGTAACGGCCGCCACGCGGTGACAGCGGCCTTCGTCATGACATCGGACAACCCCGCCGCAAGTTCGCCCTGGCTTCGTCCGGTCGCCTTTGCCGTTGTGGCGGCTTTGCATGCGAGCGCGCTGTTTCTTGTGCATATTCCTGCGGCTCAGCTACCCTCGGCGGAAGACTCGATCGAGGTCGATATTGCCCCGCCGCAGGGCGATACAACGCCAGAGGATATGGCGGCTGCGCCCGATACGATGGCGCAGGAAGAAGTGAAGGCGGTCGAAACGCCTCCGGACCCCACGGTTGAACCGGACCTCACGCCGCCGCCACCCGATCCGACGCCCCCTGAACCCACTCCCGATCCGCCGCCGGATCCGCCGGTGGACGCGCCTCCCGACATGCCGCCCGAGCCGCCGCCGCCGGTCGCCGCCGAGCCGCCGAAAGTCGAGTCGCCGGACGCTCCCTTGATCCAGAAATATGTCGAGCCCAGGCCGCAACCGAAACCCAAACCCAAGCCGCGCCCGGCTGTGGCGCAAGTCGCGCGCCATGCGCGCAGCGGAGAGCATTCCCAGCAGTCGAGCGCAGCATCGCGCGCCAGTTATTCGGCGCGCGTCAGGGCGGCCATCGGCGCGCGGCGCGGAACAGCGCCTGCGGAAGGTTCCGTCGGCGTCGGCTTTTCTGTCGGCGCATCCGGCGGCATTCTCGCGGCCTATGTGACATCGTCTTCCGGCAATCCAGAGCTCGATTCCTGGGCCCTGCGCGTTGTGCGCTCGGCGCATCCTGGTCCTCCGCCGGGCGGCGCCTTTGCTGGCAGCGTCAGGATGCACGGCGGCTAAAGTAAAGTCCGCTTTCGTAAATCCGTCATCCCGGATTCACACGACTGACGAACGACTCAGTCATGCGACCGTTTCACAACAGGAGCGGTCCAATGATGAATTCCATTACGCTCACCCGGCGTGAAATGTTGCAATGCTCCGTTGCCGCGGCGCTGACGCTTCCAGCGTCGGGCGCAGGCGCCGGACAAAGCTCGCCCGTTACGGCAACCGGCGTTGTGCGCGCCGACGGCGCAGGGTTAGGCGGCGTTCTCGTCACCAATGGCCGCGACATCGTTTCCACTGATGAAGATGGGCGCTACGCAATCAGCTGCAATGGCGACGCCATCATCTCGGTCATCAAGCCCACAGGCTATGCGGTTCCACTCGATCCGGAAACAAATCTGGCGCGGTTCTACCGGATCCATCAACCTCTTGGCACGCCGCCGGAACTGGACCTGTCAGGTCCCGGAATCGCGCCGACGGGGCCCTTGCCGGAGTCGCTCGACTTCCATCTGACCCGCGCAGATGAACCGACAAGGTTCGACGCCATTCTGCTCGCGGACCCGCAACCGGAAACGCATGCGGAGGTCAATTTCATTCGCGATGGATTGCTGCCCGCAATTGGCGCAACCAAAGCCGCGTTCGGCATCACGCTTGGCGATATCACCGGCGACAATCACGCGCTTTATCCGCGCATCAATGCATTGATCGGGCAGATCGGCGCTCCCTGGTACAGCGCCATCGGCAATCACGATCTGAATTATGAAGCTCCGGACGACCGCTACGCGCGCGAAACATTCAAACGCACATTCGGTCCGACGCATTACGCGTTCGAATATGGCGGCGCCCTGTTCATCGTCCTCGACAATATCGTTTATCATGGCGCCGATCCGGCGCAGCCCGAGCAAATGGGCGACTATCACGACGCCTTAGACTCCATTCAATTGCAGTTTGTCGCCAATGTATTGAAGCACACGCCCGCCGATCAGCTCGTTGTTCTTTCAATGCATATCCCGTTGAAATCGCGGCGCGACAGTTCAGGGCGCCACATTGCAATCGCGGACACGGCAGAACTCCTGCGCATTATCGGGGACCGCCGTTGCGTGAGTTATTCCGGTCATACGCATATGAGCGAGACACGCTATATTTTGCCAGACGCCGACGCGCCTGAACGCAGCGCGCATCGCCATCAGGTGCTGGCGACGGTTTGTGGCTCCTGGTGGAGCGGACCCTTCGACGAGCGCGGCGTCGCGCTGGCCGATTGCTGTGACGGATCGCCAGCGGGATATTACATTCTGTCGGTCGATGGCGCGCGCTGCGCAACGCAATTCCGCCCGACCCATGGCGCGCGTGGGCGTGGGCTGCGAATTGTTTTGTCTGAACGCGCCAATGAGGTCGGAGAAGCAAGGCGCCTGCTGGGGCCTGCGTTGACGCGCGAGCAAATCCCCCACGCCGATATCATCGTCAACATTTTCGAAGGCGGTCCGCGCACTTCGGTCTCCTGTTCCATTTCAAACAGGCCCCCGTTCGCCATGCGTCAGAAATCGCAACCTGATCCATTCGTGGCGGCGGAATATCGCCGCAACGGCGATGTCATCAAACCGTGGGTCAAAGCCGTAAATACCGGGCATCTGTGGGTCGCGCCGATGCCAACTGATCTGGCGGATGGCGTTCATCGCATCGATGTCGCTTCTGTCAGCGACTCGGGGGCGACACATCATGCTTCCGTCATTGTGGAAATCGTTGCAGAGCGAAGCGCGTTTGCCTTGAGCAGCGCGGTTGGGCTTTCCCCGGCTGTTGTTTCACACTGAAATTATGCTCACGACATTCATCGATGCGCCATCTCAACGACCGGCGCCTGTCGCGTCGCCATCGCCGCCGACCGCCATTCGAAGGCGCTCGGCGACGCCCCCCCTGCGCCTGATCAGATAGCGCTGGTTCAAACTGTATCAATTCCGCGCCATGTCCCCAGAGCGGATTGCAGGTGGCGTAGATACGCATCCGGTGAAGGAAACCATCGATAGTCTGGATGCAGACAAGCCCTGTCATCAAGGCCGAAAATTAAGAGATTAGTTATGCCTTGATGACTAAGATTGCGACCGGGTTCACTCCGGCTGGAGGCTGCACATGCAGACGCGTGCGTTAATTATCGAAGAAATGCAACAAATCGCATCCGCGCACAAAAAGACTTTGGCGCCTTTGACAGACAACACGTCGCTTCTGAACATGGGGCTGGACTCGCTGTGCTTTGCAGTGCTCTCCGCCAGGCTTGAAGAAAAGACGGGCATCGACCCCTTCAGCGTATCCGACGAGGTCGCGCTGCCGGTGACATTCGGCGATTTCGTCCGGGCATACGAACGTGCTCCTGCCTGACATTCGCACGGACAACGCCTGTCTCGCAGATTTTGCAAAGGGCCTCCTCCTGGATGGCGACCGGACCGTCGACACCCGCGAGCTCCGCCGCCGCCTCCAGCACAGGCTCCTGCACCCGCGATCTCTACTTGGGATCCTCCTCCAGCCCTTCCGCCGCAGCCCGCGCCAGCCCAGTCGGTCGTCGCCGCGCAGCCGGCGCAAATGGTTGCCGCGCCCGCGCCGCTGGCGGATTCCGGCAGGAATGAATTTTTAGCCGCTCTGGCGAAGGGGCTCGGCGTGTCAGCGGATCGGTTCGCAGGCCTGGACCCTGTCGAACTGGGAGAGAGACTTGGCAGGATCGCGAGCGAACTTGCCTCCGGCGCAAAAGACATGCTTGACGAACGCGCCCGCGCCGGCAGAACATTGGGTAGCCGGAAGTTGCTCATGCCACGCGGATTGCACGGCAACGCGCTGAAATATGCATCCTCTGCCCCTGACGCGGTGCTCTCGATGCTCCTGTCGGGCGGCAGCGAGGCTCAGGCGTCAATTCAGCAGGGTTTTGCCGAACTCAAGGGGCATCAACGGAATATTCTCTCTGCTGCGCTCACCGCCGCACAAACGCTCGGCGAGAACCTTGATCCGGCAACCTTGAAAGGCGCCACGCCGTCCTCTGGATCTCCGGAGGGTCAAAAGGCGCGATTGTGGGAGATGTATGGCTCCATTTGGCAAGGCTTTGGATCCAGCTGGCCCGAGGGCTTTGTGGAAGCTTTCAAGCTGCACATGGCCGATGCATATGACAGCAACTCGAATTGAAACCTTACGGCATGCAAAATCATTAGATCTGGAGATATTATGGCGCAAAACTTTTTTCGTTACGACGACGCAGCCGGAGACTCGGCAGTCGAAAGCAACCGCGCGATTCTGGGCAGCCTGCGCGATGCAGACTGTGACCAGCTGATTTCTCTGGCTGCGCGGCGAAAGTATCAGGCCGGGGCGCATATCATCAAGGCCCAGGATACCGATCGCGCGATCTACTTTATTGTTTCGGGATCGGTCGAAATTGTCGCGCCGGAACCGGGCGCTTTGAGCTCTAAACTCGCTACGCTGAGCGAAGGGGGCGTCTTCGGTATCGTCTCGTTTCTCGATGGAGCCCCCCGTGGCTCAAATGTCATCGCCAAAGGGCCGGTCGAAGTCTTGATGGTGAGCAAGGATATATTCGAGCAACTGGCCGCCTGGCAGCCACGGATCGCGATCGCGCTACTGTCCGATATAGGCGCCAACGTTGCCATGCGTTTAAGAAAGCACGAACCGATTCCGTAGGTATCGCTACCAACACTGGCATGGATGGACTCGCGTGACTCTCGCCACTCAGACAAAGTTTTTTGACAATTATACGCGGCTCAAACAGCCGCTGCCGATGACGTTCTGGTACGTCGCCCGCAGCGTTGTTCTGGCAGGCACGATTGGCCTCGCTGCTTTGCTGGCGTTCGCTCCGGATATAGGGCTCAAGGTTTTCTGGGGAATCGTGATTCCCTCGGTGCCGATCACGCTGGTTATCATTCCCGGGCTCTGGCGTCAGATTTGTCCGATGGCTTTCCTCAATCAGATTCCGCGAATGTACGGCTTCTCGCAGGAACGCACATTACCGGAGATGGCCAAATCCTACGCTTTCACAATTGCGCTGATCGGCTTTATCGGGCCTGTGGCGATTCGCGGCCCGATTCTGAATCAAAACGGTCTGATCGTCGCCATTGTGATTATCGTCGCTTTGGCGCTTGCGTTCACCGGGGGCCTTTTTTTCAAGGGACGCAGCGGGTGGTGCGGAACGTTCTGTCCACTGGGGCCGATCCAGCGCACCTACGGGCAAGCGCCCATTGTCGTATTGCCTAACGGTTATTGCACGCCGTGCGTCGGTTGCCAAAAAAATTGTTACGACTTCAATCCGCGCGCTGCGATTTTCAGCGACGTCTATGACGACGATCCGCGCTATGCGAGCCAGCGTCGTTTTTTCATGGGCCTCTTGCCAGGGCTGATTATCGGCTATTTCAGTCAGGGCGTTGCGCCAACATTCATGCCTGACTACGGCGAACCCTTGCATATCCTGATTATACTCGGCGCCTGCTGTGCTTCGGTTGGCGTCTATGGACTTGCGACGAGTTTCATTCCCGTCAATCCATTCCGGATTTCAGCCATATTCGGCGCCGTCGCCCTGGTGATATTCTACTGGTATTCAGGACCGACCATCCTCAACAACATTTGCTATTTTCTTGGAACAGCGCCGCCCTCATGGCTGACCGACGCCATGCGGAGCATCGGCGTTATTGGCGCGCTGACCCTCATGGGAAGCGGTTTTCGAAGCGAACTGCAATATGCAGCGTCCCGGCGCCAGTCGGAACAGCCGGTGCGCGACGGGGGCCAAACAACTCTGAAACAGCGCCTTGGCTCCAGCGGCAACAAGGAAGTCACTGACCGTTCGTCCGGCGTTACATTTCAGGTGGGCAGCGGCGCCAGTCTGCTTGACGCGATCCAGTCGGCCGGCTTGAAGATCAATTACGGCTGCCGCGCGGGCGTTTGCGGAGCGGATGCGGTGGCCATTTGCGACGGCGGTGAGAATCTTTCGCCGCCAGGCGACGATGAACTTGCGACTTTGCGACGTATGGGCCTGGAGGGCCGCGCGCGTCTGGCCTGCGTATGCCAGGTCAAAGGCCCGGTGGTGATCGATCGCGACCCGAATTCCGCCCAGGGCAAGGCGGAGTTGAAAGCAAAACCGACAACAATTGACAAAGCAAAACTGGCCGGCGTGTCACGCGTCGTTATCATCGGCAATGGCATCGCTGGCATGAGTGCGGCCGAGGCGCTTCGGCGCGACAGCGGATCGGTTGAAGTGACGATGGTCACCGACGAGCCCGCACAGTTCTACAATCGTATGGCGATTGGCCGTCTGATTTACGATGGCTCCGGCATGGATGGCCTTCAACTTGTTCCTGACACATGGTTCACCAGCAATAATGTCACGGTGATGCGCAATACTGTGGCTGCGGGGATCGACCGGGAAGCCAGGCAGGTGGTTCTGGCGACGGGTGACAAATTACCCTATGACAAGCTCATTCTTGCCACCGGCGCACGCTCCATGTCGCCCGATCCGAAGTTCCTGCAATACAGCAACGCATTCGTGCTTCGGACAATGGAGGACGCGCAAGCCATCCGTTCCTTTGTGCAAAGAACACGCGCCAAACGCGCCGTTGTGATCGGAGGCGGCGTGCTCGGCGTCGAAGCAGCGGATGCGCTGCACCACCTCGGCCTGCAAGTCGTGATTCTGCAGCGCTCAGACAGGTTGATGAACGCGCAACTGGACGAACCGGGCGCCGCCAAGCTGAGCAATTACCTTGAAAGCATCGGCGTTCAGGTCGTTACGGATGTCACGGTCACGCGCTTCGATGGAACGACGGCGATCAATTCGGCCTGGCTTTCACACGGGCCGCGCGTACGCGCCGACCTTTTTGTGGCCTGCCTTGGAATTGAAACGAACAAGTTTCTTGCGTCAAAGGCCGGCCTCGAAACCGGACGCGGCATCAAGGTCAACGCCAATATGCAGACTGGGGACCCCAATATCTACGCCATTGGCGATGTTGCCGAAGTGCCGGGCTCGATGGGCGGGCTTTGGCCGATTGGAGCCGCACATGCGGGGACAGCGGTCTCGTCAATCTTCGGGACCCCGACGCCTTACTCCATGCCGCGCATCGTGCTGAGGCTGAAATGCGATGGTGTCGACTTGCATAGTTACGGCGACATAAATCCCGCGCCAGACATTGAGGAAATCACTGCCAGCCCTGCGGACCGGGCCTGGTGGCGTCTCCATCTGCGGAATGGCGAACTCGTTGGCGGACTTTTTGTCGGGCCGCCCAACACCGGACGAACCTTCGCAAAAATCTTGCAGACCCCTGCGGATTTCGGCGCCATTCGCGATCAATTGCGTAATGGCCATCACGAGGTTCTCAATAGCTGATCCACCTGGCCGCCGTCTTGCTGCAATCAACCGGCCAAAGCCCCGCCGCCGGAGTGCGCGTTCGTCAAGCGGCCTCTGATACCAAGGGCGATGTGACTTGACACATCGCCGTTGGCAAGCGCGAACGCGCGCCGGCGCTGACGCGCCGAATGCTTCGGTTTGACCATCGGTCAATCCGAAGCGCCCTTGGTATGACATACTGCGTGGAAACAGACGCTCGCAATTTTGCCAAATCGCGCCCAGGCAAACAGATTGCGATGACAATACCGATAGCCATGAGCGTCGACTCATCGCTATTGGTATGATATTGCCGCTCCAGAACCGGTCCGGCGCTTCCACATCGAATTGGCGCGCGGCAGGTAGAGCGGAACGGGCAGTCCATTCCCGTCTGACGCGGTTTAGGGCGATGCCAGCGCCGCGCAGCGTCATCGCCTTCTTGCCGTCGCAGAACAGGGCGCGACCGGGCGCTCGCCCGCGCCCGTCAGGGAAATTCCGATAACGGCGCGCCTGGACTCGCCGGGCCAGCCCACGACCAGGAGGCTAAGCGCCTTGGCGCCAGTAGAGCGCACGCTCCAGCCAGGCATTTGTCGCGCAAATCGGCCTGCATAGGCGGCGCGATGGCGGTCCGCACGATTCCAGCGCAACACCTCGGGCCCGCTACGCGCCAGGATGTGATGTTGCCGGACATATTGCGCGGAGTTCGTTCGGGAGTGATCCAGAGCGACCTTGACCACGTATTTGACTCGTTTCTTCTCAAAACGGGACCTGGCCAGGCAATCCATGTTCGGCGACACTATTCGACCTCCTGATTGGCGTGGGAAAGACCCATCCGCATCGCTCGCCAGCGCAGTCATTGGCGCAGACGCACCCATCCCGGCCACCGATTTTCGCGGTGCACGCCGCGCGCTCGAAGAGCGTGCGATCCTGGCGCACCCGCAGATGGCTCTCAATCTTGTCGCCGGCGTTCCTTTCGAGGCCGCGCGGCTTTGGCTGCAGAGAGCGCCGCTGGTCCCACGGTGCGCTTCGCACGGCTATTCCTTCATGAGTGTTCCCGCCAGCATGCAAGACGTTCCCCATGTCGAGTGAGGACGCCGCCGGTCTCGCCGCGCGCCAGAGCGGCGCCCGTCCAAACCCGGGCGTCGGTTGGGCGGCTGACGGCGCCTTGTTGCGCGTTTGCGCGGCGCTGTTGCGTCACGCGCCTTTTGGCCGCCTCCGATTGACCCTTCCCTCGGGACGTCAGGCCGTCTTTGGCGTTGATGAACGGGGCGTTGAAGCCAGCATGCACGTGAAGCGATACAGCGCTTTGTGGCGCCTGGCGCGCCGAGGCGCGCTGGGCTTCGCCGAGAGTTATATGGAGGGCGACATCGCCACCGATAATTTGCGTGCGTTCTTCGACTATTACAGCGACAATGAGCTGCCGCTGGCGCGAGCGAGCGGCGGCTTCTTTCAGCGCGCGCGCTGGAGCGACCGGCTGTTCCACCGCCGGCGCGCCAACACCCCCAAGGGCAGCCGCCGCAATATTTCCGCGCACTACGACCTTGGCAATGACTTTTACCGGCTCTGGCTTGATCCCGGCATGACCTATTCCAGCGCCATTTATTCGCGCAAAGATATGTCGCTTGAGGAAGCGCAACGGCAAAAGCACGAGCGCATCCTGGAGGCGCTGGAAATCGAGCCAGGGCAAAGCCTGTTTGAGATCGGCTGCGGCTGGGGCTCGCTGGCGCAACTGGCGACCGAGCGCGGCGCCGAAGTCACGGGCATCACGATCTCGCGCAATCAGTTTGACGAGGCGCGCGCGCGCATCTCACGGCTCGGGCTGGAAAGCAAGGTTGACATTCGCTTCGAGGACTACCGCGCGTCGAAGGGTCTGTTTGACCGACTCGCCTCCATAGAAATGATCGAGGCTGTCGGCGAGGACAACTGGGCGACCTATTTCAAGGTCATCGCCGAGCGTTTGAAGCCTGGCGGCGTCGCTGTGTTGCAGGCCATCACCATTCGAGACGACCTTTACGAGACCTACCAGCGCAATCCCGATTTCATTCAGCGCTATATTTTCCCCGGCGGAATGTTGCCGACCGTCGAGGCGATGCGGACGCAAGCCCGAGCCACTGGTCTCGTGTTCGAGCCAGTGGAGACCTTCGCCGGTTCCTATGCGCGAACGCTCGCCGAATGGCGCGAGCGCTTCAATGCGACCTGGGCGGACGCCGCGAAGACAGGGCTCGACGAGCGCTTTCGCCGCATGTGGAACTATTATTTGATCTACTGCGAGGTTGGGTTCGAGCGTGGATTTATCGACGTAGGGCTTTATCGCCTGCGCAAGACAATGGCCGCGCCGGACGCGGGCGAAGCGCGTGGCTCGTAACCAGTGGCGCCCCAGCAGGAGACGACGATGAGCAGTGCGTCCATGTCCGACATTCCATCAAAAGACGAGCGCTTTGAATTCACGACGTTTTTTGAGGGCCATACAACGGCATGGGGCGTGTTCGAGGACCGCTTTGGTCATTTGCGCCGACGTTTCCAGGTGGAGATGGTAGGCGCGTGGCGCGACCAGACTTTTTATCTCGACGAGGACTTCGTCTACGACACAGGCGAGACCGAGCATCGCACCTGGCGGGTCAAGGCCGGGCAGGATGGCGCGTTTTCGGCGACCTGCGCGGATTGCGTCGGCGAAGCGCGCGGCCTCTGCGCCAGCGACTCCATCCGGATGGCGTATCGTTTCCGACTGAAACTCAACACGCGAACCCTGCTCGTCGATTTCGACGATCGCGTCTATCCCATGGGTGGCGGCCACGCAGTCAATCGCGCAATCATGCGCAAATGGGGCGTCAAACTTGGCGAGCTCTCGCTGTTTTTTCAGCGCCACGACGGCCAAAGCGCCGCCGCGGCTGAGTGATCACGTCCGCGGCAGCCGGCGCACCACGCTGAAATAGAAGCTGTAGGGCAGAATGCGCAGCAATTTGAGCGCGCCGACCAGCCGCCAGGGAAAGGCGATCTCGAATTGCCCTCGCTCAAGCCCCCTCAGAATGCGGTCAACCGCGGCCTCGCTTGACACCATGAATGGCATCGGAAAATCATTGACGCGCGTCATGGGCGTGTCGACAAAACCCGGATTGATCAGGCTGACAACGATGCCATGCCTCTCCAGATCGAGTTTCAGGACTTCCGCAAGGCTGATGACAGCGGCCTTGCTGGGCGCGTAGGCGATGGCCTTGGGCAGCCCGCGATAGCCCGCCACCGACGACACCAGGGCGATCTGGCCTTTTCCGCGGATCAACATGGCGGGAATGAGCGGCTCAAGAGCGTTGGCGATGCCGCCATAGTTCACTTCCATCGTGCGCGCCGCGCGTGCGGCGTCGTAGTCCTCCGCGCCCATGGGGTCCCAAACGCCAGCGTTCATCACGGCCAGATCGATCGCGCCGAATTCGGCGATGATCCGCGCATGGGTGGCGGCGACATCCTCGCGCACGGTGACGTCAAGCGGCGCGGGAAATATATTCGGATGTGCAGCCGCAAGTTCTGCGAGCTTTTCTTCCGAGCGCGCCGACGCCGCCACGCGCACGCCCTGCCGCGCGAGACGCAATGCCAGTTCACAGCCAATGCCTGTGCTGGCGCCGGTGATCCAGGCGGTCTGCCAGCGCGCGGTCACAGGGCTGTCCACTGTTGTGCAAGAGAGCCGATCAGACCCTTGAAGCGCGGCGGGCGATGGCCGGCGATGAGGAAAACGCAGCCCGGCTGACGATTGGAGATCGGGCTGTTTGCTGTGTGATCGCCGCGGTCCTGAACGTCGTAGCGGCGACATTCACCCGTCGTGCCGGAATAAGCGCCATCGAGCTCGGGCGCGGTCTGCGCCCCGCGATGACCATGCCGGGGCATCTTTCGTCCCAACGACATTTTCAACAGGCGCAAGGCGCCCCTGGCTTTGGGCGACAGGGTCAGGCAACGACGCCAGACGCCTGGTTCGGGCAAGCGGTTCGCGTTCGCGCCCTTGCTCGACTTGTCATCCCCAACGCCCGGAGGGAGTTTCGCGGAGAATCCACGAGAATCCTTGTCGCGGCTGTCCCTGCCGAATTGCAAGAGCAGATCTGGCGTCAAACTTCGCGCGCCCAAACCAGGCGATCTCCGCAGCGGCTCCAACTCGACGAATGATTGGAACATAAGCGCTCCCAAGCGATTGGCGAAGGCGATACGACGCCCGGCAAGCGCTGGATCACCCTGCGCTGATCCATGCGCACGCGTTACGCGTAAGGGTCAAACGGGCCCTGGTGCACCATCCATCCCGCGCTGATCGGCTCCAGATGATTGAACGGCCAACCATTCACCTGTTCCAGCGGGATTTTCGTATCGCCGACAATCCAGCCCTGAGCGCCGCCGCAAGCGCGGGACCGGTCATTCCGCTCTATGTGCTTGACGATGGTGCGAGCGGGGAGTGGGCGATGGGCGCAGCCAGCCGCTGGTGGCTGCATGGCAGCCTCGCGTCATTGCAGAGCGATCTGCGCCAACGCGGCTCGGATCTCGTGCTGCGCCGGGGCGATGCCGTCGCCATCGTGACGAGCCTTCTGGAGGAGACCCAGGCCGCCGCCGTGCATATGACACGAGCCCATGAGCCTTTGGCGCGACAACTGGAGACGCGCCTCAAAACGCTGTGCAACCGTCAAGGCGTCGCGTTTCGGCGTTATCCGGGCAGCTTGCTGGCGGAACCCGAGGAAATCCGCTCGAAATCCGGCGAGGGATTCCGTGTCTTCACGCCTTTTTATCGGGCGCTGACGGACAAGCCTCCGCGCGCCCCGCTGCCCGCGCCGCTGCTGTTGTCCGCGCCAGCCCAATGGCCCGCGAGCGACGACCTCGACGCCTGGGGTCTCCTGCCCCGCGCGCCGGATTGGGCGCGCGGCTTGCGCGCCACATGGACGCCGGGCGAAAAGGTTGCACAAGCGCGCGTGCGGCGCATGATCGAACGCGGGCTTGGCTCTTATATAGAAGGACGCGATCGCCCGGATCGCGCGGCCACATCCATGCTGTCGCCCAGTCTGCGATTTGGCGAGATCAGCCCGCGCCAATGCTGGCAAGCTTTGTCGATGGCGGCTGAGGGCGACGCGCGTCTTGCCGCTGGCGCCAACGCCTTGCTGCGGCAACTGGCCTGGCGCGAATTTTTTCATCATCTCCTGTATCATTGGCCTGATCTGGCCGAGGCGCCGTTGAGATCCGAATTCGGAGAATTTCCATGGGACAGCGATGCGGCCCGCGCGGCTAAAAGACTGCGCGCCTGGACGCGCGGTCAAACCGGCTATCCGATCGTCGACGCAGGAATGCGGCAATTATGGGAGACCGGCTGGATGCACAATCGCGTCCGCATGATCACGGCGTCGTTTCTCACAAAGCATCTCCTGATCCACTGGCGACTGGGCGCAAACTGGTTTTGGGACACGCTCGTTGACGCCGATCTCGCCAACAATTCCGGGGGCTGGCAATGGGTCGCAGGCTCGGGCGCCGACGCCGCGCCGTATTTTCGCATTTTCAATCCTGTGCTTCAGGGACAAAAATTCGATCCGGACGGCGCCTACGTCAGGCGTTTCGCGCCCGAATTGGCGCGGCTTCCGGAGCGCTATATTCATGCGCCCTGGGAAGCGCCCGCCGAATGTCTTGCCGCTGCGGGCGTTCGGCTTGGCGTGGACTATCCCATGCCAATCATCGATCATGCGACAGCGCGGCGCCAGGCGCTGGCGGCCTGGCGAAACATGAAAGACAGTTCTGCCAACATCGAGGCATGAAATGATGCGTTATGTCCTCGTCTACATCGTGACCCTCCTTTCGTTCCTCGCCATTGACGCGACATGGCTGACTTTTGTCGCCGGCGGCGTATTCAAATCCGAGGTTGGCGCGTTGCTGCGCGCCGAACCGAATGGTCCAGCGGCAGTCGCGTTTTATCTTCTTTATCCAATTGGCCTTGTGGCGCTTGCCATTGCGCCCGCCGTTCAGGCGCGATCCCTTGCTCAGGCTCTTTGGAAGGGCGCGCTTCTGGGCCTGTGCGCCTACGCCACGTTTGACCTGACAAATCTGGCGATCCTCACTGGATGGACAACGCGGGTCTCCCTGTTTGATACGAGTTGGGGAACCGTCTGTTCCGCCGTGGCGTCGGCGATCGGCTACGGCGTGGCGGGCTCGTTCCGCGCCAGCCCGTGACGCGCGCGTTTGTTAATCTGATCGGCTTTCAGGCCGTCTGGTTCGTCTGCGCGCTGGGCGCAGCGCGCGGCCTGTCGTGGCCAGGACTCCTGCTGGCCGCTGTGTTCGTCGCGCTTCATCTCGCGATGGCGACCGAAACGAACCTCGCCGCGTTGACGCTGCTGGGGTCGGCCCTCACGGGCCTCGCGGTCGAAAGCGCGCTCATTGATTTTGGCGTGGTGCACTACGCGGCGCCATGGCCTTCGGACAATTTCGCGCCAGCCTGGATTGTCGCGCTCTGGCTCGCTTTTGGCGCGACGCTGGCGCCCATGCGGGCGCTGTTCGGCTCAGGGCTTAAGGCCGCAATCGCCGGCGCCGTGTTTGGCCCAGTGGCCTATGAAGCCGGCGAAAGCCTGGGTGCGATGAATTTGCAATCGCCCGCGTGGAGGACCGTTCTGGTTCTCTCGCTGGCGTGGGCGGGCGCGCTCCCGGTTCTCCTGGCGCTGCAAGGCGCGCTGGACGCGCGCGCGCGGCCAGCGTAGCGCAAACAACCAGAAACAGGGGTTCCCGCAAGGGATGCGCAATGCCCCTGGCATCCTGCGGGTGCTTGATATCAGCGAATTGATCGAGCCGGGAGCGCGAAGGCGAGGTCTTTTGCCGAAAATATCATAAGCGA
This sequence comes from uncultured Hyphomicrobiales bacterium, assembly GCA_903931945.1. Classification (GTDB taxonomy): domain Bacteria; phylum Pseudomonadota; class Alphaproteobacteria; order Rhizobiales; family Beijerinckiaceae; genus Terripilifer. The sequence goes on along the minus strand of CAIZEI010000191.1, from coordinate 9,656 downwards.
TCAGGTTAGAATGCAACGTTGCAAAAATGAATTCGCGGCGTTTAGGCGACTAGCTTTGTGTTGAAGGCGTTCAATGCCAGCTGAGCCCAATCGAGCCGGTGTGAAGTAGCCTCGACGCCAGCCATTTCATAATGTTTGAGGACAACGATCACGGCGTCTTCCAGCGTATCGGTATTTTTGAGCAGGTCGATGACACCTTTGAAATCAGTTTCCAACTCATGTTTCAAAAAGCCATAGTTACCTTGGTCGGAATTCTTGTCCAGTCCATGGTCAGTGCACCAGGTCATGAACTCGGTACGGCGTGGTCCAGTCCATTGCGCCCAGCCATAACCGCCCAACCCAGCTATCGGATGAAGCTCCTGCATGACGGTGAACCCGGCGCATTCAACGCCGAGATTTCCCAGTATACCGGCGGCTTGATTTTTCGTGAGGCCAAAGTCCTTTATTAAATCGGCCATGACAACGGGCGCCTTTGCGCGAAATACCGCTTGCGATGAGCCCGGACGGATATGTGGAAACTGATTTAATTTGTCGTCGGGCGTGTGAATACCCGCACCCAGTTGGTCGAGTCTTTTCTTGATGTCGTCGAACTGTGCGTTTGTTACTCCCCCTTCGCCGGGTTTAGCCGCAACTTTCCCGCCGGGAAGATATTGAGACATGAACCCCTCGATGAAATCCGCGCCCGCATAGCCTGCTGCAGCAATACCAAGCAAAAGCTGAATATCGTCCGGCTTCAAATCGATCAGCTTTTGAATTCCTACGACAATCGTCGCTGCGATTCCGGCGAGAAAGCCAATCAGCAAACTGACGAGGAATCGCGCCGCCCGGAACATGTCCTGTTGGTCCGCGCCGGCGGCGTTGGCTTGGTCAACCATGGTTTTCAGGCCGACCACGGAGCGAATACCCTGCCCAAAGAGGCCCATCAGGCCGCCCAACATTAGCGCTCCAAAAATTTGCAAGCCCATGCGCGTTCTCTCCAATATTTAACAATTAACCCGGCGCCAGCGATTGCGACATTCTTGTTCTGAAAATTAGGTATGACAAGGCTCGGACGCCGCCTACTCCATATTTTTTTGTGCCCAATGGCAGAATTGTAGTCCATTGCATCGTCAGCGCTAGCGCCGAAATCGATGAATCCTCTGAAAATGCCGTCAACATGCTTCTGGGTGCTATGAAATAGGGTATCGGGTTGAATCGATGACTGAACTGCACATGACCCGAATTGCCTCACTGCCTCACCGCCCCACCCCCTGAAACGCTATTGCACGGCGTATAAATTGAAACCTCTGGTGAATTCACATTCGTCGGGGCGGCTCATTAAAATGCTGAGGCGCTGAGACGCGATGGATCGGGGCACTATATGAACGCGGTGGATCGGCGTCTGTGCACGGCCATGCAGGGCTATAGCGATGCAAGCCTGACGGCGGGAAAGACAGGATGTCTCGATTGTTGCCGTGGCCAGCGCATCGCCCGTGCGGGCCATGCGCCCCCTGCACGGGCAGCACATACCGGATACCGCGATGAAACGTCGCAAAGGCCTGTCACGGGATGAGGAATGCGAATTCGGGATTTGAGGCGACTACGGGCTCCGTTCCCTCAGTGTGTTTCGCCGAAAATACACTGACAGGCGTCGCTGGGCGGAAAAAGCAGCGCCGGCGGTCAGGCGCCATTGCATTTCCAATCGACGCATACACCAGAAAGCGGACGGCAAACGCTGGTCTGGCGGCGGGGCGGGCTCGTCGACTTGTCGCCATTTGCAAACAAGGTGGTCGAAATCCGTCGATTCCCGGTTGTCTTGCGCCGACTTGGCATAGTCAGTGCTTCAAGGCTTTTCAGGAGGCGATGCGCGGCATGAAAAGAATCGTAGCGATCATCAAGCAGTTCAAGCTTGGAGAGGTGAGGGAAGGCTTGCTGGCGGCGGGTCTTCCGGGCATCACGGTGACCGAAGCTCGAGGCTTCGGGCGACAAATGGGACATACTGAACTTTATCGAGGAGCCCAGTATTTCATTGAATTTGTATCTAAAGTGATGATCGAAATGGTCGTCAATGACGATCAAGTCGACGAAGCCGTTCGGGCCGTGCGCGCAGCCGCTCAAACCGCGCACATCGGCGACGGCAAGATATTTATCACCCATATTGAACTGGCTGTTCGCATTCGCACGGGTGAAGCCGGGGCCGGCGCACTTTAATATTGGAAGCATCAGCTACGCGGCGACAGCGTGGGACTTTTGCAAAGTCGTTATTTCCAGGCGCGGGTTACCGCGCCGTCCCGAACAGCGCTCAAACTCCCGGGCTTGTCTCCCCGGAATCTGCCGCCCACCCCGCCCCGACTGCATATTTATTAAGCAGCGCCAGAGATTGGCTGAAGAATTCAAAATTCTGGCGGGCCTGCGTTCCCATGGCTCCTGTCAGGGGGTCGCCGGGAGTTTTACGCCCACCGAAAAGCGCCGCGAATTGCTCTTGCAGCTCAAGGTGTCGCTTCACAAATCTATCGAGCGAAAAGCGCAAATAGCTCGCACTAAAAGTTGTGCGATTTCGCCATCGAAAGCGATCAGTTTTCGCTCTCGTCAACATTTTCGCGTTCGAGAAACACCGGGGTCAGGTCTGCGGGCGATGTTCTTCCCGCTGTCCCATCATAGATAACAACGTCGTGCCCATCCTTGATGAAGTTGGCAATGTCGCCGAGCGTGAAGCAGGATTTCTCGCCTGCTTGATAGGGAGGCGGTTCGCATATTTTTATGAGTATCTCCAGCCGCTTTTCAGTCATCGCGCTCCTCATGGAGCTGTAGCTCAAATACGGCGCGCGCAGAGCCGGCCACTTGAAATGACCGCATATCGGGCAAGCGGTTCATGGGAATGGCGAGGTCGCGTGCGGCCCTTGACTACCCCATGGCAGGTTGATTCAGTTCACCTTTTCCTTGTCTGCGCATTGACCAGAAAACCGCGCCGAACGATGATGCCGGCGCGGTCGTTGGCATCGGGATAAGGCAGAAGCGCTATTCCGTCCTGGCGCAACAACACCATCGAATTATCTGTGACGGCGGACAACGCGCTGCAGATAGACCGGAAATATTTCACATTCAATGCGACCTAATCGCTGGCTTTTCGCTTGTGTCGCCTCACGCGCGCGCCCTGATGGTCGATAACACGTCGGTGACTTCAGCCAAGGTGGGCAGACTCGCTTCGTTTCCCAAATGCTGGATGGCGTGCGCTGACGCCGCGCGCGCGAACCGAAAATGATCCTCCCATGTCGCCTCAGGCGAGGCCAGGGCGGAATAGATATACGCGCCATGAAAGATGTCGCCGGCGCCATTTGTGTCGATCACGCGTTCCCGGGGAATATCGAGAGCCGGCATGGTCTTGATGCCCGAGCCGCGTTCGTACCAGATGACGCCCTTCTCGCCCCGCGTGACCGCGCCAACGGCGCAACCACGGCTCTTCAGGAAATTCAGCATTTCATGGGGCTCGAAATTCATCTGCTCGCACAATCTCTCGGCCACCACCGCGACGTCGATGAATTTAAGTAATTCGATGGTGTTTTCCCGCATGCCGCCGCCGTCGAGCGAGGTCAGTATCCCCGCTTCGCGACCCGCCCTGGCGAAATGGATCGCGGCGTCCGCCTGATGTCCGTCCAGATGGATCGCCCGGCACCCATCGAGCGACAGCGGCGGGAAAGGATGCAGAAAACGCGCGTCCCGGCATCGAACGATCGCGCGTTGTCCATCCTTGGGAATAATGAACGACAACGACGAATTCTGAACCTTGCGCGAATGGAGCGACACCTTATACCGGCGGGCCATATCGACGAACATATGTCCGAGCCAGTCATCAGCGACAGTGGCCAGAAGATCGGTCTTGACGCCTAGTTTCGCGCAACAGAAGGCCGCAGTGACCGCGTTGCCGCCGAACGACACCGCGAATTGATCCGCCACCGTCTTGTCGTCACCCGTTGGCAACTCATCCGTGATCAGGGTGATGTCGATATAGGTCTGCCCAACGAACAACGCATCCATGGTTCACCTCGCTTCCCGCAGATGCGGCTATTTTCCGGCTCGACCTTGCGTCAACCGCTGTTGCGCAAGCCTGCGGCGACGCCATTGATCGTAAGATGAATGGCTTCCACAACCCGGTCATCGTGATCGCCCGCGCGATATCGGCGCAGCAGTTCAAGCTGAACGTGGTTGAGCGGGTCGATGTACGGCGATCTGTCGCTTAGCGTCTGCGCGAGCTCGGCGTTGTTCTGAAGCAGTGTTTCCTGCTCGAGAATAGCGAGCAGGCCGTCGCGTGATTTTTCCCATTCGTCCTTGACGCGCGCGAATATCGCCTCTCGCAATTGCTTGTCCTCCACCAATTCCTTGTAGCGGGAGGCAATGCCGATGTCGCTTTTCGCCAGCACCATCTCCATGTTCGAGAGCACTGTCCGGAAGAAAGACCATTCACGCGCCATACGCCTGAGCGTTTGTAAACCATCGTCGCCATGTTTCTCGATATAGGCATGAATCGCGGAGCCAACGCCATACCAGGCCGGCAACATCAAGCGACATTGCGCCCAGCCGAAAACCCAGGGGATCGCTCGCAAATCCTCAATGCGGGTCGACTTTTTGCGAGACGTTGGACGGCTGCCAATGTGCAGGTTCGCGATTTCGCTGATGACGGTGGACTCCCAAAAATATTTTTCGAAGCCTGGCGTGCCATAGACCAGCGAACGATAAGTCTGAAAAGCGAATTCCGACAGCTCTTCCATGACCCCGATGAATTCTGTTGGCTGCGTCGCCCCCTCCTGGCGCAACGCCATTTCCTCGAAAACCGCGGCCACGAGGACCTCGAGATTATGCCGACCGACTTCCGGGTTCAGATACTTTCCCGCGATCACCTCGCCTTGTTCGGTGGTGCGAATGCCAGCTTGCATGGCGCCCGCCGGCTGGGCGAGAATAGCGTCGTAGCTCGGGCCGCCGCCGCGGCCGATTGATCCGCCTCGCCCGTGAAAGAACCTCAGCTTCACGTCGTATTTGCGGAATATTTCGATCAGACGAAGTTCCGCCTGATAGAGCTCCCAACCGGAAGTGAGGTAGCCGCCATCCTTATTGCTGTCTGAATAGCCAAGCATAACCTCCTGCACTCTGCCCCGGCTTTCGAGAAGCGTCCTATAGGCCGGGATCGAAAACAATTCTTCCATAATATCTGCGCAGTTTCGAAGATCGCCGATCGTCTCGAACAAAGGAATGATGTTCAGACTCGCCTTGCCCGTCAACGGGTCGAATAGACCTGCCTCCTTCAATAGCGCCACGACCTCAAGAATATCGGAAACGCTGCAACAGTTGGAAATGACGTAGTTGGGAATCGCGTCCACGCCAAAACGCGCGTGCATGCGCGCCGCCGTCTGGAACACCGCGAGTTCCCCGGACGTCTCCGCGTCATATTGAACGAAGGATGAGACGAGCGGACGCGGCGTCGAAAGTTGCTGAATGAGAAAATCTCGGCGTGCTGCCTCAGCCATCGCCATGTAGTCGATGCCGCACGCTTGGCAGATCGCGGTCATGGTGCGTTCGTGCACGGAAGAATTTTGCCTGAGATCGACGCTCGCCAGATGGAATGAAAACACGTCGACGGCGCGCTTGAGCAAACGAAGCCGCCCGCGCGCCAGAACGCCCGAGCCATTCGCGGTCAGGGAACGGGAGAGGATATCGAGATCCGCGCCGAATTGTTCCGCCGATTCACAGGCGTGCGCCGGCGCTGTTTCGTGCCGCGTGACAATGCGCTGGCCAAGATGCGCGGCGGTCGCCACCACGCGCGCGTAAATCTCGACAATGGCCTGCCGATAGGGCTCCGCCGCCCGGCGCGGCGAGGAATCGCGCGAACGCTTGATAAAGTTCGCAAGCTGCGTCGATATGCTGATATGCGAACGATCGAGCGACAGCTCGGCCCCGAGGGCATGCAATTCGTCGAGATAGAAACTCAACACGCGGTTGCATTGCAGATCCATGGTTTGGGTGAGAACGTCGGCTGTGACGTTGGGATTGCCGTCGCGATCGCCGCCAATCCAGCTGCCCATCCGCAGAAAGGACGGGAGTTTGAAATCAATTCCATCCCATTCGCCAGCGAACAGCTTGTCCTCGATGTCGGCGTAGACATTGGGTATTTCCCGAAGCAGCGTCTGATCATAATAAGACAGGCCATTGCTGACTTCATCGATCACCGACGGCTTCCTTTTTGGATCCGTCGCGAGATCGAGCCTAGGCTCGATCTCGCCATTATCCTGCCTGGCTTTGAGACGGAAGCCACTTGCCGCAAGCGCGCAGAGGCATTTAAGGCGGCAATTGGCTCGCATTCGCAACTCGCCCGCTACGTTGCAGAAATTGAGTGGTGCTCGACGCAAGAGCCTTGCCGCCACGCCGCTTGCCCGAGATGCGCTCGGGGCATGCGCCGTTGGCTTTTTGCGGAGGTTGCAGGCTTGCGCGAGTTCGACCCTAGAGCTCCCGCCTTTGTCTATACGATAGACCTTGATCGACAAGCGACAGGATCGCTTTTGGACGCGGACCTTACAGCGATCAAGAAGCGCATCGATATGCGCCTGAGACGTTGCGGCATGGCAGGAGCAATGATCATCGGGGGCATAGAGGTCGCGTGGAAACAGACCATCGAGGAATGGATTGTGCACGCGCATGTGCTTGTCATCGGCGCCACCGACGAGCAACGCAGTGGCCTCCGCGAAGAATTTGGGGACGGGCAAAAGTCTCTCCTTGAGCAACCGTTGAACGATCTTACCGAACAGGCGAGTTACCTCCTCAAATTCGTCGATTACCATAGGCCTAAGGAACGAACCGGCGCTCGGAAGGCGAGGGCTTTCCCGCTGCCTATTCCCCGGAAGGCAGAACTTCTCGCGTGGCGGAAGGTATATCGGCAGGAAGATTTCCTGTTGCTTTTTGGCTGCCGCCGCCGGGGGAGCTTTATTTCGAAGCAACAGAACAGCGCTGGAACAGGTGGCGAAAATGGCTACTTGGCTACGTTGGCTACGCCAAAAAAATGGCCGCTGTAAATCACTCGTATGCAACTGCAGTGTTAACGCCCAAAATCCAGCAAACCCCCACCTAGAAGGCCACCGCAACCCACTTAGACGCGTCTACAGCTCATTTTCCCCATTTTCGTGACCACAAGCCCAACGCCAATAACCAGCATAGAATCAACCACACGTAGCCAATGATGGAGATATTAAATGCCCTCAACACGTGCCCAGAAACATACTGACTCTGCCTCAAGCCATATATCCATTATCGAATATGGCGAGAGTGATGATGGCCAGCAGTTTGTTCGTCTTCAATTCGATAATGGGAAGGCAGATCGTTCGGAATTCCTTCGGATTGATAACCTGTCGTCGAGGATGACGGAGGCCTTTACGGAGCTGAACAAGAAAGGCGCTTCCCTATACGATTTGAAATCTCAGCGCGACCTACTGGCGCGTATTCAGGATGGCGCCATTTCAGCGACGGAGAAGGTCAGAGTTGCGACCAGATGCGGATACAACGGCAACGCCTATATCCTCCCGAACGGAGAGGTCATCAAGGGACATGATTGTCAGGACATAAATGTTTGCCTAACCGGTATCCCATCCGACCTTTCGGAGCGCTATCATACGGTCGGCGAAGGGGAAGCCTGGAACGAATTTGTGGAGCTTGTTCGCAAGAACTCGCGGCTCGTGTTCGCCATAGGCCTATCGGCAGCGGCAGCACTTCCCAGGAGCTGTGGAAACAATCCCGTAGTCGCTCAGATGGTGGCGAAGACGGGTGGGAATGGGTTGTCGACGATATTAGCGGCGGCGTCGGGATTTTGGGCGTGGAACCCTGTCGACAGCGTCGCGATGGAATATGGCGGCGGGGATGCATGGACGACAACTTTGTCCGGGATGGAGCCGCTATTAGCCGCCTACAACGATGCCTGCGTCTATCTCAACGAGACCCGCCTGCTGCCGAACCTCAACAGCCCGGCTGGCGCCCAGCTTTATGTAGATGCCGTGATGAAGCTCGCTGGGGGGATTGGGAAGCGGCGGTATGATAGGACCGAGTTGAACGCTTGGAATGTTAGTGGGCTGAGCTCGTCGAACCTGTCCCTTTCGCATATCTTTAAACTGGCTGGAGAGACGGGGAGCGTATCGTCATATGTTGACCGTATGCTCGACATTCCCCCGCCAGCCGGCGGAAATGGGATGTTTGAAGACATTGGACCGCTCCCAAATCGCGGCAAATTCTGCGCACATTTGAAAAAGCTCGCCGCTGAATTTCGGGGGTGGCCCGCCCGCGAGTTCATCCACGCCATGCTGTGGTATGATTCGAAGGGGAAGGCCGCATCGTATTTTGAAAAGAGGTGCCAAGCCTACATCGACGCAGCTAAGCAGGAAGTCGTCGCTCAAAGTGGACGCGATCTCGCCCGCACTCATCAGAAGTTCGGTCGGGTCGCAGGTGCGTGCAGCCTGCTTGGGAAGGCAAAGCTGTGGTCGCTTACAGAGGACGAGATCTTCGACGCTGTTTTGAAATGTGAGAGAGACCACGTCAGGTACGTTGATCGAGAGGCGGCGCGGTTCGGCCTTGCCCTCGACGCCGAGCCGGAAATGGAGTTCGCTGGGCCGGTGGCGAGCCCGCGTGAACGCCTTGTCGAATACATTGAGGCCAATCGGTCTTCGTTCTTGGACCCCAGAGCTTGCGATGATGACGACGAGCAAAAGAGATACGAGGGCTGCGTTGGCTACGAGCTCTGGCAAGGGGATAGTTCAGTATTCCTCTTTTCAGAACGAAAATTTTGCGAAATCGTCGGAGCTGACGATGCGCAAAGGCTCAAAGCGCAACTTGCTAGAGAGGGATTGCTGAGCGTAGCGAAGGCAGGAACGCAAGGCATACGGTATGTTGTGAAATCGCCTGTCGGCTGTATTGACGGCAAAAATTTTTAGAGCGCCGATGGTGCGAATTTCCAGTGACATTCTGCTACCGAAACAGAAATGAGATCGGCGTAAATCCCTCAGTGTGTTTTTCATAATGTGCACTGAACGGCGATTTCCGTTGAAAAAAAGTGGCTGCAAGTGCAGCGGCAAACCAAAACGGATTCCGCGCTATTATGGAGCAGCACCGCTTGAGTCATTCATCGAGCTTCGACCAACGTCGACGGCATGAGCCATTGCGAACGGCAATCGCCACCACCTTCTTTTGACCAACGAGAACAACTAGCTTCTTGCCCCGCGTGACGCCGGTGTAGGTGAGATTTCGCTGAAGAATGGTGTAATGCTGCGTCATGACAGGGATAGTCACCGCCGGATATTCCGAGCCCTGCGATTTCTGGATTGTAATGGCGTAGGCAGGAATGAGCATATCGAACTCGCCAAAGAGATATGTCACCTGCCGCCCGTCGAAATTGACTGAGAGTTCGCCTGTTTCGAGATCGACATAGACGATGCATCCGATGTCGCCGTTATAAACTTCCTTGTCGTAATCGTTCTCGTTCTGCATGACCTTGTCGCGCGGCGAGAATGCCCAGCCGAAACGTTCAACCTTTTTTCGCCGGCGGGATTGAGCGTAAGCGCTGTTTTGCACCCACCTACCAAATTGTCTGATGAAGTTGGATGCTGAGGTCTGCTTGCCGCTTGGGCATGTGACGATCACAGAGCGTATGC
>CAIZEI010000190.1 GCA_903931945.1 uncultured Hyphomicrobiales bacterium | reverse complement strand
TATTTCCGCGCTGCGCGCGCTGAAGGTGAAGAGCATTGTCGGGGCGACCTATTTTCCGGGCGAAATCAACAATACATTCGCGCAATATTTCCGCGATGCGGGGTTTGAGGTGAAATGTATGGAAGGCATCGAAACGCCCTTCGACAAAGCGCAGGAACTGTCGGGCGAACAGGTCTACGCTCACATCAAAAAGCATTTTTACAAGCACGGCGGCGCCGATGCCGTTTACATGCTGGGGTCTGGCTGGCGCACGCTGCATATCGTCGACATTCTGGAGCGCGATCTTGGCGTTCCGGTCGTGCATCCTGTGCCGGCCCGCGTCTGGGAATTCCAGAAACGGCTGCATGTGAACGAACCTCGCGCAGGATACGGGCAATTGCTCGCTGCCCTGCCACCGCTGCCATGAGCGAATATTCATTCCCGCGAACGCGGGAATGACGACTATTTGGGTCAAGAGAAGGGAATTAACGCAATGGTCAGGCCCTTAGCTAAATTCGTCGTGGTTCTTTGCCTTGCAACCTTGATGGCCTCAGCTGCGCTCGCGCAGAGCGTTGAGCAATTCTACCGGGGCAAGACTGTCACCATGATCGTGCCGACCTCGGCAGGCGGCAATTTTGATCTGAACGCCCGGCTTGTCGCGCGGCATATCGGACGCTTCATTCCCGGCCAGCCATCCGTTGTTGTGCAAAACATGCCTGGCGCCGGCGGCCTGTTGCTCGCCAACCAGTTGATGAACACGAGGGATCACGATGGTCTTACTATAGGCATCATGGAGCGCGGCACGCCGCAAATGGCCTACGAAGGCGATGCAAATGCGCGATTCGATCCTCTGAAATTTCTCTGGCTCGGCACTTTGTCGTCCTATGCCAGCGATTCCTATCTGATGCTTGTCAACGACAACCATCCCGCGCGAACAATCGACGATTTGCGCAAGCCCGGCATTGTGGCGCGGCTTGGCGGCGACACGCCCGGCTCGACCAATCTCACCTTCGCCATTCTCGCGCGCGACCTGTTGAAGCTGAACGTCAGTGTCGTTCGCGGCTACGCAGGCGCGGCAAATATGTTTCTTGCCATGCAGACTGGCGAACTTGATGGGCAGGTGATCGGCCTTGGTTCGGTGCGCGGCGCGCAACCGGCTTTGTGGAACGGAAAGAAAGTCCGGCCTTTGCTGCAGTTCGGGCGGCTGGAACGATTGCCCGAGCTGAAGGATGTGCCCATCGCGCGGGAACTTCTGAGCGCGCCGGACGATCTTGCGCTGCTGCAATTTGCCGAACTTTCCTTTTTCATCGCGCTGCCCTTTCTGGCGCCGCCCGATGTCCCGGAGGATCGCGCAGCCGCATTGCAGAAAGCCTTTATGGACATGACGCGCGATCCGACTTTTCTCGATGACGCGCATAAGGCCAATTTTGAGTTGAGCCCCACCGATGGCGCGACCGTCCGTTCGGTCATTGAAAGAATGGCTGCGACGCCGAAAGCTGTCATCAAGCGTTACGTCGATATTGTCCGCAAGGGCATGTAACAGCGTCATTCACGCCGGGTTCGCAACAGACAGGGATGAAAACATGAACTGGACATCCCGCCGTCAAGCCTTTCGCGCCATTCTTGAAGGCGGCGTCTGCGTGTACCCGGCATCGGTGTTTGACGCTCTCTCGGCGCGCACGGCCGAAGACATCGGTTTTGAATGCGGCATGTTCGCAGGCTCCATCGGCTCGCTCGCGGTGTTGGGCGCGCCAGATCTGATCGTTCTGACTTTGGCCGAATTTGCCGGGCAGGCGTTGCGCATCAACCGCGCGTGTCAAATCCCGGTCGCCGCCGATGCGGACCATGGCTATGGCAACGCGCTGAACGTCATGCGAACGGTGGAAGAACTCGAAATCGCCGGTATTGCGGCGCTGACCATTGAAGATACGCTCCTGCCGCGCCCTTTTGGCGACGCAAAAACGCGACCGGTTTCAATTGAAGAGGGCGTTGGCAAAATGAAAGCCGCTGTCGCTGCGCGCAGCGACACAAGTCTGGTCATATTGGCCCGCACCGGCGCTATTGCCATGACCGGTCTCGATGACACGCTGGAGCGGGTGCGCGCCTATTCAACGACAGGCGTTGATGCGCTCTTTCTTGCCGGGGTGAAAGCACGCGCCGAACTTGAGACCCTGCACGCCGCAACCAGACTGCCGATCATGCTCGGCGCGATCACGCCCGAACTTCAGGACAAGGATTTTCTCGCCGCGCATGGCGTGCGCGTGGCTTTGCAGGGTCACCTGCCATTCATGGCCGCAGCGGAGGCGACGCGCGCTACGATGCAGGCTTTGCGCGATGGCGTCGCGCCGAAGGATATCAAGGGCCTGCCGGCGGAGGCGTTTATCAAGCGCATCAGCCGCGAGGCCGATTATGTGCATGCGACACAGGCGTTTCTGAAGGGATAGGATTGACTCCACGCGACGCGTCTCCCTTCTCCCGCCTATGGCGGGAGAAGAAAGGCGCGCGCCCAAAAGTCCGGTTGCCCCTTACCCCGGCGTGAACGCTTCGCGTTCCCGCCCTCCCTCTCCCTGCAAGAGCGGGGCGAGGGGGCGATGCGGCAGTCGCTGTTTCCTCCACAGTCTACTGCCCACTGCCTATTCGCCTCACCGAAATCTCGGCGCATCCGCCATCTGCTTGCCCTTCAGCCGCAGCACCGTCCACGGGCTTGGCATGACGCCAACGGGAACTTCCACCAGCGCAGGCGCACGAGCGGCGACAAGCTCCTTCAACAAGCCGCCAAGCGCCACGGGATCGCTGACACGATGCGCATCGACGCCAAAGGCGCGCGCCAGCGCGACAAAATCAGGATTGCCGAGTTCGGTCTGGTAGCTCGCGCCAAACTGCTCGTTGAGCAACGCGCGCACATTGCCAAAATGCCCATCGGCGAACACCACTGTCACCAATGGCAAATTGTATTTCCTGGCGGTTGAAAGCTCTTGCAGGCACCAGCCAAAACCGCCATCGCCGGTGAGGGCGATCACAGGCTTGTCAGGCGCGCCGGCGGCGATGCCGAGCCCCGTAGGAAAACCGTAGCCGAGCGTGCCCTGATGGCCCGGTGTGATCATCGTATGCGGCTCATAAACAGGATAGGCGACGCGCGCGAAATAGCCAACCTGCGTGAGCTCGTTGACGAAAACGCCATCGTCCGGCAACGCCGCCCGGATGGCGCGCACATAGGCCGCCTGCGGTTCGATGGCGTCGAGCTGGGTTTGCTTCCACACGCGCAGAGCCTGCGCCTTGCCGGCATCGAACATGCGGCGGCGCGCCTGCCGGGAATCGATTTCATCCGCCAGCGCGTCCATCGCAAGGCCAGCGTCGGCACGCACATGCAGGCCTTGGGGACGCGGCCATGACACGCCGTCGGGATCGACATTGATGTAGATATATTTCTGTCCCGGCGCGCTCCAGGCGGCTTCTGGCGCGCTGTTTGAGACAAAGCGGCTGCCAACCACCAGCATCACATCCGCCTGCGGCGCAAGCATGCGGCCTTCCAGCGTCGTGAAGCCCAGCGGATGCCGGTCGGAGATCGCGCCCCTGCCCTGCTCGCTCATGATGACGGGCGCGCCAAGTCGCTCGGCGAGGCGAACCAGCGCTTTGGACGCTCGCGCAGCCAGCACCCCGCCACCGGCATAAATCATCGGAAATTCGGCGCTTTGCAGCAGGTCAGCCGCAGCGCGGATCGCGGCGTCATCGGCCTTTGTACGACCATCGGCGTCGGGGCCGGGCGCAATCAGTTCGACTTCGGCGCTCGCCGCCAGCACATCCTGCGGAATTTCCACCGCCACAGGCGCCGGACGCCCCGCATGCATTTCAACATGGGCGCGGCGGATCAGCGCAGGCACCTCGGCGGGCGAATGCGCCATGCCATGCCATTTTGTGACGGAATCGAAGACTGCATGGGAATGTTTGATTTCATGCAGCAATCCGAAACCCTTATCGACGCCGCGCGAATCGATCTGCCCGGCGACGCACAGCACTTTCGAGCCGCAGGCGTAAGCCGTCGCCAGTCCCGCCAGCGCGTTCAGTACACCCGGACCCGGCACCACCATGCAGACGCCGGGCTTGCCGGTGACGCGCGAAAAGCCGTCCGCCATATAGGATGTCGATTGCTCGTTGCGCGTAGTGCGGAATTTGATGGCGTCCGAGCGCCGCAGCGCATCGACCGCCCAATCAAGCTGCACGCCGGGAATGCCGAAAATCTGGCTGACGCCTTCGAGTTCCAACTGCTTGACGAGCGCCTCGCCGCCGGTAAGTTTCATGGGTCGCGTCTCCCGGAAAATTGGTTTACAGACGCATCGGATGGATGCGATTTCCGGGACAGCTTTCCCGGGCTTCGCCGGCGAAGTCAAATCACTGGGGAACACTTGTATGGCACTCATCGCGCCAGAAGCATTCAATCAAGCCGGCAATATGGAAGAGCTGCTGGGGCTGCTCGGTCAGGCAGGCATCGAGAATGGCTGGGCCAAGCGTGAACCCTCCATGTATCCCGTGCCGAAGCAAAAGTTTCAGCCTGCGCACTGGACTTACGCAGTCGCACACGCCGCGCTTGACGCCGCCGGGCGTTTCGTCAACACCGAGCTCGCCGAACGCCGCAATCTCATTCTCAATAATCCCGTGCCCGGCAATCATTACCCCACCGTCACGACGCTGGTCACCGCCTATCAGATGGTCAAGGCGGGCGAAGTCGCGCGCTCGCACCGGCATACATCGAACGCTCTGAGGCTGGTGCTGCAATCCAAGCCCGGCATGTACACAATCGTCGATGGCAAGAAAATTCCCATGGTCGAGAATGACGTGCTGCTGACGCCAAACTGGAGCTGGCATGCGCATTCCAACGAGACCAACGCCAGCGCATACTGGCTCGATTTCCTCGATGTGCCGCTGACGCATCTGCTGGGGCCGATGTTCTTCGAACACCATGAAGACCTGATTGAGAAATCTGACATCATCGACGCGCAGTCGCCCTGCCGGTTCCCCTTCGCCGAGACAGTGGAGCGGCTGAATGCCGCATCGGAACTCTCGCCCGGTCGGCGCGAAATCCAGCTTGGCGATCCCGCCATGCGCACGATTGCGCTACATGTCATCCGGCTTGAAGCGGGCGCCTCCTTCGAGGTCTCGCCTTCAACGCTGTCCTGCGTCTACGCCATCATGATGGGCAAGGGCGCAGTCGATTTTGGCGCGCAGAAATTCGCCTTTGCACGGGGCGACGCCATCGCCGCGCCAAGCGGAACGAAGCAAACTTGGACTGCCACCGACCAGTGCACCCTGCTCAGGGTTTCTGACGAACCGCTGATGCGGTTTCTCGACTGGCTGCGACCGATACCGGCGCAATAAAATCGCGACGCTCAGATCAGCTTCACCAACTGCTTGCCGAAATTGCCGCCCTTCAGCATGGAGAAAAACGCCGTCGGCGCGGCCTCCAGCCCATCAGCGACAGTTTCGCGCCAGCGCAATTTTCCTTCGCGCGCGAGGCCGCTGAGTTCGCCAATCGCCTGCGGCCACAAGGACATGTGATCGCTGACAATAAAGCCCTCGATCCGCGCGCGCGCGTTGAGCAAAACGCGCAAGTCAGGCAGGGGCGAGGGCGCGCCAGCGTAACCGGAGGCGACAAGACCGCACAAGGCAATGCGCGCAAACGCATTGAGATGGCGGATCGTCTGCAAGAAAGGTTCGCCGCCGGTATTTTCGAACACGCCATCCACACCCGATGGGAGCGCCGCTGCAAGCTGCGTTCCAAAATCCGGCGCGCGATGATCGATGCAGGCGTCAAAACCAAGTTCATGCACGGCATAGGCGCATTTTGCAGCGCCCCCGGCAATGCCGACCGCGCGCGCGCCTGCCGCTTTGACCAACTGCCCCACAATGGCGCCAACGCCGCCCGTCGCCGCAGACACAACAATGGTCTGTCCGGGCTGCGGTTCGACAATCCTGTGCAGGCCGATCCAGGCCGTTACGCCGGGCATGCCAAGCGCGCCCAGCCAGGCCTGCAGGGGCAGTGTGTCGTCCGCAATTTTCCTGAGATCCCGCCCATCGCTCAGGGCGTAGAGCTGCCAACCGCCCATGCCGACCACGTGGTCGCCGGGTTGGAACCGCGTATTGGCCGAAGCAATAACCTCGCCGACGGTCCCCCCGATCATCACTTCGCCGATCGCCTGCGCCGCCGCATAGGATTTCCCCTCGTTCATGCGCCCGCGCATATAGGGATCGAGCGAGAGATAATGATGGCGCACCAGCACCTGGCCGGCAGCCGGCTCGCCTGTGATGATATCGACAAGCCGGAAATTGTGCGGCCCGGCCGGCGCGTCGGGCGCCGGGCGCGAGGCCAGAACAAATCCCTTATTGCGCGGCATCGCGACCCTCCGTGCATGAGTCCAGTGGCGGGCCGCTCCAGACGGCAAATTCAAGATGGCGTTTCGCAAGCGCCCGCGCCAATGCGGGATTGGGCGCGGCGCCGCTGCTGAACAAGGCTTGTCCTGTCTCTATTTTATGATGATCCGAATGACGGTGGCGCGGGAAACCCTGTTCGGTCAGCAAATGATCGGCCCGGCGGGCGATGGCAGGCGCGGGATCGACCCAGTCGACGCGCCACGGCGACAGCCGCTCCAGCGTCTCGCCGAGCAGGGGATAATGCGTGCAGGCCAGCACAACATGGTCAGTGCGCCGACCGTGATCGTCGATGAAACAGGGCATGATTTCCTGCGCTATGGCCGCATCGTCGGGCATTCCACCCTTCAATTGATCCTCGGCCAGCGACGCCAGTCGGGCGGACCCGACAAGATTGACCGAGCAATCCCCGGCAAATTCACGGATGAGGCTCTGCGTATAATCGCGCGCGACCGTGCCGGGCGTCGCCAGCACTGAAATCAACTTGCTGCGCGAGGCCAGCGCCGCCGGTTTGATTGCCGGCACTGTGCCGACGAAGGGCGTTTGCGGATGTGCGGCGCGAAACACCGGCAAAGCCAGCGTCGAGGCTGTATTGCACGCTATCACGACGATATCGGGAGTTGTCGCGGCGATCAGGGCCGCCATGACGCCGGCCATCCGGACGGTGAGCTGCCGGCCGGGCCACTCTCCGATGGGAAAAGCCGAATCATCGGCCGCATAGATAAATGAGGCGTCTGGACGCGCCTTTACGAGCTCGGCATGGACCGTCAGTCCGCCAAGGCCGGAATCGAAGACAAGAATTTTCGGCGCGCTGGACATTGCGATGCGTTTTAGCGTGGCCATGTCAAAAGGGAAATGGCGGGGTTCGCGCGCTTAGCGCCTCTGCAGCGCATTCGCGGCTGTAAGATCATCGGCAAGACTGGTCGCCGGCGCCAGCGTCAAATCCACAGCGCTCTCGATTGCGATGGACTTATCGACCATGCCCATGCGTTTATAGGTGTCGATCTGCTGAGCGATTTCATCCATCGGCAAGCCGCCCGAGGGATCGACGAATGGCAGACTGAGCCTGATTTCCGCAGGCGCAAGCCGCGTGTGCCGGGCAATGATGGCGATCAACGCATCGGCGGCGGCATCGTCCGCTCTGGCGCCAGGATGCTGAAAAACGTCGGCAAAGTCAGCCGCCCCGCGCCGCCACGCGCGCATGAACCGCTCAAGCAGCGCATGTTTTTCTGCAAGCGTTCTGGCGGACGCAAAAATGCCGCTTGACAGGAAAGGCGTCTCATCGGCCATCCATGCGAGGCGATGCGCCTCGCCCCGATCAATCAGCGGCAAGGCCGTCGGGGCCGTCAATGTCCCGATATCAATGGAGCCGCCCTTGACCGCAGAGGCAATATTGCTGAACGTTTGCAACGGCAGGGTCCGCACCCCGGCGAACGGGAAACCGTATTTGTCGGCAAGCCGTTGCAGCGTGTAGCTGAAAATCGAGCCGACGGTGGTAATGCCGACTGATTTGCCCGCTATGTCGGCAGGCGCCCGCAAACCTGCCTCCCAGGCCTTGTTCGACACAACATAGGCGCTGAATGTGAAACCCGGCATTTCGCGTGAGCCGCCCGCAATGATTTTCAGCGCGTTTTTGGCGGCCAGATTGAAAAACGTGGCGCTCATGCCGCCCATGCCAACGTCCGTATCGCCAGAAACCACGGCAATCTGGCCCGCCTGCGCGCTGTCAAAATAAATCAGTTCCGCGTCAAGCCCTTCATCGCGAAAATAGCCGCGGTCGGCGGCTATATAAAGCGCGGACGAACCGGTTGAACGCGACGATGAAACGCGAATGGATTCAGCGTGTGAAAGGAAAGGCGTCAGCCCCGCCGCCAGGCCAAAAAGCGTGGCGGCGACAGCGCGTTGCGCGCGGCTCGTCACCGAGATGCGGTCGCGATCGCCGCAGCGCCGCCATTGACCGGCAGCGGCGCCTCTGCGGTCAGCTTTGCGCCATCGAAACCGAACACCATAATGTTTCGCTCCACCATATTCTGCACCAGTATCTTCTTGCCATCTCGTGAAAAAACGAGGCCCTGCGACCAGCGCCCTACCGGCGCTTCTGCGACCGGAGTCAGCTTCTTGTTGTTGACGGCGAAAACGCGCAAGACGCCGTGATCATGGTAACGAGGGGCGTCCGGCGGCTTGTTTGAATTGTCCTGCGATGCGACCGCCAGATATTTTCCGTCGGCGGAAAACCCGAGCCCTTCAGGCGCCGCCGCCACAGTGGCCTCCTCAATGACGCGATAGGGAGTCTGTGTGAGATCGATCAGCGAAACCGTGCCGTCTTCGGCCCCCGGACGACCCATATTGGACACCGCCGCCAGCGCGCCGTCGCGGGTGACATCGATTGTGTAGGGATGGTCGCCGGTCGAAATCGACAGGGGATCAACCGTCACCCTGTCGCCATCGATATGCAGCACGCTGACCATGTTGTCGTCACGCGTCAGCAGCGCAGTCTTCCCGTCTTTGGTAAAAACAACGCCGCAGGGGCCTGACGCCCTGCCGCCAAAATCGAGCGTCGCGCCGGGCTGCAATGTCTTGCCGTCCAGATGAAACACGGACACCGTGCCGGCCGCGCGATTGGCGACCAGAACAAGTTTTCGATCGGGCGAAATCGCAATACCAGCTGCGCCCACGCCCGCGTGGGTTGTCTGAATCACCTTCGGCGGCGACGTTTTGAGATCGATGACGGAAACCTCGTCATTACCGATGGCTTTACCCGGATTTGCAGGGTCCGCCTTGTTGGCGGAACTGACGATGGCAAAGCTTTCATCATGCGAGAGCGCCACCGCCATCGGCGGCCCCGCAACGCTTGTGGGCGCGTTGACAGTGGCGACAACTTTTGGCGGGTTTTGGCCCATGTCAATGACCGAAAGAGTATCCGGCGGCGCGTCCTTGGGCGTCAACGTCACGCCATTGACATTGACCGAATGCGCATCGTTGGCGGACAGGATGATTTCCGCGTGTGCCGCGCTGGCGGTCAACGCGCAAGAGGCGAGCCAGAGCGCGCGAAGGGATTGGTTGATAGTCATATTGTGCTCCTCAGGCTGCCCGCCATTCTTGCGATGGCTGCGGCGTGTCGCAATCAATTTTGGCGCGTGTTCCTTCTCCCCGTTGTTACGGGGAGAGGCGGCGATGTGGCGCCGCAGCCCTTTGCCTCAATTCGCAGCGGCCTTCGCAGCCGCCATGTCCGCCTCGCTGCGGAAGGTCATCGCCGCCAGCTTGCTCGTGCGCGAATAGGGCAGCACGACTTCAAGCTGACCATCCTTCTCGAGCAGGGAAATATAGCGGGCTTCGGTGCCGCGCGTCGGCAGGTCGAAGGTCGTCCATTTCTGTGTCGCAGGTTCGTATTTCATGATCACATCCGAAGACCAGATGTTGAGCCAGGCATTGTGATTGCTATCGACAGCGACATGATAGGGCTGCATCACGCCGGGCCCCGGCAGCGGCAGAAACGTTGTTTCAACTGTCCTGGTGTCGATGCGCGCGAGGCTGCGCCCCCAGGAATTGCCGACATAAAGAATATCGGCGTTCTTGTCTGCGCCCATGCGTCGTGGGCCCTGATTCCACGGCAGCGGCGTATTGAAATCGGGAGCAACCGTCTGTTCGTAGAAGGCTCGCTGTTCGTCATTCATCTGGTCTTTGTCGACCAGCACGCGCGGCAGTTTGACCTCCGACACTTTGTCGGTTGCGCCATCCGCCTTCCCGATCGTGTCGATGATCATTTCGGCCCACCAGCCATCGCCGTTGCGATCGCCCGCCGCTCCATAGGTCGTGCCATTGCCATTGGGCGTCTTGAAGGTTGTCGATTTGAACTCGGTGAATCTTTCCGCGACGGGATCGAATCGCAGCACGCCCTCGTTGGACGACGCCCAGATGCGTCCCTTGCCATCCCAGTCAACCGTCGTCGCGCCGCCTGTCGCCGAAATATCCGCAGGCGGCGTATAGACCTGCACAGCCAGCGTTTTGGGATCGACGCGGCCAAGGCCGCCCTTGCCCGTATTGACGTTGAACCAGAGCGTGCCCTGCGGGTCGCGCGACATGCCATGCGTGTTGGCGGCAAAGCCGTTCTGACCGTTGATTTTGATCATATTGACTTCGCCGGTCGTCTTGTCGATGCGGCCGATGCTGGTCTTGTGATTAGGCGTGTTCGAGGTGAACCAGAGGTTGCCGTCAAGATCGGCCCAGCCGTCGTGCACGAGCGAACCAAGCCGCGACGGCGTGCCGAGCGACCAGTCCGAACCATCATTGACAGGATGCGTCGAGGGCAGGCCCGCGTCATCCTGCAAGGGCACATCATATTCGCGATAGACGACGCGCGCCGCCTCGCCGGTCGGGCGTTCGCGCAACTTGACGTTGAGCCCGCTGGCGCCCGGCCCGCGCGCGCGCGCCAGATAGGCGGCAAGCGCCAGTGGCTCAAACCCGTCAGCGCGCAACGCGCCCAGCGACAGCGAACCCAAGCGTTTGGACAGCGCCTCGCCGCCCGCCGTCACGAACAAAGCGTAATGCGCG
>CAIZEI010000189.1 GCA_903931945.1 uncultured Hyphomicrobiales bacterium | reverse complement strand
GTGACGCTCGCCTGCGACGCCTATATTCACACGCGCGCGCTGGCGGCCGGGGAAATAGACGTCGAGGGCGTCGATCTCAACTATCTTACGGTGTTTCCTGCAGAAACTTTTCAGCGAATGATTCAATACAAGGAGTTCGAGGCCAGCGAACTCGGCATGAAATTTTGCGTCAGCACGCGCCAACTCGATAAGCCGCCGTTCATCGCTATTCCGATCTTTCCCTCGCGTTCGTTTCGGCATTCGGCGATCTATGTGAACGTTGACAGTGGCGTTACGGAACCTCGCGATCTCATCGGCAAGCGCGTCGGCGAGCCCTTCGCGTTTGGCCATGACGCGGCGATTTGGGCGCGAGGCATTTTGCAGGATCGCCATGGCGTGCCGGTGGATTCGGTGACCTATGTGACAGGCGCGCTGGATGCCGCGCGACGCCGCGATTTCGCGCCCTTCAAGCCAGTGAACGCAATCAAGGTTGAGACGATCGGGCCCGACAAATGCCTCGACGCCATGCTCGAAAGCTGCGAGATTGACGCGCTCTACACCGGAATCGTCCCACCGAGCTTTTTGCGTGGCTCGCCAAAAGTGCGACGCCTGTTCGTTGATTTTGAAAGCGCGGAACGGCAATATTACGCCGAGACGGGCATTTTCCCGATCATGCATACGGTTGGGATCAGAACCGATGTTTATGAGGCCAATCGCTGGCTGGCGCAGGCGCTTTACAAGGCGTTCGTCGAATCGCGCGCGCGCGCGATATCCTATTACGATGAGCAGGAATCGAGCATGTTGCGTCTGTTGATGACGCCATGGATGGCCAATTTGCGTGCGCGCAACAAGCAATTGTTTGGACCGGATTTCTGGCCCTACGGGCTTGAGAAAAACCGCAAGGCGATCGAGACGTTCCTGCGCTATCATCATGAGCAGGGCTTGGCGAAAGAGCTGCTTTCCCCCGAACAATTATTCGCGCCTGAAACATTGGTTGAATACGCCAGTTTCGCGCCGCCAACCGCCCTGTAACAGGATCAGCAAAGCGAGACATCATGAGCAATCCGCCCCTCCGACCGACGCCCATGACGACGCGCTCACGCATTGTGCTCGAGGTCGCTTCAGAGCTAGTCGCCATTCGCTCGCAGCCCTTCAATCAGGCGAAGGTGATGTTGCGCGTGCAGGGTGGTCCGGATTGGCCCCTGACGCTCTTTGGTTCAAGCACCATCGAGGGCGTTACGGAGGTCGTGGAGGGGCGCGCGGCTATGGCGATTATCAACCCCGCTGAGGCCATGGCGGTGGCGATCCATGGCGGGCGCCCTTTCAACACGCCGCAGCCGATCAAGACCATCGCGGTCATCCCCTCCGTCGATCAATTCGTTTTCGCCGTGCGGCCCGAGACCGGGCTCAAGACGTTCGAGGAAATAGCGGTCAAGAGGCCGCCGCTGCGGATGGCGCTGCGCGGTCAGGCCGACCATTGGGTGCATTACCTTCTCGATGATGTGGCCGAGGTCTGCGGCTTTTCCGTCGCGGACGTGGTGGCGTGGGGCGGAAGCGCCAAGCGCGAGGGCCTGCTGCCCTATCCGCATCAGGAAAAATTCAAGGCTTTTTGCCGGGGTGAATTCGATGCGATGTTCGATGAGGCCGCGAATGTCTGGCTGAACGCCGCGCTGGAAGCTGGCATGGTCGCGCTGCCTTTGAAGGAGGAGACTGTCCGCAAGCTTGAGGCGCGCGGTTATCGCCGATCCTACCTTACGCGCGCCGAATATCCGTTGCTGAAAGAGGATATCCTGACGCTTGATTTCAGCGGCTGGCCGATTTTTGTGCGCGACGACGCGTCGGACGAACTTGTCACTCAGGTCTGCGCGGCGCTTGTGGCGCGAAAACATCTCATTCCTTGGCAGGGCGAGGGCGACTTGCCCATCGAACGCATGTGCGTTGATGGACCCGAAACACCGCAGCTCACGCCCTATCATCCGGCCGCTGAACGTTTCTGGCGCGCGAAGGGTTATTGGAAGTAGGCCTGTAGGGTGTTGCCCATGGCGGAGGGGATATACGCATGATCACGCGGTTCCTTATTGCGCGAGCCTTGGCCGTTATTGTCGCCGCGATTGCGATCACGACCACGGCCATCGCGCAGACGCCTGCAGAATTCTACAAGGGCAAGACCGTCACCCTGGTCAGCGGCACCGCAGGCTCTGGAACCTATGATCTTGTGGGGCGTGTCGTGGCTCGCCATCTCCCGCACTATCTCGCGGGAGCGCCCAATGCGGTCGTGCAAAGCATGCCAGGAGCGTCGCATGTGCGGGCGACCGAGTATGTCGAGAACGCCGCGGTCCGCGACGGCACGGTCCTGGGTGTCGTGCAGCCCTACGTGGTTTTGAACAAGCTGCTCAATCCCGGCGCGCGCTATCATCCTGAACGGCTGACCTGGATCGGTCGCTTGTTGCCGTTGACGCAGATCGGCTTTGCCTGGCGCAATGCGGGCGTGACGCGCATTGAGGAGGTCAAGTCGAAGGCGATCACCCTCGCGGCCGCTGGCGCGACAGGCCCCGCCGCTACAGTGCCCTGGGCGCTCAACCGCATGATTGGCACGAAGTTTCGAGTGGTGCGGGGCTACGCCGACGACAGCGCCGAATTTCTCGCGCTTGAGCGTGACGAGACCGAGGGCATGGGCAGTTGCAACTTCGCGAGCATCGTCAACCATCCCGACTGGCTGCGCGATAACAAGGTATTTCCCCTTTACGTAATTGGATTGCATCGCATGGCGCGATATCCTGATGTTCCAACCATTGTGGAACTGGTCAGCGAGCCCACCGACCGCGCCGTGATCGAGGTTCTCGCGACGATGCCAGAACTCGGCATGACCATCATGGCGCCGCCCGATGTACCTGCCGATCGCGTCGAGGCCTTGCGCGGTGCGCTTGCCGCGATGTCTCGGGATCCCGCTTTCATCGCCGACATGAAAACGCTCGAATTGGACGTTGATCCGTTGCCAGGCGCCGCAGTCGCTGACATGGTGGGCAAGTCCATCGCCGTATCGCCAGCTGTGGTGCGGCGGTTGATCGATACGACGTCGCCGCCTGATTGAGCTGCAGCGCTGCGCGGGTCGGCTGGCCTGACTGGCGCAATGCTTTCTGGCTTGTTGCAAGCCAGGACATTCGCCGTTTATCTCCAGGATCAGCATGATCGGAAATTGCGCTAGCTGTTTGGTCCCGGCATGAGGTAACTCGGATTGAGTTTGAGTCGGTTCGGCTGTTCGGTCCACATTTTGCAAACGAACTCATATGGAGTGAAGCCTCGTAGCGTCTTCAATCGACGGCCGAAACCGCATTCGGTCGCCACCTTGAAATTCGCGAGGTAATTTCGCGCGGTCGCGATGCGGCGTTTCAATCCATCGAGCCCGTCCTGATTGTGGATCAAACCCAGGCAGGGGATTGCGCGTTGCGCGAGCGCGAGGCGTTCCAGCGGCTTGAAATAGGCCTGCCCGTCCCGCTCAATCGGGACGGGCATGTGGACCAAAGGAATCTGTCGCGCGATCGCGGCCGTGATGAGATTGGCCTGCGTGACCATATCAAGGGTGTCGATGGGCTCGACGGTATGACGGGCGCCGCCATAACCAAAATGATCGATCAGGTCGACGGCATGCGGGATGGAGTCGCCAATGCGCGCGCTGGATTCGGCGAGGGCGCGATGCGCCGAAACAGCAATTTCAGTCACGATTATCACGCAGCAGAATGAGCGGTGGAGATCTCCCGTTGTTAGAGTTCAATGATCTGACCGTCATCCAGCGGGATGAGCCCCGCCGCCGTCAATTCATTGACGCGCGCGCATCGAAGCGCCCATATGAGTCAGCCACGCGTCGAGCGTCAATGCGCGGCAGGTTTCGCCGCAGTTCTGGTCAACCAAGATGCCCGGGCGTTTCCGACCCCGTCAGAATAGCATTCGATGACAAATAGATCTGCGAGGCGGGAAGCCTCGAGCATCGCATCCGTCCAAATGGAATTCCCTGAATAGGCGAATATATCCCGACTATCCTCGATCCGGATACTCAGCGCGTCGCGTAACGCGCCATGCACGGCTGGAAAGATAGTCATTGTGAGCCCCAGAGCATCCAGCGTCGAACCTGCGCTGACCTCCTCCACGCGCCATTCGAAGCGCCAGGCGGCCGCGTTGTTGCTGAACAGAACAGATCGCGATTTGATGTCCCCGCACCTTGAAAAAGGGCGCAGGCGCCGCGGCTAAGAAGTGAATAATATCAATATGTTAAAAAACCGGTGGTGGCGGACGCAGTCTGGCCAAACCTGTCTGCGGTGTAGGATTCCCTGCTAATAGGGAAAACAACAGGGATTTCCGGAAATTGACGCCCCCTTTATTGAATAACGGGCGGGAAGCCCCAAATTTCTCAGCGTGTTACGCACGAATTCCCTATTCATCACAGCAGGGAATTTCTACGACATAGCAGCGATTGAGTTTGACCAATCAGGGTGCGACGTAGACATGGGTGAATTGATTAATCTTCGCGACGCGCCAGCGCTATGCCTGAACACGGATTGGACTGTCCTTATCGAACTGACGGGATCGGCGGACGAGGCGCTGAAAGCGTTGGACGCGCAGGATCCTCCGGTGAACGTTTATTATCGCCGCAAATTAATCGATGAGGGGCGCGCCCGTCCCGAAGACAAGAAGTCCGAAGACATTTATTCGTTGGCCGAGAAAATGCGCGAGGACTTCAGATCGTTAGGCGCCTCCGGCAACATAACTGGCCATGGCTTCCTTGCACTCAGCGGCGAGGAAAAGAAGATTCCCCCAGCGCTCTGGCGCGAGCTAACCTTTCGCTACAGCGAGAACATGGCCGAAGGCAACGGTTGGAACTATACTCAAGTCACGATAGGTGTAGGCAGCAATGTTCGGCTACAGGCGCTCGTAGCTTTTTTGCGCGAGCGCCATTCCCTGAACCCTGACGAGGGGAAGAAATCGCTCACCACCCAGGCGAGAGTTCATTTCGGCCAACAGTTTTCCGTGCGAGATTTCGACAACGCTTACGGCCAAGTTTATAACCGTGCACGTGGACGACCCAGGTTGACCAATAAATAAACATTAGGGCGTCGATTTGTTTATTTAGGCGCGCCGGCATTTCCGGGGTTCTCTCACTCGAGTTCGACATTTTCCGTCGAGATTGAGCGGAGCGCCTCTATGAACACGATTGCAACGAACTCGTTGAGTACATTGTTACGCGGGAAGAATCCCCTCGCGATTCAATTGCTTGCGGTCGATCAGATTACGGTGGCCCCGGTTAGTGAGACAGATTTCTAGGAATCTAAGAGAAAGTCTCTGCCCTTGGTTGACCTACCTCTACCCGCAGAGCGTGTGAGGCGATGACGGATTGTATCAGTTCTTTTTGATCATGTGAATCTCCTTT
>CAIZEI010000188.1 GCA_903931945.1 uncultured Hyphomicrobiales bacterium | reverse complement strand
TTGCCGTGGCCGTGCCAGCACATGCCTGGCGTCAGCAAGACATCACCCGGACGCATGTCAATCCGCACGCCGTCCACCACGGTAAAACAGTCCTCATCGCACTCAAGCACCAGCCGCAGCGCGTTGGGGGAATGCCGGTGGGTCCTGGCGGTTTCGCCGGGCAGGATCATCTGATAGGCGCTGACGAGCGTTTTCAGCGTGTCATAATGATTGCCGGGCACGGGATTGACCATGAACAGATTGCGCCGTTCGGCTTGCTCGGCGTTAATCAGCCGACCGGCGACATCGAGGCCAACCTTTGCGTCAGCGTATGTCCAGTGCATCGGCGTATAGGCTGTGCGCGGTTCCTTCCACAGCGAGGGCTCGTGCTTGTTCCAGCCGGCCATAAAATCCAGCGGATCGAGCGCCGCGCGCAAGGCCTCAAGATTGCCGGCGTTGGCGATGGCCGTTAACTGCGCGCTCATGCCGTGGGTCCCTTTGATCTGTTATGCCCTGATTTTAGGCCCCGGCGTGTGCGCGGGTCAATCGCCCGCGCCTTCATGTCGCACGTCCATTGCGCTCACCTGATCATCACAGGGGCGACCGCCGACCCCGTCGCGCCCTTCAGTTTCAGCGGCTGCATGATAAACGCCGCTTCCTGGACATGCGCCGCCACAAGCTTTTCGAGCTTCAAATTTTCCAGCAGCATGACGCCATTCTGGATCAGCATGAACGAATGCACCGGGAGACTCATGCCAGGTTCCGAAGGCCTCACCTCGACACAGCAATTGTCAGCGCCCACCAGCATCGGCTCCAGAGTCGCCAGATAGCGCGCCGCAGCGATGCCAATCCCCGGAGAATCCTTGCCGTAACGCACATTGTCCTTGCCCAGAAGCCGCCCAAACCCGGTGTTGATGATAATGGCGTCGCCACGCTGCGGGGCGAGAACCTGTTTGGCCAGCGCATTCTTCAAATCATCCGGGGTAATCACATACCCCGCCGGCAGGATATCGACGCCCTTGTAGCCGGCGACATCGATGACAACTGCGCGGGTCATCAAATTGCCAATCAACTCCGCGCCCAGCTTTTTGAACCCGTAGCGTGTGGCGATTTCGCCCTGCTTGAAGCAGTTGTAAAAACTGTCGCCCCACATCTGATGCGACAACGCATCAAGTTGCGTGCCGATCTGGCCGAGTTCGGTAATAATCAGCTCCTCGTTTTCCGATCGGGCGTTGGGGATCGGATTCGTTGGCTTGGTGTAAATGTTGTATTGCCGGTTATCGTTGATAAAGGCCTCTTTCGGATCGGGGCTCAGCACATCGCCCAATTCGAACACTTCGCCTGTGCGGATCAATTTTGTCGCGCGCAGAACCGTTTCGGCGGACTGCCAGTTTGCCGAGCCGCGCTGGTCTCCTGCGCCCCAGCGCGTCGGGCAACGCTGATTGTCGGGCGGCATCTGGTAGGGCGCCTGCTGCTGCTGCGCATGCGCGGCGTACGAGGCGGCAAAGGCGCACAGCGTTGACAAAAAAGCGACGGCAATCGGGTTCCGCATAAAATCCTCCAGGACATATTTCGTTGTCGTTGACGCTCCGGGCGCGTAGTAGCATCGAACAAGTTTGGCGCGATAGCAAGCCGCCGATTTGGCGCTGGAAACGCGCTGCGTCACAGTCTAGGATCGCGCGTGCACAGCGCCCGGGGAGAGTGTGAACATGCTGAAGCCGCGTCGATTCTGGTTGCTATGGATGGCGAGCGCGGCGGCCTTCGCCCTGCCTTGCAACGGGCGTGCGCAATCGCCGGCCGAATTTTTTCATGGCAAGACGATCAACATTATTATCGGCACATCGGCCGGCAATGACTATGATTTTCGCGCACGGATGCTGGCGCGATATATGGGCAAACATATTCCCGGCGAACCCGCGATCATTGCGCGCAATATGCCCGGCGGGGGCGGCGTGCAGGCAGCCAATTATGTCGCCAACCAGGCGCCGCGCGATGGGACAACGCTGCACATGATCATGGCGAATATGATGGCGACGCAGGCCATGGGCCTGCCCGGCGTGGAATTTGATACACGCAAGTTTTCGTGGATCGGCAACACGACCTCTACGCCGAATGTCATCAATTCCTGGTACACATCGCCGGTCAAAACATTCGAGGATGTGAAGTCCCGTGAGCTCGTTGTCGGCGCGCCCATGGGCACGGGAGGAGCGCTCTATCCGGTGCTGCTGAACCAGTTGGCAGGCGCAAAATTCAGGCTGGTCACAGGGTATCCGGGCGGCAACGAAGTCTCGCTCGCCATGGAGCGCGGAGAAGTCGATGGCCGCGGGTCCAATTCCTGGGCGGCGTGGAAATCGACCAAGCCCGAATGGGTGCGCGACCACAAGCTCAATATCCTCGTGCAAATCGGTCTCAAGCGCGCGCCTGATTTGCCCGATGTCCCGCTGATGCTTGAACTTGCGACCAACGACGCCGATCGCAAATTGCTGACGTTCATTTCAGCGGAAACGGAGGTTTCGCGTTCGCTCGTCGCGCCGCCCGGCGTGCCCGCCGACCGGATCGAGACGCTGCGCCGCGCATTTGACGCGGCCATGAAAGACCCCGACCTGCTGGCTGAAGCCGCCAAACAGCAAATGGATATTTCGCCTTCTTCAGGCGAGGACGCGCAGAAGATCGCCGACTCCATCGCCAATACGCCGCCCGAAATCGCCGGACGGGCAAAGGCGATGATGGAGAGCGCGGGGAAGTAAATGCAAATTTGCGCGACGTTTACGCGCAGTCTTTATCGATCATTTTTTCTTCCTCCGCCTCGACATCCGCCAGCGCGCGGGGCGCCCGGACGACTGTCACCGTGCAGGCGGCGCGCGCCACGACCTGTGAGGACACGCTGCCGAGAAAACGCCTGAAACTCGAACTCGCGCGCGCGCCAATCAGCACCTGATCGACGTGGTTCGAACTGGCGAATTCGATGAGCGCTTCGGCAGGGTCCATATGCTCCAGCACGTGGAATGTGATGCGCTCCTGTCCGAGCTCCAGCGGGCGCGCCCAGTCCCTTAATTCCACGAGTCGCTGCACATGCACGGAGCGGCCTTCGTCATCGAGCGTATAGGTAATGGTGAGCCGGTTGAGCTTCAGCACATTGACGCAGGCGATGCGAACCCCCGGCATGGTCGCAA
Source organism: uncultured Hyphomicrobiales bacterium (assembly GCA_903931945.1). GTDB lineage: Bacteria > Pseudomonadota > Alphaproteobacteria > Rhizobiales > Beijerinckiaceae > Terripilifer. The sequence continues at coordinate 12,118 of CAIZEI010000188.1, read as the reverse complement.
GCACGCGCCGCACATTGACCAGCAATTCTTCGGCAAGCGCTTCCTGTCCCTCGGTGAAATCCACAGCGGCCATGATAATCGGCGCCAGATTGCTCTGGCGGACGGGCTGGATCGGGCCGCCATCCTCGCCGATGGATTTGAACCAGCGCTTCCACGACACAGGCAGACTGTCGCGCTTGGTCTTTTGCGCCCGCGCAGTGAGTTTGATCTGATCCGTGTGCGAAAGATCGAAAGCGAGCCGCGCGGCCGTTTCGTAGCGATCGGCCGGGTCGACTTCGAGGCATCGCAGGATTGCCTCCTGTAGCCAGGGCGGCAAATCAGGAATAATTTTGCGCGGCGGAACAGGGTCGCGCCAGAGTCGCTTTTTCAACTGGCTCTGCGCTTGCGGCAGGCCAAAAGGCCTTACATTTGTGGCCAGATAGTAAAGCAGAACGCCCAGCGAATAAATATCCGAGCGTGGTTCCGAACGGTTCTTCATCACCTGCTCGGGCGCGATATACGGGCCTGTGCCCATCGGCACACGAAACTCCTCTTCCAGCAGATCCGGCAGGAAAAGGTGTCGCGACAGGCCAAAATCGATCAACGCCGCCGAGCCATTGTCGCGGATCATGATGTTGGAAGGTTTGATATCGAGATGCAGCACGTTCTGGCGGTGCAGATCCACGAGCGCGCGCGCCACCTTGGCGCCAATTCTGGCGACGTTCGCAGCCGGCATAGGCGCCTTTTCGATCAGCGTAAACAGCGAATAGCCCTGGATATATTCCATCACCAGATAGGGTTGGCTGGCAAAATCCCCCATCGCGTAGAATTTTGGCACATGCTTGCCCACCAGCCGGGGCAGGATCATCATTTCCATCTCGAAACCGACGATCACGGTGGGGTCGTCGCCTTCCAGAATGGTCGGCACTTTCATCACGATGGGCTGGTCGATATCGGCGCGGGTCACGCGCCAGAGCGTCGCCATGCCGCCAGTGTGAATTTTCTCGCCGATCACAAATCCATCGATGACCGATCCTGGCGCCATTGCGTTGTGGGGCATGTCTACCTGCCAATGAACAGACGCGCCGCCAGCATTTGCGGCAATCCGGCGGCGTGAATCTTAGCTGCGGCCTTTTCGACATTGTAGGGCGTGCGCTGATAGGCGATTTCGTTGCGATCGGTATCGAGGATCGCATAGGCTGCGGCCGGATTGCGGTCACGCGGCTGACCGACAGAGCCGAGCACGGCCAGCCATTTGCGTCGCCCGATCAGCGGAATGCCCGTCCCCGCTTGCGGCAGGAAATAACCGGGCGGCTTCGTGCGCGACATATAGTAAAGTTGCGGACGATGCACGTGGCCGCACAGGGTCACGCGCGCCTCGGTCGCATTCATGCTGCGCTCGGCGCCCAGAATCTCGGTAACATAATTCCACGACTTGGGGGAATGGGCTTCTGAATGAACGTAGAGCCGGTCATCCTCGAGGATCGACATGGGCAGGCTGCGGATCAATGCCGCAGCCGCCGGGTCGAGTTGTCGGGCGGTCCACTCGATCGCAGCGCGGGCATATTCGTTCATGCCTTCCGCCAGGCCATCGACAACGGCCTGATCATGGTTGCCGAGCAGCGCGAGGGCGCCCGTTTCCATATGGCGAACCACACAATCGACGACATACTGGGGATCAGCCCCGTAGCCGACAAGGTCGCCCAGAAACACCCACCGGTCTATACCGGTACGGGCGCCATGGGCGAGGCAGGCGTCGAGCGCCTCGCGATTGCCGTGGATGTCAGAAAGGAAGCCTATGCGCATGAGGCGGGAGCATAGCAGCTTTTGCGCGAGTCGGGAGAGTGCAATTTAACGCTGGGGCGAGGCCGGAGCGTCATGCGGGGCGGAAATTCATCGCGACGCCGTTGATGCAATAGCGCAGGCCTGTCGGAGGCGGGCCATCGTCGAAAACATGGCCGAGATGGCCGCCGCAACGCGAACAGTGCACCTCGGTGCGCGTCATGAAGAACTTTTTATCCACCGTTGTTTCGATAGCGCCGGGCTCCGGATCGAAAAAACTCGGCCATCCGGTGCCGCTCTCGAATTTGGTTTTTGCGACGAAAAGGTCCTGTCCGCAGCCAGCGCAGGAGAAGACTCCCGCGCGTTTCTCGTGGTTGAGCGCGCAACTGCCCGGCCGCTCGGTGCCATGGCCGCGCAACACCTCAAATTGCTCCGGCGTGAGTTGCGCCCGCCATTCCGCCTCCGTTTTGGCGACCGGGAAGGTTTTGGTTGCGCCGCTCGACATAAGCACTCTCCGCTGTGTGGTCGCGTTTATCTAGCGCGGAACGCCGCAGCTTGCGAGGGGGATGGCGCAATTGTGATCGCGAACAGCCCCGCATACACATGGCTTAGCGTGCGGGCTTCTCCTCGCAAGTGATTTTTGCCGCTTCCCATGCCATCATCGCCAAAACCGGAGCGAGGCATGGCCGATAGATCGAGCGCGGGCGACCCGCTACTCGCAGACCGCGAAAAGCGCGCGCGGCTCGAACGCTGGCTTGAGCAAAACGTTCCGGGTTTTTCCAGTCCCTTCACGCTCAGCGCATTCAGCGGCGGGCAGTCCAATCCCACCTACCGCATCACTTACCCTGCAGGCGATTGCGTGTTGCGCCGAAAACCCTTCGGCGCGCTGCTGCCAAGCGCCCATGCGATCGAACGCGAGTTCCGCGTCATGCGCGCTCTGGCGGGTTCAGGGGTTCCCGTCCCGCGCGTCATTGCTCTGTGCGAGGACCCTGCGGTCATCGGGGCGGCGTTTTATGCGATGGAGTTTATCGACGGGCGTATTTTCTGGGACCCGTCCCTGCCCGGCCTGGCGCCGAACGAGCGCAGCGCAATCTACGAGGGATTGAACAGCGCAATGGCGGCGCTGCACGCTGTCGATCCCGATGCCGTCGGCCTGGGCGATTATGGCCGCCGATCCGGCTATATGGCCCGGCAAATCACGCGCTGGTCGCAGCAATACCGCGCCTCTGAAACGCAAAAAATCGACGCAATGGATGGTCTGATCGACTGGCTGCCGCAGCATGTTCCGCCAGAGGCCGGAACCTCGATCGTGCATGGCGATTTCCGGATCGACAATGTGATCTTTCACAAAACCGAACCGCGCCCGCTCGCCATTCTCGACTGGGAACTATCGACGCTGGGCGATCCCAACGCGGATTTCGCCTATCATGTGATGAGCTGGCGCCTGTCGAGCGGGCTGTTTCGCGGACTGGCGGACCACGATCTGCCGACCCTTGGAATACCCTCCGAACGCGATTACGCGGCAACCTATTTTGCGCGCGCCCGGCGCCCGCCGTCAGACCATTGGGAGGTCTATCTGGCGTTCAACCTGTTCCGGCTTGCAGCCATTTTGCAAGGCGTGGGAAAGCGTGCGCTGGACGGCAACGCCGCCGATGCAAATGCGCTCGAAATGGGGGCGCGGGCGCGGCCCATTGCGGAGCTGGCGTGGAAAATCGCCCTTCAACTCAGCTAGAGCGCGCCCCTATTCGGCTTTTCCGCTGCCCGGCGGTTCGATCGCATCTTTGGCCTTGGCGATGAGATCAGACGGCGCGTCAATTGTGTCGCGCGCAACGCCGGCAATAAATTCTCCGTCGGATGGATTGAGATCGAGCTCGAGCTTCGTCGCCTCGGCGATGAATTCCGGATCCCTGACCGTCAGATCGAACGCATGACGGAGAGCTTTGAGCCTGTCATCGGGAATTTCCGGCGGCGTGAGAAAGGGCTTGCCCATGGCGACGGAGGACGAAATCAGTTTCAGCACCTGCTGCTGCTCAGGCGTTTTGCCAAGTTCATACATCAGCGGGACATCGGGCAAATCGGCCTCGCGCACGCCGCCGACCTGCAAAAGAACATTCACCAGTTTGTCTTTCATCCATTCGGGGCGTTCTGCAAGAAAACTGCGATAGCTGGCGCCGCCGCGCGCCACAACCTCGCCGCGCGTCATGGCAAGATCAATTTCCGCGCTGGAATTGTAACCGAGCACGACTTTCCACTTTGTGCCCAGAATTTTATTCATGGCCGTGGGATAGAGAAACGCGCCGGAGCCGGTGCCCGTAGCGCCGGTTGTCACCTCATGGGCGAAAACGTCATCCATGGTTTTGACGCCCGATTTGCTCCAGGCCACCGACAGCAAATTGCTGGTGCCAAGCGAACCGATCCATTTGATCTTCCGCGAGTCAAAACGCACGCCCTTGCCGTCCAGCGCCTGCACCATTGGAATGGCGTTGTTCACGACAGCGATCCAGGTGCCATCCTTCGGCGCCTGATTGTACATATAATTGGTCGCCAGCACATGGCCTGCGCCTGGCATGTTCTTGATGGCGAAAGCCGGAGCGCCGGGCAGATATTTGGGCAAATAACGCGCCATCGTGCGCGCCGAGAGATCATAGGCGCCGCCGGCGCCCGTAGAAGTCACGATGGTCACCGTCTTGCCCTTGTAGAAATCCTCTATGGGATCGGCGCGAACGGCTGACGCCGCACTTGCAAGCCCCGCCAGCGCGAGTGCGCCGGTCATAGCTTTTAAATGTCTCATAGCCCTGCGCGCCCCGCATATTCTTCAGTCAAAAGTCCGAGCCGGCGATAGACCTCGCGATCGCTCGTCACCATCAGCCGCGCCTTGCCGTTTTTGGCCCGGTGCGAAATCCAGTTGCCGCTGGGCATGGAGAACGTGTCCTTGGAGCTCCATTCCACAGCGGTTTCACCAATCTTGCTGACGCCTTCGCCCTCGACCACGCTGACCAGCGCATGGGCGGATGTGCGGAAGGGCAGCGTTTCAACGCCCGCGTCAAGCTCGACGAGATAGCAATCGAGGAACGACATGCAAGGCCCGCCATCCATTGGATTGGCGTAGCGCACGCGCCGCGCGCCATCGACGTCCAGCGGCGCGACGGCGGCGGCGGCTTTCGCCTGCGCCCAGGGATAGCGGAACAAAGGCGAGAAATCGCGCGGCGTCTCGCCAGTTATCGGCGTCATGCCGACGGCGACAAATGCGCTGTCGGGGGCGTGCTTTGGAATGTCGTTGGCTGGGCCCGGCTGGAAGCTGGCTGTGCCGAGATAGCGATGCAGGCCGGCGTCGAGCACATCCAGCCACATGATCGGCCTGGCGCCGCGATGGGCGTGTTCATGCCAGGTCCAGCCCGGCGTGGTGATGAGATCGCCTTCCGCCATCTCGCATTCCTTGCCGTCGACGATCGTGACGGCGCCTTCGCCCTCAATGACAAAGCGCAGCGCGTTCATGGAATGGCGATGCGGCCGCGCGGTTTCGCCAGGTTTCAGCACCTGAATATTGCCGGCGATATTGGTGGTCGATCCGGCATAGGGTCTGGGAACATGCGAATGCGGAGACATCAGCTGCAGCACGCGTCGCTCGACGGCTTTGGTGTCGCGCAAAGTCAGAGCCTCCTCGGCAAAACTGCGGAGCTCCGGCCATTTCCAGCAATGCGGCTTTTCCGGTCCACGCGGCGCGGCGTGGGCAGCCTCGTTCTCCCAGAGGGGGAACACATGCGCAGCGGCCCAGCCCGCCTTGATTTTGGCTTCGTGGGGGTCTGCGTTGGTCGAAATGTCCATGGGGCCCTCCCGCTTCGGAATGGTTCGCGATTGAAGGGCTGAGTTTAGCAGAGCCGGCGTCCGCGGCGCAAATTCAGCGATGGCAGGCGCCTAACCTTCCATGGCGCCCGGCAATGGCGCGAACAAATCCTCGATCGGAAGGGGTTTTGCAATAAAATGCTGATCAACCATGTGTTGCATCAGCGCTTCAAGCGTCGGGCGGTTGGGCTCCACGCCATAGGGGAAGGCGTCGCCGCCGAACACGTCGTCGATCTCCTCGATCTCGGACAATTGCCACGGCAATTGCGTCACCAGCGAGCCGGCGTAACGCAGTCTCGCCATGGCGCGCTTTTTCGCATCGACAAACGCCTTGTAGAGCGCATTGGCGATCCATGGATTGGCGGCGTAAACATCCCGGCGGATGGCGATCAGATGCATGATCGGAAACACTTTTGTTTTCTGATAAAACGCCCGTTCGATCTCGCGGTAATTCGGGAACAGTCGCGCGACATCCGGGTTCTTGCCCAATGAAGCTGGTTTGCGCGAACCGATCAACGCGTCAATCTCTCCCGCGCCGAGCATTTCATCCAGCGAGAGATCGCCATGGTTTTGCTCGATACGGGCTGGCTTCAGCAACGGCGGCGCGCTGGATTTGCCATGTGAGCCGGCCTTTTCCACCGCGCCCTGCACCCAACGGATGGTGTCGAGATCGACGCCATATTGCGACGCCAGATGGCCGCGCACCCACAGCGCCGCGCTCTGCGTGTAAAGCGGCAGGCCCACGCGTTTGCCTTCGAGATCCTTTGGTCGGGAAATGCCCGAACGCGTGTTGATAAACACAAAGCCGTGCCGGAATACGCGCGAAATAAACACCGGGATCGCAATGAACGGACAATCGCCTCGCCCCATCAGGCTGATATATTCGGAAATCGAAAGTTCCGAAGCATGGAACTCACGCCCGCCCACCATGCGGTCAAAAATTTCGCGGCCATGCGGCAGCGTCAGCAGGTTGAGGTCTACGCCTTCCACCCGCGTATCGCCGGAGCGCAGGGATTCCGTGCGGTCGTAACGGCAGCAAGCCATGGTGATCGGCAAAAGGGACATGTGGCTTCCTCTTCGGGCGTTGTCTGAAGGCAGGATGGCGGCGCGATCACATCCCGTCAATTGCGCAGGCGCGCCGCGTTTCCCCTTTGCGCGCGTCGTGCTAAGGAGCGCCAACTCTGGAGGAGCCCGCCATGTCCAGCACCCCCGCCACGCCCAATGACCTCTCGGCCTACTGGATGCCGTTCACCGCGAACCGCTCCTTCAAAAAAGCGCCGCGCATGCTCGGCCGCGCCAAGGACATGCATTATTATACGCCCGAAGGACGCAAACTGCTCGACGGCGCGGCGGGCCTCTGGTGCGTCAACGCCGGCCACAGCCGCGATCCCATCGTCAAGGCGATCCAGGATCAGGCGGCGGAAATGGATTTCGCTCCGCCCTTCAATTTCGGCCATCCAAAAGCGTTCCAGCTCGCCACCCGCGTCGCCGCGATGGCGCCGGGCGACCTCGACCACGTCTTTTTTGCGAACTCCGGCTCGGAAGCCGTCGATACCGCGCTGAAAATGGCGATTGCCTATTTCACCACCATCGGCCAGGGCCAGCGCACCAAATTCATAGGCCGCGCGCGCGGCTATCATGGGGTTGGCTTTGGCGGCATTTCGGTGGGCGGCATTTCGCCCAACCGCAAAATGTTCGGCAATGCGCTGGCCGGCGTCGATCACCTCCCCGCCACCTATAACCGCGCCGAGCAGGCCTTTGCGAAAGGCGAGCCGGAATGGGGCGCACACCTCGCCGACGAGCTTGAAAATATCGTCGCGCTGCACGACGCCTCCACCATCGCCGCCGTCATCGTCGAGCCGATGGCGGGTTCCACAGGCGTCATTGCTCCACCGAAAGGCTATCTGCAAAAGCTGCGGGCGATTTGCGACAAATACGGAATCTTGCTGATTTTCGATGAGGTCATCACCGGCTTTGGACGCCTCGGCTATTCCTTCGCCGCCGAACGCTACAACATCGTTCCCGATCTCCTCACCTTCGCCAAGGGCATCACGTCAGGCACAGTGCCGATGGGCGGCGTCATCGCGCGCAAGGGCATCCACGACGCCTTCATGAAGGGGCCGGAGCATATGGTCGAACTGTTCCACGGCTATACCTATTCCGCGCATCCCCTCGCCTGCGCGGCAGGCCTCGCCACGCTCGATGTCTACGAGAAGGAAGGCCTGTTCGAACGCGCCCGGTCGATCGAAAGCACGTGGGCGGACGCCGTGCATTCACTGAAAGGTCTGCCGAATGTCGCCGATATCCGCACCATCGGCCTCGTTGGCGCCGTGGATCTGGCGCCCAATGCTGTCGGGCCGGGCAAGCGCGGTTTTGAAGCGATGGACGAAGCCTATCACAGGCAGGACCTGCTCATCCGCATCGCCGGAGATACGATTGTGCTCTCGCCGCCTTTGATCATTTCGGATGCGCAAATCGGCGAAGTCGTCGAGCGCACGGCGAAGACCATCAAGGCGCTGGGGTAAGGAGGCCATGCGCCAACCAAAGGCGCGCGGATATCAAGGCATATGAAACAGGGCCAGGGCGATAAAAAAGGCGCCCCATTCCCGTTTCATATGTCTGTTGCAGAACGGCGGCGCGTCACGCGCAAAAGAGCCCTTGCAAAAATGCGCCAAAAATGGCACATTGAGTTTGGATGATTGATCGCACAAAAAAACTGCCCGCGCGATTCTATGTGAACGCTGCAGGACGCAGGCCTGTGCGCGACTGGATTCTCGACTTGCCCGCCGCCGATCGGCACACAATCGGCAAGGACATTCAGAAAGTCGAGTTTGGGTGGCCGATTGGGCGACCGCATTGCGCCCCACTCGGCAAGGGCCTGTGGGAGGTGCGCAGCGTGTTCGATGAAAGCAATCGGATTGCGCGTGTGATTTTTTGCATCGGCGACGATCACATGATTTTGCTGCACGGTTTCATCAAGAAGACACGGAAGACGCCGCAGTCGGACATTGATCTTGCCGAGAAACGCATGAAGGAGGTGATGTGATGGCGCAGAAATCAAAAGGCCGCGTGAGCGAAGAGACTTTTGACGACTTTCTTGCCGAACAGGGCATGTTGAAGGCGTGCGAGGATCACGCCGTCAAGGAATTGGTGGCAGAGCAGCTTGCCGCCGCGATGGAGGAACAGGGCATCACCAAGGTTGAAATGGCAAGCCGGATGAAGACCAGCCGCCGCCAGCTTGACCGGCTCTTCGATCCGTCCATCCCATCGGTGACGCTTGACACGTTGCGCCGCGCTGCGAGCGCCGTTGGCCGGTCATTGCGCATCGAATTAGTATGACATGTAACTTAGGGCTACATCAGCGTTGGAACTGACGCGCAAGGCCTCATCGGCCAGTTCGCCGAGATCGGGGCTGATTTCACGGGTCAATTGTGGTACAGGTTCGCCCATGGACAAGCAGGACATCCTCAGCCGGCTAAGGAACAACGAACGCGCTTTGCGCGAGCGGGGGGTCATGCACGCCGCCTTGTTCGGCTCGCGGGCGCGCGGCGACAATCGCCCCGACAGCGACATCGACATCGACATCATGGTTGAGATCGCGCCTGATTTTCCCCTGGACGTTTTTCAATATGTCGGCGTCGTTCACGCCATCGAGGATTTGTTTCCATTGCCCGTTGATGTTTCCAATCTCGCCGCCCAGAAACCACATGTCCGGCCATCAACTCAGCGCGATGCCGTTTATGCCTTCTGAATCGATCCGCAATGCATTGTACGACATCCGGGACAACATCCTTTTCACGCGAGAACTTGTGGCGGGAACAGATTACGCCGCTTTTATCAAGTCGCGGCGGGACATTTACGCAGTGACTCGAGCCATCGAAATCGTTTCAGAAGCCAGCAAGAAGTTGCCAGATGAATTGCGCGCGCGACATTTGCGATGTTGGCAATTTTTATCGGCATCAATACGACAATGTGCTGGAATCCTATGTGTGGCGAACGGTGCAAGAACACCTCCCGCCATTGCTCGCGGTTGTCGAGGCGGATTTTACCGGCTTTGACACAGGCGCATGATTTGCCGCTGCGCGCACTTTTGAACTGACGGCCAGAGCTTCAAGGCGCAAGTGGAGCGCTTGCGCCCCGCCGACACGCGCCTGTAATCCGCTCCGGATAAGCTGGGACTCCGATCCCAAAAGGAGTCCAAAGTGAAATTGCTTATGCCCCTGTTTGGAGCCGCCATGATACTGCTCGCCAGCGCTGCGTTCGCCGAGGAACCCATCAAGGTCGCCTTCGTGGACACCGGCAACACCGGACGCAGCGTCACCGCCGAGGCCATCGCCAACCAGATCATCGCGGCGAAGAAACTGCATATCTCGGTGATATCACGCGCCGTCGATGCCGATCCCTTCGTCGTCGAGCCGGAGGCCGACGCCGCGACCCTGTTGAAGAAAAACGGTATGGATGTTAGCGCCCACCGCGCCGTGCAAGTGACCGCCAACGACGTTCGCCACGCCGACCTGATCCTTACCATGACCGCGGGCCACCGCGACCGGCTTATAGCCAGCTTTCCCGAGGCGAAGGACAAGACCTTCATCCTGGGCGAATACGCCACCGGCAAGCCAGCCGAAATCGCCGACGCCTATGGCAAGCCCATGGATATCTATGAGAAGATGTACGCGGCGGTCAGCGAATTCCTGCCGCTGGCGCTGGATAAGGTAGCGAAAATTCCGCCCAAGCCCTGAGGCCCTGGCGATAGTTCGGCGGCGATGCGGGCTCTAAGTATCGGCCTGCGACCCACGGAATTTCCCCGTTCCTCCCGTCCATGTTTCGCGACTGGTTTTTCGCGCGAGACAGCGAGGCGGTCCACCGCCCGTCCCGGCGGGCGAGCATGGCGAACCCCTGCCCCCTACTCGTTCATCGCCTTGCGCGCCGCCTCGATAATATCAGGCGGCGCATTCACGATGCCATCAACCACCTTCAACGCGTCTGCGCCATTGCGCGGCGAAAACGGCAGGTTCTGCCGGGTTAAATCGGCCTGGAAGTCCGGGTCGCGCATGGTCTCGTCAAACGCCTTGCGCATGATGCCAAGCCGCTCGGCGGGCACATCCCGGCTCATCACGAAAGGCCGTCCGACCTGCGTGGAGGCGATGAGTTGCCGCACAATCGCCTTGCCGTGCTCATCCGGCGCGGCGTCCACCGCATAGGGGACCTCGGGCGACATATCGGGCACGATGGTCGGCGCGTTTTTGATGAACGGGAAAATCTTTTTATCCGCCACCCATTCCGGCGGGTTGACGGCCCAGGCGCCGCAATCGCCATCGAGTTCGCCGCGCTCGACTGCGAGCCGCACCTCGCCGCTGCCGGGATAGCCATTGGCGGTTGTGATCGTCAGCCCCATCACGTTGCGCAGGATATGCTGCAACGTATCGCTGGAACTGCCAGGCGCCGTCTGGCCGAAATTGATGTTGCCGTGCGCCTTGATCTCGGAAATGCTGTGCAGGCCAGATTTATACCACATGTAGCAGGCCGAAAGATCTTCCGCTGCGCTGCCAATCCACGCGAGCTTGCGAAAATCGACGCGAATGCGCTCGGGCGTCAGCACACTGTCGCCGACCAGTCCATGGTTGAAAATCACCATGGTCGTGCCGTCTTTGGGCGCGGCGCTGTCAAGCCAGATCACCGGCGTCAGGCTGCCGGCGCCCGGCATATTGGTGACAATGACGCGCGGCGCGCCGGGAATATGCGCGCCGATATGCCGCGCGAGCGTGCGCCCGAACAGATCATAGCCGCCGCCGGGTGAAAAGCCGACGACAACATTGACGGATTTGTTTTTGTAAAAATCGTCCGCCCGCGCAGCCGCTCCGGACCAGACGCTCGACACAGCAAGCAGCAAGGCGACGCGCCGGCCAACACCAGAAACTCCACCCATCCCGACTGCCCCGGTTGCTTTGTTCGAATCGATACTACAGCCGCCCGGACTCCGCTACGCGAACGTGCATGACCCAAGCGAAAACTATTCGAATTTCAGGCCAGCCGCCTTCACAAGCGCAATGTTGAGCGCAACCTCTTTCTTGATCAGCGCGTCGAATTCGGTTGGCGTCACCGGCATGGGCTCAATGCCCTGCGGTTTGAATTTCGCCTGCACTTCGGGCAAGGCGACAACTTTCAGGCATTCCTGATACAGCCGCTCAACGATCGCGCGCGGCGTGCTGGCGGGAACGAACATGCCATTCCAGAAGGTGTAATCGGAATCGGGAAACCCCGCTTCGAGAGTTGTGGGCACTTCGGGCAACGCCGACGAGCGTTGCGGCGTCGAGACCGCCAGCGCCATCAGTTTGCCATCCCTGATCAGCGGCAAAGCTGAGGACATGCCCATGCAGGCAAAATCGACGCGCCCGGTCATCACCTCCAGCGTCGCCTCCGGACCGCCCCGGAACGGAACATGGCGCGCGGCAAATCCCGCCGAAATCCGGAACCGCTCCGCGGCCCAGTGCGTCGCGCTGCCAACGCCCGCCGA
>CAIZEI010000187.1 GCA_903931945.1 uncultured Hyphomicrobiales bacterium | reverse complement strand
GTGAAGTCCTCCCGACTGACGAGATGCGGCTGGAAGCAGTGATCCAGAGTGCTCGTATGCTGACCGGTCGTCGCCCATCCCAATCCCACCGATTTGTCCGGCTGCAAATCCGTGACCGTGATCTTCAGTCCCTTCGACGCCATCAAACTCGGCAAGGGTTCGGTTCCGCATCCAAATCCCAAGCCGCGACGGCCTTCCTCCATGAAGCCCGCTTCGTGGACCGCCTGAAGGACGTAGGCCAGTTCCCAAACCTTGCGGTGGAAAATGACCGGCGATTTCATTTCGCCACACCAATATGCCACCCAGTCGCTCTCGATATCAGCTTGCGTAGAAGCCTTCGATTTCAAACCAACTGTTGGAGGCGACGGAAATGTTCTCACCGGCAATGCGCCCGCCAGCGCGCGAGCCAGCTCGTAGCCAAAAAACTTCACATTGAATCCCACGGCGTCGAAATGATTGATGTGGGGATTCTTACTGCCCAAGATAGCCTGCTTCGCGCGTTCGATCAGCGGACGATCGCGTGTCGTGAGCAAGTCCAGCAATTTGTTCAAAGCAGCCATCAATCCCCCGATAAAACGCGCGGCGGCGAGAAATGAGGCGCTCCCCACCGATCAAAGCGCTAACCTCGCGGCCTAGATTCCTAAACATAGGTAAACGCGATGGAATTGGCAATGACGTGGCGCCCGGTTCACAGAGCTATTGTATTTGGACAGTTGCGTTCCGAGGGAAAAATTTGGCGAGAAAACCGTCGTCCCAGGCAGCCATTTTGGGTTTCCTTTCATTGAGCCCATTGACGACGCGGCTCCCAGCCGTGTTTTTCCGCCACGATGCGTGTTAGAATACGGCGGAGTTTGAAAATCTTTTCAAGACCGATGAATACGTGGCGTACATGTAAGGTGCGGGATACAAGCTCCGTCGGCGCTTTCAACCGAACGACGATTACGTACCCGCCGCCGAATTCGCGCAGCGAAGCCGCAGGGGAAAGCGGAAGGCTAATGGGCCGCCCACGCCGATGGCTCGCCGGCGGCGGCGTCAAAGAGGACCAATGAAGTTCCATATTTACGGCGACGACGGCGCCAGCATAAGGGGATGGATCGTCTCGGACAATCCGGTGGAATCCTCGGTGATCCAAATCGTGGTTCCGGGCCGCGAAATCGTGGAACTTGTTTGCGGCGATTTCTTCGAACCTATTCTCGATCTTGGCTGGCACGCCAATGGCAAATGCGGGTTTGTCATCGATGGTTCGGTGTTGCCGGGGATCGAGGACGAACGAGAGATCGTCGTCTTGGAGCTGAAAACCAAGTTCAATATCTACCGCCGATTTCGGCCCGGTCGAAATCTCAAAAAGAAAATCATGCTCTTCGACGCGTCGCTGTTGCCGCAACGCCGCTTTTACAAGCGTTTCGCGGATTTTTTCTCCGTGCAATACAATTTCACGGAATCGATCCCCTTTGAAACATTGATTCACGTCGTCCAGAACGAGTTTCCATCGTCGAAAATATTGACGGGGCGGCCGTCGTTTCACCGCCACGGCGCGAACATGAAGCTATGGGATTTCACGATACTGGCCCTGTTGCGCGCGCCTTTCGAGGAATTGGCCGAAAGACTTATCGTGCTCAACTCGCTCGCCAAGTCGGAAGCCGCCGGGCCCGCCAAACTGCTCGCGCATGGCGTCGCGCCCCTGCTCGACTTCGCGCGCGGCTTTCCCTTCGACGACGCGCGCGCGATGGCGGGCGCGTTCCGCCGGGCCTCGAGCGAGCAAAGGGAATTGCTGCGCGACCCCTTCACGCGCCTGTTCGGCTGCGATCTCAATGAAAGTCCCGGCCGCGACACGGTGACGCGCGCGTTGCACAACCTCGCCACGATCGACGTGGTCGGCGTGCGGGACAATTTCGGCGCGTTCAAGCGCATGGCTTCGGACATTGTCGGCGAAGACATTTTCGGCGCCCAGGAATTGACGACCCCGTCGAATGTCGCGGATCTCGCCCGGCGCCTGTCCCGCGTTCGCGGCGTCAGGGGCTTGCTGGAAAACGACCTGATCCTCTATTCATATGTCGAAGAGGCCGTGCGAGTGGGACTTCGCGCGTAACTAGGCGAGGATTTAGGCTCCAGAACGCGCCGCCCGTCCGCGCCCTGGCGCGGCTGGCCCGCTACTCGTTCCCCAGTTTGAACAACCGCATCGAATTGGTCCGCCCGATCTTGAGCCGGTCGGCTTCGCTGATCGGGGCCGCGTCGAACCAGTTCGACGCGTGGTCGATGTTTTCAAAGGGCCAGTCGGCGGAAAACAGGATGTGGTCGGCGCCTATTTCCAGCATCGCGTCGATGAGGGTTTGCGTGCGGAAATTGCCTGAAGTCGTGAGCCAGAAGTTCTTGTGGAAATAGTCCGCGATCGGGCGTTTGGCGGGATAGTTCGGTTTCGCCCCTGTCCAGGCGTTGCGGTTGTCGATGCGCCACATGCTGTAGGGCAGGCCCTCGCCCATGTGGCCGACCACGATTTTCAGATTGGGATGCGCGTCGAACAGGCCCGAGCCCATCATGCGCAGCGCGTGAACCGCCGTCTCCTGCCCGAAGGCCCAGGTCGGCCCCAGCAGCCAGTTGTGACCCTCGTAAATTTGCGCCCAGGCGGCGATGGGATTTCGGGGATGCAGATAGAAGGGCACGTCGAGCTTTTCGACCTCGGCCCAAAACGGCCAATATTGCTTGAGGTCGTAATAGAGGCAGGTTCCCGCAGCGCCAGCTTCGGAAAACCCGTTCGCCAGCGCGCCGCGGAAGCCCATCTGTTTGACACAGCGCTCGAGTTCGCGCGCGGCGAGATCGGGGTCCTGCAACGGCAGCGCGGCGAAGGCCT
>CAIZEI010000186.1 GCA_903931945.1 uncultured Hyphomicrobiales bacterium | reverse complement strand
TGCGCAAGGCCGCGGCCCGCACCTTCGACGCGCTCTGGCGCGCGCTCGGCGACATTTGCGCACTGTTCGAACCCGCCGAATGCTGGAATTTCTTCAAGCACGCCAAATACGCTTCCGATTAAGCGTACGATGCTCTAGGCCCCGCGCACCCTGTCAATCAGCCCGGATACATCGCCAGGCAGTTCATCGCCGCGCCAGGCGACATGGCCATCGGGCCGCACCAGCACAAGCCTTTTCTCATAGACAGTATTGACCGCCGCTTCATCGATGATTTCTTCACGCATGGGAACGCTGCGCGAGGCCGCCGCTGTGAGCAGCGCCGATCCGTCAGGCGGATTCGCCCCAAGCCGCATCAGAACGAAGCCCTTGCCAAACAGGTCCAGCGTCGAGCGCCCGTCTTTCATCCAGGCGTGCGGCGCGCGGCAGCCCGCATGCGATGTCTGGATATAGGTCGGGACCGCCAGAGGCGGCGGCTGTGTCCCATCGCCAATCACAATGGGCGAATTGTCATAGCGGTAGCCGATATGGATTCCGATGGTGAACCACTCATGCCACATCCGCTCTGTGTACCAGTCGCCATACTCCTTGCGGACGGCGTCAGCCTGCGGGCCGGGTTCGAATATCTCGCCCGGTGGCGTGCGCTTGCGCGTTTCCAGCATCCGCGCCAGATTTTCCGCTGCGGTTTTCACGTTGCGGGCGGCGACAGGCTTGCGTTCGATCTCATAGCTTTCGAGCAGTTTCGGTCCGCCCCAGCCGCGAATCATCGCTTCAAGCTTCCAGGAAATATCGACCGCTTCCTGCAAGCCTGTGTTCATTCCGAACGCGCCTGTCGGGGAAAGCTGGTGCGCGCTGTCGCCCACCAGAAACACCCGCTTCGTGCCGTAGCTGTCGGCGACGAGTTCGCGCCGCGTCCAGGGCATCGTGGAGAGCAATTCGATCTCGCAGGGTCCGCCGATGGCGCGGCGTATTTCATTCAGGAGATCGTCGTCCGTCAAAGCGCGGCGACCTGAATCGCCGACCAGCGAAAAACGGTAATTGTCATAGCCATCGATCGCGACAATGGTTGCGAACGTCCCCTCGGGACCAATGAAAATGTAACGGTAGCCGGTCTTGATCGTCTGTTTTTGCGCAAGGTCGCGAGAGCGGAATATGACATTGGTGGTATAGGTCAGGACGGCGTTGCCCGTCATCGAGATGCCGAGCTTCTCGCGCACCATCGAGCCCGCGCCATCCGCGCCGACGAGATACTGGCATTCGACGTCGTCTGTCCGCCCCGTTTTCAGGTCGCGAATGCTGGCGCTGACATGGTTCTCATGCTCGGTGAAATCCACGAGCTCGGTGAAATATCGGAGATCGACGGTTGGAAAGCTTTTTGTCCAGCGCGCAATCACCGGATCGAAGAAGTTTTGCGGCGCGCGTTCGCGCCTTTGCGGGGATTGTTCGGGATAGGGTTCATCGTCCGGGCAGGGGAAGGGCTCTCGCCCCAGTTCATAACCGCCAATCAGCGCCGTGACCCAGATATTGTCTTGCGGTTGCTTGCGATTGTAGCCGGATTGCTCGACCTGCTCGACAAGCCCCCAGCGGCGGCAGAACTCCAGCGTTCTGATATGCGGCATATCCATCTTGGGCTGGCCAATGGCGCCGTCGCCCTTTTCGATTTCAAGACAAGACAGACCGCGCCAGCCAAGATCGCCCGCAACGCACCGGCCGACCGGGCCGCCGCCAACTATGAGAACGGGGGTTTTGATCGTCAAGGCGCCTGACCCTTCTGAGAGTGTCGATTTCGCCTTTCATGGCGGTCCGGAGCGCGCCGCGCAAGGGGGAAACAATACCTGCATCGATATGCCGCCCTTTGGCTTCTCTTGCGGGCGGTCCCGTGCGAGACTGCCGCATGGCCCTGGATGTTGTTGATCTCCGCGCGTTTTACGCCTCGCCCCTTGGGCTTGTCGCGCGCCGTTTTGTTGGGCGGGTCGTGCGCGCGCGCTGGCCAAGTTGTCCGGGTTTTTCCATTCTCGGCGTCGGCTACGCGACGCCCTATCTGGGCGTTTTTCGCGCCGAGGCGGTTCGGGTTCTGGCTTTCATGCCGGCCGAACAGGGCGTCGAGAACTGGCCGGAGCAGGATGTGTCATCGTCGGCTCTCGTCGACGCGACGATGATGCCGCTGCCGGACGGTTGTATGGACCGCGTCCTGGTGATTCATGCGCTGGAGGTGTGCGATTCCCCGCGCGATTTGCTGGCGGAAATCTGGCGGATTTTGACGCCCGGCGGACGGATGTTGCTGGTCGCCCCCAATCGTCGCGGCTTTTGGTCGCGGCTGGAGTCCACGCCCTTCGGTCAGGGCCAGCCCTATTCGCGGAGCCAGTTGCGGGAATTGTTGCGCGAGACCTTGTTTTCGCCGAGCTTCGAATCCGAAGCGCTGTATGTGCCGCCTTTCGAGCGCCCGCTTTTTCTCCGTTTGGCAGTAGCGTTCGAGCGCTTCGGCGGTCGCTTCGCGCTGCCGGGCGGCGGCGTCCATGTCATGGAGGCGACCAAACAGGTCTATCGGCCTGTCGGCGCGCGCAAACAGGCGCGCGGGGGCTTGCCGAAATTAATGACAATCATGG
>CAIZEI010000185.1 GCA_903931945.1 uncultured Hyphomicrobiales bacterium | reverse complement strand
GCGTTTCGTCAAAAAGATCATCGACGCGGGCGGGCAGTTCCTCAGCCTCGCCGAACCGTGGGCCGACACGTCAACCAGCACGGGGCGGCTGATGATCGCCGTGCTGGGCGGGCTTGGGCGTGGAGGATGATCCACTCCACCCGCACCGGCGAAGGCCGCGCCCGCGCCAAGGCGCGCGGCCAGCACATGGGGCGACCGCCTGAAATGACGGCGGCGCAGAAGCAGGATACGCGGCGCAGACGCAAGGATGGCGAATCCGTCGCCGACCCTGGCGCTATCCTATGGTGTGTCACCGGCAGCGATTTACTGAGTCAATGTCTGAGATTGTTTAATCTGCCAGATAAATATGTGGCCCGAAATACTCTCCACCATTGCCCGATAAACGGGTGCCTAGGAGAGATTTGCGCAAACCAAAATCATCCACGACGCTGCATTCGTATCTTTCTGAATTCTCTTTCGGGCTATGGGCGAAACTGCCCTTTTTGATTCGCCAAATCCCCGCAATCTGTGGTCCACCAAATTTGCTGGTCCATCCCGCAAGTACTGCCGAGTCTGCATCTTGGAGGGCTCGAAATTTTTTCTGAAGGTGGGCAAGATCGAGATTCCAATACATGCGCGCCATCTGACTCAAATCGGTTTGTGAATAATTCGGATGATAGCTTCCTGAAAGTCCGACGAGCAGCATTGGAGCTTTGCATTCAGATACAATCTGTTCTGGCCTCAGTACCTTTGACGTACCAAATGCGCCTTTGCAATAAGCCGCTTCCAACGATAGAATCGGATGTTCTTTGCCATCGTTGCGATCTTGTATAAGGGTTGCCTCTTGTTTGAACTTCAGCCTAGATTCGAATACCCTATCGTCAGGTCTATCGATGCCAAATGTATTCTGAAGTACCCGTTCGACTACGCTATAAACATCCTCGCCAGTTGTGTTTTCGAGATTGTGCGCAAGGATTTTGACAGTAGGAATTTTGCCCGAATTTAAAATTTTTCTGATTGCCTCATACTGTTTATGTTTCTCATTGTTGGCGCAGGCGTTCTTCCAATGCGACAGGACGCGATTGCCCTGTCCTTTCCCGACATAAAATGGTTCAATTTTCTCGGGCTCGTAATATCCATAGACATAATGGCCGAGGCTTTTTAGCGCTCGTGTCAGGGTCCGCTCGTTGTACAGATCGCCCGGTGCCGTTTGGGTTCTTTCCGTTGCCATAAAAATCCCCCCAGATTAAAGCATAGCATAAATCGCGCGCCCCTCACCATCCGCCAGTGTCAGCTTCCTGACCTATCGTGTCAATTCTCGAAATTCGTCACTTTCGCCAAGCTGCAACGCGTCCGACCAGCCGGCGTGATGGTTTCCCCCCGTTGCCGTCGTTTCCCGCGCGTGCCGCCATCCTCCCCCGAGCGCCCCCGACGAATCCGCCCCCTCACCATTTCTCGCTCACCGCTGCCCCGTCAAAAATCTCCGCGAGCCGCGCGCGCGTCGCCTCCGAAACGCCCGCCGGCAAGGCGCTGCGCGGGAAAAACCTGGCCTCCAGAATTTCCATATCGGCCTGGCGCGGCGAGGTCTGGCGGAACTGCCGGACAATGTAGATAAAAACATGGTCGCGATCTGTCGCATGATCGTTGAAAAATACGCCATGGGGAACCGGCTCGCCCTCCAGAACGATATTGGCTTCCTCAATCAATTCGTGGACCAGCGCCGCGCGCACGGTTTCGCCAGGTTCGACCCCGCCGCCGGGCAAATGCCAGCCCGGCACATAGGAATGGCGCACAAGCAGGATTTGCTCCTGCGCGTCGACCACAACCGCCCGCACCCCCATGGTCAAGGGGCGCAACAGCCGGTTCCGGATATGCAACAGCCGGTAGAGAATAAAATTGAGCGTCCCTGCGGGTGGCGCTGTCTGCATTCACATCCCCTCTGCAACGCAGCGCGCGTTGCGCGCGCGCGCCCAAGTGTCTAGAACGATTCCAAACGCCAAACGGAGCCTGACATGAAAGCCTTTTCCGAGCTCACGGCGCGCGAAATTCTCGCGGTCGCCATTGCCTCTGAAGAGGAAGACGCCCGCATCTATATGACATTTGCCGACGATCTGCGCGAACGCTATCCCGCTTCGGCCAAGATTTTTGACGAAATGGCTGACGACGAGACCGGCCACCGCCGCCGGCTGCTCGAAATATATGAGGCCCGATTTGGACCAAAATTGCCACCCATCCGTCGCGAGGACGTCAAGGGCTTCCTGAAACGCCGTCCGGTCTGGCTGACCTCGAACCTTCCGCTCGACACCATCCGCAAGGAAGCCGAAGCCATGGAGTTTCAGGCGGCGCGTTATTATCAGCGCGCGGCCGAGCAAACGACGGATGTCGACATCCGTAAACTGCTGGGCGATCTGGCGGAGGTCGAGCAAAGCCACGAAACCCATGCGCACGAGCTTGGCGCAGAATATCTGACGACAGATGTTCGCGAGGAAGAAGACCATACCCGCCATCGCATGTTTGTGCTGCAATATGTCCAGCCGGGGCTGGCAGGATTGATGGATGGTTCGGTTTCGACGCTGGCGCCGCTGTTTGCAGCCGCCTTCGCGACCCATCACAACTGGCAGACGTTTCTGGTTGGACTTGCCGCCTCGATTGGCGCAGGCATCAGCATGGGGTTTGCCGAGGCCCTCTCCGATGACGGCTCCCTGACGGGCCGGGGATCCCCCTGGCTGCGCGGCGGCATTTGCGGCCTCATGACCACTGTGGGCGGTCTCGGCCATACCCTGCCCTATCTTGTGCCGGACTCCCTGCAGAACGCATTCTGGATCGCGACCGGCATTGCAGGCGTGGTGGTGTTTTTCGAGCTTTGGGCCATCGCCTGGGTGCGGGCGCGCTATATGGATACGCCGTTTCTACAGGCTGTATTCCAGATCGTTCTGGGCGGCGCGATCGTTCTGGGCGTCGGCATTCTGATCGGCGGCGCTTGAAGATCCACATTTGCGGTTACATCCCACTCTATTTGCCCACTATTTGGTTTTAATTTTTGTGGTTGAAAGTGGGATCCTCGTCAAGCACTCTCCGGCGCCGTCCAAAAAGACAGCACGGGGAGAGCGCCATGGCGGTGGTCGAAGTTCTCAAGGAAATCGGCGATTTTTGCCGCGCGACCGGTCTGGCGGAATCGACCTTCGGTCGGCTCGCCGTCAACGACGGAAAGTTGATGGCGCGGCTGCGCGACGGCGGCAGCGTCACCATCGACACTCTGGCCCGCCTGCGCCAGTTTATGACAGAATACAAACCAGCCGAGCGCGGCGCTGTCCGCGTCAGAGGCGCGAACGCCAGAATTGGCGCCGCAAAACTGAACGCGCCCTCCCCGGCGCTGGCGACGCAAGCGGCTGCGGAACCCGACAATTCAACGAATTTTCGTTTTTTCGACAACCGTCAGAAATATCTGCTGTTCGTCAACACCTGTTCAGAAAAATGGGTGGTCGCCAACCGCGTCGCGATGGAGTTGAACCACATTTCGCCGCGCCCGCCCGCTGTGCGTATTTTTGACGCGGGCGTCGGCGATGGCACAGTGCTGTCGCGCGTGCTGCGCGCCATGCATCACAAGTTTCCGACCATGCCCTTTTATACCGTGGGCAAGGAGATCAGCCTTGAAGACGTGCGGCTGACGCTGGAGAAAATTCCCGACCGCTTTTACGAACACCCGGCCTCGGTGCTGGTTCTGACCAATCTCTACTATGCCGAAGCGCCGTGGCTGTCGCCAAAATCGCCCGCCGCAGCGCAAAGCATGATCTGGAAAGACGTTGCTCTATCCGGCAATTCCTCGCATGAATTTGAAGAGCAGCTGACCGATCTGCAATCCTTCCTCGCCGAGAACTGGCGCGCCAAAACCAGCGAAAAAACCGGCGGGTCGATTTATGAACGCCCCATCGTTCTGACCATTTACCGGGAAGACCATCGCTTCCTGCTCGACCCGATCCTGCCGCGCCCCGGTCGCGTGACAGCCGATTACGATCTCATTATCGCCTCGCAACCTTATCGCGCGCGCGCGTCGGCTGAATTCAAGGCCAAACGCGTGATCGCGCCGCTGGCGCAAGCCCTGGGTCCCGGCGGGCGGCTGATCGGCATCCATTCCACCGGCGGCGACCCCGGCCTCCAGATCGTGCAAAAGATCTGGCCGGGGGAAAACCCGTTCATGGTCGATCGGCACGCATTGCTGAAGGCTGTGAAGCATGAGCTCGGCGCATCGGGCCGCCATCTCAACTTTAATGCCTATTCGGATGCGCGTTCGGTGTTCCGCTACGACATGCACACGCTGCCGAGCGAGGTGCGCGGATCGATTGGCACATCGACTTTGTTCGCCGCATGGAATGCTGCGATCTACGTTGCCCAAATCGAGGATCAACGCCTTTCCGAGGTTGTGAAGAACGATCTTTACCTCGAGGCGACACAGGAGGCGCTGCAAAAGAATGGCGGCCTCTGGTTCAACGATGAGAGCTACGTCATTTCCCGCCGAGCCGTTTGAGAGATGCCGGCATGACCGTTCCCGCTATTGCCCCTTTACAACGCTACAGGTCCGGAGACAGAGCCATGCAAACGGCAAGCGCCAACGCTTCGATTACGCGTCTCCTGCGCGCCGCAACGCTCGAAGTCTATTCGAAAAATGCGCCCGCGCAGCTTGATACAGGCCTTGCGCCGGGCAGCGATGTCTATGTCAGTTACCTTCCGGGCGATGACGCTGCAAAGCGCGTCGAGATCGCCACAGCGCTTCGAAAGGGTGGCTACAATCCTGTGCCGCATGTTCCTGCGCGCCAGATGCTCAACCACGAAATGCTTGACGAGTATATCGCGCGCGCAACCGGAGAAGCCGGCGTCACGCGCGTTTTCCTGATTGCGGGCGATTCCTCGCGCCCGCGCGGGCCCTACGCGAATAGTCTGGATGTCATCAGGAGCGGCGTGCTGGAGAAGCGCGGCATAGCCCATGTCGACCTTGCCGGGCATCCCGAAGGCAATGCAGGATTTGACGCCAGAGAGCTCACGGATATCCTGATCGCAAAGCGCGACGCCGTCCTCGCCGTTGGCCTTTCAGCTGGGGTCGTGACGCAATTTTGTTTCGATCCGCATCCCATTGCTGACTGGCTGCACGCGGTTGACACGGCGGGTCTGGATTGCCCTATCCGCATTGGACTGGCCGGCCCCGCCAATCCCGCCACCCTGATGAAATTCGCCATGCGCTGCGGAGTCGGCAATTCGATTATGGCGTTGCAAAAACACGTCGGCACCGTCGGGCGGCTGCTGCGCGATACAGGACCCGACGGCGTTGTGCGCGGCCTGGCCGATACGCTCGGCGGCAATGCGGGCAAAAATGTCGAAAATTTCCACTTCTTCCCGTTTGGCGGGCTTGAAAAGACATTGGGCTGGATCGCCAGCGCGATCGCGGAAGCCGAGGGTTAGCTCAGGCCCTTTTCCGCCGCCTCCGGCGCCAACCAGGTAAATTCCGGCAATTGATGCCGCGCAAACGTGTGCTGGCGTTTGGCGTAACGTCGCGTATCCATTTTTCCCCGCGCAATGGCCGCCTCGATTGTCGATGCGCCGCGCAAATAATCAATCAGGCCGGGAACGCCGTGGGCGCGCATGACAGGCAGCGCTGGGTCAGACGCCTGGCCGCCAGCGCTTCCACTTCCCCGAGCGCGCCGGACGCCATCATGGCGTCAAAGCGCGCGTCGATGCGCGCCAGCAGGCCAGACCGTTCCGGCGCGAGAAACACCGCCCGGCATCGCCGGATATCGAGCAGCGCAGCCGTTCGCGCGCCCTGAAATGCCGCGAGGCTTTGGCCCGTTGCTTCGAAAACTTCCAGCGCACGCAATATCCGCTGGGGGTCGCTTGGCCGCAGTTTTGCCGCCATCACGGGATCGACGGCGGCCAGCCACGCGTGCAAGCTGGCTGTCGGCAGGCCCTGCGCGCGCGCGCGCACGGTGTCGCGAATGTCCGCGGGCACTGCGGGAATATCCGACAGGCCACGAATCAGCGCTTTGAAATACAGTCCGGTTCCACCCACAAAAATCGGCAGGCGCCCCGCCTCCCGCGCCCGCTCCAGCGCCTCGGCCGCCGCCGTGAGATAACGACCGACTGAAAAATTCTCGGCCCCATCGATATGGCCAAACAGATCATGCGGCGCCAGCGCCTCTTCTTCATCGGTCGGTCTTGCCGTCAAAACCCTGAGATCACGATAGACCTGCATGGAATCCGCGTTGATCACGACGCCGCCAAGCCGCCGCGCAAGCGAAATCGCAACAGCGGACTTGCCGCTCGCCGTCGGTCCCGCAATAAGGAGGGCTTGAGGCTGCGGGTTGTTCAACGCGCGGCGTTCCGGGTTGGGCCATTTCCATGCAAGATCGATTGACTCATGTCCTCACTCTGGTTGGCGCGGCCTCTCAGCCCGGCGTTCTGACAGCAGAACTGGTTCTCGCCGCCGCGCAGCATTTGCCATCGGCGGCGGAGCCGCACTGGCTCGACCCCGGCGGCGCTGTCGATATCGCATTCCGCCCGCCAGGGGAATTCGATGCGCGACGCCTGGCCAACACCTTGCGCATGGAATTGGGCGACGCCCCCGTCGATGTGTTTGTCCAGCCGCTCGCCTTCAGGCGCAAAAGGCTCTTTCTCGCCGACATGGATTCGACCATGATCGGGCAGGAATGCATTGATGAACTCGCCGATTTTGTCGGCAAAAAAGCTGAGGTCGCCGCGATCACAGAGCGCACGATGCACGGCGAGCTCGTCTTTGAGACCTCCCTGCGCGCGCGCGTCGCGCTGCTCAAGGGGCTCAACGCGAGCATTGTCGACACAGTGCTGGCCGAGCGCATCACCCTGACGCCAGGCGGGACCACGCTGGTCAAGACCATGCGCGCCAACGGCGTCTGGTGCGCGCTGGTGTCCGGCGGCTTCACGTTGTTCACAAGCCGGCTCGCGGCGAGGATCGGTTTTGATGAAAACCGCGCCAATACGCTGCTGGTCGAAAATGGCGCCTTCACCGGCATGGTCGGAGAACCCATCCTCGGGCGCGATGCGAAGTTTGAGGCGCTGGTCGATTTGCGCGCTGCAAAACACCTTGTGAAAGACGAGACCATGGCGGTTGGCGACGGCGCCAATGATCTTGCCATGATCCGCGAGGCCGGGCTCGGCGTCGCTTTCCACGCCAAACCGGCGGTCGCCGCAGCGGCGGCGGCGCGCATCGACCATGGCGACCTCAGCGCGCTGCTGTTCGCGCAGGGCTATGCGCGCTCGGAGTTTGTTACATGAAATATTCGGCCCGGCGCCGCCCCGCGAATCCGGGAATGACAATTGCTGCGGGTATGCCGGCCGCGCGTTCCGCTTTGTGCCGAGAACGTAATCTCAAATCTCCCTGCACCCCAAAGAGGGGGATTATCAATCGCGAGATACCGGCTATTATGGTGGCATCGGGCGCGTTTTCTGCGAGCCCGCATTCAGGCAGGCCCCGGAGGATCCTATGGACACGTTCATCGTTGCGCCGCATTTCCGCTTGCAGGAATGGGTTGCCGAGGAGAAGGGATATTTCTCTGCCGAAGGCCTGAATTACGAGTTCCGCGAAACGATGGATTCGCAGGCCTCGCAGGGCCATCACATCGGCAATCGCGTCGGCGCCTATCAGACGTTCGAAAAGGGCCGCCCCTGCAACGTCAGCGGCGCCTGCCACTGGACGGTCAATGTCGCCGCATCCAACGGCCATGGCAAACTTTATCCCGAATGCTATTCGGTCTCGCCCGCAGGCGTGTTCGTGCCAGCGGATTCGAAAATCAAAACGCCGGAAGATTTGAAGGGCGTGCCGATTTCCGTCGGCTTCCAGTCGGGCAGCCATTACGCGACTATTCAAGCGCTGGAACAATATATGTCCAACACGGACATGAATATGAGCTTCAACGACGGGCTGTTGTTCGCGCGCATGGAAGCGCTGGTCGATGGCAGGACGCAAGCCTGTTCCGCCTTCAGCGGCCCCTATTACTTTCTGGAGCAACTGGGATTTCGCAAGGTCATCGACACCACCTTCATGATGGCGTCGATGATCACCGGAACGCCGGAAGCTGAAGATGTCGCGAAATATTTCAGGGCGCTGCGCCGCGCGCAGCACGATATTGACCTGCGGCCCGAACTCTATACGCATTATTACAAGAATGAATTCCCTGCGCGGTTCCATTCGGTCATGGACACACGCCGCTGGGGGCCGGGCGAACGAATCGTATTCGAACCCTATTCGAAGGAGATCTACGACGACACGTTCAAATGGGTGGGGGAGCGCGAAATCTTCCAGAACGCCAGCATGGGCCACGGGCGTTATGAGGACGCCATTTTCACTGTTGCAGCGCAGTAGATTCAGACGAAGTTCGAGCCAATCGGCGTGCGTCAATGCGCCTGTTGATCCCGGCTGCGGTAAGGATTATTCGGGCGATCAGACAACAAACCAATCGTGGGAGTGAGCGCCATGGCGCCCGGTCGCTACCAGATGTACAATAACAACCCCTTCAAACTCGGGTTGTTCGGCGCCAATTGCTCATCGGGCCGCGCGATCAACAAACTGCCGGAACGCTGGCTCGCCGATTGGGACAGCTGCGCGGCGATGGCAAAGCTCGCCGATGACGCAGGCTTTGATTTCCTGCTGCCAATCGGTCGCTGGAAGGGCTATGGCGGTCCGACGAATTTTCAGGGCGTGACCTATGAGACTGTGACCTGGGCGACCGGGTTGCTCGCCGTCACCAAGCGCATCAACGTCTTCGGCACCGTGCACGCGCCGCTGTTCAATCCAATGGTCGCCGCCAAGCAGATGGTCACCGCCGACCACGTCGGCCATGGTCGTTTCGCGCTTAATATCGTTGTGGGATGGAACGAACCGGAGTTTCAGATGTCCGGCATCCGCCAGCGCGAGCATGGCGAGCGATATGACTTTGCAGAGGAATGGATTTCCGCCATCAAACAGATGTGGAGCGAAGACAAGCCATTTGATTTTCATTCGGCCTTTCTTGATTTGCACTCCGTTGTCTCCGAGCCAAAGCCGGACGGACGCACCGCACCGTTCATTATGAATGCTGGCTCGTCAGACGCAGGCAAGGCCTTCGCCATGCGTCACTGCAATGGCTTTTTCACCAGTTTTCGCGAACACGATGTCAAGAAATCAGCCGATTTCGTCGCCCGTTACAAGGCCGACGCGCGCGCTTTGGGGCGCGATATCGATGTGTTCACACAGGGGCATGTCGTGTGCCGCCCGACACGGAAGGAGGCGGAAGACTACTTCCACTATTTCACGACCGAAGGCGCGGATTTTGAAGCAGTCGAAGAAATCTTGCGACTGAAGAACGTCACACGCGCCAACACGCCTGATTACGATTCGCGCCGCAAAGCCATTCCGCTGATGAATATTGGTTATCCCATCGTCGGTTCGCCCGACGACGTCGCAGAAAAGCTGGCGCGCATTTATGGCGCGGGCATATCAGGCATCGGGTTTTCACTGGTGAATTATGTCACAGAGCTCCCGCTGCTGGCGCAGGAGTTAATACCCCGACTGACAAAACTGGGGCTGCGCGCGCCCGTGTGACGCCGCGCGCGTGGGCGAGGATTATTCCTCGACGGCGACCTCATCGCGCTTCACAAATTTTGTCGGACGCAGCAAGAACGAGGGCACGTGGTCGCCCAGACCGAGCACCGGTGGGCCATCGTCGTGGTCGTTGTAACGGGGGCGCCGCTCCTCGCGCGGTCCGGCCAGATGACCTGAATCGCGCGGCGGACGGACAGTTTCGACGCTCGCAGGCCGGACGGTCCGTGGCGCGAATTCCTCGCGGGCGGGACGAACGTCCCGGGGTTGCCTCTCCTCACGCGGCGGGCGCGCCTCGCGCGGTTGCCTTTCCTCGCGGGGCTGGCGCGGCGCACGGGATTCTTCGCCCTCTTCTCTGGGCGGTCGCGGCGCGCGCGTTGCAAATTTTTCCGCGCGCGCGGCAGATTCACGCGTGCGATCGCCGCCATGGGGAGCCCTGCCCCGGCCTGGACGGCCACGTCCACCGCCACCGCGCTCTTCGCGGCCACCTTCATCGACAACGCTGTCCAGCCCGCCGCCGATCCACTCAATCGGATTGCCAATCAGCTTTTCGATATCGGCAAGATATTTCACATCGTCGGACGTGACGAGGCTCAGAGCCGTGCCGGATTTGCCAGCGCGGCCCGTACGACCGATGCGGTGGACATAATCCTCGGCATGGGTTGGCAGATCAAAATTGAAGACATGGCTCACATCAGGAATATCGAGGCCGCGCGCCGCCACATCTGAACAGACAATCAGATCGACCGCGCCGGTTTTGAATGCATCGAGCGAGGCCATGCGCGCGGGCTGGTCCATATCGCCATGCAGGGCCCCAGCATTGAATCCATGCTTGACCAGCGATTTATGCAGCACCGCCACATCGCGTTTCCGATTGGAAAAGATGATGGCGTTCTTGAAACTCTCCGCGCCCCGGATGAGTTTTCGCAGGGTTTCGCGCTTGGCGTAGCCATGACCCGTTGCGACAAGTCCCTGTGTAATCGTCGCAGCGGTTGAGGCGGGGCGAGCCACTTCAATCCGGATAGGATTGTGTAAAAACGCTTCGGTCAGCCGGGTGATTTCGGGCGGCATGGTTGCGGAAAAGAACAACGTTTGCCGCGTGAAGGGCACCAGTTTGCAGATTTTTTCGATATCGGGAATGAATCCCATATCGAGCATCCGATCGGCCTCATCGATGACCAGAATCTCGATGCCTGTCAGCAACAGTTTGCCGCGTTCGAAGAAATCCAGCATCCGACCTGGCGTTGCGATCAGCACGTCAGCCCCACGCATGATCTTTTGTTCCTGATCGCCAAAGCTGACGCCGCCAATCAGCAAGGCGACGTTCAATTTATGGTTGACGCCATATTTAACAAAGCTTTCCTCGACCTGCGCAGCAAGTTCGCGCGTCGGTTCGAGGATGAGCGTGCGCGGCATACGCGCGCGGGCGCGGCCCTGTTCGAGGCGGCAGAGCATTGGCAGCACGAAAGCCGCCGTTTTGCCTGTACCGGTCTGCGCTATGCCGAGGACATCGCGTCCGACGAGCGCATGGGGGATGGCCTGGGCCTGAATGGGTGTGGGTTCGGTATATCCAGCGGCTGTAACGGCTGCGAGGACTTTTTCACTGAGTCCGGTTTCTTGAAATGACATCGATAATTTTGCCTGGGCGGCGGGCCTTTTTCGACCATAACGCCGCATCAGCGCGTATTTTGGGGGAAAGCTCGCTGCCCGAATTGCAGCGGAATCGGCGAACGGGCACGCGCAGGCCTCTCGTTCGTCGCGCGTACTCATAGAGGCGCGTTTTGAAATGTCAATGAAAATCGAAGCCGGGCTGCCTGTATTTGTCGTAACCGGCGAATTACGCGACGGTTCGGCCTCTTACTTCCGCGCGCCCGTGCAGGGGTGAAGAATGATGGGATGGGCAAGATTGTTCGGGATTGCGCCAACCGGCGTGTAGTCGACGGTCACCTGCTGATTTGTCTCGCGCACGCCATCGGGGCGCGGCAAAGAAGCCGTGCTGCGCGAGAAACGTGCGGCGTTGGCGGCGCTGACCTCATTCCAGAGACCGCCGTCCTTGGTCGCGCGGTCGAGAAGCGCAGCCCCGGCCATAGAGGCCATCGCGACCGCAAAGGCCATCAGGCTGATTGACTTGATCGCATCGCCGCGCTCGTCGTCCCAGTATTCACGCAGAGTTCTCATCAACCCACCGCCTTTCCGCGCCAGTTTGCGCGAACAGGGTAAACAGAGCGTTCACGTGTGCGAATTCACGTCAGTTTTTAAACAGGCTGTCATAGGCGGCCTGCCAGCCCGCCATTTTCTCCGCCGCCACAACGGGACTGACGTAATTGACCCGGAAGCCTGTCTTCAGCGATGGTTCGAGCGCTTCGACAGCGCTGCTTGCCGGGATATGGCGTCCATCGCGAATGATTGCCTGTCCCTCGGGCGACACGACGAAATTGACGAACAGCCGCGCGCCTGCCGGGTGCGGACCGCCCTTCACAACGCCCATATTGTTGGAAAAGCCGAGCACAGGCTCCATCCTGATCCATTGAACGGGATTGCCCTTGGATCGCTCCAGAAACGTGTGGTGATTAAAAATTTGCAGCGCGAGCGGGAATTTTCCTGCTGACAGATCCTCAATCACAGAATGGCCATCGCCATTGCGCGGCATGATATCCTGCTGCTTCAATCTGGCGAGCCAGGCCATGCCCGCATCCCGGCCCATATCCATCAAGGTATTGGCCACAAAGCCGGCGCCACCGGTGAAGCCTGGCGTGGCGCTCCACGCCATTTTGCCACGCCATTTGGGATCGAGCAGGTCGTCGCGTGTTTTGGGAACTTCCGTCGGGGCGACAAGATCGGCATTATAGGCGGGGGCAAGAAATTCGAGCAGCACCGATGTCCAGCGCCCCTGCGGGTCGCGATATTTCTCAGGGATCGCCGCCGCAGCAGGAGGACTATATGCGTCCACCAGCCCCGCTTCCATCAGGACCGTGACTGTGGTTGAACC
Source organism: uncultured Hyphomicrobiales bacterium (assembly GCA_903931945.1). Classification (GTDB taxonomy): domain Bacteria; phylum Pseudomonadota; class Alphaproteobacteria; order Rhizobiales; family Beijerinckiaceae; genus Terripilifer. Next base: position 13,170 of record CAIZEI010000185.1, on the reverse strand, counting down.
GTCGAATATATCGCCCCTGGGAGCGCCCGATTTAGCTTCATCAATAATCTTGCGGGCGTTGAGCATGGTGTTGCCGCGGCGATGATTGATTGTGACGCCGGGGTATTTTGCCTCAAAAGCCCGCGCCAGCGGTAGTGCAGCCTCCTCAGCGAGGATGACGGAATACCATTCGATGGGACCTTCGGATTTGGCCGCCGCATAGAGGGCGTCGATATCCACGATGGAAGAGCTTTGCGCCCGCGCGCCCGAGGCAGCCAGCAAAACCGCCAGCGTCAACACATTCCATTGCCTTGAAAACATGCTTTCCACCCCGGGCTTTTGTGAGCCTATTCCACAACCGGCGGAGACGTTTTGCAAGTGCTTGAGCTGGCGTGGCCCGAGGAAAATTCAGCGCTGTCTTCATATCATAAGCTGACGCGCCGGTCGACTCGCACAGGGGCGGGGACTATAGGAAGCTCTGGATATACTGGCCGCGCGGCGCTTCCTCGAAGTTGTGCGAACTCATTTGAAATGAGGGCCTTATGATTGATCGGAGCAAGTCTCAGGCGTTGCATGGCCATGTTTTTCTTGGGCCAGACCACGAAAAAAGCGAACGCAAGACCTGGGCTGTGATCTGGCTTTGCGCCGCAATGATGCTGACGGAGATCACTGGCGGTCTGATGTTCGGGTCAATTGCGCTGGTCGCTGACGGACTGCATATGAGCACCCACGCGGGCGCGCTGCTGCTTGCAGCGCTGGCCTATAGCTATGCACGCAAACACGCAGAAAATCCGGCGTTTTCATTTGGCACCGGCAAACTTGGCGATCTCGCCGGCTTTACGAGCGCGATCATCCTGGCGATGATTTCCCTGTTAATCGGCTATGAAGCCGTCAGCCGGATCGTTGCGCCCACGCCAATCCATTTTGCCGAGGCTATCCCGATTGCGGTGCTCGGCCTTGCCGTGAATATCGCCAGCGCGTGGCTGCTGAGCGGCGCCGAGCATGATCATCATGGACATGGCCACAACCATGGAAACCACGACGATCATGACGACGCGCAATATTTAAAGACCAGCGGCGGAACGGTTCGTCTCGAAATTTTCGAGGAAAATGCGCCGCCGCGTTTCCGGCTTTTTGTCGAAACGGGCCCGCCGTTGCAGGGACAAGCAGTGTCCATCGAAACCATGCGCCCAAACGGGACACGTCAGACCTTCGCCTTGCAAAACCGGGACGGATATCTGGAGTCCGTCGATGAAATTCCCGAACCGCATGCCTTTGATGTGAACGTGAGAATGGGAGAGCGAACCTATGCGGCGGCTTTCGCCGAGCATACGCACGCGCACGGCAAAACGGATCGCGACAACAACATGCGCGCCGCGGTTGTCCATGTGATCGCAGACGCTGCTGTCTCGGTTCTGGTGATCGTCGGCCTGGTGCTTGCCCGCGCGTTCGGCTGGTTGTGGATGGACCCGCTTGCCGGCATTGTCGGCGCGCTGGTCATCGCCAGTTGGGCGCTTGGTCTCATTCGCGATACCGGCGCGATCCTGCTCGACATGAACCCGGACGTCTCCATATCCGCCCAATTGCGTCAAACCATTGAAAGCGATGGCGACAGGGTGGACGATCTGCACCTCTGGCGTCTGGGGCCAGGGCATCTGGGCGCCGTTGTTTCGGTTCGGACAACCGACAGCGCGCGGCGTCAGGATTTTTATCGCGAACGCCTTGCGCGCTTCCGCTCACTTTCGCACGTGACAATCGAAGTTGTGCATGAGTCATAACGGCGCCGGGGCGGGGCGACGTCACCGCCCTGCCTTCAGCGCCTCCAGAACGCGGGCTGAGGCAAAACCATCGGCGGGTTGCAAGCCGGCGTTGACCTGATAGCGATGAATCGCGTCGCGCGAGGATGGCCCGAAACGTCCGTCAATCCCGCCATCGTAAAAGCCCCGCTCGCGCAGCAGCGTTTGCAGGCGGATGCGGTCGGCAGGCTCCAGCAAGCGCAACTCTTTTGGCCATTTCGCCAGGATTGGCGCGCGCCCGGCAATGCGATCGCCAAGGAGCGCGACCGACAGGGCGTAGGAATCCGAATTATTATACTGCTTGAGAATCCAGTAATTCTCGCTGAGCAGAAACGCGGGCCCGCCTGCGCCAGCGGGCAAAAACAGCGTCGCTTCGCCCTGCGTTGGCAGGGGGGCGCCATCGGCGCGACGAAAACCAATCGATTTGAAATCGGCAAAACCGCCAACGAGCGTGCGCCAGCCAAAATCTTGCGGAACCAGCACCTCGCAGCCCCAGATCGTCCCCCGCCGCCAACCCTGCGCGTGCATGAAACGCGCAATCGAGGCGAGAGTATCGGGCGCTGACGTCCAGATATCGGGCGGCCCGGCTTTATTGAACGCAATTGCATATTTCAGATAGGCCGAAGGCAGGAACTGCGGCTGCCCCATCGCGCCCGCCCACGAGCCTTTCAACCGTTCGCGCGTTGCATATCCCTTTTGCAGCATGACGAGCGCCGCGACGACCTCGTCGGCAATGCCCGCGTCATGGCGCGCAAACGCAAGCGTGGCGAGAGACCGGATGACATCGCGCCCGCCCATATCGGCGCGTCCATATTCGCTTTCGACACCCCACAAGGCGAGCATGATTTCTGCAGGCACGCCTTCAGCCTGTTCGATCTTTGATAGTTCAGACGTCCAACGCGCGCGAGCCGCAACGCCGCCTGAAATACGTTGCGACGACAAAGCCCCGTCAAGATAGGCTTTGATGGTGCGTTCAAACTCCGATTGCCGGGCGCCGCGATCGAGCAGTCCCTGATCGGGCGTCAGGCCGGCGAGCGCATCGTCAAATGTCGCGCGCGAAACAGATTGCCTTTGTGCGAGGGGCCAAAGCGATTCGAGAAAGGTCCCGAATCGTTCATCGGCGCGCGCGCGGACAGCCATCAGCGGCAAGCAAAGTCCGAGAGCGGCAAAAGCGCGGCGGTCGATGATTTCCAACGACATCAGAACTCCCGACGGTTTCCAGCAGACATTTCGCGCGGCGCATTCTGCTTGCCAAGCGCCCGCCGCCGCGCGAAGACGGCTTTTCCGATCTGTCGCGCCCTGGAGTGAGACGCTATCATGCCGCATTCCCCTGTTGTCCTGCGCCCGTCCGAACAACCGCTGGCCGACCGGGGCGGCGGCGCACGCACCATCCCCATGGTGACGCCGGGTTGCGGCTCAACGCAGATTCTCAATGGGTTCACCATGTTCGACCCCGGCGCGCGTATTGGCCTGCATTACCACAATTGCGAGGAGAGCGTGCTGGTGGTCGAGGGCCATGCGATTGCGATGATCGATGGCGTCGAATTCCATTTGAACTCAGGCGACACGACCTGGGTGCCTGCAGGCGTGCCGCATTTCTTCCGCAATCCTTCGGCTGACCAGCCAATGAAAATATTCTGGATCTACGCCTCGATCGAGGCGACACGCACGCTCGTTGCAACGGGAGAAACGCGCCCGGTCGCCGCCGAACACGCGGCTGACAAACTTTTGCGTCGCTGAGATGGAGCGCATTGCAGCGGATCGGCTCCGCGCCTTTATCGCCAGCGCCTTTATTGCGGCGCACTCGCCGGCAGACGACGCGGAGATCATTGCCGCGCGAATGGTGGAGGCTGATCTCGTCGGGGCCGATGGCCACGGGATTTTCCGGCTGCCCCAGTATATCCGGCGACTGAAGCGCGGGGGCGTCAATCCGCGCCCCTCAATCCAGGTCGATCGCACCGGTCCGGCAACCGCGCTGGTGAACGGCGATAATGGCATGGGCCATCTGGTGATGACGCGCGCCGCAAAGACCGCCATAGACCTCGCCCGCGAGACAGGCGTCGCATGGGTCGGCGCGCGCCGCTCCAACCACGCGGGCGCAGCATCCGTCTATGCCGAAATGCCGGTGTGCGAGGGCATGATTGGCATTTATTCGGCCGTCGCCAGCGCCAACCACATGCCGCCGTGGGGCGGAGTCGATTCCCTGCTTGGCACCAATCCGCTGGCGATTGGCGTGCCGCTTGGCGATGACGCGCCTGTCATGCTGGATATCGCCACCACGGTTGTCTCGTATGGCGCTGTAAAATCATATGAATTGCGCGGCGAAAAAATGCCCGAAGGCTGGATGGTCGACAAGGCCACCGGCGCGCCACTGACCGATCCCGCCCGCTCGAGCGAAGGGTTTTTGCTCCCCATTGGCGGCTACAAGGGCGCGGGATTATCGATGATTCTTGGCCTGCTGGCCGGCGTTCTGAATGGCGCGGGCGTCGGCCGCGACGTCGTCGATTTCAATTATGACGATCAAACAGCCGCCAACACCGGGCAATTCATTCTGGCGCTGGATGTGAAGCGGTTTATCTCCCCGGAGGCTTTCGCGAAGATGGCGCGCCGTCATCTCGACGAATTGCGGGAGTCCGGACGATTGCCAGGCGTCGAACGCATCCGGATGCCTGGCGATAACAGGCAAACACGCCGCGAAGAGCGCCTCCGTCTTGGCGTCCCCATTCCCGCGCCCATGCGCGCACGGCTCGATACGGTGGCGGCGGAAACGGGCATCGAAAGGCTCGCGTGAGCCTGTGTATGGGCGCCTCGAATACGATGTTCAATATTCGCTTGATTTTTTTTGCAAATTGATTTAGGCGTTGGGGATCGAATTTTCGGCCTGCGGACTTGGACCTTCGTCCTTATGGACAAATGCTTAGGAACTCTCCAAAATATCGATCGACCCGGCCCCGCGTCATGCGGGCCTTCTCCCTAAACCTGGAGAGTTTACTATGGCAACTGGAACCGTGAAGTGGTTCAACGCCCAAAAGGGCTTTGGCTTCATTCAACCCGACGACGGCGGCAAAGACGTTTTCGTTCATATCAGCGCTGTTGAGCGCGCCGGCTTTCGCGAACTGCGCGACGGCCAGAAGATCAGCTACGAACTGACCCAGGACAAGCGTTCTGGCCGTTCGTCCGCCGATCAGCTCAAGGCTATGTAATCCAGCCATCTGGCTGAATTACCTGACGCGTCGCCGACCACGGATGTACTGGCGACGGCGCGATACAATTTCCGCGTAGGCGGTAAGGGACCTCCGGAGAAATTCGGGGGTTTTTCTTTGCGCCCGCGCCAAGCAGGACTTTTACGGAAACCGGCGCGACACTTTCCCGGAATCCTGCCGAGGCTGGCGTGCTGCGTCCAGATTGCTATAAAGCGCAGCAAACTCCTGGCCCTGCGGGGCAATGGCGCCACAATGTCGAGCAAGCCCGGAAAGTCCAACAATAAATACACCCGCGTGCTGCGTTTCGTGACGCATTACTGGCTCCTGTCGCCCGGCCTGTTCGGCGCTCTGGTGGCGATGCGCATCAGCTCGACATTGTTCGATGTCATGGTTCCCATCGCCTCGGGCCGCCTGGTCGACGCCATTGCGTCGGGCCAGCGTGACGATTCCATGCCCGCCATCCGCGCTTTGGCGTTCCTGCTGGGCCTTGTGGCGATGTTCCAGATCACCCGCTCGGCGGTGACATTTCTTCTCAACCGGCTGAGCGCGCGCGCGATCACCGCCATCGGGCGCGACGCGTTTGGCAAGGTGCAACGCTTTTCGGCGGATTGGCACGCCAACTCCTTCGCCGGCGCCACAGTGCGCAAGATCACGCGCGGCATGTCGTCGTTCGATACGTTCACCGACACGCTGGCGTTCAATCTTGTTCCCGCGTTGATTGTGGTGATCGGCGTCACGGCGACGTTTATCTGGCGCTGGCCTATCCTTGGCGCGTTGGTCGGCCTGTGCATTGTCCTTTTCATTGCCGCCACGGTCGCGCTGTCAATATTTTATGTCAGCCCCGCCAACCGGAAAGCCCGCGAATGGGATTCGAAGATGAGCGGGGTCATCGCCGATTCCATTTCAGGCAATGCGACCGTCAAAACATTCGCAGCCGAAGACCGAGAGGACACACTGTTTGCGGATGTCTCCGACAACTGGGGCCGCGCCTCGGTTGTGTCATGGGACCGCGCGGGCGTGACGGGTCTTGCGCAGAACGGCATGTTGCTGGTCGTGCAAGCGGTTATGCTTGGCGTTGGCATCATTCTGTGGAGCCGCCAGCAGGCGACGCCGGGCGATATCGCCAGTCTGATCGCAACGCAATTCCTGTTGTCCGGATATTTGCGCGATATCGCGCAGCAGGTGAGGCAGATCCAGCGCACCATCAACGATATGGATGATGTGCTCGAATTTCGCGAGGCGGAGCCCGATGTCGCCGATGCGCCACGCGCGCCGGCCCTGCGCGCAGGCCGCGGGCGCATCGAATTCGACCATGTGACCTTTCGTTACAGGGGCGGACGCAAGCCGGTGTTCGACGATTTCTCGGTCGTCATTCCCGCAGGGCAAAGGGTCGGGCTGGTTGGAGCATCGGGCGCAGGAAAATCGAGTTTCGTAAAACTGATCCAGCGCCTCTACGATCTCGATTCGGGCGTCATTACGATTGACGGGCAGGATATTTCGAAGGTGACGCAGCAGTCGCTGCGTCAGGCGGTTGGCCTTGTGCCGCAGGACCCCATTCTGTTTCATCGCTCGCTCGCCGATAATATCGCCTATGGGAAACCGGGCGCGGACACAGACGATATCGCCGCCGCTGCGCGGCTGGCCCATGCGGCTGATTTTATCGCCGGCCTGTCGAAGGGATATGAAACGCTGGTCGGCGAGCGCGGCATCAAACTGTCAGGCGGCGAACGCCAGCGCGTCGCCATTGCGCGGGCCATTCTGGCCGATGCGCCGATTCTCATTCTGGACGAGGCGACGTCAAGCCTCGACTCCCTGTCTGAACGCTTTATCCGCTCCGCCATCGATCAATTGTCGCAGAATCGCACCACGATTGTCGTGGCCCATCGGCTCTCCACGATCCAGAAACTCGACCGCATTCTGGTCTTTGCCGACGGCAAAATTGTCGAGGATGGTTCGCATACCGAACTTCTGGCGCGACCGGATGGTTTTTATGCGCGGCTTCTGGAGGCGCAGATCGGCACGGGGGAGATAGCGGCGGCAGCGGCGGAGTAGGATGGCAGGAAGCATAGCCTTCCTTGATGTTTTCCCATCGTTTTGCACACCAGATTTTGCGCGTATACACTGAACGGGCAAATTTCGCTGCCGGATTCTCCCATGCCCGCCCCCGCAAAACTCCGCCTCGGCGTCAACATCGATCACGTTGCGACTGTTCGCAACGCGCGCGGCGGGGCGCTGCCAGATCCCGTGCGCGCCGCCGTCATGGCGATTGCGGCGGGCGCCGATGGCATAACAGCCCATTTGCGCGAAGACCGCCGCCATATCCGCGACGACGATATGGCGCGCCTCAAGGCGACGATTGCAAAACCGCTGAATTTCGAAATGGCGGCCACCGACCAAATGCTTGACATCGCATTGCGGACAAAGCCGCACGCCTCCTGCCTTGTGCCCGAAAAACGCACCGAACGGACAACCGAGGGCGGGCTCGATGTTCTGGGCGGGCACAATCACCTGAAGCCATATGTGTCCGAACTTTCCCGCGCCGGAATCCGGGTGTCGCTGTTCATTGAACCCTCGATCGAAGCGCTGGAGGCCGCAAGGTCGATTGGCGCGCCGGTTGTGGAATTGCACACGGGCGCGTGGTGCCACGCTGTCGAAACGGGGGATACATCGCGGGCCGAGCAGGAGTTCGAACGCATCCGCATCGCGGCAGCGCAAACTACGAGGCTTGGTCTTGAATGCCATGCGGGACATGGACTTGATTTTGCGACCGCTCGCCGGATTGCTGGTCTGACGGACATTATCGAACTGAACATCGGCCATTTCCTGATTGGCGAAGCTATTTTCATCGGTCTGGATCCGGCTGTGCGTCAAATGCGGGCCGCGATGGACGACGGCCGCCGCAGCGCGAGCGGCGCATGATTATCGGCATCGGTTCTGACCTCTGCGACATCAGGCGCATTGAAGATACGTTGCAACGGTTTGGCCCGCGATTCACGCAGCGATGTTTCACTGACATTGAGCAGGCGCGATCGGAAAAGAAGGCTGCGCGGGCGGAGTCCTACGCCAAGCGTTTCGCCGCCAAGGAGGCTTGCGCCAAGGCGCTGGGCACCGGCCTCCATCGCGGCGTGTTCTGGCGCGATATGGGCGTCGTCAATTTGCCCTCGGGCCAGCCGACGCTCGTGTTGACGGGCGGGGCCGCAGCGCGGCTTGCGCAGATCCTGCCCGCCGGGCATGAAGCGCGCATCCACCTGACCATCACCGACGAACCCCCGCTGGCGCAAGCCTTTGTCGTGATTGAGGCATTGCCAAAACCATCGTGATCGCGCCACCGACTTCCGCCGTTTGCAGGCCACAATTGGCAAGGAAGATAGTGAAACAAGAGGTTTGCGTGCGGCGCGCCGCGCGTCTATATGCCTTCAAGTGCCAATTGCAGCGCATCGGGACCCGCCCGCCGCGTTTGAGGATGAACTATGAGCGAACCGGTAAGGCTGGACTCCAAGAGCGTGGCCAAGAAAAAGGACGAAGAAGGGATTGGCGAAACCATCAAGGTCATCGTCCAGGCGCTGCTCATCGCGCTGGTCGTGCGCACGCTCCTGTTTCAGCCCTTCAATATTCCTTCAGGTTCGCTGATCCCGACGCTGCTGATTGGCGATTATCTGTTCGTGTCAAAATATTCTTACGGCTATTCCCGCTTTTCGGCGCCCTGCATTCCAGCCTCGCTGCTGTCGAGCAGTTTTCACGATATCTGTCTGCCCGCGACCTGGTCCGGTCGCGTCTGGGGCGCCTCGCCCAAGCGCGGCGACATCGCAGTGTTCAAACTGCCGCGCGATGGCGAGACCGATTATATCAAGCGCGTGATCGGTTTGCCCGGCGATCGGATACAGATGATTGAGGGGCGCCTTTACATCAATGGCCAGATCGTGCCGCGCGAACCGATCGCCCCGAAAATCAAAACCGCAGATCCCTATGGCGTTCAGGTCGAGGTCCCGAGCTATTACGAGACCCTGCCCGGCGGCGTGAAGCACCAGGTCATCGAAATCCACGGCGACGATGGCGATCTCGACAACACAAAAGTGTTTGAAGTGCCGCCCGGCAATTATTTCATGATGGGCGATAACCGCGACAATTCGACTGATTCGCGCGTGCCGCCCGAACAAGGCGGCGTCGGGTTTGTGCCATTTGAAAATTTCGTCGGCCGCGCCGAGGTAATTTTCTTTTCCGCCAGCGACGGGGAACCGGCCTGGCAATTCTGGAAATGGCCCTGGATTTTACGCTGGAGCCGGTTGTTCCAGCCTGTGCGCTGATGGCGGGCGCGCTTTCGGGCGCAGGCCTGGGAGACCTTGAGCAGAGGCTTGGCCACAATTTTTCCGAGCCGGCCCTGCTCGCCCGGGCGTTGACTCATGTCAGCGCCGAAAAATTGAATTCGCGCGTTGAAAGCTATCAGCGGCTTGAGTTTCTCGGCGACCGGGTGCTCGGCCTCGCCATTGCGGAAATGCTGTACCAGACTTTCCCCGACGCCGAAGAAGGCGAACTCTCGCGCCGTTTGTCTGCGCTCGTGCGCAAGGAAACCTGCGCCGGGGTTGCGCGTGATTGGGATGTCGGCCCTTGCCTGATCCTGGGGGCGGGCGAGCGCAAGGGTCAGGGGCGCAATAGCGTTGCGATTCTCGGCGATGTCTGCGAAGCCATTCTTGGCGCCGTCTTTGTCGATGCGGGGTTCGATGCGGCGCGCGCGCTGGTCCGCCGGGCGTTTGGCGCGCGTTTGACGGCGCCCGGCGTGACGCTGGACCCCAAGACAGCCTTGCAGGAATGGGCGCAGGCCTCCGGACGCCCGCCGCCCGCCTATCGCGAGGTCTCGCGCGGCGGCCCCGCCCATCGACCGGTGTTCGTGATTTCGGTCGAGGTGGAGGGTTTTGAAAAGCGGCAGGCGGACGGCGCCTCCAAGCGTCTGGCCGAAATGGCCGCCGCGCAGGCCTTTATCGAGGCCGAGACATTGCCGTTGATCACACGGCGGCATGGGTAAGGCTCGGTGTCTCTGGCTTGACCGATGCCAATCTGGAGAATTTCGCGCATTGGTCGATGCCTATTTCACGAACGCCCGCATTCTCGCTTGCAAAGGAACATCAGCCAGCGCTCACGTCCCTTGGTCCCGCGTCGAAGGACGGAATACTTCGAATTCAATGATGCTGGCGAATAGCAAATTCGACTTTACTCAAACGTGCGCCGGCAATTATCACCTTGACATAGTAGGGTCTAGATATGGTACAAGGTAAGAGACAGGCCGGCGCTATTGCAAAACCTTTGAAACTTGGCCCAAGGGCCGCCGAATTTGTAGCAATCGGCCAGCGCAAGGTTTTTCCTGAAGATGCGATCAACGAGTTGGCTTTAGACCTTGGTCGCTCAGGAGATTGCTACATTCCTGTTACGGAAGTCGAAGCGGCGGTCGTTTCATTCGTAAGGGCTTTGGGTAAAAGCGGTTGGACAGTTTTCCCGCCCGGTAACGCCCTTCAAGATTGACCCACAGAAGCAATTTATCGACGTATCCGAAAAATGCTTCTTGTTCCGCTAAGAGTCCCTCGTTCACATACGAGGCCGGAAGCAATCCCAGTTCCGGCACCACGATATTTAGCCGTGCGATATCTTCAAGGTTCGCAAATGCTAGCTGGCCGGAATTATCGTCCCACCATGCACAATGGGAATATTGGTTTCTGATTTTCAGGCAATGCCTCATCGATCCTATGGCGTCACGAAATGGCGCCCCTAATTTCAGCCCGTTGTAAATCGGTTCCCCCAATTCCTGGCACTTGAGGATGCGGTTTGTTTCGCCCCGCACACGGAACATGGCCTTTAGTGATTTATCGAAATTTCCTGTGGCCATCTGGACGCAATGGAGCAAACCGATTTCAAGGTTAGTGTAGCCGGCGAGCAATCGCGCTATAATGGCTGCTTCTGGTTTGAATGTGACGAACGGAATTAGGGTTGTCATGGCAAAAGCACCCGTAGAAAATCCATCCGATAAGTCCGATTGGGCCGCATTCGAGCGCGCTGTTGACGCTGCGGTCAAGTCTGGGCCTAAGCCAAAACCGTCGAAACAGCGCAAAGAAAAGAGGCCCGGAACAAATCCGAGCCCCTCTCGTTAACGCATTATTGGCGGTTACAGGGTGGATTGAGGCTATGACGAAGATCGGTTTCGATTCGCAGCCTTTCGGCGTTCCCGCCACGGACGACCATCGCGCAGATGTGTGTGGCCCCGGCGCGGGTTATGCTGTCCCATTGATGATGGGACGCAAGTTCATCGGACAAACGTCGTCTAAAGTTGTCCGTCTCGCCAACATATGTCGCATACCAGCGACCGTCAGCCCCTTGGGTACAGAAGATATAAACGCCGCCGACCTCATTGAAGGTAACTCGCCCGATTGCAAAGTGCTCAAATTCGTAGGTAGTCCCGTTCAAGCCGGGCCAAATTAAACGAGGGATAGGGTTGACGTTTTGGTTCGGTAGGGTAGACATATAAAGCATCCTTTATGCTTGGTTGCGATTGGGCCGCGTCCTTTGGTTTCCTAGGCCTCGGGGACGCGGCCCACCCGCGAATCGCGCGGGCCAAAGAGTCTGTCGATAACTTCAAAGAAAATCAACCGCGCTTTGATTTGTGCGCAAGTCTCCTTATGGACTGTTGCGCCGCCTGCTTCTCAGACTGCGGCTTCGCCAGATCGCCGATAAGTCAATCGCTTTCCGACAATGCCGCCGATGCTCTTTTCGAATCGGGCATAGTCAGAGGTCTTGCGGGTGTTCCATTTGAAATCCTGTTCCGCCGTGTAGCGGTGCAAGTGCGCTTCGGACACATGATGGAATGTGCCGAAAACAGCGCGCTTCAAGAGGCTGAAATAGCCTTCGACCGTGTTTGAATGCCAGAAATAGGCGCGGGCGTATTCATTGGCGCTGTGGTTCACGGTGCCATGATATGAGAACTGCGCGCCGATCTTGGGGTAAACGGTGCTTTCATCGGTCATCAAGGCGCTGGCCTTGTGGACGTTTTGCAGAATGATCGGGCCAAGGGTTTTGGCAGAGACTTGCGCCATATGGAATGAGCGGACTTCGCCATCGCGTTCAACCAGTGAGAAAACGGCCTGCTTGGGCGCAGGCTCGCGATGTGCGCGGTTCTTGGCCTTTCCGCCCACGTAGGTTTCGTCGGCTTCCACGACCTTGTTGGCGCCTCCCATGGGCGCGAGATCGGGGGATGCTTTGAGGCTTTCGCGGATACGATGGCAAAGGAACCAGACGGTTTTGTAGGGCTTGCCGATCATGCGGCTGATTTGCAGCGCGGACATGCCTTTCTTGCTGGACATCATCAAATGCGTGACGGCAAGCCAAACGTGAAGCTCAACCTTTGAACGCTCGTACAGAGTCCCCATGGTCACGGTGAAGGGTTCGCGGCAAGCGTTGCACTGATAGAGACCGGGGCGGGTGGTCTTGCCCTTCATAAGGGTTGCCTGACCGATCACGCCACAATGATGACAGATCGGGCCTTCCGGCCAAACCCGTGCTTCAAGCCACTCGCGGGCGGCGGTTTCATCGTGAAAGATCGGGTTCGAAAGCTGAGACATGTCGATTGCTCCAATGGGGAGCATATCAACATATAGTGCGTACTATGTCAAGGTGATAATTGCCCGTGCGCCGGATAGATATTTCATTGCGGGCCTTTCAAAATAACGGAAGGACAGGTGCGCCAAAAATATTGTAACGGCGATCGCAATGATTCCATCGGCAGGCGGCAAGACCCCGACCGGCAAATGTGTTTTTTGCAGAATTTGGACGACAACACTGGAAACGAAAACGTGCAATAGATAAATCGCGAACGACAAATTACCCAAATAGCTCAGAATTCCAGAAATTCGATCAGGAATTCTATGCGTCACTTCGCAGGAAGCCGTAGTGAATATAGAAACAGCAAAAAGTAATATATATATTTCTCGAGGGAGATCGAATAATAATACGGTCATTGCAAGAATGATGGAAATAATGCAACCAGACCATTGAGGCCGCCAATATGGACCAGCAATCTCAATCAACCGCCTGAGAATCATACCAGCAAAAAACGAAGGGATACCTCGCAATATTCCGAAATCCCAGGTTCGCTGGGTCCATTGAACTCCAGTCAATCGGGAAACAACGTCCAGAGTCACGACAACAAAGGC
>CAIZEI010000184.1 GCA_903931945.1 uncultured Hyphomicrobiales bacterium | reverse complement strand
GGCGACATCGACGAAATGCAGCGGATGCTGGAGGCTTATCTTGCCTTTGCCCGGGGCGACGCCGGCGAGACGGCTGCGCCCACAGATATGCGCACGTTGCTGGAGGAATTGAAGGCCGATGCCGAGCGCCACGGACATGCGACCGACATCCGTTTTTCCGGCGCAAGCATTGTCACCGTGCGCGCCAATGCGTTCAAACGCTGCCTTGCCAATCTGGTCGGCAATGCACAACGCTATGGCAACCGCATTCAGATCACCGCTATACGCGACAACCGCTTTTTCACCGTGCATGTCGATGACGATGGGCCGGGCATTCCCGCCGATCGCCGCGAGGACGTGTTCCGGCCCTTTTTCCGGCTCGACGAAGCGCGCAATCAGGATGATCAGGGCGGCACCGGGTTGGGACTGGCCATCGCGAGGGATATCGCGCGCTCGCATGGCGGCGATATCGTCCTGGGCGATTCCCCGCTCGGCGGCTTGCGCGCCAGCGTGCGCGCGCCGGTTTAGGTCTTGCGAAAGCGCCCATTTGCCGGCGCTGGAAAACGCGCGTAGCATGGACGAATAATACGTCCGCCGGGAGGATCGCCATGAGGCCAGCATCGTCAAAATCCGCGCTCGCCCTTTGCTCAAGCATATCCTTGCTCGCCCTTGCCACAGCCACGCACGCACAAACCCCGGTCGCGATCAGCGGCACAATTTCCTCGATCGAGGAAGGCGCAATGGAGGGCGTTGTCGTCAGCGCCAAACGCGAGGGATCGACGATCACCGTCAGCGTGGTCAGCGACGCGCAGGGCCATTTCGCCTTTCCTGCCGATCGTCTCGCGCCAGGCCATTACATTTTGAAAACACGCGCGACCGGCTATGATCTGTCAGCGCCCGCCGCCGCCGATATCGAGGCGGGAAAATCCGCCAGCGCGGCGTTGACCCTGCGCAAAACGAAAAATCTCGCCGCGCAGATGACCAACGCCGAATGGATCGAGAGCATGCCCGGCGCGGATCAGCAGAAACAGTTTCTGCTCAATTGCAATTCCTGCCACACCTATGAGCGCATCGTAAAATCGAGCTACGACGCCGATGGCTTCATGCAGATCTTCCAGCGCATGGCGAGCTACTACCCCGGCTCAACTCCCTTAAAGCCGCAGCCGCTGGCCGGCAGCGCCACGCGCGATGGCATCGGGCGCGGCGGCGAGTTGCGTCAGGCCGCAGAATGGCTGGCCAGCGTCAATCTCAGCCAGCAGCAGACCTGGAGCTGGCCGCTGAAAACCATGCCGCGTCTCAAGGGTCGTTCGACCCATGTTGTGATCACCGAATATGATCTGCCCAACCCGCGCATCGAACCCCATGACGTCATTCTCGATCGGGAGGGCAAGGTCTGGTATTCGGATTTTGGCCAGATGTTCCTGGGAACCATGGACCCGGCGACCGGCGCCGTCACGCAATATCCCATTCCGCAAACCAAAGCCGATTGGCCGCTTGGCACACTTGATCTTGAAATGGACGGAAATGGCGACCCCTGGGTCGGCGTGATGTATCAGGCCTCCATAGCGCGGTTCGATCGCAAGGCCGGCGTGTTCCAGCAATGGTCGATTCCCAAAGCGTGGGACTCGGACGCTGCGCAATTCGGGCATCTCGCCTTCCCGGCTTCGGGCGCTGCCGACGACAAGGTATGGATCAAGAATTCCGATGGCGGCAAAATCTACCGGCTTGATCTGAAAACCAACGCATATGAAGACCTCGGCGCCTTCACCGATCCCAAAACCGGCAAGCGCATCGGCTCCTATGGCATCCACGCCGATTCAAGAAACAACCTTTATCTGCTGGATTTTTCATCCGCCAACATATCGCGCATCGACGCGAAGACAAAGGAACTGACTGTTTTCACGACCCCAACCCCCAATTCGCGTCCCCGCCGTGGCCGGGTCGATGCGCAGGACCGCGTCTGGTTCGCCGAATATGGCGCCAATGGCGTCGGCATGCTCGACCCCGCGACAGGCGCGATCAAGGAATGGAAACTTCCGACGAAGTGGAGCGCGCCCTATGACGCGGTCGTCGACAAGAATGGCGACGCCTGGACGGGTTCGATGATGACCGACCGCGTTGCGCGCATCGACACAGCGACCGGCGATATTGTGGAATATCCCCTGCCCCGCTCCACCAACATCCGCCGCGTGTTTGTCGATGATCGCAGCAAGCCGGGAACGCTATGGGTCGGCAACAACCACGGCGCCTCGATCGTCAAGGTCGAACCGCTGGATTGAGGGCGCTCCTTTCGCCCCCTCAATCCACTCAGTTCAATGTCACGCCCGATGTTTCCACCAGCGCCTTGGCCTGCGCATCGTCGGTTTTCAGAAACGCGGCGAAAGCGTCGGGGGTGCTGGTGACGGCGACCATGCCCGATGCGGTAATATATCTGGCCTGAAACGCCTTGTCCGCCACGATGTCGCGTAAAATGGCGCTGACCTTTTCGATAATGTCTTTTGGCGTGCCCGCAGGCGCGAACATGCCGAACCAGACAGTGAACCCGATCGGCGGCAGGCCAAGTTCGGGGATCGTCGGCAATTCGGGCAGCACATCCAGCCGCTTGTCGCCGACCACGAACAGCCCTTTGGCCTGACCATTGCGGATGCGGTCTATGATCATCGGAATCGCCACCGGCATCATCACCTGAATCTCGCCGCCATCGAAGGCCACAAGCGCTGGCGCAAAGCCGGTAAACGGCACATGTGTCATGTCGGCGCCGGATTTCTTGTTGAGCCATTCGGCCATCAAATGGGTTTCGCCGCCGACGCCAAACGAACCGTAATTGGCTTTGGCCGGATTTTTCTTCGACCAATCGACGAATTCGGCGAAGGTTCTGGCCGGAACATCATTGCGCACCATGAAAACCGCCACCGCCGAGGCAATATTGGCGATTGGCGCGAAATCCGCCGGCGTGTAGTGCAGGTCGCGATAAAGATGCGGATTGACCGACAGGGTTGTGGAGGCCAGCATGCACAGCGTGTAGCCATCGGGCGCCGCAGCCTTGCAATCCTGCCCGGCGATGGCGGTGTTGGCGCCGGGTCTGGAATCCACGACGAACAACTGGCCGGTGCGCTGGCGGAACCCTTCGCCGAGCGCGCGCGCCAGCGCGTCCGTCGGGCCGCCTGCGGGAAAGGGCACGATCAGCCTTATTGGATGGTCAGGATATGTCTGCGCCGCCAGTGGCGCGGCCGAGACGAGCGTCAACGCTGCAATCAAGGCTCCGGGCAAGAATCGGAATGACGGCATCGGCGTCTCGGCCTCCCCGGGAATTGCTTGTTATCAGGCAGACTGACCGGCCTTTCGCCCCTGCGCAAGTTTTATTTAGGCGGGAATTCAGGCCTCTTGCGCGATATGACAATCAATCCGCGCCACGCTCTATTGACCGCACGCCCCCCGGCGGGTAGGGGAAGCCACCCCGCAAGGGAGCGCGTAGCTCAGCCGGTAGAGCATCTGACTTTTAATCAGAGGGTCCCGGGTTCGAATCCCGGCGCGCTCACCAAGGAAATCAATGTACTAGCAGGTCTTTTGGGGTTCATTCGGCGACTCGTCTGGGCCCGTTTCGCGTTTTTGTAGCGCTTCGATCCGCGCGATGACGTTTTCGGCGCGTTTCGCCCGGTCGCCCAGGTCATGTTTTTCCAGCAAATGCTAAACGGATTTAGAGGACATCCCGACATTCCCGGCGGTCGCGATTTTCAGACACCCCGGAAACGCCTGCCGTGTGACCGCGTTCCTCCCGTCGCCAAAGGCAGTGGAAAGGCTTGCGAATGCCCCCGGAAATAGTTTATCAATCTACCATTGTGCTTCTTCCGGGGCGCGCTAGCCACAACACATTGTGTAATTAAAGCATTCCGTAAAAATCCATTGCCTCAAACCAGTGCTTGTTTTCCAAAATCTTCGAGTTGAAATTCATGCCAGCAGAACAGTTTTCGCCCTGGAACCGGGTTTTGCGCGGCCTGTGGACGAGCGTTAGTGGCTGCAGCGCTCTCGTTTCGCTTTGTGCGCTTTCGCTTGGTCTTGGCGGTTGCGCCTTGCGCGGGGCGCCGTCCTACAGCATTTTCGGCGCTTTCTTCCCCGCGTGGCTGCTGTGCGCCGTATTCGGGATTTTCGCTTCGCTGATCTTGCGAACTGTACTGATCGCATCTGATTTCGAAGAAGCTGTGCCATTCAAACTTCTGGTCTATCTCGCCTTCGCAGTGGGATCGACCTTGTGGCTGTGGCTCGCCCTGTTTGGGAAAAGCTGAGATGACGAAGCAGCAAGGATGGCGCAAAGCGGTTCCCAGGGTCGTCGCTGCGGCGATTCTCCTGCGGCGGTCGCCGGCATCCTGTCCTTCATGCGCAATCGCGCGACCGAGCCTTCTTCGGACGACGCCACCATCGATGCAGATGTTGTTCACATCGCTCCCTCGGTCGTCGGCCGGATCCTCAATCTCCCCATTGATGAAAATCAATTGGTCAAGGCGGGCGACGCGCTGTTCGAGCTCGACCCCGAGCCCTATCGGCTGCATGTCGAATTGGCCGCAGCCGAGTTGAAGGCGGCCGAAGCGCTGCTCGACACCCAAAAAAGGACGGTAGCTACCGAGACTGCGAACGCCGATATCGCGCGCCAGCAAGTCGAACAGGCGCGAACCAGCCTGCAGTTGGCGAGCAATACGGTGAGCCGGCTGGAGCCGCTCGTGGGTAAGGGCTATGTCTCGGCGCAGCAGTTCGACGACGCCGCGACATCGAAAAAAAAAGCCGAAACCGCTTATGCGCAGGCGATCGGGCAGGCTGCGGCGGCCCGCACGGCGATCGGAACCACTGACGGCGGCGCCGCGAATATCGAGGCGCGGCGCGCCGCGCTGGCTCTGGCTGAGAGGGATTTGCGCAATACGGTCGTGCGCGCGCCGCATGATGGCCGCGTCGCCGGCCTCAACGTCAAGAGCGGCGAATATGTCGTCCCGGGTCAGGCCCTATTCACGCTGGTGGTGACGGACGAATGGTTCGCCATCGCCAATTTCCGCGAGACCGAACTCCCGGGCATTTCCCAAGAGTCCTGCGCCACCGCCTTTTCGCTGATCGACCGGCGCATCGCCATCGCAGGCAGGGTCGAAAGCATCGGTTGGGGCGTCGCCGATCAGGACCGCTTCAACCTGCCGCGCGGCCTGCCCTTCGTTGCTAAATCGGTCAATTGGGTCCGGGTCGAGCAGCGTTTTCCGGTGCGGGTGCGCCTGATTGACCCGCCGCCGGAGCTGATGCGCGCCGGCGCTTCCGCTTCGGTGCAAATCCGGCCCTTGGGGCGTTGCTGATGCCCGGACCAGACTTCTATGCGGATTTGCTCGCGCCATTCGAAGGACGCCTCTCACGAACCCTCGAGATCGCCGTCGTCTGCATGATCGTAGTGATCGTTTCGATGATGCACCAGATTCCAGAACCGGCCATCAGCGTCTATCTGATTTTCTTCGTGGCGAAGGAAAACTCCGGACTCAATATCGTGATGAGTCTGGCGCTGATTGTCGTGATCACGCTGGTCGTGGCCTTGTCGATGGGACTGGCGATCCTGATGCTTAACGCCCCCGAGGGACGCGTGGTCGTTCTCGCCTGCGTCGCCTTCGCATCGTTTTTCCTCGGCGCCAGCAGCAAGCTCGCGCCGCTCGCCAGCACCATCGGCCTGATCATCGCCTATGTGCTCGATTTGCTTGGAAGCAGCCCACTCGGCGAAATCGCCGTCAGGGGTTTGCTTTACGCGTGGCTGTTCGCGGTCGCGCCGATGCTGGTTTTCATCGTCTACAATGTTTTCTTTGGGCGCCATCCCGAAACGCTGGCGCGGCAAGCGATCGCAGAGCGGCTGCGGCTGGCCGCCAGGGTTTTTTGCGCGGGCGAGGGGGAAAACCTCGCCGGGTTGCAGGCCGATCTCGAGAAAGGCAATGTTGAAAACGCCAAACGGCTCAGGATGGTCAGGCTGTGGCGCCGGCTGCCGGCGGAGGCGGTCGAGCGCCTCGGCGAACTCTCAGGCCTGTCCTATGGCCTGGCAATGACGGTGGCGGCCATGATGACACTGAAGCCAGCGCCGGCCGCGTCGGGCGAGCTTTTGGCGCGGCTCGCCGCACTGGCCAAGCGGATCGAGCGCCTGCCGCGCGTGATCCCGCCGCGCGAAGAGGACGCGGCGCGGGTTGAGCGCCCTGGCGATCTCCCGGACCAGATCGCGGCATTGACGACGCGGATGGAAAATATCGTAGCGGGAGGGCCGGTCGACAGCCGCGACAAGGCGGAACCCGACCGCAAAAAAGAAAAATCCGGCTTTTTTGCCCCCGACGCCTTCTCAAATCCCGTCTATGGCCGTTTCGCCCTCAAGGGTACGGCGGCGGCGATGATCTGCTACCTGACCTATACGCTGCTCGACTGGCCGGGCATTCACACAGCAATGCTGACCTGCTTCATCATTTCGCTAACAACGGTCGGCGAGACCGTTCAAAAACTGGTCCTGCGCATGTCGGGCTGCCTCGCCGGCGCCGTGATCGGAACCCTGTCCATCGTCTATATCCTGCCGGGGACGACCTCGATCGCCTCGCTGGTCGTTCTCGTCGGCCTTGTCACGCTGCCCGCCGCCTGGATCGCCGTCGGCAAGCCGTCAGTTTCCTATGTTGGCTTCCAGATGGCTTTCGCGTTTTTCCTCTGCGTCCTGCAAGGCGCCGAACCGAAATTCGACCTCATCGTCGCCCGGGATCGCACCATCGGCATCCTTTTGGGCGACCTTGTCGTCTATGTCATCTTCACGCGGATATTCCCTGTATCGACCCTGGGCCAGCTCCGTCTCGATCTGGATCGCCTGCTGGGGCAATGCCGCAATGTCCTCAAGGCTAAAGCCGCGCTGGATCCCGCAGGCGGGGCGACCGAGGAGGCTGCTCGCGCCTTTGCGACCCTCGAAGCCGTCTCCAGCGATCTCGCGGCCTATGGCTATGAAACGATACGTTCGGAAAACAGCCTTTTGCTGGCCAGGGCCAATCGCCTGGCCATAAAGGCGCTGAAAAATCTTGTCCGCGCCGTCGGCGTCGTCTCCGCCTTTCCGCCGCCATCCGGCGACGCGGCGAATTCCGAGGCGCTGCGCCAGCTCTATGCACAGGCTGACGCGCGGCTGGAGACGCTCGCCGCCAGTCTCTCAGCGCCTTTCGACAGCGCGTTCAGCAAGGTCGCCCGCGCCATGACGCCGGCGCTCGCCCCGGACACGGCGCGCGCGCCGCAGATATGCGCGCTTGAAACACTGATGGCCCGCGCGAATCGGCTCCAGCTGACACTGTTCCATTACCGCCAGCTCCTCGAACCGAATGCCGGCGCCTATGAGTAAGCGCGAACGGACAGGCGTAATCCGAAGTCTGACCAACCTCCTTTCACTCGCGATGCTTGGCGGCTCCCTCACGGCCTGCGCGTCCTCGTCGCTGTCGCTAGCGCCGGACGGGCCCGATGTCCCCTACAAGCCGGCGACCGCGGCTGGCGGCGACGAAACCGATGCTTCCGCCCCGTCGAAATTCACGCCGACAGGCGCCCGCGATTTCGGACTGGAGCCGCTGCCGGATTTGCAATTCGACACCGGCCCTGCGGGCATCGACGCGGGGCATGTCTATTCGCTGGCCGAATTGATCGATCTGGCGCAGACCAGCAATCCCGAGACGCGGGTCGCCTGGGAAAAAGCGCGCCAGGCGGCGCTCGCGGTCGGCGTCGTCGAGGCCTTCTATCTGCCGATGATGAGCGCCACGGCGATCGGCGGCTATCAGCACACATCGGGCTCGAACGAGGTCGCCGGGGTGCTGTCGAATCCGGGAAGCGGGAACGCCCATGGCGCAGTGTCGGGCGTCGCCCTGCAATGGTTGCTGTTCGATTTCGGCCAGAGGAACGCGTTCAGGGAGGCCGCCGTCAATCTGTCGCTGGCGAGCAACCTCCTCTTCAACGGCGCCCACCAGAAGATCATTTACGACGTCAGCCGGACCTTCTACGAATACACGTCCGCGCGTCAGCGCGTGACCATCGCTGAAAAGACCCGGCAGGAAAGCGCGCGCCTGCTCGACGCGGCAACCGAAAAATTCAGAAATGGCGTCGGCACCGTGGTCGAGACCGCGCAGGCCCGGCAATTACTGGCCCAGGCCGATTTCAACCTTGTGCAGGCGCGCGGCGCCGAACGCGACATTTATCATGCGCTAATCGTATCGATCGGCGTTTCGCCGCAAGCCCGTATCCGCATCGCCGATGTTTCCAGCCGACCGCTTTCCTCGGCCTCGATGATTCCCGTCGACCGACTCATCGCGGCGGCGATCGCGCGCCGCGCCGACGTCCAGGCGAGCTATGCCGCCGCAAAAGCCGCCCATGCCGGCATCGCTGCGGCGCAGGCCGAATTCATGCCAAAAGTTTTCTTGTCAGCCTCGGGAAGCTATGTCTCCGGCGGCCTCAACATCGCGTCGATGCCGAGCCTCAACCTCGGCGCCTTGGGCTCGCAATCCGTTCCCGTCTCGGCGGGGTCGTCGCTCAGCGCAAGCAATGCTGCAGTGCTCGGCGGGGTTTCGATTCCGATTTACGATGGCGGCGTCCGCGACGCGCGTTTGCGCGAGGCGCAATCGCGCAACGACGCCGCCGAAGCGGCGCTGCAACGCCTGCAGCAGAACGCGGCCTCGGAAATCGTGACGGCGGATGACGCTTTGCGCAGCAGCCTAGCGGCCTATCAGGCGGCGAGCGTCCTTGTATCAGCGTCGAGAACCACGGAGGACGCCGCTTTCGCCGCTTACAAGAGCGGCGCCGGCGCGCTTCCAGCGGCGATAGAGGCCGAAAAGGCGCTTCTGGCGGCGTGCCTTGCGCAGGAACAGTCGCATGGGACGGCATTGATCGCGGCGGCGACGCTGGCTTTCGCAACGGGGAGACTTTCATCCTCCGACGCGGTGGAGGCCGGTCGGCTTCGGTGACGAACGCCGATTCACAGGGGCAAGGTCAGGCCGTCGCTCCCACAACCTGCATCGTCATTGCCGTCCGCGCAGCCCTGGGCCATAGTGAGCGGATGAACTAATGGCGGCCCCTCGATATGACGCCAGAAGCCGCCGCCCCAATGGCGGCGCGGGTTTCGCGCGCGTCTTCAGGCGCACGGGCGGTCGCTTTGGCGCGGCGCCTCGGCGGCGCGGCTCTTGACCTCGTCTATCCCCCGTCGTGCCTGAGCTGCCGCGCTGCGGTCACAACCACTGGCGCGCTTTGTGCGGCGTGCTGGACGCAGGTGCGCTTTATCGAACGACCCTATTGCGAGCGGTTGGGCACGCCCTTCGCACAGGATTTGGGCGCGGGCCTGCTGTCGCCAGACGCCATCGCCGACCCGCCGGTGTGGCGCCGTGCGCGCGCAGCGGCGATCTATGAGGATGGTCCCGCCAAAGCGCTGGTTCACCGGCTGAAATATTACGATCGCCTTGATGTCGCCTTGCCGATGGGCCGCTGGATGGCGCGGGCCGGCGCGGAATTGCTGAACGAGGCGGACGCGCTGATCCCCGCGCCCCTGCATCGCTGGCGTCTGGCGGGCCGGCGTTTCAATCAGGCGATGGCGCTTGCGGACGTCATCAGCGCAGAGACAGGCGTGCCCGTTGAGCCCCTCGCGCTGGAACGCGTGAAGGCGACGTCGCCGCAGGTGGGGCTTTCGAGATCCCGGCGCGCGACCAATATGCAGGGCGCCTTTCGCGTGTCTGCTGAGGGCCAGCCGCGCATCGCAGGGCGGCGGCTCATCCTGATCGACGATGTTCTGACGTCGGGCGCTACATCCAACGCGGCGGCGCGCATTCTGCTTCGCGCTGGCGCGGCCAGCGTCGATCTGCTGGTCTTTGCGCGCGTTGTCGCCGCAAGTTGAAACTATTGTGACGGGCGGCGGAAATCCTCTATAATGCGGGCAAAGGACGTCCCGATGCCCGATATCACCATATATACCAAAATGTACTGTCCCTATTGCGACGCAGCCAAGGACCTGCTGCGCAAGAAGAACGTCGCCTATGACGAGATATCCGTCGATGGCGATCGCGCGGCGCAACTGGCGATGACGCAACGCGCGAACGGGCGCTCGACGGTGCCGCAGATTTTTATTGGCGAAGCCCATGTTGGCGGTTGCGATGACATCTATGGCCTTGAGGCCGCAGGCAAACTCGACGCCTTGCTCGGCGCGCGGGGTCAGACCGGCACATGATCAAATATGCCCTGATTTGCGAGCGCGACCACGAATTTGAAAGCTGGTTCGCCAATGCCGATTCATTTGACTCACAGGTCAAGCGCGGCTTTGTGGAATGCCCGCACTGCCAGTCAAAAAAAATCTCCAAGGCGCTGATGGCGCCCAGCGTCTCGACCTCGCGCCGGCGCGGCGCCACCCGCGTGGCTGCAGCCATGGAAAGCGCAGCGGCAGAACAGGTTGCTCGCCTGACGACCGCTGAAACCACAGCCCCAGCCGTGGCCCCGCCTGTCGCCCCGATCGCCCTGGTCGATGAAAAACATCAGCAGATGCGCGCCATGATCCGGGAATTGCATCAAAAGCTTACGGAAAATTCGACCGACGTCGGCGCGAATTTCGCCAGCGAGGCGCGAGCCATCCATGACGGCGACGCCCCGCAACGGTCAATTCACGGCAAGGCGACGCTCGATGAAGCCAGATCGCTGGCCGATGAGGGAATTCCCGTCATGCCGTTGCCGGTATTGCCGGACGAGCGCAATTAAACCAACCCGGAGCGCCCCTGGCGCTCGATCCCTCAGTAGCGTGCAATAACGGCGCTCGCGCCCTCTTTGAATTTATAGTTCAGACCGAGACGCGCGACATGAAAAATATCGCTCGAACGCCCACCCAGCGTATAGGTTTGCAGCGGATTGGCCACTGCGTTCTGGAGGGTGTAATTCGGCCCGCCCAGATTGACATAAAGATACTCGACCTTGGCCGTCCAATGATCGTCGATCGCATATTCAAACCCGCCGCCCACAGTCCAGCCGAGGCGCACGGAGGATTGCGCCCCGCTCCAGGAATAGACCGGCGCGGTTGTTGTATAAAGCGTTGTCGAACGCGTATTGCCGAGTGCAAGTCCTGCGCTGGCGAAAAACAGCGCGCGATCGGCGGTCAGGCCCAGACGCGCCCGCAAAGTGCCGAACCAGTCATCGCCTCCCTGTGCGAACGTCTTGCTGATCACGCCTGCTGGCAATGGCGCGTCAGTCACTGTCAAAATCCCCCAGTTATTCATGTCGCGGCGATAATTGATATCGGCCTCAAGGCCGATCAGACCCACGCCAAACTGCTTGTTGAAGCCAGCCGTCGCGCCGCCGGTAAAGCCGGCCACCCCGTTGCCCAGATTCGCATTGTAGGCGGCCTGATAGGGGACGGCATTGGGGTCCGTCAGAAAACCCCCGCTGGTGAAGGTCTTGAGGGTGGATTGATCCCACGTTTCGCCGGCATTGGCGCCGAGGTAGAAACCATCCCAGGAATAGACCGGCGTCGGTTCGAGGGGCGAAACAGGCGGCAAGGCCTCTTTCCGGCTTGGCAGATCGGCCGCAACAGCGCCAAGGGAGAAAGCTGTCAGCACAAATGATGAAACGGCGAGGCGGCGCAGCATCTCGAAATCCTTTACGGAATCATGAACGGTGAATTCGATATTTCACCGTCGCCAATATTTTTCATAAAATGGTTACTGGAAATTTAATTTTGTAGACTACGCTAATGTTATGCCGGCACGTGCGGCTCCCGAGCGTGTTGTGTCGTGAATTTGCGAGACGGTTGCAAGAACAACGCGGCAGCAAAACCCGCCTATTGCGTCAGCAATTTGAGCGCGGCCTGATGCGCGCGCAGGTCGCCTGCCGCGATGATCGCTCCGCCCTGCGCCGCGCTGCCGCCGTCCCACGCCGTCACAACCCCGCCCGCGCCTTCAACAATGGGAATCAGCGCGGCAATGTCATAGGGTTGCAGTCCGCTCTCGATCACAAGATCGACATGGCCCGCCGCCAGCATACAATAAGCGTAGCAATCTCCGCCGTAGCGCGACAGGCGCACCTTTTCCTCGACGCGGCGGTAAGGCTCCAGCGTGCCGGGCGACAGCAACGCCGGATGCGTTGTCATCAACGTCGCAGTTTCGAGGCCCGCGCAGGGGCGGGTGTGCAGGCGGCGCTCGGCAGGTTTGTCTCCGGGGCCGATGCCGCGCCAGAGAGCGCCGGAGCCATCGCCGGAAAATGTTTCCCGCGTGAAAGGCTGATGCATCATGCCATACACGGGACGGCCAGCGTGCTGAAGCCCGATCAACGTGCCCCACAAAGGCATGCCGGAAATAAAACTCTTGGTGCCATCGATCGGATCGAGCACCCAGACGTACTCTGCATCCGCCTGCTCATCGCCAAATTCCTCGCCAATGATTCCATGATCGGGAAAATTCGCCTTGATCAGCCGGCGCATGACCGCTTCGGCGGCGCGGTCGGCTTCGGTCACGGGATCGAACGCCCCACCCCGCGATTTGTCGTCAGCGCCAATGGCGGTACGGAAAAAGGGCAGGATCGCTTCGCCCGACGCCACGGCGAGACGTTCGACAAAAACGATGAAATCGATGGGTTTCATGGTCGCCGAGCCTCGGTTGCCGTATTCCCCTGTCATGATAGGAGGGGCGGCGACTGAGTGATACATGAGCCAGCGGGCGGAGGCGAGTGCGTTTGCGGATCGGTAAAATCAACAGCGCCAACCTGGCGCTTGTGGGATCGTTGCTGGCCATTTATGCGCTCAGCCAGTTTTTCCGCAATTCTGTCGGCGTCATTGGCCCGGAACTCGCGCGCGAATTCAATCTTGACGCGCGTTCGCTTGGCCTGCTCGGCGCGATTTTTTATTTTTCCTTCGCGCTGACGCAAATTCCTGTTGGCATGGCGATCGACCGGTTCGGCGCCAAGGAGACGATTGTCACGACTGCGCTGGCGGCTATCGCGGGCGCCGTCATTTTTGCGCAAGCCGCGAATTTCACAGTCCTTGCCGCCGGCAGGCTCATCATCGGCATGGGTTGCTCCAGTTTCTATATGGGAACCTTGACAATCTATGCGCGACGATTTCCGCCCGATCGCTTCGCCATGATGGCCGGAATCCAGCTTGGCGCGGGCACGCTGGGTTCGCTCATGGCGACAGCGCCGCTCGTTGCAGCCAGCGCGTGGATCGGCTGGCGGGCGACATTCATGGGCATCGCCGCGCTCTGTGCGGTTACTACTCTCATTGTCGCTGTGCTGGTGCGCGAAGATGACGCATTGCGCATCGAGCGGCAAAAACGGCGCGAAAATCTTCGCGATCTCTTGGCTGGCGTCGCCGTTGCTGCGCGCGTCCCCTCATTCTGGCCGGTGTTTCTGATTCAGGCCACAACTTACTCGGCCTTCGCCAGCATTGTCGGCCTGTGGGGCAGTCCCTGGCTCACACAGGTCTATGGCGTGAACGGCGAGGTCAGCGGTCGCATCCTGTTTGTCACCGTGCTTGCTCAGGTCAGCGGCCTGTTTGCCTGGGGCTGGGCGGACCGTTTTTTTGGCGGCTACCGGGTCGCCGGCCTCACAGGCGTCGGCGGTGGCGTTATCCTGCTGGCGATTCTTGCTTCCGCACAGCCGCCGCTCGCCTGGGTCCCCCCGCTTCTCGCTCTGTTCGCGCTGTTTCTGGCCGTCACGCCCGTTCTGACCGCCCACGGACGCGCCCTGTTTCCGCCTGAACTCGTGGGTCGAGGGCTGACGCTGTTGAATGTCGGCAATATGGGCGGGGTGTTTGTTCAGCAAATGCTTACCGGCTTTGTGATTGAGTCGTTTGGAGCGCGAGTTGTGGACGGCGTGCGAATCTATCCGGCGGCGGGATATCGCGCCGTTTTCGCTGTCCTTGGCTGCGAATTGGCCCTGGCGGCGCTGCTTTATTGGCGCTGCAAAGACACGCACCCATCAAAAAAACAATAATTTCAAATGCTTGATCGATTCGCAGCGACGATTCTGCGAATTCATTAAAAATTCAAAAATGGCGCTTGACTTTTGTGCGACGCACAAGCATATTGTTGCGGTGCAACGTTGTTGCATATGCCCTCCTTGGGCGTTTCCTCCCTTGACTTGGGGCCGCTTGTGCAAACGAGCGGCCTCCTTTCTTTT
>CAIZEI010000183.1 GCA_903931945.1 uncultured Hyphomicrobiales bacterium | reverse complement strand
GGGTCGTCGCCCGGCTGCATCTGCAAAGCGGCCCAGTCAATGGTCCGGCCATCGAGGCGCGGTGGCGTTCCAGTCTTTAGGCGGCCGAGCGCAAATCCGAAGCGCTCCAGCGCGACCGAAAGCCCCATCGCGGGCGCTTCATCAACCCGGCCGGCCGGGATTTGCCTCTCACCGATGTGAATGAGGCCGCGCAGGAAGGTCCCGGTTGTCAAAACAACCGCGCCGCACGCCAATTCCCGGCCATCAGCCAGCTTAACGCCGGTGATCCTACCACTTGCAGACAGAAGATCGTCCGCCTCGCCCTCGATTACGTCGAGATTGGCGGTTTCGACAATTGCCCGTTGCATGGCCGCCGCATAAAGCGCCCGGTCGGCTTGTGCTCGAGGGCCACGCACCGCCGGGCCCTTGCGGCGGTTCAAAACCCGAAACTGAATGCCCCCCTGATCGGCGACCCGGCCCAGCAGGCCGTCTAGAGCATCGATTTCCCGGACCAGATGGCCTTTTCCAAGACCTCCAATGGCCGGATTGCACGACATCGCGCCAATCGTGGAGAAACGGTGGGTCAGCAGCGCCGTCTTGGCGCCCATGCGCGCGGAAGCCGCCGCGGCCTCACAGCCGGCGTGGCCGCCACCAATGACGATGACGTCAAAGCGCTTTTGCACGTTTTCGCGCGATTCCATGACCTCAATTCCCGAATAGCCGGTTTCTAGCCCCCACCGGAGGCCGGGTCAAAGAAAACCGCGAAAAGGAAATTGTTTCACGTGAAACAGGTCGAGGCGGACGCGGGGTGAAATTGTTTCACGTGAAACAAATGGCGGAATCCGGCTCCGGCTTACTTCCCAATGCAGAAATCACGGAAAATGACGTCCAGCACGTCCTCTACATCGACTCGCCCGGTCAGGCGCCCTAACGCGCGGGCGGCCAGCCGCAGCTCTTCGGCAATGAGATCGTCGTCATCGCGCAACGTTTTTTCCAGGGCGCGATCAAGCGCAGCCTGGGTTTCAGTGAGGTCGGCGCGCTGCCGTCCCCGCGTAATAAAAGTCGTTTCGGTCGATCCGAAGAACTGGGCCGCCTGAGAGGCAAGGGCGCCCATCAGGGCCGAGATACCGTCGCCCGTCTTGGCTGATACTTTGAAATACAAGCTCGGAGCTTTAGATTCTATATTATTTATCTTAATTCTTACGTCCAAATCTGCTTTGTTCTCAATAGTCCAGCGAGTGGTACTTTTCGGCTGCGAGGTATCGGACACATGAATCGAAGAAAGTGAATTGTCATTCGCGCTCTCTTCGACCGCATCCACCACCCATAATACCAGATCGGCCGCCGCTGATCGCGCCTCAGCCCGACGGATTCCTTCCTGCTCCACAGGGTCATCGCTCACCCGAATCCCGGCGGTATCGAGCAGCACAACCGGATACCCGCCGAGATCGAGATGGACCTCGATCACGTCCCTTGTCGTCCCGGCGAATGGCGAGACAATCGCCGCCTCCCGCCTGGCCAGCCGATTAAGCAGGCTCGACTTGCCGGCGTTCGGCGGACCGGCAATCGCGACCACCATGCCGTCGCGCAACCGCTCGCCGCGGTCGCCCTGCCCCAGCACTTCGGCAATCTCGTCGCGCAATTTCCGCACCGTCGCGAGCGCCGGCCTTGTGAGATCCTGCGGCACGTCGCCCTCGTCGGGAAAATCGATCTGCGCCTCGACCAGCGCCAACGCTGAAATCAAATCCTTCCGCCACGCCTCGGCTTTGTCGCCCAGCAAGCCCTGAAGCTGGCGCAACGCCTGCCGCCGCTGGGCGTCGCTATCGGCGGCGATCAAATCAGCGAGGCCTTCAATGCGGGTGAGATCAAGCTTGCCGTTCTCGAACGCGCGGCGCGTGAACTCGCCCGGCTCCGCCATGCGAAAATCCGGCAGGCGCGAGAGCGCTGCAAACACGGCGCTGATGATGGCGCGGCCGCCGTGAACCTGCAGCTCGACAGTGTCCTCGCCGGTTTCGCTGTTGGGCCCCGGAAACCACAGCGCCAGCGCCTCGTCGATCATTTCCTTGGTGTCGGGATCACGCAGCCGCGCGAACATACCTTTGCGCGGCTCCGGCAAGCGCCCGGTGAATGCGCGCAGCGCGTCGCCCGCGCGCGGGCCCGAAATACGAATGACAGCAATCGCGACCGGCGGGCGGCCGGAAGAAAGCGCGAAGATGGTGGGGCGTAGTGTAACCATCAGCGTAAGTTACCCGTTGCGGCAGCAATTAAAAGTTACACGGACTGTTGGTTTGAACCGCCATCAATATTCCGCTCTGCGCACAACGCATAAAGCCCGTTGAAGCCACGCCGCCCAGCCACGGTACGCGCAAAATGCCATTTGTGCAGAATGCAATCGGGACTAGTATTCAAAAAAATACAAATTTATCGGGGAGATCGCGATGCCCGCCGACATCCAGCCGCCGCACGTGCAACTTTTGAAATACTCCAAACCCAATGCTGCGGGGCACCCGGTTTCATTCCCTCGCGGCATCGAACGACTGCTCCTCGCCGTCACGCTGATTTTCAGTCCCGCGGTCGCATTTGCGCAAGACGTCACAACCGTACTCGCGCAAGCCTCGCGTGCCATGGGCGCGGACAATCTCAAAACCATCCGTTACACATCGACCGGCGCGGAATACGTCCTTGGTCAGAATGCAACGCCCGGCGGCCCGTGGCCACAATACAATTTCGACTGGATGATCAGCGCCTTCAACTATGAAAGCGGCACCGCAAGCGAAGAGCTTGGCAATCGAACACGCGCTGACAACCCTCCGCGTGGCGGCGGTCAGCCATCAATCGGGCGCGGCATTACTTACGTCACGGATCGGTTTGTCTGGACGCAGATCGGACCGCGCTCGATCTCGCGTCCATGGAACGTGGATGACAGAAACCATCAAACTTGGATAACGCCCCATGGGGTAATCAAGGCCGCGCTACGCAACAAAGCAACACTGAAATGGCAAACGAGAAACGGCCAGCGCCTTGCGGCCGTTTCATTCACAGAGCCCGGTAAGTTCAGTGCAACAGCTTTCATTGACAAGAAAGGTCTGGTGGAACGGGTCGAGTCACGCGCTGCGATTCCGTTTTACGGTGAGTTGCCATTCGTAACGACCTATGCCGACTACGAGGACTACGCCGGCGTGAAGTTTCCAAGCCGCATCCGGCGCACGCAAAACGGCTTTCCGATTCTCGATCTGACAGTGACAAAGGTGGAGCCGAATGTTGCGGTCGATGTACGGCCACCGGACGCGCTTATCAACGCGGCGGCCTATCCCGAGCCCACGGCTGTAAAAGTTGCGGACGGCGTGTGGAGCATTCCGGGCGCAACAAACTGTTACGCCATCGAGATGAAAGACTACATTATCGTGGTGGAAAGTCCGCTCACGAACGAGATCGCGACTTCCGTGTTTGACGCTGCCAGGCGTGCCATTCCAGGCAAGCCGATCAGATACGTCGTCAATACGCATCATCACATCGATCATTCCGGGGGCTTGCGTGCGGCGGCGCTCGAAGGCGCGACGATCATTACCTACGTTTCCAACAAACGCATCTTCGAAGGCTACTTCGCGTCCGCCCGGCGGCTGGCGCCGGACAAGTTGACGAAGAGCGGCAAGAAAGCCAAGCTGATGGCGGTCGGTGACAAATATGTCTTTAGCGACGGATCCCGCAATGTCGAGCTTCATCTCCTCCGTGGCAACCGCCACGCGGACGACTTGCTGATGCTCTATCTTCCAAAGGAAAAATTGCTGATTGAAGCAGATGCGCTTTCGCCGGGTCCGCCAGACGCCCCGCTGCCGGCCGAGCCCGACGTGTTTTCAGTCAATCTGGTTGAAAATATCGAACGCCTGAAACTTTCCGTCGATCGCATCCTACCGCTGCACGGACGGATCGTCCCGCTCTCGGAGCTTTATCGTGCGGTGAAGCGCAGCAGCTAGTTGCCGCGGCTGCGTCCAAACCCGCATGGGGCTTGCGATTCGCTAGCCCGGAAACATCTTCATGTACGGCTCCGCTTCCTTGAGCACACGCGCAACGGAAGGTCGCGCCTTCAGGCGCGCGAGGTAGGCCGCGGTCTTCGGATGTGTTTCGCCAAACGGCATGATCTTGTTGATGTAGAATAGCGCCGGCATGGCGGCACAATCCGCCATCGTGAAGGCCTCGCCCATGATCCAGGTCTTGGAGCCGATATCCTGCTCCAGCATGCCGAGCGATGTGTGGATCGTCTGCTGGGCTTGCGTCACGCCGAGCGGATCCTTGCTGCCTTCGGGCCTCATCTTGTCGGCAACAACTTTTTGCATCTGCATGTGAAGATGCAGATCAATAAAGCGATCACGCATCCGCATCTGCCGCGCTTGCTCTGTGTCCGCAGGGATGAACCTGGTTTTGCCCGGAAAATGTTGATCGAGATACTCAATGATGATGCTGGATTCCGGCACGACATGGTCGCGCACTTCGTCCCGCACCACCGGAAACTTTCCAATCGGCCAAATTTTCAGAAATGCCGCGCGTGACTCCGCATTGCCGAGATCGACCAGCAGCGGCGTGAATGGTGTGTCATTCTCATGCAGCGC
>CAIZEI010000182.1 GCA_903931945.1 uncultured Hyphomicrobiales bacterium | reverse complement strand
CTGGCGCTGGTCTGGCCCGACGGCCATGAGGACGTGGTTGAGGGGCGGGTCGATGGCGCCATCGTCGCGCCGCGTGGAAAAAAAGGCTTTGGCTACGATCCCCAATTTTTGCCGGATGGTCATGAGCGCACA
This sequence comes from uncultured Hyphomicrobiales bacterium, assembly GCA_903931945.1. Lineage (GTDB taxonomy): Bacteria > Pseudomonadota > Alphaproteobacteria > Rhizobiales > Beijerinckiaceae > Terripilifer. Next base: position 80,625 of record CAIZEI010000182.1, on the reverse strand, counting down.
TTTGGCGAAATGACGTCTGACGAAAAGCACGGCATTCCCGCCGATGGGTCCCGCGCGCTGTCGCACCGGGCGCGGGCGTTTCAGGATCTGGCGCGGATGTGTTTACGCTGATCGCGACTCCCCGTGACCTTCAGCCGCGTCCATGCGATACAGCGCCATGACCAACGCGGCGCACCCACCAGAACCCGGCTTTGGCGTTTACGTCCATTGGCCTTTCTGCCTGTCAAAATGCCCCTATTGTGATTTCAACAGTCACGTGCGCGCGACTGGCGTCGATGAGGAGCGATATGTCGGCGCTTTCCGCGCAGAAATCGCCCATCGCGCCGCGTTGGCGCCGGGCCGCACGGTGCAATCCATCTTCTTTGGCGGCGGCACGCCTTCGCTGATGAAGCCGCAAACCGTTGGCGCGATCCTCGATTCCATCGGCGCGCACTGGTCTATCGCGCCGGACGCCGAAATCACGCTGGAAGCCAATCCCACCAGCGTCGAGGCCGGGCGTTTTGCCGGCTACAGGGCCGCGGGAGTCAACAGGGTTTCGCTCGGCGTGCAGGCGCTCAACGACGCCGACCTGAAGACGCTCGGCCGGATGCACACCGCTGAAGAAGCCATGCAGGCCGTGCGTATTGCGACCTCCATCTTCGATCGCGCCTCGTTCGATCTGATCTACGCCCGCCCCGGACAGACGCCGGCGCAATGGCGCGCCGAACTTGAAGAGGCTGTGCGCCGCGCGCCCGAACATCTCTCACTCTATCAGCTCACCATTGAGCATGACACGATGTTCCAGAAGCTTGTGGACGCCGGGCGGATGATTCCGCCCGACGCTGATACCGGTCGTGACCTGTGGGATGTGACGCAGGAGATCATGAATAGGGCGGGAATGCCCGCGTATGAGGTCTCCAACCACGCGCGCCCCGGCGCGGAAAGCCGGCATAATCTCATCTATTGGCGTTACGGCGAATATGCCGGGGTTGGTCCCGGCGCGCATGGGCGATTGGTTGTCGAGGGGCGCGGACGCCTCGCCCAGTCAACGGAAAAACACCCCGAAATGTGGTTGACCGTCGTCGAAGCCGATGGTCATGGCCTTGTTGAAGACGATCTTTTGAGCGCCGGGGAGCAGGGCGACGAAATGCTGGTGATGGGCCTGCGGCTCGCGGAGGGCGTCGACATCAGGCGTTTCGAAGCCCTGTCGGGTCGTAAACTCGATCCGCGCCGGATTGCCTCGCTGATCGAGGATGGCATGGTGGAAAATGCGCCAGACGGACGCCTGCGTGTCACGCCGGAGGGTTTTCCGGTGCTGAATGCTGTGGTCGCCGATCTGGCGGCGTAGCGGCGCCGGGCGACAACTCATACCCGCTTCTTTTCCTTGCCCTCGCGGGCTTTGCGAAAGGCGCTGGCCCAGCCCGCCTTCTCAAACTGGCGCCCGCGCCCCACCGCCAGAGCATTGGGTTCAACGTCTTTTGTAATGACCGAGCCCGAACCGACATAGGCGCCGGCGCCAACCCTGACGGGCGCCACAAGCGCCGAGTTGGAGCCGATGAAAGCGCCATCGCCAATTTCGGTGCGCGCTTTGTCGAAGCCGTCATAATTGCAGGTGATTGTCCCCGCGCCAATATTGGCTTTGACGCCCACGCTGGCGTCGCCAACATAGCTGAGATGGCTGACGGCGGAACCCGCGCCAATCCGCGCGGATTTGATTTCGACAAAGTTGCCAATCTTGACGCCCGTTTCGATATCGGCGCCGGGCCGCAGCCGGGCAAAGGGACCAACGGACGACTGGTTCGCAATGCGCGCGCCTTCAAAATGCGAAAACGCCTTGACGACGACGCCCTCGCCGATGCTGACGCCGGGTCCAAAAAACACATTCGGTTCAATAATCGTATCCCGACCGATTTTCGTATCGTGACACAGGAAAACGGTTTCCGGCGCAATCATGGTGACGCCCTCGCGCATGGCCTTTTCGCGCAGGCGCCGCTGCGCAATGGCTTCGGCGGCGGCGAGTTGCACGCGGTCGTTGACGCCCATCACTTCCTCCTCCGGCGCGCGCACGACAACCGCGCGCAGACCTTTTGCGCGCGCGATGGACACGACGTCGGTGAGGTAGAACTCCTTCTGCGCATTATCGGCTTTGACCGACGCGAGAATTTCGAGCGCGCGGGCGCCGTCGATCGCCATAAGGCCAGCGTTGCAGAGCGTAACGGCGCGCTCGGCGTCACTCGCATCCTTGTGCTCCCGGATCGCGACAAGTTCTCCGGCCTCGATCAGCAACCGCCCGTAGCCGGCGGGATTGGACGCTTCAAATCCCAGGACCGCCACTGCGGCGCCGCCGTCAAGCGCAGCGCGCAAGGCCCGAAAGGTCGCGGGCTCTATGAGTGGCGTATCGGCAAAAACCACGATCAAATGGTCGCAATCCTGTTCGAGCGCCGTGCGCGCCGCCAGAACCGCATGGGCGGTGCCAAGCCGCTCGTGCTGCACAAAGGCAGCCGCGCCTGGCGCTGCGCGTCTGGCTTCGGTCGCAACATCCTCCCGCCCCGGCCCGACCACCACCGCGATCCTTTCAATGCCGGAACCGGTTACTGCGGCCAGCGTATTGGCCAGCATCGACCTGCCCGCAACCTGATGCAGCACCTTGGGCAGGCCCGATTTCATGCGCGTGCCCTCCCCGGCGGCGAGCACAACCGCCAGCCCGGATTTTGCTGTTTGTTTCTGATGGGCGGTCATTTCTGGCTCCAGGCGGCGTTGTCGAAAATCCCGTTCCGGGCGGTCTTATGACGGCGGGGCTTAGCATGGCGTAAAATTTCTTGCCATGCCGTCAATAGACGCTCCCAATTCGCCCCATTCACGCTATACAGAAGCCGAAATGGGCCCGAATATCCGGGCGCGCGCCCCGTCCAGCCGAAATGTAAATGTTGCAGCGTCGCGATGTGCTAAAGCTAGGGATAGGGGGGCTTGCGAGCGCTTCGAGCGCGCAGCGCGTGGCGGAAGCGCAGACGCCCTCGCCCGCTGCGCCGCAACCGTTCGACCCCGGCGTGGTGACGGAGGCCGCTCGCGCTCTGGCGGGCAAACCCTTCAAGGCGCCGCCTGCTGACCTTCCAGATGCCTTTGCCAACCTGACACGGGATCAATACAGCGCCATCCAGCGTCGCCCGGAAGGACTTCTATGGGCTGCCGAGCCATTGGGCTTTATGGTCGAGCCTCTGCATCGCGGGTTTCTCTACGCCGCCCCGATGCGCCTGCACGTCGTCGAAAACGGCATTGTGCGAAAGCTCGGCTATAACGCTACCGATTATGATTTTGGCGCATCCAAACCGCCCGCCGATCTTCCGGACATTGGCTTTTCCGGCTTCCGGTTGCTGTTGAACCTGCCGGGGGGCTCGCCGGAACCCGTCGCAATCTTTCGCGGCGCCAGTTTCTATCAGGCTGTTGCTCATGGAATGGACTTTGGCGTGAAGGCGCGCGGGCTTGCGGTGAAGGTCGCCGACACCAAAGGCGAAGAAATTCCGCTTTTTCGCGAAGTCTGGATCGAGCAACCAAATCTGGCGCAAGGCGACATCGTCATGCACGCGCTGCTCGATTCGGAAAGCGTCACCGGCGCCTACCGGTTTACGCTACGGGCGGGCGACGCCACCATCATCGATACTGAATGCACATTGTTTGCGCGCGTTGCAGTTGAAAATATCGGCGTTGCGCCGATGGCTGCGACCTACCTGGCTGGACCGCTCGACCGGCGCCGGGTCGACGACGCCAGGCCCTCTGTGCATGACGCCCGCGGGTTGCAAATTCTCAACGGACGCGGCGAATGGCTATGGCGCCCTGTCTCCAAAAGGGAAACATTGCAATCCTCCGCCTTTGTCGACGACAATCCGCGCGGTTTTGGCTTCCTGCAAAGCGACCGCAGTTTCGAACGCTTTCTCGATGATGAAAACCATTGGGAACGACGCCCGTCCCTGTGGGCTGAGCCCATTGGAGATTGGGGACCGGGCGCCGTGACGCTGATCGAGGTTCCCTCCGATTCTGACGTTAATCAGAATATGATCGCCTATTGGCGCCCGAAAGATGGATTGGCGGCGGGTTCAGAAACTTCTTTCGCTTATCGGCAGTTCTGGTGCTGGTCGCCGCCCGCAAGCCCGGCAGGAGCATTCGTTCTGGGCTCATATGGCGGAAAAACGCCCGGTGGCGGCGCCAATGGCAAACGCCGCCGTTTTATTGTCGAATTTGCAGGCGAAGGCATTTCAGGAGCGGCATCGCTGCGAGACACAATCCCCAATCTGGGAGCGAGCCCTGGCGCAATTGTGTCGGTTCGCAAATTCGCCGACGCCGGAGACAAAACCTACCGTGTCCAGTTCGACCTTGACCCCGGCGCTGAAACACTCTGTGAATTGCGGCTGTTCCTTGAGTCCGGCGGCAAGCCGGTGAGCGAAATCTGGTTGTACAGGTGGACGCCATGACCGGCCCTGCGACCGATATGGCAACGCTATCACCGGCGTCGCCGGTCGATATCGCCAGCCTTGCTGCGATGCCGCCTGAATCCCCGCTGGCCATGCCAACCCAGTCCCTCAGCCGGTTCGATCCCGCAGATACGCACAGGCCAGCGCGGCGGCGCGTACCATGGCTGGCCCGCAGCGTTGTCTTCCTCGGCGGGCTGGCGCTCACAGCCTATGGCGCCAATGAGATGTATGGCGTGGTCAACGTCGGCCAGATCACGACGCTGAAATGGGCGTTGCTGTTTTTGTTCGTCATCAACTTCTCGTGGATTGCGCTGGCGTTCATGAGCGCCATTGTGGGCTTCGTCTGGTTGATATTGCGAACGACGCCAAAGCCTGACGCCCCCCCGGCGACCCCGCAGGCGCGCACCGCCGTCGTTATGCCAATTTACAATGAGACGCCGTCGCGTGTTTTTGGCGCTATGCAGGCGATCTATGAAGAGGTGGAAGCAACCGGCTGTGGCGCGGCTTTCGACTGGTTCCTGCTTGCGGACACGACCAATCCAGATATCTGGATCGCCGAAGAGCGCGCGTTTCTCGCCATGCGCGCAAGACTGGGTCCTGGCGCGCGCGTCTATTACCGGCGCCGTCCAAAGAACACGAGCCGCAAGGCGGGCAATATTGCCGATTTCGTGACCCGCTGGGGTGGCGAATACGATCACATGCTGGTGCTTGACGCCGACAGTCTGATGACCGGGCGCGCGATCGTGTCGCTCGCCAATGCAATGGAGGCCGACCCGGACGCGGGGATAATCCAGTCATTGCCGCTGATCATCAACCGCAACACCATGTTCGCCCGGCTCCAGCAATTTGCCGCGCGCATTCACGGGCCCATCATCGCTTCCGGCCTCGCGTTATGGTCCGGTCGCGATGGCAATTACTGGGGCCACAACGCCATTATCCGCACGCGCGCGTTTGCCGCGCATTGTGGCATGCCCATACTGCGCGGCAGGCCTCCTTTGGGCGGGCATGTACTCAGCCACGATTTCGTTGAAGCGGCGCTGATGCGCCGGGCCGGCTACGCGGTCTATATGCTGCCGACGCTCGGCGGAAGTTTTGAAGAAAGCCCCCCTTCGCTGATCGATCTGGCGGCGCGCGACCGGCGCTGGTGCCAGGGCAACCTGCAACATATCCGTATCCTCCCCGCCAAAGGACTCAAACTGCCGACGCGCCAGCATTTCGCAACCGGCATCATGGGATACCTGGCTTCGCCGCTGTGGATGGCGCAACTCGTCGTCGGCATCGTGCTCGTCCTGCAATCCGCCTATATAAGACCGGAATATTTCACCGATGAATTCAGGCTGTTTCCCGCCTGGCCCCGCTTCGACGCGGAACGCGCGCTGGACCTTTTTGGCGTCACCATGGCGGTCTTGCTGGCGCCCAAATTCATGGGGCTCATTGTCGCAATCAAGGATTCTTCGACACGACGGGACTCCGGCGGCGCCATCGGATTGATCGCCTCGACATTCGTTGAAATCGTCATGTCATCGCTCTATGCGCCCATCATGATGCTGATCCAGACCGGGTCGGTGGTGCAAATACTTTCGGGACGCGACACGGGCTGGAACCCTCAGAGACGCGACGATGGCTCCATTCCACTCAAGGCAATCATTCGCCGCCATCGCTCGCATATGGCGCTTGGAATTGTCACGCTGATCGCGGGCTTCCTGATTTCGCCCTCGTTGGCCGCCTGGATGTCCCCGACCATTGCAGGCCTTGTCCTGGCGATTCCGCTTTCAAGCTGGAGCGGCATGCTAACGGTGGGTCTGCTCCTGAAACGCTGGGGGCTGCTGTGCACGCCGGAGGAAACAAGGCCGCCGGCCATAGCTACGCGCGCGAATGCGCTCGGCGCTCGACTTGCGAGCGAGGACCATGACGAGGAGGATGGGTTTTCAAGCATCCATGGCGACCCTGTGTTTCGCGACTGGCACATAGGCCAATTGGGCCACGCCGCCCCCCATGTGCGCGGCCTGATCGATCCAGACCGGGCGGTTGCCGAAGCCAAGCTCAATGACGCCGTCACGCTTGACGAAGCCAGCCGCTGGCTGCGCCCGAGGGAAAAAAATATCGTACTGCAGGATCGGGCTTTGCTGGATATGCTGGCGCGCTTGCCCGCGAAGGCGGCGACGGATTAGCGGATATCAAACCTCATCCATCGCTACGCCAAGCGATTTCAGATCATCCCAGTAGCCAGGATAGGTCTTTGCGGCGCAACCGGGATCGAGAATCGCAATCCCGTGAATTTTCAGAGCCGCCAGCGCGAAACTCATGGCAATGCGATGATCGTGATAGGTCTCGATTCGCGCCGGCAACGCCAGTCCCGCCAGCGCGGGATCTGACGCCACGATGAGATCATCGCCGTCCTCGCGCCCGAGCCCCGGCCGGATACGCGACAATTCCGTGGCGAGAGCCCTGATGCGATCGCATTCCTTGACACGCAGATTGGCGATGCCGGTAAAGCGCACCGGCGTCCGATTGAAAGCCGCCAACACCGCAAGCGTCGGCACAGCGTCCTGCATTTGTGACCCTTCGATCACAGACGGCATATGCGGGAAAGATTGGATCACGGCGTAGGCCTGGGCATCGGGCTGGGTGAAGGCGGATGGCGCAACGCCAAGATCAATTGCGCCCCCGGTCAGGACCTCGGCCGCCCAAAGATAGGTCGCCGCCGAAGCGTCGGGTTCGATACGATAGTCAATGGCCCGATAGCCCGTGGGCGCGATGCGCCAGAGCGAGGCATTCGCCTGTTCGACGTCCGCGCCAAAGGCGTTCATCACCGCAAGCGTCAGATCGACATAGCCGCGCGCGCCAATGTCGCCGCCTTTCAGCGCGACCTCAACAGGCCCGCGCCCGAGCGGGGCGACCATCAGAAGAGCCGAGACGTACTGGCTGGACAGCCCGCCATCGATTTCGACCCTGCCCTCGCCAATATTGCCGCGCCCGCGAATGGTCACGGGCGGACAACCGGTCGGCGCGTCGGCGTCGACGCCAAGCGAACGCAGCGCTGCAATCAATGGAGCAATCGGTCGTTTTCGCATATGCGCATCGCCATCGATGGTCACATGCCCATCGACCGAGGCCGCCGCCGCCGTCAAAAATCGTGTCGCAGTCCCTGCATTGCCTAAAAACAGAGATTTTTGAGGCGCTTGCAGGGCGCCCGAGCCCACAACGCCAAAGGTCGTTTCGTCTGGCTCGTCAATGCGCACGCCCATGCCGCGCAAGGCTTCGGCCATATAACGGGTATCGTCGCTTTTCAACGCGCCGGACAGCCGGCTCGCCCCATTTGCCAGCGCCGCGAGCAGCAAGGCGCGATTTGTGATCGATTTCGATCCCGGCGGCGTCACCCGACCGCGCAACGGCGTTGCCGGCGGCTGGATCGTCAATTCTCGTGCGAAGGATTTCACAAGCGCGGCTTTTCAGAACAGGTGAGCGAGGCGCATTGCAATACCCTCCTCCGATGCAACCTGTCGACTCCCCGCAGCCCGAAATGTCCCGTCCTCATCCGCCGCGTTGCATGCGAATCTTTTCGACCGCCTTCGCTGTATTCGTTCCGCCGATGACTTGCGACAGTGGCGGAACGGGCAAGGTATGGATCGTGGCTGTGATATCGCGGCTCACATTGGGCTTATCAAGCGTCTGATATCGAGTCCCGACGACCTGATCGAGCTTGTCGAGGCGCGCGGCGAGCTCGGCGCTTTTCTCAACGGCGGCGGCCTTGAGATTTTCAAGGCGTGTCTGCACGCTTGCCAGCGCATCGTTGGCGGTCGCCCTGGCGTGGGCGCTTTCAAGCGCCGATACGCGCGCGCGCAAACGATCGTTGGCGTCAGCGAGCGCCTGCGTTTCAGTCATGCGGTCAAAAAGGAAATTCATGCCGGCGGCGCCACCGCCAAACCCCAGCAAAATTGCAGCCGTGAGCGCAACGCCTCCAAAACCCCGTCGCGCCTGAAGGTCGCCGACAATTTGTTGCGGGAGACGCGCCGAAGCGCGTGACGTCCTTGCCTGAGGAGATTCAGAAATTGCAACTGCATCGATCACCATCATCGGCTGTGACCGCAAGACCGACGAAAAAGCAGTGTCAATGTCTCGCATCGTTGAATCCGAGGATATCCTGCGCACGGGCGGAATCAGGGCTGAAGCGGAATCCATGGCAAATCCTCGGCAAAAGCCGCAGATGGGCAAAATAAATTCAGCCAACTATCGCCCGTCATGGTTAATGGTCCGTTATCCAGCGCCTGGAAAGGCATCCGGCGACGGAACGCAAGGAAACGATCGAGGCCCTATCCGCCCGATCGATCAATCGCGCTGGCGCCTCCAAAACGCTCCTTCCAACGCGCAATTGCCTCCTTGTTGTAGACATTGTCGGGAACGCAGCCGCGCAGCGCTGTCAGAACTGACCGCACCGCCCATTCCATACCGGGCCGCAATTTACCGTCATTGTTATTCGAGGCGGAATGCGGCGACAGCAAAACCTTGTCTCCGGGCGCCCGCAATGGCGAATCCATCGGCGCCCAATCCGACTATTTTCCGGCGCCTTCAGGGGTCACCAACTCCGCGGCCCGCATAACAATGTCGTTGGGCGCGGTATAGGAACGCTCAAGCAACCGATCGATCTGCTCGCCGGTCAGCGGATCGATATCGAGACTCGTTCTGGCGGCTTCCGCCAGGAACTCGGGGTCCTGCATCGTAGCGTCAAAAGCGCGCCGCAATGCCGCAACGCGCGCGGCTGGCACGCCCGGCGGCGCCGCATAGGGACGGCCCATTTCCTGCCGGTTCAGAATCAATTCAAGAACGCGCTTGGCCTGAGGGTCGCTGACAAGGTCCAGCGCGCCCGGCACGTCCGGCAGATCGGGCAATTTCTCGAGCGCCATCTGCACGAGCACATGAATCTTGCCGGGTTCAAGCCAGCTTGCGCGCGACGCCTTGATCGTCGACCATCCCAATCCACAGACGCCATCGACCTCCCCATTTTCGACCGCAATCGCATCGCCCTGGCCGGGGTCGTACCCAGCGATGACCTTGAACTTCGTGCCGATGAGCGCGTTGAGAATTTTCGGCACAATGACGGAATTCGACGTTGCGCCGGCGCCGGCGACAGTCACGACAGTTTTACGCGCGTCGTCGATCGTCGCCACTTTGCTCGTATGCCAGCTCATGCAAATATTTTGCAGCTTGCCGATGGAGCCGAGCCAATTGAATTTGCGCGCATCGAAATGCGCAGCCGTATTTCCGAACAGCGGGTCCATCGCAATCCCGTTGGTTTGCGCTGCGATCGTCAGGCCCTCATGATCGACATTGGAATAGAGCATATTCGCGGCGGCCATGCCTCCGGCGGCAGGCACATCTTTCACAACAATCGATGGCGCGCCGGGAATATGCGCGCTGGCGAACCTCGCAAAAACCCGCGCGTAGGCGTCGTAGCCGCCGCCGGCGCCGCTGCCGACGAGCAACGTCATCTGTTTGCCGCGATAAAAGTCTTCAACCGATTGCGCGCTGCCCGGCATTGCTCCGCCAAACCACGACGTCGCGAAAGCGAGCATGCAAATATGGCGCGCCATCGTTTTCATGATCAGAACTCCAGCAAAAGGCGCCCGAATCCGGCAATGCGATCGTCAATGCCACAACGGCGCAACGCATCCCAGACAATCGCCTGATGCGCGCCCAGAGCATTGACGCCGAATTCCGCCTCAAGAATATCAAGCGCAAAAGCGGTCGGCCAATGTGGCGACGGAAACAAAATTGTGTCCGCCTGAGGATGCGCCTTCAAAAGTTTGCGGCCCATTTCGAGCGCGGCGTGCTGCGGTATGGCGCCAATACGATTGAAAGGGCTGCCCCAACACATACGACCGATGACTTCGCAACCCAGCATATGCTCATAACTGCCTGCGATCCTCGCAGTATCGCTATCGGCATAGGGATGCGCGAGCACGGCTTTTTTGACGCCAACCTTCTTTCCAGCGGCCGTCTGCGCCGAGGCGCTCGTCGAAACTTTGACGCCAAGTTCCGTTTCGAGCGCCCCGCAGAGGTTATCAGCGTTGTCATAGCCCCTGTGCTGATTGATCGGCACCCCGCCGAGGCACACAAGATTGACACCCGCAGCCTGCATTTCACGCGCCGCCCGCAAACTGATTTGATAGGAGTCGTCAAGCTCCTCTTTCGTGCGCGTAATGATCGCGAGCGACGTGACAACCAGCGACACGCCCATCGGCGCGATTCGATAGAATTCGTATGGAAAGACCTCCGTCGTCAAAGGCGGCGAAGTATAGCCGATGCGCGCCCGATAACCATAGGCTCTGGCGTCAAGCTCTTTCATGTCGGCTCCTCCCATCCCTCTCATTCTAACGGCTTTCAACTATTCGTCCAGCAAGGCCCGCAATGCGTCGTGCGAATATTCGACGATATGCGGCCCTCTGGTCCAGACCAGAAATCCTAGGATCAATTTATCTGGAAATGCGCTCGCAAGCGCCGCGGCATAAAGCGCGATCTGCCGGATATATTCAGGCGGCGGCTGCGGATGAAAGCCGGTTTTGAAATCTGCAAACCAGACGCTCCCGCCAACCGAGGCGACGCGATCAATCCGACCCGCGACATCAAAAACGACGCCCGCCGAATTCACGACGCGGGCAGAGACGGGCGCTTCAGGCACAGAGCCGGCTGCAAACAATGGTCGCAATCTTGCGTGATCGATAACGCCAATGGCCTCATCGATCAATCGATTGTGCGTATCGATGGAAAGAGCGCCGGCCTGCGCATCGAGAAAGACGCGCGCCGCATCCCGCCGAGCGGCGGCGTCAAGAGACGGAAGAAAACGCAACATCCCATGAATGAGTGTGCCGATTTCAATCGCAGCATTTGGTGGCTCTTGACCGACGCCTTCGGCTCCGCCGGGCTTGCGCGCCAATGATCGCGATGGACGCAACGGCGTTGCGCGCCGGGGCGGTACGACAGGCTCATACAACCATTCGGGCAAGTCTGCGGAACACGCCGGCGCATCAGTTTCGGCTGCCGACGAAGAACTGTCAGGCGCGCAAACCGCCCCCATCCGCCATATATTTTCCGCCGCATTCCATGGCGCAGGCGACGAGCCTAGCCGGCTTTCCAGCGCTGTGCGGACCATCGTGTGCCAGCAGTCGACCGGCGGCGCGCGCGCGCCGTAATAGCCCATCACGTAAAGTCGCTCCTCGGCGCGCGTCATGCCAACATAAAGCAGACGCCGATATTCATTCATCAGCTCTTCGCGCGATCGCTTGCGCGCTGCCGCAACTTTTGCGCAATCATCGCGCGCGCGCGAACTCCAGGCCAGAACCGGCGCTCCGGAGTCGGTCTGAAGCAAGAAAAGTCTGGGATCGAATCGACCGCCCGGCGTCGCGCATGTATCTGGCAACATGACGATACGCGCTTCAAGTCCCTTGGATGCATGAACAGTCATCACGCGAATGGAACGTCCTGCAGCTTCCATGTCGCGTTTGACTTCGAGAGTTCCCGCTTCGATATGTTCGATAAAGCGCTGCAAAGACGGCGCTTCCAGGCCCTCGCGCGTCAGCGCGAGACGCAGGAACTCGTCCAGCGCGTCGCCTGCCTCATCGCCCAGCCGCGCAAGAAAGCGCCCACGCCCATCCTGCGCTTCGACCACGGCGGAATAGAACTCGAAAGGCGTGGCCCGATGCGCGTCCATCCGCCATGCCAACAGTGTCTGCGCCGCTGCCTGCATCTTCGCCGTTTCGCCCGCACATAACGCTGCAAACAGGGAACCCTTGCGCTCGGGCGCAATCGCGATGAGATCGTCGTCGTCGAGGCCCAGCAGCGGCGATTTCAGAACGCAGGCGAGCGACAGATCGTCTTCGGGCAACAGGCAGAACCGGCCAAGCGCCAACAGATCCATGATCGCAATATGGTCTTTGAGAATGAGGCGGTCTGCGCCTGCGACGGGAAGCCCGCGGTGTTTGAGCGCGCGTATCAGGGCCTCAAACAAAACGCCGCGGCGGCGCAGGAGGATCATGATATCGCCGCCGCGAACCACACGCGCAAGTCCGGTCTTCTCATCAAACACGCGCTCACGACCTGATTGATCGAGCAGCCGCGCGACAAGATCAGCTATGCGTTCAGCCAGAATGGCGGCAGGTTCAGAGCGGTGCAGCGAGTCCAGCGGCAGCAGCCACTCGGGCTTTTCCGCGTTCGCTTGCGGGCCGATCGGGTCCCATATTTCGACGAGGGCCGGCAGATCGCGCTTCCAGGCTTCGTGAACGACTGTGAGATCCTCATTGGAAAGGCCTCGACGATTGTCCGGGACTGCAAATACGGCGTCGACTGCGTCCAGAACGCCCTGACCGGAGCGGAAAGAGAGGTTGAGACGTACATCCTGAAATGGCAACGCAGCGGCAGCATTGCGGTTAAAAAACTTTCGTCGTGTGAGATCGAACAGCCGGGGCTCCGCGCCCTGGAACGAAAAGATCGATTGCTTTTCATCGCCGACGGCAAAAAATGTGCGCGGCGCCTTTGTGCGCCCTTCGCCGGAGGTAAATTCGGCGCTGAGCGCCTCGAGGATTCGCCACTGACGATCGGAAGTGTCCTGCGCCTCGTCGACCAGAATGTGGTCAATGCCCGAATCAAGCTTATAGAGAACCCATGCCGCATCACAACGCGACAACAACGCAAGCGTCCGCTCGATCAGATCGTCAAAATCAAGCACGCCCCAGGCACGCTTCAAGCGTTGGTAGCGGCGCAGGATATCAACCGCCAGCGTAATCAGCGCCTCGCTGCGTTCGATTGTATCCACAACGCCGAGCGTCTCGATCAAGGCTTCAAGCCTGTCAGCCTCGGCTTCGAGCCGTCCCAGAAGCATTGGGTCGGCCTTCTGCGCCGCCTTTGTAATCATCTTGACAGTTGTGGCCCCGCGACGCTTTCCCTTGCTGAAGAATATATCGATATAGGCGTCGAGACGTTCGTCGCCCCCGGTGGCGCGATAGGCATAAATACGCTCGGCAAGCTTTTTGTCGGTGGCAGCGCAGTTTCCGAGCATTTCCGCGATGCCGTCAAGTAGTTCGAAACTGAATGCATCTTCGACAATCTTTGATACAACGCTGCTCCGCGTGTCATCTTGTGCAAGACCAAGCGCTTGAGACAGTCGGTTTCGATAGTCACCCGGGCGATTGCCCAGCTCCGCAAATATCCGGTTGATCGTATACGCCTGGCGCAGGGCCTCATCGATCAATGAATCAAACTCAAAACCGCTCACGCGATCGGATAAATATTGAAGCATATACCCAAGGCGCTCGTCAGCGCGGGCAGCGACAAAAGTCTCGGCCTTGGCCTGTTCGAGCAATTCCCGTCGGCGCTCGTCGTCGATAACGTCAAAACCGGCAGGAGTGTTGGATTCAAATGGAAAGCAATGAAGAACGGATTCACAAAATCCGTGAATGGTCTGAATTTTCAGCCCGCCGGGGGATTCGATGGTTCGGGTAAAAAGCTTGCGCGCAACAGCAATCAATTCTGGCCGGAAGCGGGACCCGGTTGCGGTGATCGCTGTCTGTAATTGCGCATCGTCGAGCGCTGTCCATCGCGCCAGCGTATTGAAAATGCGCAATGACATATTAGCCGCTGCTGCTTTGGTGAATGTCAGGCATAGAATTTTCGATGCTGGCACGCCCGCAAGCAGCAGACGGATCACGCGTTGCGTGAGAACATGAGTCTTTCCTGAGCCGGCGTTGGCTGAAACCCAGGCGCTGGAATCCGGCCGCGACGCTTTTGCCTGCGCGTCTATCGTTGTCGCGGGAACGATCCGGTCTTTCATGCGCCGGCGTCTCCCCCTCCGGAAGCGGCCGACCATTCTTTCACGCGCGCGAGATGATCGTAATCGCCAAAACGCGCCAGGAATTGCGGATAGGGACGCGATACAAAGGCAGTTTCGGGCAGACGCAATTGATCGAGAAGCTGGCGCAATCCGGCAAACTGGTCCTGCATCAATTGCGGCAGCGATTCCTTTGCGCCGCCAACGCTTTTCGCTTCGAGGTTTTCGCTACCGCCGAGCTTAATGTAGATCGCATCAATTTCGGTGTTTCTGACGCCTCCAAAGGCGCCGTCGGCCAACATGCCGGCTTCGAGGACAAGCTGCGGCGCAAAGCCCGCATGAATTTCGGGGCCGGTCGGCAAACGCCCGCTTTTGAAATCGAGAATACGATGGGACCCATCGCTTGCAATTTCTATCCGGTCTGCGCGCGCCGTCAGTTCAAAGAGGCTGCCGTCACTGAGCGACATCCGCATGACGCCCGGCTGTTCGAGGCGAATGTTGGCAATCCCGTTCGCGCGCTCAACCTCCCAGCTGTAGTAGGCATTGAGTATCCGTATCAGGCGCGGCCATGCGAACTCCTGAAAGCCAGGCGTTTCAAAGAATGTCGCAAACTTTTCGCGCGCCAGACTTGTCAGATCGCCGCAAGATGGCCGCTTCTGCGGAACTCTGTAAAAAAGCGATGAAAATTCGAAAACGGTCTCATGCAGCGCGATGCCAAATTCGCGAAAGCCTTTATCCGAAACAAGCGCGTCGACCGGGAGCAGACGCAGAATGCGTTCGGCGTAAATTGAATAGGGATCGCGCCGCAGGGTTTCAATGCGCGTCACGCTGAGCCGCGTGGGTCGCAGATGCAAGGGCGGACGCGGCGCGGGGGGCAGCGCATGATGGCGGGGGCGCTCATCGAGGCTTCGCGCCATGGAAAGAAAGCGCGCGCCGCGATCCGCAGATTCACTCCAGATGGTTTCGCCGGCCAGCGCCTCAATGCGCTGGATAAAGCGCGAGGGCACAGTGGGGGCGCCGTCGCGCCGTTGCGTGCGCACGATCAGGATATCGGGCGCGCCAAGCGCTTGCGAAAGATCATGAGCGGTTTGTCCAATACGCCAATCGGGCGAGGCAAGGCCAAGCGTGGCGCGCATCGCGCGGTTCAGGAAAGCGTCGTTGCGCGCTTTGGGCGGCCATATCCCTTCATCGAGGCCAGCAACCACGACCGTATCGAAATGCAACAGACGCGCTTCCAGAAGGCCAAGTATTTGAATGGCGCTATCATCATCAGAATTCGATCTGACCGATGTTTCAGACAGAACGGTCGCAAAGAATTTACAGTAGGCGTCAAAATCGAGTGGCTCCGCCATGGCGCCGCAGCGCTGCATCTCGGAGAGCAGCGTCAGCGTCTCTCCCCATCCTGGCGCAATCTCCGCCTCGCCGCCCGATACTGCCGCTTCGAGAGCCTGCGCGTGCACAAGCGCCCAGTGTTCGATCGTCGCAGGGCCCATAACAGATGAGAGTGGCGCGACAGCTTGCGATAATGCGTTGAAGAGCGACTGGACGGCGTCCCAATGTTCCTCGGTCAGAGCCCGGACATTGGGATGCGCGCCCGGCTCCGCAGCTTTTTTTCTCGCCTGCGCCACAGTGTTCTCCAGATTGGCGAATTCAACGACGACAGCGCGCAGTACCGCCATATCCGCCATGCGCCTGAGCCTGTCATACTCTTGGGATTCGAACCCGAGTCGCATGAGCGGATGCGCCAGCGCAGCGGCAATATTGACATTGCCAGCCTCACGCGAAGCCGCGAACAGCAGCAGAGCCGCCAACGATCCCGGCTGCAATCGCGCAAGAGTCTCGCCGCCGGAATCGACGACGACCGCATCCCAGCGGCCCAGTTGCGCGCGAACGCGCCGGGCGATGTCACGGTCAGCCGCGATGAGCGCCGCACGGCGCCCCAGGTGGATGCATTCGCGGAGTTTGATCGCAATGCAGAGAGCTTCTTCGCGCTCATCGTTTGCAGTAACGGTTGCAATGCCATCGAGGCCTGCGCGCATCGCCGCAGGGCCTTCGCCGGATCGATACTGGAACCAGCGATCCGTCGTTTCTGCCGGGCGGAAGGCTTCATTCAAAAGCCGGTTGCGCGACTGATGCGTTTCGTCCGGCAAGCCAAGCTCGACAATGCTGGAGCGTGCGACGTCCATTGTCAGCAATAATCTGGCCATGGCGGTTTGCGGATGGGTCGCGACGGCTTCCCTATGCGCATCGGCAGAATAGGTCAGCATCCCCCAAGCCGAGTCTTCAAGAGCGCTATCAACGCCGGGCAACACGACTGCGCCGTTGGCGAGCTTTGCAATCGCAGCCAACAGACGCGCCGTCGCAGCGTTTGCGCCTGTTGAGCCGAGAACAATCATCGGGCCAGACGCGCCGGCGACAGCCATCCGTTCGATTTGGACATTCACAAGCGCGATCTGATTCGCTGTCTGGTCTATGATGCCGCGTTCATGCAGATGGCGCGGCCACGCATCGCCGGCAATTTTTAAAAACCGGTGAGTGATTTCCCAATATTGATCGAATTCGCCGGGCGCGAGCCCCTCGAGCGCGCTCCAGTCTGCGCCCTCAATCGCAAAATCATCGATGAGCGCTGCCAATTCTGCGGCCAGCGTCCAGGCCGACCCAAACGATGAACCAAGCAGCAGCGGTTCCTCGCCGTGCATCGCGCGCCAAACCGGGTCCGCATCGCCAGCGAGCGCGCGATCGACTTCGCTCGCCCATTTCCGGATCAGAATCGCCAGCGTCATTCTTCGTTCGAAATCGCCAATTTCCCGCAGCCCTGAGCGCCCGGCCATCGGCGGCAATCCATCCGGCGGAGAAACAGGTTCGAGCGATTCGAGACGCCCCAGAGGCACGATCGCCGGCAACAGGGCGGCGCTGCGGCCAGACGCGCGCAAAAACTCACCGGCCAACGCTTTGGCCGCGCGGGCTGTGGGTACAAAAATGGTTGCGGTAGGTAGCGCCAGTGGCTTTCCAGCGGGAAAGCCGGGGATCACTGCGCCGTCAAGAAAGCTGCGAACAAAAGTCCGCAGGAAAGGCACGCCCGGCGCGATGTTGAAGACCCGCCGACCCGCGCGCGCCTCCGCCATGAAAGCCTACCTTGAGGAATGAGAGACCGCCAGTTCGGCTTCTGCGATAGCCTCCGGCGTTCCTACATGCAACCACAATCCGTCCAGGCGCAATCCGTGCAGTCGCCCTTGACTTGCCAGCGAAAAAAAGATCGGCGCAAGCCCGAAGATGTCGCGGGGTTCGCTCCTGAACAAACTGGTTTTGAGAATTCCCACGCCCGAATACACAAATGGCGCAACAGCGCCTTCGCGGCGTTTGCTCAGGCGGCCCCAGGCGTCCATTGTAAAATCGCCACGCCAGTCAACGCCGACGCTGGCTGTCGACGACGCAACGAGCAGCAGCGCATCCATGGCGTCGGGATTCCAGGCTTGCGCCAACCGCGCAAGATTGGATCCCGGTCCCTCAATCCAGAATGCGTCTGTGTTACAAACGATAAAAGCGTCGTGGCCCAGATGCGGCAGCGCTTTCTTGATCCCGCCGCCCTGATCGAGAAGCTCGGCGCGCTCGTCGGAAATCACAATTTTCGGTTGCTGGCGCATCTGCAGATGCGCTTCAATCTGGTCGGCAAGATAATGCACATTAACAACGGCGGTTCCGACGCCCGCGCAGGCGAGACAATCCAGCATGTGATCCATCAAGGCTTTGCCCGCGACCTGGACCAATGGCTTGGGCGTGCGATCTGTAATCGGCCGCATCCGCGAGCCCATGCCCGCGGCAAAAACCATCGCCGTTGCAGGCCAGAACCGGAGAGGAGGCGCGGTCAGGTTCAGGTCGCTGGCTGGTTCAGAATATGGGGAACGCAGGTCTGGAACCACGTTCGCAACTCCAACAATCCGGGATGAGTAAGATTTCTGGCGAGATATTTTTCAACGCGTGGAATATGTTTGAGATATTGCGGTTTCAGGTCACGCTTGTCGAGACGTGCAAAAATGCCAAGAATTTTCGATGCGCGCTGTGCGCCCAGCACGGCATAGGCGCGGGCGAAATTCGCCATGTCAAAAGCGGGATCCGCTTTGCGGCGCAACCGTGCATAATGCGATAGCAACCGCAGTTCGAGCTCAGCGGGGACAGTCACACGGGCGTCCTGCAAAAGCGAGACCACATCGTAGGCGGCGTGTCCGATAACGCAATCCTGGAAATCGATGAGACCCACCCTGTTGAGACCGACCCGATCTGGCAGCCAGATAATATTGGGCGAGTGAAAATCGCGCAGAACCCAGGTGCGTTGCTCGCCGATCTCCATAAGCGCGCGTCGCCACATATCCGCAAAGGCTGTGCGCGAAGCCGCGTCGTAGCTCGATGCGGGCGTACCGATTGCGAACCAATCGACCAGCAACTCGGCCTCGGTCTGATAAGCCCGCAAATCATAGGACGGGATGGTGTAGAGCTCGCCATCGGGCGAGGGAACCGCTGCGGGCAGATCGCGCGCATGGAGATCGGCGAGCAAGGCCACCGCCTCCAGATAACGTTCCTGGATAGGACCGCTGGCGTCAACGACGCCTTCCACGCCAAGGTCTTCGAGCACGGCGAGACCTGAATTGATGTCGGCGCCCAGAATTTTCGGAGCTGAATAGCCCATGCCGCAAAGCGCGTTGCCGATCGCAATAAAGGGTTTGATGTCTTCCGCCAAATGGACCAACGTCGAATAGGGCACGGCGTATTGCAAGGTCGGAGGATCGACGCGTGGCGACGAAATCATCAGCACTGCCGAGCCTTCAGGTTTGACAAGCCGTTCGTACAGGCGGGTCGATGCATCGCCGGTCATATGGATGCGGCGGGCCTGCGCCCATCCGGTTGAACGCAACAATGAATAAATGGCGCGCGCGCGCCGCAGCCTCTGCTGAAACGCGCCATGGCCGGTAATGTCGGCCAGACGGACGCCCTCCCCGAGTTCAGGGACGATCCGGAAATGGATATCGAGCCGGTCCGGCGGAATTCGATCGCCCGCCCGCTCAATCCATTCGACAAGCACGAGCGCGCCTTCTGACGCCTCCTCCCAGCCAAGTTCGGCAATTTCGTCCGGGTCCTTGATCCGGTACAGGTCTGCATGGACGATCGGAAAGTCAGGTCCTTCGTAAACCTGCATGATTGTAAATGTCGGGCTCGGCGCCTCAAGTCCCGGCTCTTCAAGAATGCTGCGGATCAGGAACCGCGCAAATGTCGATTTACCCGCGCCAATGTCGCCGGACAATGTGACGAGGTCATTGGCGCCGACAAAATTTCTGACTTCCATCGCCAGCGCGCGGGTCGCGGCCTCGCTGGCGAGTTTCACACACCAGGCAGTTTCAAAATTGCCTTTGTCCGCCATGCCAGCGCCCCCTATGCAACCGCCGATTTTGCATGGCGTCCGGACTGATTCACCGGAAATGTAACAGTGACCGTAGTGCCCTCGCCCGCCGCCGATTGAATGCTGGGCTCGCCGCCGTGCAAATCAACGAAAGCTCTTACGATCGACAGACCAAGGCCGACGCCACGATGTCGTGTGCCCGCCGTATTGGTTTCGAAACGATCGAAGACCCGATCGACCAGATCGGGTGAAATGCCGCGTCCCTGATCGGTCACCTTGAAGACGATTTTATCGTCGCGTCGCAGTGCGGCAAGCGTGACGGTCTGTCCGGGCTCGGAAAATCCAATTGCGTTTGACAGCAAATTGAAAAGAACTTGCCGCACGCGCGTCGCGTCGGCGCAGAAAGAACCTATATTATCCGTGACAACAATATTGAGATGAATGCCTGATTCCGACAGACGGTCGCGAAGCCCTTCGGCCGCCGCATCGATTGTTGCGCGAATATCGACATCGCTGAGTTCGAGCTCCATGGCGCCCGCGTCAATCGTCGCCAGGTCGAGAATATCATTGATAATAGCCAGCAACGCCGCCGACGATTGCAGGATATACCCGGTATATTCATGTTGTTTTTCATTCAGCGCGCCTGCGACGCCATCCGTCAGCAGCTGGATGAAGCCGATAATGTTGGTCAGCGGCGAGCGCAGTTCATAGGACACATGATGCACGAAATCATTGCGCAGGCGCTCTGCGTCCAGCAACGCCTTGTTGCGCTCGGTCAGGGCGGCTGCGAAATTCGCGCTGGCGCTGATATCAGCGAATGTCATCAGCACCGCGCCATCGGGCAGGGGCGCAACTGCGCATTGAATGACTTTGCCATCGACCCGGTCCAGTCGTGTTTCAAATCCAGTGCGCGCTTCGGGCAGGCCAAGCACAATCGCCCGAAGATCGTCCCAGATTGAACGGTCTGGCATGGTCTTCGAGAACTCTGCAATGAGTTCATCGATATGCGGCTGGTTTTCAAACAGCGTCGCCGGCGCTCCCCAGATTTGCGCGAGGGATGGATTGGACAGTTTCAGGCGCCCATCGCTGCCAAAAACCGCAACGGCTTCCGTCAGCGAATTCAGCGTCTCGGTTTGCACGCTGAACAGCGAATTATATTGCGAAAGCAATTGATAGCGCTCGGACATATCGTCGAACAGATAGGTCACGCCGCCCCTGGGATTGGGATTGATGACAACGCGCAGCGTGCGCCGGTCCGGAAGGTGCCAGACCTGTTCAACCGGTTCAACGGTCAGATAAGTGGCAAGCAGATTGCCTTTCCACGCTCGAAAGTCTGTCTGCTCGGGCAAGCGGCGTTCGGCGCGCAGACGGTCAAGAATTTCCGAATCCGTGGGAGCATGTTCGAGAAACGATGCATCGAGAGACCACAATTGTCTGTATGCAGCATTGTGAAAGGCAAGGCGCCGGGATCGGTCGAAGATCGCCACAGCCGTCGACAGGCGATCCAGAGTTTGTGTATGCGCCTTCATCTGACTGACAAGATCGGATCGCACCTGCTCGAGTTCAGACAAATCAAGAGCCTGACCAGCGGCGCCGATCTGCGCAGGAACTTCGATTGTATCAAGCAAGTGCCGTTCGCCGGCGACGACAGCATGAAGGCGCTCGCGGAAGCTTTGCGACGATTGCCGCGCGAGCCGCGCCGCGTCCCTGCCACCGCGATCCAGCAGTTCAATGCCGCGCTCGGCGGCGTCCTTGGCGTCGACGGTTTCGACGGCCTTGCTATAGGCGGCGTTGACCCAGATCAGCTTGTCGTCCTTGTCCCGCAGCCAGATTGCCTGGGGAACTGCGTCGAGGAGCGATTTGAGCGAATTAAGTTCAACCTTCGCACAGGTATAGAGCGCCCTCAGCCGCGACAGCTCGAGGCGATCGCCAGAGACATCGCGGATACGCAAAACCGCATGTCCGCTGACCGCCCGCCCATCCGTCTCAAGGTGACGGCCTGTGAGGCTGGTGACCGCCATCCGGAATCCCTCGCCGCGCTGGCGCAGCCGGTTGACGCATCCTTCAAGTTCCTGGGCCGTCGCCGGAGGCAGCCACGAGCCAAAGCCGAGCACGCGGCGGGCGACAGGCGCTTCTGTCACAAGAGATGGATCGCCCTCGATATCGGGTTCGCTGTTCGCAGAGCCCCAGGCCACGCTGATTTGGGGTTCCGCCGACAGGAAGACATTGGCGCGATCGAGTCTCGCGCGCAATTCGGAAATCGTCGCAGTCAATGCAGCTTCGCGCAGATTGGTCTGACGGCGGCTCCACATATGGAGCAGTGAAACGATTGTTGTAATCAGGACCAGCGGAACAACGAGGGTCAGGCTGACAATAGTCTGATTATCGCCCAACTGCTGTGTGGCTGGGCTCTGTCCCGTTTGCGCAAGGGCCGGAGCGAACCCCATCGTAACCAGCGCAAAAACCGAGCCGAACTCACGGGCTGCTTCCGTGCGGGCGATCTGTCCCCATCGCGAGAGATGCGCCGGCTGGCTCCATCGCTTTTTCATCAAATCATCCCTGCCAACCGGTTTGCAATTCCCTCCGCGCAGGGAACCATCATCGTGGCGAATCAGCAGCCATTATCCTTAGCTTGAGAGGTTGAGAAAGTAGTTAATGAAATGAAAACGCCCCTGACTTTTTCGGTCAGGGGCGGATGAGGCAGACGGCGAGACGACGCCCGGATCAATAGCGATAATGATCCGGCTTGAACGGGCCCTGTTCCGGCAAGCCAAGATAGGTCGCCTGATGGTTTGACAGTTTCGTCAACTTCACGCCGATCTTGTCGAGATGCAGCGCCGCAACCTTTTCGTCGAGGTGTTTTGGCAGCGTGTAGACCTTACGCTGGTAATGGCCCGGCTTGGTCCACAGTTCGATTTGCGCCAGCGTCTGGTTGGTGAATGACGCGGACATGACAAAGGAGGGGTGGCCAGTGGCGTTGCCGAGATTCACGAGACGTCCCTCGGACAAAAGGATGATGCGCTTGCCGCCCGGGAACTCGATTTCGTCAACCTGCGGCTTGATATTGTTCCATTTAAAATTTTTCAACCCGGCGACCTGAATTTCCGAATCGAAATGCCCGATGTTACAGACAATCGCGCGGTCGCGCATAGCGCGCATGTGATCGACAGTGATGACATCGACATTGCCCGTTGCGGTGACAAAAATGTCGGCGCGCGTCGCCGCGTCTTCCATCGTCGTGACTTCATAGCCTTCCATCGCCGCCTGCAAGGCGCAGATCGGATCGATCTCGGACACCATGACGCGGCAACCCGCGTTGCGCAGCGACGCCGCCGAGCCTTTGCCGACATCGCCGAAGCCAGCGACCATCGCGACCTTGCCAGCCATCATTACGTCAGTGCCGCGACGGATGCCGTCGACCAGAGATTCCTTGCAGCCGTAAAGGTTGTCGAATTTCGATTTGGTGACGGAATCATTCACGTTGATGGCGGGCCACAGCAGAGTGCCGTCCTTTTCCATGTTGTAAAGACGGTGAACGCCTGTGGTGGTCTCCTCGGAAACGCCCTTGATGTTATTGCCATTGGCCGTGTACCAGCCCGGCTTCGATTTCAGGCGGGCCTTGATGGCGGCAAACAGAACCTCTTCTTCTTCATTCGCCGGCTTTTCGAGGAAGCCTGTGTCGCCTTTTTCAGCCCGCATCCCGAGGTGAATCAACGCGGTCGCATCGCCGCCGTCGTCGAGAATCATGTTTGGCGTGCCGCCATCGGCCCATTCGAAAATCTTGTGGGTATATTCCCAGTAGTCCGTCAGGCTCTCGCCCTTGATCGCGAAAACCGGGGTTCCGGCAGCTACGATCGCCGCCGCAGCATGGTCCTGCGTCGAATAGATGTTGCACGAAGCCCAGCGCACATCCGCGCCAAGCGCCTTCAGCGTCTCGATCAGCACGCCGGTCTGGATGGTCATATGCAGCGAACCAGCGATACGCGCGCCTTTCAGAGGCAGCGACTTGCCAAATTCCAGACGGGTCGACATCAGGCCGGGCATCTCGGTCTCGGCGATGTCAAGCTCCTTGCGACCGTATTCAGCCAGCTTCATATCGGCGACGGCGTAATCGTGTGTTGAACTTGTCATAATCGTCCTGCTGCGTTCATTGGGTGAGCGGTCTATATCAACCCGACCGGGAAAAGACAATAAAGATATAAGGAATTGTTTATGTCTGTCTTTCAAAATCTTTTATTCCCGGAATCGCCGGTTGAAAATCCAGGCGCCGGAGATGGCGGCGAATCAGGCGGAGCTTTGCCATGACGTTCCCCTTTCCGGTTCTATTGAGCGACGTCGGCGGCACGAACGCCCGGTTCGCCGTATTGCGCGACAAGCACGCGCAACCGGAGATCCTTGGGTCGGTTGGCACGTCTGCATTTCCGACATTCGACGCTGCGGCGCAGGCTATTCTTGGATTGAACACATTGACGCCAGTCAGCTGCATCCTGTGCGCTGCGGGGCCGGTCGCTGGCGCGCGGGTCGAATTAACCAACGCCAACTGGACCATTGATGGACATGAAACAGCTCGCCGCCTCGGTCTGGCGCACGGCCTGATGCTGAATGATTTTGAGGCGCAAGCGCTTTCTCTCCCGGCTTTGCGCCCCGAGTGGCTTAAAGAGATTGGCCACGGTCAGGCTCAGCCGGGCGGCGCGCGCGTTGTCCATGGCCCCGGCACCGGGCTTGGAACTGCGGCGCTCATTGATGTTGAGGGCAGATGGCGGGCCGTGGCCAGCGAGGGCTCGCATAGCGACTTTGCGCCGGTTTATCCCGACGAGATGGCGCTGTGGCCACATATCGAAAAACGACAGGGGCGCATTACGCCCGAAACCCTCATTTCCGGACCTGGTCTGCGGCGGCTGCACCGCGCCCGGTTGGCTTCGCTCGGACATGCGCGCCCGGATGAGGGGGAAGCCGACATTATAGCCGCAGCGCTTGCAATTCAAAAAAGCGCGGAAGCCGATTCGGTGCGTTTGTTCTGGCGTCTCGCCGCTCGCTTTGCAGGCGATGTGGCTCTGACATTTCTGGCGACAGGCGGCGTTTATCTGGCGGGTGGCGTATTGCCGCGCATGATGGATTTGCTGGACGTGGATGAATTCCGACGCGTTTTTGAAAACAAGGCCCCTTATGAAAGGCTTGCCCGCAAAATTCCGGTGCACGTCCTGCTACAAACCGACGCCGTGCTTCACGGCATGGCGGAAATCGCGCGGGCGCCGGAACGTTTCGCCATTGACTATGCCGCGCGCGACTGGCGCAGCATGGATTAAGCGGCTCTGGCGCCAGCGGCTTGTGTCAGGAGAAGATAGAGCGCTGCGGCGTCGCTCACACTGCGCAGTCGCGCCATACGCAAGGGATCGTGCAGCACGCGTGCGACACGCGACAGCGCTTTGAGGTGGTCAGCGCCCGAAGATTCCGGCGCAATCAACAGGCAAACGACATCGACCGGCACGCCGTCCCGCGCCTCAAAATCCACCGGCTTTTCGAATCGCGCGAACACTGCGAAAATGTTCCGCGCCTCGGCGAGTTTGCCATGCGGAATGGCGATGCCGCCGCCAACGTCCGTAGCGCCGAGTTCTTCACGCTCCATCACAGCCTCAAAAATTCGCTGGCAGGGCAAGCCCGACAGTTTAGCCGCAACGCCGGCCATTTCCTTGAACGCCTGTATACGTGAACGCGCGCGCAGCGAAGAAATGATCGAATCTGGCGTGATCAGATCGTGCAGCGACATGAAGTTTATTCCATTGCCCCAAGCGACCGGCCAGGATGACGGTTGCTGCGCACATGAACCGAAACCGCGCCATACAACACGCGCCTGCGATCCATTTGCATAGGGTTAGATAGTGGCCTCAGGCGTGTCAATGCTTGGGATGAAGAACGTTTGTGCATCGCCCTCGCCTTGCGGCGAAGCTTTGGGCATGGCGCCGCTAATTTGAACGAGCGGACATTTTTTCCCGCCGCCGCTCGACAGAAGAGGGGATCCGCAGGCTTTCCCGATATTTGGCGACAGTACGGCGGGCGATGACGATATTGGCGGCTTTCAATTTTTCCACAATTGAGTCATCCGACAGGACATCGGAGGCTTTCTCCTCGTCGATCATTTGCTTGATCCGATGGCGGACGGCTTCGGCCGAATGCGCCTCGACGCCTGACGTTGCTGGAATTGAAGTGGTGAAAAAATATTTGAGCTCAAACAGCCCGCGCGGACTGCCGAGGTACTTATTCGAGGTCACGCGTGAAACGGTGGATTCGTGCATACCGATGGCGTCAGCGATCGTCCGCAGATTGAGCGGACGCAGATGTTCCACGCCATGGGCGAAAAAGGCGTCCTGATGGCGAACGATCTCCGTCGCGACTTTCAGAATGGTCTTCGCCCGCTGCTCCAGACTTTTGGTCAGCCAATTGGCGGTTTGCAGACAATTTGAGACAAATGTCTTGTCCGCAGCAGCCCCTGCGCCGCGATGCACAACCGTCGCATAGGATTGATTGACGAGCAGTCGGGGCAGGCTCTCGGAATTGAGTTCGACGCGCCAGGAACCATCGGGCGCCACCCGAACGGTGACGTCAGCCACGGCGGTCTGCACGCTCTCGTGCCCGAACCCGCGTCCTGGTTTGGGGTCGAGCCGTTTGATTTCGGCAAACATATCGCGGATATCTTCGTCATCGACACCGCAAATCTTGCGAAGTTCCGCAAAGTCGCGTTTGGCCAGCAACGGCAGATTTGCAATCATGGCCTGCATCGCCGGATCCAGCCGGTCGAGCTCGCGCAACTGGATGCCAAGGCATTCAGCCAGATCACGCGCGCCGACGCCTGAAGGGTCGAAAGTCTGGACAAGACCAAGCACGCGCTGCGCCCGCGCATGTGTGGTTCCCAACCGCTCCGCCAGGTCCTCAATTGCGTCCTTGAAATACCCCGCATCATCGATGCCATCAATGATCGCCCGTCCAATCATCAGATCGACCGGGTCGGTGCAGGCAATCGCCAATTGCTCCCACAAATGGTCGCGCAGATTGAGATGTGAGGCGACATAGGCTTCAAGATTGGCGCCCTCGCCGTCGTCCGAGCCTCCCTGGGAACCCGTCCAGGATGTCGCCGAAAGGCCATCGGCGATAAAGGAATCGCTGGCGCCAGCCGCTTGCGGTTCGGTCCGGTCAATATCGAACGCGTTCTCAATTTCGGTGCCCAGACTGTTTTCAAGGCTGGAGCGATCAGTGACGAAATCGTCCCGCGCCCAATCGCCCTCGGTTTGAGATCCGTCAGAATATTCCCCCTCGCCCGGACCGCTTTCGAACCCCTCATCAGCAAAAGCGGCGTCCGATCTCGCCTCCGATTCGAGATCGACCGGCCCCGCCTCGACGGGATCACTGGATGGCCGATCATCCGCGCGCTCCAGCAAAGGATTGCGCTCCAGCTCCTCATCGATGAATGCGGCTAGCTCGACGCTTGAAAACTGCAGAAGTTTGATTGCCTGCAAAAGCTGCGGCGTCATGACAAGGGATTGCCCTTGCCGCATGACCAAACGAGCCGAAAGCGCCATACTCTTCACCCGGACCGCCGCGTACAAAAGGTGCGGCATTATTCTTGCTTACACCAAGGAATATGGAAACTCCAGCATCTGGAATAAATATTGCTTGGCTTATTTTCTTGACGGTTAAGCGAGGGTTGCCGTTGGGTCGCCGATCCGCTCAGAGCCGGAAGCTCTCGCCGAGATAAATCTTGCGCACATCCGGATTGGCGACAATTTCCTCCGGCGTTCCCTCGGTCAGAACATTGCCGGAATGGATGATATAAGCGCGGTCAATCAGTCCGAGGGTCTCGCGAACATTGTGGTCGGTCACGAGTACGCCAATACCGCGTTGCGTCAAGCGCCGCACCAGTTCCTGAATATCGCCGACCGCAATTGGATCTATGCCTGCAAAGGGTTCATCCAGCAGCATGAAAGATGGGCGGCTGGCCAGCGCGCGGGCAATTTCACAGCGGCGCCTTTCGCCTCCGGAGAGCGCAATTGCCGGCGATTTGCGCAGGCGCTTGATGTCGAACTCGTCCAGCAATTTCTCCAGCGCCGCCGCGCGGCGGTCAAGATCAGGCTCTACGACCTCAAGTACAGCGCGAATATTGTCTTCGACGCTCAGACCGCGGAAAATCGACGCTTCCTGTGGTAAATAGCCGATCCCCAGCCTCGCCCGGCGGTACATCGGCAAGCCCCCGATGTCGTAACCATCAAGCTCGATCGCGCCCTTATCAGCGCGGACGAGCCCCGTGATCATATAAAAAACAGTTGTCTTGCCAGCGCCGTTCGGCCCAAGCAGGCCCACAGCTTCGCCGCGGCGCACATAAAGGCTGACGTCTCGCACGACAGCCCGTCCGCGATAGGATTTGCCAAGATTATATGCGCCAAGAACGCCGGCATATTCATTCACTGTGTCAACAGGCGTGGCGTCTGGCGCCGGGACTTTCCTGAACCAGCCGATCAATGGCGGCGCCCCTGCAAACAGCCCTGAAAAGCCATGAATGCGAGGGGGCAATCACGTGCGAAACGCCTGGGCTGACATCGGCCAATCCAGACAAGCGTCGATACAAAGTTTAATGGGTGGGATTTCGTTAGTGCTGGCACGCGACGAACCGGCTCCTGCAAATCGCGCCCCGCGTGGACGCCCCCTGAATTGGCTACGGGCAATACCAGAGCGCGAATGCGCGCCGACGCCGATGCGCGGAATGTCTGGATTGACGTTTCAGTCAATCCAGGCGGACTTGGTATAACGCCTATCGTTTGATCAGCACAGAGGCAACTGGATCGGAGCGTTTTGCTGCAAGCGATCGTCGGCCAACCCGGTTTTACGCGCATGGATGATTGGTCTATTGGCGGGGTTTGGCGACAGGCTGGGCTGGCCGGGCGGGTTTGACGGCTGGCGCGCCAGCTTTGGGGGCGCCCCCGTTGCAACTGACGCCGGGCGTCAAAAGCGTGCTCGAACCACCCTGCACCTGCGCCCGCCCTGCGGTGAGATCATAGACCAGTCGCGCGCCCTTCATCACATTGGCGCAATCGCTCAGCGTGACATTGCCCGTGAGCGTCAGCCGGTTTGTTGCGCGCTCGTAGACGCCTGAATCGCCAGAACCCACCTGATCCCTGGAGGTTATAGTCACAGGACCGGCGGCCTCAATCCGCTTGATCTGGTTGCCACCCGCCGCATTGGGCGCGCCCTGGGCGAGATCGCCAGCGCTTGCGCCGTTCTCGTTCAGCAGAACCGTCAGGGTCGACGCTTTCAGAGTGGCGTCGCCCTGTTTGGCGATCACGCCGCCGGAATAAACCAGCTTGTGCTCCTTATCCAGGAATTCCGCCGTCGGAGCCAGGATCGAAATCGGGCCACGGGCATTGCCGCCGGGCAAGATGGGGCTCGCGTCCTGCGCCAGGCAGAACGCGGTCTGGGACAGAACGAATGCTGCGGCGATGGCCGCCGGGCGACAAAGACCCATATCCGCAGCCATTTTCATTTGCCGCTTTCATTGCCGGCGGGCGCCACCGCCGGCGTCAGGGTTGTCTCGACACCGCCGAGAAACTTGATCCGTTTGCCGTTCTCGGTGATCTGCAATCGCTGCGAAGCGATCACGCCGCTTGGCATGGAGGCCGTCAGGGGGCGATCGGAATCGACCGTTCCCGCCTTGAAATTGATATCCGCCGTCTGCATCCGGATATCGAAACGGCCTTCGCTGCTGATGTGAATATCGCCGCTCAAATTCAATGTGTCCTTCGAACTATCGTAAACCCCACTGGGCGCGGAAAGATGCACAATGCTCTGTTCCGCCGTGTCGAGCTTGGCTTCGATGTCAATCAGTTCAACAATATTCGGCGTCTTGATGTCCTGCACGCCGTTGGCGGCGCGCAGGTCGTAGGGTCTGCCGTCGTCACGATATCCGCTCAGGCGCGGCTTTTCCATCACAATCCGGCTGCCATCGAGACTGGTCGCCTCAGTGGTGAATTGCGCATCGCGCCCGGCAAATGGATTAAAGACGGCGACTGCCGCCAGGAGCGTCGTACCGCCAAGACAGGCAATCACGATCGCCCGGCGCAGCCAGACCACGCGGCGGGAGTTTGCGCTCGCCGCGAGGAATGCCCGCCGCCTGAATTCGTGTTCGCCGGTCTCCTCTAACGTCATGTCGTCTCTGGCGTATGGTTCCGGCGGCGCGGGCGGCGTCCGGGGCTGGCGGCTTGCACGCGCCTTGTCCTATTCGTGAGAAAATATGTCGATTTCAGGCCAGCCCATCAAATCGAGCCTGGCCCGCTCGGGCAAAAACCCGAAACAGGCTTTGGCAATGTTGGCGCGCCCCTCGCGCGCCAGCATCATATCGAGTTTGGCCCGCAACGCATGGAGATGCAGGACATCTGATGCGGCATAGGCAAGCTGCGCCTCGCTCAGCATGTCAGCCGCCCAATCGGATGACTGCTGCTGTTTGGAAAGATCGATCCCGAGCAATTCTCGCACGAGATCTTTCAAGCCATGCCGGTCGGTATAGGTTCGGGTCAGTTTGGACGCGATCTTGGTGCAATAGACCGGTCCAACCTCAACGCCAAAGGCTTTGTGCAAGATGGCGATGTCGAAACGACCGAAGTGGAATATCTTGGTGATAGCCGGGTCGGTCAGTAATTTTTCGAGATTGGGCGCCTGTGTCTGCCCGCGCGCAATCTGCACGACATCGGCGGAGCCGTCGCCGGCCGACAATTGCACCACGCATAGCCGGTCGCGTTGCAAATTGAGGCCAAGGGTCTCGGTATCGATTGCGACACTGTCGCGGAAGTGGCTTAGCGATGTCAGATCGCCCTTATGAAATCGAATGGTCATTGTGTCCGCCGGTGCGGGCCATCGCAGCTTTGCGGCGCGGGCTGCCTGAGAAAACGCGCTCGCCGCAGACGGCGAACTTCATTTCGGGAATTGGCGCTCAGGAGAGAATTGCCGATGGAGTTGCTTCAGCCGTTGATATCATTGATATTTCTGGTTTGTAGAGACTAATTTCTATACCACTGCCGCTCCTCATGCAATTGTATGGCGTCCATCAGTCGAGAAGTCGCCCCTAACGCATAAACGCCTTGGACCCTGCGCGCGGTGAACGCGCCCGGGGGCCCTCCAGCGCTTCTGCGATGAAATAACGTCGAGGCATGACCATCAACCATAAAAGGCCGCAGATCGCAGCGCTCGCCGCAAAAGTCCAGCGCAGGCCAAGATATTGCGCGGCGATACCGACGGCCACGCCGCCAATCGCGGGGATGCCGCGAAAGATTAGCATATAAAGGCTCATCACGCGTCCGCGCATATCGTCCGCCACAGCAGTCTGCGTCAGCGCTTGCGTGCTCGTGGACATTGTGTTGAGCGTGTAGCCGTAAAGCCCGGCGCCGATAACGCCGAGCGGCAGAAAATCTGTGCCGACCAGAACCGCTGTCGCCAGCGTCAGCCCCGCCAATCCGCCAAAGACACGCAGGGTCAAGCCTTCCACGCCGCCGCGCATGGCGATGGTGGAAGCGCTTACCATCGCGCCAACGCCAACGCTCGATGTCAGCCAGGCAAGCTCGCGCGCGCCGCCATGAAAGACCGCGCCCGCAAAGCCCGGCAGCATATCGTTGATCGGACGGATCAGCAGCGAAACGACAACCATCATCATGAAAATGGAGCCGATGCCGGTGTGATTGCGGACATAGACAAAACTTTCGCCGACATCGCGGAAAATATTGCGGTGGCCGCGCGCGAGAATCTGTTCGGGCGGCAGCCGCATGAAAGCAATCGCGGTCTGAAAGGCGATAGAGCCGCAGCCGTGGACGATAAAGGCCGCCATCACGCCGAAAAACGGAATGATGAGAGACGCGATTGCCGGGCCAATGAATCGCGCCGCCTGAAACGCCGCTGAATCGATTGCGATCGCGGTCGCAAATTCGCTGTGCGGCACAGTGCGCGGCAAAAGCGTCTGCCGCGCTGCGCCCGAAAACGGATAAAGGCAACCGGTATAAAGCGACACCGCAAGAAGGGTGTAGATGCCCATATATCCAGTGTACATCAGCAGGCACAGCGCAATGGCCTGCATCATCATCAGAAATTGCGAGGCGCGCGACAGTTTCCAGGAATCCATCCGGTCCGCGACCGCCCCCGCAAAGGGCGCGAGCAGAATCATCGGGCCGAGATCCGCCGCCGACATCACGCCAAGCCAGAATGTCGAATGCGTCAATTCCCAGGCCATCCATCCGACGCCAACGCGTTGAATCCAGCCCGTTACGGAATAGAGCGTCATTCCCGATTCATAGAGGGCGAATTCGCGATGTCGCCAGACCCGGATATAGGGTTTTGAAGCAAGCGAGGGAAACAGCAATTACTTCGCCGCCTGTTTGCCCAGCGGCGCGCTCGCCAGCCATTTGGCGATCACAGCGGCGATCGCCTTGCTGTTTTTCTCCAGCATCAGCACATGCGAATCCCCCTTGATGCCGAGGTCGGCAAGCCGGATAAACGTTGGCTTGGCGCCAGCCTGCCGCAAATAATTCACCGTGCAATGATCGTAGGGCGCGTGATAGGAGGCTTCGGAGGTCAGAACCAATGTCGGGATATCGCGCAGATTGGTCAACTGCCGCGCGGGCGCCGCCTGCTCGAAACATCGCACGAGCCCCTCCCCCTCCGCCTTTTCCTGCTGGATAAACGTCAGTTCGGAGGCTCCCTTCACCGGTGGCGAATAGGTCAGCGGCACATCGGCAATACCGTAGGACAGCGCGACATCGCCATATTTGAACCAGTCCGGCGCGCCAATAAAATCAACCGCGCGCACCGGCGGCCCGTTCGGCTCGATCGCCAGAATGGCCTTGATCGCCTGGGGCCGCGCGTCCGCGACAGGCCACAGGAATGCGCCCGCTTGCGAATGGCCAAGAATGATCGATGGTCCGATCTTGTCGACAAGCGCAATCAGGGCGTCGCGATTGAGCTCCTGCTGCGTATGAAAATTCTCGATCTCGACGGCCTGCGAGGCGCTGAGCGCCATCACCCACGGGCTGTCCATTTCGCCGCCGCCGGGCCAGGGCGCGTGCAGATGCGCCTGCGGCCAAAGCTTGAATTTTTCCTCTTGCGCGTAGCGTTTTTGAACGCCGCGCGCATCGCCCATGCGCGCCGGGCCGTAAGCTTTTTCGACGATCGGCGAGCGACCGCGCCCGACCTGATCGACGACGTAAACCGAATAGCCCTGGCGCACAAAGTACTGCGCCCAGCCTTCGCCGCCATCGAGCGTGCCCGTGAAATTCGTTCCGGTGCGCAGACCGCCATGGACGAAAATAATCGGATAGGGATGCGTCTTCCGCGCGGGGATCATGTATTCGACATACATATGCCCCACCATAACCGCGCGGCCGTCGATTTCACTCATCTTGCCGCCAACGAAGAACGAGCCATTCTTGGCCAGAACCAGCGGGCCTTCAGCGTGAACGGCGCCGACCGCCGCAACTGAAGCCAGAGTTGCGGCTGCGCCGCGGATGAATTGGGCGATGAATGACACGAAGGCCTCCCTTGAGCGATTGTCTTGAGACATCTTAGTGGAAAATTGTCACAGTGGTAGACCTGTCTTGCGTCGGTCTGAAATCGCAGCAATCATGGCCGCGACAAATCAGGATGAATCAATCCGCTCCGGAGGAAATGGCCATGCGTTTTGCAGCAATCGTCGCAATCGGTTTGCTGGCTGCGGCGGGACCCGCGCCGCTGGCCCGCGCCCAGGATTATGATGCGCTGATGGCTGCGCCAGATCGGACGGATGCGGATCGAGCCAACGACCAGAAGCGGCATCCTGCCGAGTTGCTGGCTTTTGCTGGCGTCAAATCCGGCTGGCGCATCCTCGATATGGGCGCAGGCGCTGGCTACAGCACCGAATTGATGGCGCGCGGAGCCGGGCCAACCGGTCATGTCTGGGGACAGAATGACAAAGAGCCGGAAAAATTTCTGGCGCGTTTGAAATCGCAATCCATGGCCAATGTGACGAACCTGGTGCGACCATTCGACGATCCCGTCCCGCCTGACGTCAACACGCTGGATCTCGTGACATTCTTCAATTTCTACCACGACACCACCTATATGCAGGTGGACCGTCCGAAAATGAATGCGGCCATCATGGCGGCGCTGAAACCTGGCGGGTATTTTGTGCTAACGGACTGGTCCGCGAAGCCCGAAGATGGCGCGAAGGTTGGCAAGACCCTTCATCGCATCGCCGAACAGTCGTTGCGCGAAGAGGTCGAGGCGGCGGGGTTCAAATTCGTTGGCGATGCCCAGTTTTTGCGCCATCCCGAAGACACCCGCGAAACCGTCATTTTCAAGAATCCGACGCCGGTCGATGAGTTCGCGCTGAAATTCCAGAAGCCGCTGTGAAAAAAGCTGCGCCGATGGCCAACCATCGACGCAGCCTGTATCGATCTGTCAGCGTCGCTTACTTCGCGCCCGCTTTCATCTTTTCCTTGACCGGGTCTTTCACATTCTCAACCTTGTCGAATTCGACATTGATGAGCTTGCCATCAACCTTGGTCACGCGCCGGATATAGACGGTTTGCACGATATCGCGCGTCTCGGGATCGATCATGATCGGCCCGCGCGGGCTTTCCCATGCCATGCCTTTGGCGGCGTCAATCAGGGATTCTCCGTCCGACTTGCCGCCGGTCTTCTCCAGCGCCTTGTAGATAAGCTGCGCGCCATCGTAGCCGCCAATCGAGAAGATATCGGGCATCCGCTTGTACTCGTCCTGATAGGCTTTCACGAAAGCTTCATTCAAGGCCGATTTGTGTGAATAATCGTACATGGCGGCAGTGATGATGCCGATCGAGAGATCGCCCATGCTGGCGATCGCGCTGACTCCCGTCAGTTCGTCCTGACCCAGAATCTTGATTTTCGTTGTGTCGACGCCCCGCTCCGCCAGCGCCTTGCCGATGGCGGCCGGCTGCGTGCCGCCCGGAGTCCAGATATAAATTGCGTCCGGATTGGTGTCCTTGGCCGCCTGGATATAGGAGGAGAAATCCATCGTAGCGACCGGGAATTTCGCAGCGCCAACGATGGTTCCTCCGGCAGCCGTGAAGTTTTCCGTGAAAGCGGCGTTGGCGTCGATGCCTGGGCCGAAATCGGAAATCAGCGTATAGACTTTCTTGATGGCATTTTTGGCGGCCCAGGTTCCCAGCGCGCTATTCAACTGCGGCGTTGTGGACGACGTGCGCGCCATATAGGGTGATTTTGTCGTGATGATCGAGGTCGCCGCGTTCATCACCACCATGAATTTCTTGGCTTCCGCCGACACATCGCCAGCGGCGAGCGCGTTGGGCGTGAGGTCGAAGCCAGCGATAATATCTCCCTTGTCGCGCAAAACGAATTCCTGTGCGAGACGCTTGGCGACATCAGGGGCGATACCGCCATTGTCCTTGCGGACCGTCTCCAGCTTGCGCCCGGCGACGGTGTCGCCATGCTGTTTCAGAAAAAGCTTGTAGCCACTGTCGAGCTGAATGCCGGTGTCAGCAAATTGCCCGGTATAACTGACGATCATGCCAACCTTGACCGGCGTCTGCGCCATGGCGCCCATTGCCGTCGTCAATGCTGCAACGCTGGCAAGCCCGATGAAAATACCCTTCATGTGTCCCTCCCTGACGAAACCGGCGATTTGCGCCAGCTATTCGCACTCACCAGAGCCTTCCCCGCCGCCGGTCGCGCGCAGCGAAGTTACGCGGAGGCGCGCCTGGGCACAAGCAGAACTAAAGCCGCAAACAGTTGTCACAAAGGCGCGTCCGGATTGATCATCGTGCGCCACATATGGGCGACCGGCGAATTGTCATAACCAAGCCCCTCCCTGGGCTGTTTGAAATGCCGCCCGATGATGTCGGTGAATTCCTCGACCTCGATCGTCAGATTCGGATTGAACGTATAGAGATCGTTGGTTGTGATGTGGCGCGCAACCATGTACCATTCGTGCTTGAGGGCGTGCTGATAGGCCGCCTGAATATAGGGCGGCGGCACATAGTCGAAGCCAAAGGCCTCGTAATAACGCACGGGATATTCATAGCCGCTCTGGGGATCGGCGAAGAAGCGCAGGGCCTGATGATAGCGCACGCCAAAGGCGACGCGCTCGGATACATAGGGCTCGATCAGTTGCGCGCCCCAATAGCCATGGTCGGATTTCAGGAGATAACCACCCATGTCGTGCAGCAGGCAGCCGAGGATCACTTCCTCTGATTCGCCCTTGCGCTTGGCCAGAGCCGCGCTTTGCAAAAGATGCGCGGCGGGAGCGAACCGCTGCTTGAAAAAATCAATCAGCGTCGGCGCCGCCGGCATTTTCGAGAGGCGTTTGACCTTGCCTTCGGGCACGCCCGGCTTGATCGTCTCGCTGTAGTTGGAATGGCGGAACAGCGAACCTGCGCCGCGCCGGTAACCGCGCTGATCGATGCGCGCGTCGAGTTCTGCGACGGTTGGAAAAGTCTTTGTCTTGCGCGCTTTTTCCGCTGCGGCGTCGAGCTTGGCGATGGCGAAATCCTCGATCGCGTCGGCGCGCGCCTCGTGCGACATGCTGGCGACGGCGTCCGCGCCGCCCAGCGCTGCATACATATCTTCCCGCAACGTGCCCATGAAACCTCTCCCTTGTTGCATTATGAATAAACCGACACGCGATGGCGTCAAGTTTGGCGTTGTCCTACAAATCAATCGTGAGTTGATCGCCCTTGCAGCGCGACACGCAAATCATCATTGTTTTGTTCGATTCCCGCTCAGCTTTTGACAGCAGGGAATCCCGATGGTCCGGGACACCCGTGATCACCTTGACCTCGCAGGTGCCGCAAACCCCATCCTGACAGGAATAATCCGCATCAATACCCGCATCGAGCAGGGCTTCAAGAATGGTCTTGTCCGCCTGAACCGTCAACGTCCGCCCTGATTTGGCCAGCGTCAGCGCGAAGGCGCCTTCAGGAACGTCGCTTTTGGGCTGCTCGCGGGCGGAAAAATATTCCACATGCGCATGTCCTTCGGGCAGATGCGCGGTCGCCGCCTCAAATGCGGCCAGCATCGGACCGGGGCCGCAGCAATAAAAATGCGTCCCGGCCGGCGCTGCAGCGACAACAGGCGCGATGTCCAGCGGCGCGC
Source organism: uncultured Hyphomicrobiales bacterium (assembly GCA_903931945.1). GTDB lineage: Bacteria > Pseudomonadota > Alphaproteobacteria > Rhizobiales > Beijerinckiaceae > Terripilifer. The sequence continues at coordinate 43,817 of CAIZEI010000182.1, read as the reverse complement.
CGTCATGCTCGCTGTCAAAATGCGCGTGAACAGGCTGGCCAAGCGCATTGAGTTCGTCAATGAACGCCGCACGAGCGCGATTGCGCGCGGCAAGATAGAATTCATAGGGACGCCCCAGCGCCGCAAGCCGAAAGGCCATGCAGACCAGCGGCGTCACGCCGATGCCACCTGCGATCAGCACGACCTTTGGCGCATTTTCCACCAGCGGAAAATTGTTACGTGGCGGAGAAATCCGGATTTTTTGTCCTGCGCGCAGCTCGGTATGGATAAACTTCGATCCGCCGCGCGAATGAACGTCAAGGCCAACCGCGACAACATAGCGGTGACTGTCCCGGATATCGTTCAACAGGGAATAATTGCGAACAAGGCCGTTGGGCAGATGCAGATCGATATGCGCGCCGGGCGTGAAGGCTGGCAGGGCGGCGCCATCGGGACGGCGCAGTTCGACCGCCAGAATGTCTTCGGCTGCCCATTCCATGCGCTGAACCCGCGCCTCAATGGTCGTTTCGCTCATGGCCCATTCATCCCCTGACTATCCTATAGGGAGTTTGAATCCCGGCCGCAATTTGGCGGAAATTCAATGCTCCTGAAGTTTCGTGCCGGGATCGTCAGGCGCAACAATTGCCGGCTCAATAACCAATGGCCGGGATGTGCGCGCAGCAGCGCGGATTTGCGCCAGTTTGGTCAACGCGTCATCCTCGACGGGCGGTTGCGTCGGCGGGGGCGCCGCCTCAGGCCTGCCTTCGATCAACGTGGACTGGGGAAAATCGGCTTCGCTCGGCGGCGTCCAGGGCGCGCCCGCGCTCAGTTTTTCAACAGGCGTGATCCAGCGGAAAGCGCCGAGTTGACCGGTGACTGGCGACAGCGGCGCCCAGACATCCGAAATTACGCCATCGGCGACCCAGGCCTTGTCGCGGGGCGCACGCGAAGCCCGGGCGAGCCATTCGCGCGCAAGCCCGGTCAGGCCGTGTTCGGCTTCCTCGATATCGGACATGATAAGACACATGCGCGCCGTCGGTCTGTTTGGGGCGGTTGCGTCGATCAACGGCGCCATCGTCCGGCGCGCGAGGACAAAATCGCGGGCGTCAATTGCCGCACGGGCGACGCACATCTGGCTTTCCGGGTCGTCGGAGGCGAGCTTGGCCAGCGTTTTGGCGCGCGCCAGCCGGTCGCTGGCCGAATCGCCGGGCCGCAGATCGACATAGACGCGCGCAAGATCGGGATGTGGCATGGCTTTCCAGGCCGTTTCGATCATTTTTGCAGCCCGCCGGAGGTCGCCATTGCGCGCCAGAAGCCGCGCCGCCAGCGCCACAGCAGGGGTCAGATCGGGCGCGAGATCGGCGGCTTCGCGGACGAGTTTCAACGCCTCGGACTGGTTCCGATCGCCAAGCTCCTGCGCGATCGCGGTTTTCAGCACGGCCCGCTGCCGGTCGGCGGTTGGCCGATCAATCAGCCGTTGCGCCGCGTTGGCTTCCACGCTGGCGAGGGCCGCCGCCCAATCGGCGTTTGCCGAATGATGCTCAAGCAACGCGGCGCCGGCCCAGGTCGCAGGCGCAATTTTGTGCGCTTCCAGCGCATAGCGGTGCGCGGCTTCTGCGTCACCCGCCCGCCGTGCTTCGACATGCAGCCCCCGCAAACCAAGCGTGCGGGACTCCGGATTCTCGGCCAGCCTGGCGAAGGTGGCGCGCGTTGCCTCGCGGTCGCCTGCTAGCTGCGCAGTCTGCGCTTGCAAAAGCAGCGCAAGCGGCGCTTCGCCAAGACCTTTGGCGGCGACGACGCTCGCCCGCTGGGCGGCGCGCAGATCGCCAGAGCCAGCCGCGATCATGCCTTTTGAAAGCGCTGTGAGCGCGCGTTCGCGTTGCGCCGCTCGCCGGGCCCCGGCGATCCGCGCCGGAGTCGACAGCAAAGTCCGCAGCAACCACAACGCAAGCGTCAGCGCCATGGCCGCAACCAGAAATCCGCACAGCGCAACCACGGGCGTCATCTCGTAGCGATCGCCGCGAAAGGTGATTGCGATATCGCCGGGCTGATCGGCGACCCATGCAAGGCAGACGGCGCCGAGAACCAGCAGAGCCAGAAAAACAAACAGACGGATCATGGCTGTTCTCTTGTGTTGGCCGGACCATTGACGATCTGACTGATCGCCAGCGCGCTGAGCGCCCGGGCGGCGTCGTCTGCCGCAAGGCGCAGGCGAGCCTGCTCGCCAAAACCGCGCGCGGCCTCTTGCGCCGCCGCGGGCAGTTTCATCCAGTCAGCGAACGCTGCGCCAATTGCGCCATGCGTGAGCGCTGATTCGATACGAACCACGATCGATTTGGGATCGTCGCCCCGGGGTTCGCCAACGGGATGCACGCGGACAAGTTTTGACGTCAGCGCGGTCAGCCTGTCGAAGGGCGTCGCATCGGGAGTGTCAGGCGGCTCGGTCGCGGTCAGCACAGCCGTTTGGCTATCGGAAAAAAGCTTCGCCAGCGCGGCTGCCGTCGGCGCGCCATTTTTGGCGACCGATTGCAATGGCGCCAAAGCCGACTCGGTAGCGCCAAGAGCGCGCGCGGCTGCAAGAGCGGGCGCAAACGGAGCGCCTGTGTCAATCGCCCGCTCGATTGCCTGAGCTACTGTCGCGAGCGCCGCCGGATCTTTCTGGCGCGGCGTTGCGATGGCGGCGGGCTCGGTGGCGCGAATGGCCGATTTCGTCGCTTTCCCGGCGTCCTCAAGGCTCTGCACGCGTTTTTCGAGGGTCGCCAGCCGACCCAGAATGGGTTGCATGTCCACCGGAGGCGCGGGGATTTGCGGCGGCGGGAGCGCGAGGAGGTCGCTCTCCAGTTTTGCCAGGCGTTGTTCAAACCCGGCGTCAGGCGCTTGAGGCTGCTGTTGCCGCGGCTCTGCCGTTGAGGATTTTGCCTCTGCCGCAACAGGCGCTGTTTCGGGAACCGCAGGCGCGACGGGGATTTTGGGCAGCGCAACAACCGGCGCCGCCGACTCAGCCTTCTTGAGGGCCGTATCATCAGCCCGGGGCGTTGGCGCAGGGCTATCAGCACCGTTCACGACCGCAGGCTCGCGACCGGCGTTGCTGTCCAACGCTGGATTTTGCGGCCCGCCCGCAGTCTCTTTCATGCCCGGTTCGAGCGTTCCCCACTGCCATTGCCATGCCGCCCAAAAGCCGCCTGCCAAAAGCGCGAGCGCGAAGGGAAGCGCCCATACGCGGCTGATTTTTCTCGGCGACGCAGGGGTGGCGCCCGAAGGCGGCGCGGGCGCTGAATCCGCCACAGGAGGGACCGCCCCATCTGCAACAGGGGTGGGCCGGGTTTCGAGCGCAGGCTGCTCTGACGTTGCCGTCTCGATCGCGGCGGCTTCGATGACGACAGGCGACGTCCGCTGTTCCCGCTCGTGTTGAGGCGGGGAGGGTTTGGGGTCCACGGGTTCGGCCTGCTCGCTGGACATAATCAAAACTCCGTCGCGCCGCTCTATAAACGATGCGGCTGTCACGCGAAACGGTTAACCGGAAAACGGGGAGCCGAACCGCGCAAAGCTTTCCATGCGATTGCCCTAGACCGCGCGCCCGGCAATCGCTGCGGCAATTTCGAGATTGCGGCGCGCAATATCGGCGTGCAAGCGTTCGACCATCCGGCCATCAAGGGCGATGGCGCCCTTTGCGGCGTTTTCGGGCGCATCGAAGGCGGCGACAAGTTTCCGCGCCCAGGCGAGTTCATTCGCGTCGGGCGTGAAGGTTTCATTGCAGACCGCGATCTGGTCAGGATGGATCAAGGTTTTGCCGTCCATGCCCATATCGCGGGCCTGTTCGCATTCAGCGCGAAGTCCTTCAATATTGCGAAAATCGCCGTAAACGCCATCGAGCAAATCGGCGCCATAGGCGCGAGCCGCCGCAACGCAGGTCGCAAGCCATGGCAACAAGGCTGCGCGACCCGGGGTGATGCGGGCGCGGGTTTCTCTGGCCAGATCGTTCGTGCCCATGACCAGTACATCGAGGCGAGCGTTGGGATCTCTGGCTGTGCGGACCAGCGAATCCGCATTCAGGATCGCCATCGGCGTTTCCATCATGATCCAGAGACGCAGGTGGTCCGGCGCGCACGCCTTGCGCATTTCAGCCGCAGTCATCATCACATCGCCAGGCGTCGAAACTTTTGGGACAAGAATGGCGTGCGCGCCCGATTTTGCCACAGATGCAATATCCGCATGGCCCCATTCGCTCGCCAGAGAGTTGATGCGGATCACCATTTCGCGGTCGCCATAACCGCCTTGCGACAAAGCCGCGCAGGCCTGCTCGCGGGCCAGCGCTTTGGCTTCAGGCGCGACGGCGTCTTCCAGGTCGATAATGATGACATCGGCGGGCAGGCCGCGGGCCTTATCGAGCGCGCGAGCGTTGGAACCGGGCAAATACAACGCGCTACGGCGCGGGCGGATGGTCATGCGGCGTTCCGGGCTGACTGTGAAACCGGGGAGACGGCTTTCGCATTGCAACATAACTGTCATTGTCGGGGAAAGCTATCCCCGGCAACCAGGCAGGGCAATCGGGTGCAGTTCGCCTCATGCCGGGGAGCGCCGGACAGGCGCGTCTCGAAGCATGAGGGAAACACAAACGGCGCTCATTCCTGTCCCTCGTGGTTTGAGACGGCCCGTTCCCGGCCTCCACTCCGTCCAGGTCCGGCAGACCGAGGTCCAATGGAACAAGGAACTCTGCAATTGAGGTCCTATATGAGTGGATTCCGAGGCTTCCGCCCGAGGCGCCAACCGTCCTAGCTTGGAGTGCTTGTGAAGCGCAGGCGGCAACTGGCTTTTCGCACATTGGGAGGCGGCCCATGGACATGAGCATCTTCGTCAACGACGAAAATTTAGCCCGGTATCGCGTGCTGATGTCGGCCGCGACCAGCGATGCCGACCGAATGGCCCTGCTGGACACCTTGAAGCGGCAGTATGCGGCTGCTGGCGGCAGATCGAAAATTCAATCACGTGCGTCCAACGCTCGGGACGTCGGCGATTCCTTCCCTTCGCAGGCCACAGACAACGCAAGCGTTCACACCTGACCAGACCAATTGCCGCCGGAGAATAACATGAGCGTTTCGACCAGTCCCATGGCGCCTGAATCCGCCATAAGCGCCATGGACGCAATTTACCGCCGCCGGGCGGTGCGCGATTATACGCATGAAAAAGTCGATAAAGCCGCCATCCATGCCCTGCTGGACGCGGCGGTTCACGCGCCGACCGCAATGCATGAAGAGCCCTGTGCGTTCGCCATCGTTCAGGACAAGGTGTTGCTGAACCGTCTTTCCAACTGCGTCAAAGACCTGCTCGCCCGCGGGATCGACCCGATTCATCCTCGCGGCGGCAAGCTGACTCACGATCAATTCACGGCCAGGGATTTCAACGTATTCTATAACGCCAGCACGTTGATCGTTATCTACGGAAAGTCGATGGGCCCGTTTGTGGCCGCCGACTGCTGGCTGGCGGCGGAAAATTTGCTGCTCGCCTGCGTCGCGCATGGGCTCGGCGCCTGCGTGATCGGCCTCGCGGTGACCGCGCTGAATACACAAGAATGGAAGAAGGAGCTTGGCGTTGACGCTGGAATGACGGCCTACGCGCCCATCATACTGGGAATGCCGGCGGCTCCGACACCCCAGGTTCCCCGCAAACCCCCGGAAATTTTCACATGGAAATAGCGCGTCGACAAACGCCAGGGTCAGTTGAACCGCGCGCGACCTCGTCGCGTGAGTAGTTTCCGAATCTGCTGTGTGCTGGAACGACCGGATATTGATGACGTTAAAGGTGCGATTTGTCAGGAGCTTCGATTGAAATGAAACCTCTCAACGTCCTCGTTGTGGAAGACGACGCACTGATTGGCCTCCTTCTTGGCGAATTGCTCGTCGAAATGGGTCATGGCGTTTGCGCAATCGAGGCAACCAAATCTGGCGCAGTTGCGGCGGCGTTGCTGCACCAGCCCGACATGATGATTGTCGACGCGCAACTGGGCGATGAAAGCGGCGTGGCGGCTATGGAGTCGATCCTCCTGACGCGTCTGGTTCCCCACGTGTTCGTGAGCGGCAACATTTTAAACGTACTGACGCTTTGCCCGGATGCTGTGGGGCTTCAGAAACCCTATACCGAATCCGCGCTTGTTTCAGCGATGGAGCGAGCGCTCGCCACGGCGCCATCGGCATGAATGGCGCGGAGCCTCGCGCCAAGCCTGACAATCTGCTGCCGCTGCTGCTGGGTTTTGGCATTCTCGCCGCAATGCTGTTGGGCATCGTCTGGTTTCTCCAAAGGCAGGTCGCTGATTACAAGGCTGTCCGGCAATCGGTTGAATCAAGTCAAAGCCTGTATCGCCTTTTCAGCGCGCTACAGGATGCCGAGACGGGCCAGCGCGGGTATCAAATAAGCGGAATCGCCAGCTTTCTAGATCCCTACAACAATGCCCTTCCAGTCATCGCCAAAGAGCTTGTGGCGGTGAAATCCACGATTGGAAGCAATGCAGATACTCAAAAGCCGATCGCGGATCTGGAAGACCTGATTGAGCAGAGGCTTGAGAGCCTCCAGAGCGCAATCCTTTATCACGACTCCGACAGGCCCGATGAGGCCCTGGCGCTCATTGGCATTGAAGCCGGCAAAAATTCGATGGATCGCATACGCAATATCGTCACGCCTTTGATTAACGCCAGGAATGACGTCGTGGAGAGCCGGTTTCAATCGGCCGCGCGCGCGGCGTCCTGGTTGACCGCGGGCGCCATCGCGGCAACCGCTTTTGGTGTGTTCCTGGCGTTGGTCGCCGTTCAGCAGGCGCAAAGGCAATTGAGCGCTATCAGCTCATCGGTCGATGTGCTTAGTCAGACCAACCAGAGACTTGTCGCCGAAGCCGCACACGGAGTTGAGTTGGCAAGTCAATTGCGCCAATCGCAGAAGATGGAGGCAATCGGGCAATTAACCGGCGGGCTCGCGCATGACTTTAACAACATGCTCGCCGTGATTGTCAGCAGTCTCGGCTTGATCAAGCGCCGGATCGCCCGGGGCGACACGAATATCGACCGCTATATCGATAGCGCGCTCGACGGAGCGGACCGCGCCGCAACCCTGACCCACCGTCTGCTGGCGTTCGCCCGGCAACAGCCGCTCGCGCCTGTCTCGCTCGATTCCAACAGGATGGTCGGAGGCATGTCCGAGCTCCTCAGGCGGACGCTGGGCGAAGGCGTGCGGCTGGAAACCGCGCTTTCCGGCGGCCTCTGGCGCACGCGCGCCGATCCCAGCCAGCTAGAGAACGCCATTCTCAATCTTGCGGTCAACGCGCGGGACGCCATGCCAAAGGGCGGCAGGCTGACAATCGAAACGAGCAACGCCCACCTGGACGACGAATACGTCTCATCGCATGTGGGCGCTGCAATCGGGCAATATGTCCTCATCGCCGTCACTGACACGGGCGCGGGCATATGCCGCGAGGTGATCGACAGGGTGTTTGATCCATTCTTCACAACCAAGCCGCCCGGCCAGGGAACGGGACTCGGATTGAGCCAGGTTTTCGGGTTCATAAAACAGTCGGGAGGACATATCGCGGTGTATTCTGAGCTTTCGCACGGCACCTCGGTCAAGATGTACTTGCCCAGGTACTATGGCGCCGACGAATCCTGCGACGCCATGCCAAGCCTCGCTGCAAGCGCGCGCGGGGGCGCCAAAAGCGAGGTCATTCTGGTGGTCGAAGATGATGACCGGGTCCGCCAGCTGACCGTCGACGCCTTGATGGAACTTGGATATACGGTTCTGAGCGCCAATGGCGGCCCTGCCGCGCTGGATAGCCTCGCTGAGGCGACAACAGTCGATCTGCTGTTCACGGACATTGTCATGCCCGATCTGAATGGACGCGATCTGGCGAGGCAGGCGATCAAGCTTCAACCGGGCTTGAAGGTTTTGTTTACGACGGGCTACGCGCCAAACGCCGTTGTTCATAACGCGACGCTCGAACCGGGAGAGGACCTGATCGGCAAACCTTTCCAGATCGAGCAACTCGGCGGAAAGGTGCGCGAGGTCCTGGACAGGCCGGCGGTTGTGGTGAAACTCCCGATGACGCGACCCGCTGGCTTGTCGAGGCAGCGATCCGGCTAACTCTTTCGTTGGAACCGCGAGGACGCGGCGCGAAATCGTGTCGCATATGAGGTTCATCATGAGAGCGCCAAACCCCGCTGAACGTCATCCACCGCAAAGCAATCTCAGGCGTTTACGCCTCGTTCGGGATTGGCTGCTCGCGCGCACCCGATTCCTCGTCGAGCATAGCCAGGACTCGCCGGAGATCAGAAGCCGGCGGCGGGCGGCGACGCCGTGAGCCAGCCCCCGCGCGTTTACTTCATTCGACACGGCGAAACGGAATGGTCGCTCTCTGGCCGTCACACCGGTCGCACCGATATTCCCCTGACAGCGCATGGCGAGGAGGAAGCCCGTCGCCTCGCTCCGGGTCTCCAACGCATCCACTTTGTCCACGTGTATGTCAGTTCGCGGCAACGCGCTCGCGCGACTTGCCAATTGGCCGGGCTCAAACGGAACGCTATAACCCGGCCGGAGCTCAATGAATGGGATTATGGCGATTACGAAGGGCGGCGCACCATCGATATTCGCGCCGAACGTCCCGACTGGAACGTATTTCGGGACGGTTGTCCGCAAGGAGAAACGCCAACGCAAGTTTCCGACCGCGCTGATAAATTGATCGCGGGCCTGCGGATATTGCGTGGCGATATAGCGCTGGTCTCTCACGGTCAGTTCGGAAGCGCCCTCGCCGCGAGATGGATTGGCCTGCCGGTGATCGAAGCGCAGCACTTTCCGCTGGCGTCGGCATCGCTGAGCATATTGTCATATGATCCGAGGCATCCGGAAACACCCGTCCTTGCGCTTTGGAATTCGCGCTAAGGGACGATGCGCCAATCCTGCCGCGCTTAGACCCACGAACGCAGATTCACGCACACGCGGCCTACCCTTCAGCCGCTGGCCATCGCTGCTGCGTGCATACGCGCATGCGGGCGCCTGGGACGCGTCATCCTGACATCGACAGCCAGGGGATTGCTGTAGTGTTGCGAAGCGACTTCAGCCCAGCTGCGCGCAACATCCCCATATGTCGCATTGAAAGGCAACTCCTGTGCGACGATGGAATCGTGGAAGACAAATCTGATCCGGTTCCGCTCTGGCTTATGCATTTCAGCTCCGTTGGATGTCGAGGCGGATCGATATTCCTTCGACGCGCGATCGCCATACATTAAGCCGTGAACTCTCCAGCGCCAGCTTCGGAAACTACGCGAGAGCCTTCGGCGCCGCCAGCAGACTACTGCCTGCTTCAAGCGGCACTTCCGCGCCATTCCACGCAGCGGCAAGGGCCAGCCGCGCCAGCGCGGGCAGTGACTTGGTTCGCGTTCGCCGCATCACTGCGGCGCGATGGTTTTCGACAGTCCGCTGGCTGATGCCAAGATCGGCAGCGATATTCTTGCTGGGATGGCCGGCGAGCACCATATCCATGACTTGACGCTGCCGCACCGTCAAATCTGCGACGTGATTCGCGGCGGACTTGCGCCAAGCAGTCATCTTGCCGGCGTCCCGCGATTGTTCAAGCGCGCGCTCGACGCTGGCGACGAGTTCGTCGTGGCCGATAGGCTTCTCGATAAAGTCGAGCACTCCGGCCTTCATCGCCTGCACCGCCATCGGAACATCGCCATTGCCCGTAATCATGATCGAAGGCAGCCGGCCACCGATATCGGACAATCGTTTCAGCAATTCCAGACCACTCATTCCCGGCAAACAGGCGTCAACGAGAAGGCATCCGTCGCGACCCGGACTATAGGCGTCAAGAAAGTCTTCGCAGGCAGCATAATCCTCGACAACGCGACCGCCATCCTCGAGGACAGCGCGTATGGCGTCGCGCACATGACTGTCGTCGTCGACAATGAAAATGGTTGGCGCCCCGGGGTCTGCCGTCACGGCTGGCCTGGCGGCGACGGGCGCATGAACAGCGGGTGGAGATTTATCGAGAATCCGCTGGATCGCCTGTGTCAGCTCCGGCAACCTCACCGGCTTGTTGAGTTGCTCGCACCCATAGGCTGCGATCGCCTGCAATGTCTCGGTCGAAATATCGCCAGTCAGAATGATGGCGGGAATCTCGTGACCAAGCTTTGCGCGAAGAGCTGAGATCGTCTCGATTCCATCCATTCCGTTGGGCAGGTTGTAATCGGCAAGAATGACATCGGGAGCGATTTTACCTTTGGCGGCCAAAGCCAGCGCCGCGACCCCGTCGGGCGCCGACGCCGTATGGTGTCCGCAATCCCGAAGAAATATTCCCAGAAGCTCCCGAACGTCGGGATCGTCCTCAACAATGAGGGTCGCGCCCGTGCGTTGCGCGCTGCCGGCGGTTCGCAAATCGCCGGTCGAAGAGCGCGGCGCCTCCAGCGCAACTGCGGGGTATGTGGATCGCTTGATTTCAATCGAAAAAACCGATCCTTTACCAAGGCGAGACCGCACCGTGATGCGATGATCGAGGAGAGTCCCAAGGCGCTGCACGATCGACAGGCCGAGTCCAAGGCCGCGACTTCGCTCGCGCGCTGCATTGTCGAGTTGATGATATTCATCGAAGATAGCTTTGTATTCGTTCTCGGGAATCCCGATTCCGGTGTCCCACACTTCAACGCACAAAATCCCGCGCCGGCGGCGGCATCCCAGCAGAACTTTCCCGGTTTTGGTATATTTGATTGCGTTCGTCAGCAGGTTCCGGACCAACTGCTCGAACAGGTTGTGGTCGCTGTGTATCGACAGACTGCACGGCACGATATGGAGCGCGAGCCCCTTTGCATGCGCATAGTAGGCAAACTCTTCTTTCAGGCGATCGAACAGTTCCCTGAGTGGAAATGTCGTGAGCGCCGGCTTCACCGCGCCAGCTTCAATCTGGTTGATGTCAAGCAGGGCGTCCAGCATTCCGGTCATCGCCCCGGCGGCCTCGCCGAGCCGCCCAACCAGCTTCTTCTCCTTGTCCCCCTGAACGTTCTTCGCCAAAATCCCCTGCAACAACACCAGAGTCTGCAGGGGTTGGCGCAGGTCGTGGCTCGCCGCAGCCAGAAATCGCGATTTGCCCAGGCTCGCGACCATCGCTTCCCGACGCGCGGACTCCAGCGCCTCGGAGGTGTGACGGCGTTCCGTGATATCGACGAAGGTTATCACGACCCCTTCAACGTGGGTGTCGCCCGTTCGATAGGGCAAAATTCGGCGCAAATACCACGCGCCTGTCCCCGCCTCGATTTCCGTTTCAATCGGCGTCGATGATTTCAGCACCATCTTTGCATCATTCAGAAGATTGCCATCGACCGCGAGCGACCGGATGTCCGCAAGGGGGCGCCCGATGTCGCCAGGCAGAACGCTGAACAACAGCTTTGTCGCAAGCGTGAAGAATCGAATGTTGAGGGCCTTGTCGAGGAACAGCGTCGCAACGTCCGTACTGTAAAGCACGTTTTGCAGGTCGTTGGAGGTCGTGCGCTGCCGCTCAAGGGTTTCCTGCAGTTGGCTGTTCAGCGCCGTCAACTCCTCGTTGAGCGATTGCAGCTCCTCCTTCGAGGTCGTCAGTTCTTCATTGGTGGATTGGTACTCTTCATTGACCGACCGCGCTTCCTCGTTAATTGCCTTTTGCTCCTCGCCAACGGTTTCAAGATGACGGTTTGCGTCCTGCAACTCCGCCCTTGCGTCTTCAAGTTCCCGTTCGAGTTCGGCAACGCGCGACAACTCGCGAGGTGTGGCCGCACGATCGACGCTCGCAACGGAGCCCTGTGCGTGTTCGTCGATGAAGCAGACAAGCAAAAGCTCCTCCCCTTCGCCGGAAACGGGGCGAACGGCAATGCTGAAAGTGCGATCGGCTCCATCGCGGCGCATTCGTCCGCCAGACACGATTATCGCCTTCTTCTCATCGTTGGCCCGCTGGATCGCAGACCTGAGTTTTGCGTGGACGCCTTCGCGCGCCATCGACAACAGATCGTGAACCGCGTTGCCAGGCGCGATCTTCAAATAGGTGTCGGTCGCTCCGGAAAAATAGAGACATTCGCGTTTTCGATTGATAAGCACCGCCGCCGGACCGTAGTCTTCCGCCACGAGACGCTGGCAAAGCGCCGCCAGAACGGCCGGGCGCAATGGCGCCATTCCGCTCCCCAAGCGAGCTGGCGCGCGCACCGCATCCGCCATATCCATTGAAAATCCGATCGGGTCACGCCGGCCCCCGCCAATACGGCGAAATACCCGTTCCGCCTTGGCGGCAATTTCGAAATGATTGCCGAGGTTTCCAACCGTCTCCGAATTGCCGAGCAGCAAAAGTCCGCCCTCGCGCAAGGCGAAATGGAAGATCGACATGACTTTTGCCTGCGCTTCGGGAAGAAGGTAGATCAGCAAATTCCTGCATGACACAAGATCGAGGCGCGAGAACGGCGGATCGGCAAGCACGTCCTGAACGGTGAAAACAACCGTAGCGCGAAGCTCGGGAGCGACTCTGTAGCCGTGATCCTCCCGCGTGAAAAAACGAGCCAGCCGCGCCGAAGAAATATCCGAAGCAACCGTTTCAGGATAAAGACCCTCGCGCGCGTACGCGATCGCTTCGGCATCGACGTCGGAAGCGAAAATCTGTAACTTGACGTTGAGTTTTGAAGCGGTGATTTCCTCGCGAAACAAAATCGCAATTGAATAGGCTTCTTCCCCCGTGCTGCATCCCGCGATCCAGACCCGAAAGGTGTAATCGCCGGATTGTGCGCGAACCAGGTTCGGAACAAATTTTTTCGCCAGCAGATCGAATACTTTTGCATCACGAAAGAACGTTGTGACGTTGATCAGGAGATCGTTGGCCAGAAGATCAAGCTCCGCAGGGTCGTTCCGCAGCATTTCAATATACGCATTCGAATCGCCGCTCCCGATCGCGGCCATCGCCATGCGCCGCTCGATCCGTCGCTGCAACGTCCCCCGTTTGTAGGATGTGAAATCATGCGGCGTATTGGTCCGCAAAAGATCTAGGATGGCTGGCAACCAGACGTCCGCCGAGCGCGCCGGCGCCGGGGAAGCGTGAGTGGCTGCAAGGCGCTGTCCTGCATTGCGATTCAGAATGGCGGCTGGCATCTGGGCCGCGCTGAGCACAAGATCGACAAGGCCAGTGTTGATCGCGTTGCGGGGCATTCCATCGAAGCCAGCTTCGACCGGGTCTTGCGCGATGACGAGACCGCCCTGCTTCTTCACGTCTCTCAGCCCGATGCTTCCATCCGCGCCCGTCCCGGACAGGACGATGCATATCGCGCGTTCGCGGGATTCCGTGGCAAGCGAATGCAAGAAGAAATCAAATGGCAGGCGCGCGCCATGGCGCGCCTGAGGCTGCGAGAGCTGCAGGGCGCCGTCCTTCACGGCCAGATAACGTCCAGGCGGAATGACATAAAACTTCCCACGCTCCACCCGCATCCCATCGGCGGCTTGCAGCACCTCTATGGAAGAGCGTTCCGCGAGCAACTCCACCATCATACTGGGGTGGCTGGGATCGAGATGCTGGATCAGAACAAAGGCCATCCCGGCGTCGGCAGGCAACGCCGTCACGAGCTTGGTGCATGCTTCAAGCCCGCCCGCTGAAGCGCCAATTGCCACCACGGGAAAGGCAATCGACAACTCATGCGTCTGCAGCTTGCCTGAATGCGCAGACGAAGAACTTGAAGGCGCAGCATCGATCTCGAGCCTATGGCCTTTGGACATTCGCAACGCTCCAGGCCTGAATGCATCAACAAGCGTCCAGACACCTTGTCTTGTAACATGTAATCCATATCGCAAGCCACCCAATGATCTATCGCATAAGCTTGACTGAAAAATTCAGAAATGAGGCAACATCCCGATACAGACCCTGTTGTTTCGATTTGAGTAGATTCCGTGGCTGGCGCCAGCCTGTCGCGCGTCTATCTCTGAAGGCTGCTGAATGGCGTCAAGCCGCTCGTTCAGCAATTTCCATCAGTCGACAAACAGAAAGATTGCATCATGGACAAGAATCGCGTGGAAGGCATCGCAAAGCAGGCCAAGGGCGCCATCAAGGAGACGGCGGGCAAGATTCTTGGCGACGCCAAACTCAGATCCGACGGAACGAACGACAAGATCAATGGCAAGATCCAGAATCTTGTCGGCAGCGCGAAAGACGCGCTGAAGAAATAGCCCCTCTTATTGACTTAAAAACGGCGGAGGGCGCACAAAATGGTGCGCTTCTCCGTTGTTTTTGCACTCGATTATTGCTTCGCCTAAAGTCGTGCGACGAAGTCCATCAGATATCCCCCCAACTTCTGCAACAGCGGCGGTCTTGAGGATTCGATCGATGCGGAAGTCATCTCCGCTCCTGCGGCATGCCGCGTCAGGATAATTTTGCGTTCATGGAAAGCGTCGAGGCTTGGCCGGTGGCCGACGCTGATCAGCGTCGAGTTTTTCAACTCATCGCAGATGAGTTCAAGCAGCGACGCTTGACTATCCTCATCCAGCGCAGAAGTCGCCTCATCCATAACGATAATTGAAGGCTTCTGCACCAGAAGCCGCGCAAAGGCCACGCGCTGGCGCTCGCCGCCCGACAATTCCTGATCCCAGTGTTTGTCGCTGTCGTCGAGGTGTTTGAGAAGGTATCCCAAACCGCATCGCTTCAAAGCATCCACAATGCTATCGCGAGAACAATCCGCCTCGCTGGTCGGGTAACAGATGGCGTTTCTCAAGGTCCCCAATGGAAGATACGGGCGCTGTGGCACGAATGCGATCGACGCTTGCGGCGGGATCAGGATTGTGCCGGAGCCCCATGGCCACAGGCCGGCGATCGCCCGTATCAATGTGCTCTTCCCGGTGCCGCTCTCCCCGGCGATCAGCACACGTTCTCCCGGAGCAATCGCAATATTCGTCGCTGCAATCATGATCCGGCCATTGCGATGCGCGGCCGCAAGCTGGTTGAGATGCAGCGCGCCATCTTCGCTTACGCCAAGCGTAATCTCGTTCACGCCCCCCATCTGCGCTCCGGTGTCGATGCTCTCCAGCGCCTCGTCAAGTTCATCGACCCGGGCGACCGAGGCGAGCCAATTGGCGACATTCAACAGGTTATCGACAAACCAGATCAATGCGCCCTGCACAGCGACAAAAGCCGTCGTGAGCTGCATGACAGCGCCCAGCCCCAATTCTCCTGAAAGAAATTTGGGCGCCGCCAGCAGAAGCGGTATCACACCGAACAATCCGGCATTCGTGCTCAGGATGATCGAAATGACTGCGTTCTGCCTGGCGATCAGGAGCCAGGTCTCCACGACGCGGCGATATCCCCTGATGACCGAAGCGCGCTCTTCGTCATCGCCCCGAATAAGCGCAATGCTTTCTGCATTTTCGCGCAAACGCGTCATCTCCGCGCGGAATTGGGCCTCAGCCTCGTTTTTGGCGCTGACGCGGGATACAAGAGGACGCCCTGTCGCCGCCGCCGCCGCTGTGACCACGATTGCATAGACAATTGCAGCGATGGCCATATAAGCGGGGATTTCAATTGCCCAACCTGCCACAGTGAAATGCGCCGCGCCGCCCACTTGCCAGAGAATTGTCGCGAACGTCGCCGCGGTAAAAAAGGCCGTCAGCAGGCCCAACCCGAAATCTACAACAGGCTCGATCGCCAGTCGGATGTCGTCGCTGATTCTGAATTCCGGGACTGTCTGCGCCTCGTCGACAAAAGGAAGGCGGTAATATCGCTGATCGGCAATCCACCAGCCCAGGATATTTTTCGTCAACCACTCGCGCCATCGGATTTGGAGAACCAGACGACTCACTAACAAGCCCGTAACGCAAACGATATTGAAGCCCACGATGATTGGAAGCATGAGCACTGCAGACCACACAGCTGCGCTGTCTTTGTGGTCCAGCGCGTCGAAGAACCAGCGATTCCAGAGGTTCCAGAAGATCAACGAGGCAAGCTGCGCGGCGGCGAAGGCCAGCACCGTAAGCCCCAAAAGCCAGGCCCAAGGGCTTTCGTTCCAGTTCCAGTAGCCCATTGCCCGCGTTAGGAATCGTCTGAGCCGCAGCCCGATTGTCCGACTCGCCTTCGCCAAATCGGTCCCGGCCGGACCCGTTTCCCGGTTAGTCATGCATGCTGCGTGTTTCGAAAATCGGCATTGTCTATCGTTTGGCGCGCGAGGGCGTGACCCGTCGTCATAACCGTCCGCGCCGAACGCGTGTGAGCGCGCGGCGCGGGCGTCTCAAATGTCAGTGGCGATCGCTTTTCATCATATGGCCCATCATATGGCCGCGGCCACGATGCTTGTTGCGGTCCCAGCCACGATGCATGCCGCGATCCATATGTCGCTTCGCATGTTGACGCCATGCTATTTGAGTCGCTCCGGCGACAGCGTCGGCAGAAACGCTTTCAGCAGCCACCGGCAACGGAGCCGCAGAGAGCGGCGTCGCCAAGGCCACTGCGGCAATCATCAATGCGCCGGTAAGGATGGTTTTCATGGGATATCCCCTTGCTTGAATGCGCGCCAGATTCACGTGCGATAAGGCTCATTGTTGGAATTGGCCGCATCTCTGTATCCATACCGCCGGGCGTCGACTGAAATCGAGCCTCGGAAAATACCTAATCCTGTTGGGAGTCGGCGGCTCAAACGACTGCATTTAAGCCCGCGGCAGGACCGTGGATCCCGGCCAAAACGCATCGCCAATGCTGAGTAAATTCCGAGTCTATCGGTTGGGATCGATCCCTCCTACCGTCCATCGACTGTACGGAGCGCATTGCGAGCGAACCGATGCGGTCAGAGCTCGCAACGAGCTTGGCAAAACAAAGGAATCATTCCCATGAAAAATACGCCCGTAGTCATAGCTA
Organism: uncultured Hyphomicrobiales bacterium; assembly: GCA_903931945.1. Classification (GTDB taxonomy): domain Bacteria; phylum Pseudomonadota; class Alphaproteobacteria; order Rhizobiales; family Beijerinckiaceae; genus Terripilifer. The sequence goes on along the minus strand of CAIZEI010000182.1, from coordinate 26,971 downwards.
CTCTAGGCCTTATGCTAACCGCCGGTCTCGCAGTCGCGCAGCAGTCAACTGTGACGCCGCTTCCCCCCGTCGCACCGCGCCCGTTGGTAGCAACGACGCCTGCGATGACCGAAATCATGTCAGCCATACCGGCAGGCAGCCTCACGATTACGACCTGGTACAAGCAGAATGTCTACGATATGGCGAACGCCAAAGTCGGCGACATTTCCGATGTGCTGGTTTCGCCGGTCGATGGAAAGATTACCGCAGTGGTGATCGGCGTTGGCGGTTTCCTTGGAATGGATCAAAAGAACGTCGGCGTCTCATTCAATTCGATCAAGCAGGGTGTGATGGACGGCAAGGCCTACTTGACCATCAATACAACCAAAGACGCCTTGAGCGCCGCGCGCGGTCTGAAATACGACAGCAATTCGTCGATGTGGATCATGGCGGACCTCACCGCCAAATAAAGCTCAAATCGAACCCATGAGCTGAAAGTCAAGGCTGGCGAATGGAATGTCCGGTTCGTCAGCCATTTTTCCCGGAGTGAGCTATGTCCAAATCAGATGACGCATTGGCCGCCGATTTCGCGGCCAGTCTGGATGCGCTTCGAACCGACGTCACGAAGCTTATCCAGGCGATGGAGCAACTGGGTCAGAGCCACGCCCATGCGGCGGGGCAACGCGTGAACAGCGCCGTGAGCAATGCGACGGACGCCATCTCGGGTGCGACGACCGGTGCGAAAGATCGCGTTCGTTCGGCAAGTGCGGAGATGGAGGCGTGCATTGAACGCAACCCGATAACGGCGCTTCTGATCGCATTCGGCGTTGGCCTGTCAGTTTCGATGCTGAACCGGCCACGGGTTTGACTGCGCGCAATCGGCGCGATCATGACGGCGGTTGGGGCGGTGGCGATGCAACGCCTCAGTTGCGCTTGCGGGCGTCCGCCACAGAGGCAGCGATGGCGGCCTGTGACTATGTGAGGCTCAACTCTGGAACGTTCGTCGTCCGTATATCGATCCGCGCCGCTGCGGGTCTTTTTATTGCAGCGGTTGTCGTCTGAATGTGCTTTGGCCTGCTTTGTCTGGCGATTTTCGCAAGTCGATGAGGAACGGCGTCTCATGGCGCTGGGGGTGAGCACCTGAACGATGGTCCCGTATCGCTGTTCAGTTAGAGGCGGAAAGCCGGCTGCAGCGATCACAAGCGCAGTTGCCGAGAGCGTTTCAACTGGCGCGCTGCCTGTCGCTCATGGAAAGACTCGCGTTGGTCGTTAGTTGCGGCCATTTAGCCGGGCGATATCTTCGCAAATGACGTTTCTTCGCTGTGAAAAACCAAAGCCCCTAGCGAACGAATTGCAGCCGCGCGGCGACAGTCCCCCGCCAGCGCAACGGCGCCCGAATCCGCATCGCGTTTCCCACGCTTGTCGCGATCACTAAGTACATTCCGAGTCTATCGAAGCTCTCGAGGAATGGCCTATCGTCCAAATGTAGCATCGACCTGATCAAGACAGGCCGCGCTTCGCAGAATCCATCGCGGGAAATCATTTCCGCCTGAACAGCTTCACGAGGATCGACATGACGATATCCATCAGGCAGACCCGGCGAGCGGCAATCGCGGCGTCACTTCTTGGCGGCGTGCTATTGACTGCGATCGCGACAGGGAGCCATGCCCAGCAGCCCGCAGCGACATCGGCGCCGGTCGCCACGACGGCGCCGGCGACGCCCGAGGACATCGCGCGCGCTACGCTGCGAAGCGAGACAAGAATCAGGCGTTTGCATGACAGCCTGCAGATCACAGCCGCCGAGGAAGATCTTTGGGCGCCTGTCGCCAAAGTCATGCGCGATAATGAAGCTGCGTTTCGCGGCGAAATGAAGGATACGACCGCCGGGATGAAATCCCAAACGGCGGTCACCGATTTGAAAACGTTTCAGATCGTTGCGGATCATCATGCAAGCGGGTTGAAAAAATTCATTCCCGCCTTTTCAGCGTTGTATGAGACCATGCCTGCTGCACAGCAAAAACGAGCTGACAGGATTTTCGGCGAGAATTCCCGCTCCAGCGGGATGTGATTGTCCGTCGCGGTATCGCCGGTCGGCAAATCGCGTCGAGAGTCGCTAGTGCGACGCGCACGCCTGAGATCGCCGCCAATTAATGCCGGAGCGGGTCCATTCCAGGGCCGCTCAGGCCACATAACTCAAGGAGAATGAACATGCTTCAATCCGGATATGTCCGCACGGCGGGAATGCTGGCAGGCCTTCTGATGGCGCTTATGGCGTCGCCTGCCGCCTTTGCCGGGCCGGTGAGCGTCGTCGGTGAATCAATCTTGTCAACGCCGACATCAGCCGCGATCAGCGAGGTTCGTTATCGACGTCCCGTCCGTCGTCGTAGTGGAGTGGGTCCCGGAGCCGTTCTCGGATTGTTTGGCGCAGTTCTTGGAGGCGTGATCGCCAACCAGAATTACAACAACTACTCAAACTACTCCTACGGTCAACCCTACGACTATGGATATGCGCCGGGCTATGTTTCAGGTCCGTCATACGTTGGCGGCGGGCGCGCTTCGTTCGGAGGACGCCGCGGTGGGCCAGCAATGCGCGCTGGCGGCGGGACCCGTGGCGGCGGTATGGCACATGGCGGCGGTCTGGCGCACGGCGGTGGCGCAGCGCGTGGCGGCGGCGGACATCCGGGCAAGCGTTGACGCCTCAGAACCACCGATAGCCCGGCGCGCCGTTCCAACACGGGGCCAGGCTTTCGGCGCGCTCTGGCGTCCATGACTCGTCCGACGCGCGATTGCCGTTTCACCTGTCAATGAACTCTCGATTGCCGCCTGCGCGGTTCGCCGCAAATCCCTTTCGTCCAACACCGCATCGCAAAAGCATCCAGCTCGCGCGTGCAGCATCTTTCAACAGGAGCAAAAAATGCAGAACACCGATTCAGTCATCGCCGTGTTTCCCCACCATCGCGAAGCCGAGGAGGCCGTCAAGAAGCTCACAGCTGCGGGATTTGAAATGAAAAACCTGAGCGTCGTCGGTAAAGGCTACCACACCGAGGAAAAGGTTGTCGGGTTCTACAACACCGGCGACCGGATCAAGTTCTGGGGATCTCGCGGGGCATTCTGGGGCGGCTTCTGGGGACTTTTCTTCGGCGGGCTCTTCCTGACGGTGCCGATTGCCGGTCACGTCGTTGTGCTCGGCTATCTGGCCGCGATGGTCGCGTCCGGCATAGAGAATGCGGTCGTTGTTGGGGGCCTGAGCGCAATTGGAGCCGCGCTTTACGGTATTGGCATACCCAAAGACAGCGTTGTTCAATACGAAGCCGAAATCAAAGCCGACGGTTTCCTTGTCATGGCGCGTGGCGCGCCGGCGGAAATGCTTCGGGCCAAGGAAATCATCCGCGCCGCCAACCCTTCGCGCAACGATCTTTATTCGGGCCTCAAGGAGGCGGACGCCGCTGACAAGCCGATTGCTGCGGTGGCGTGAAGCGTCCGCCGGTTAAAGAGCGACTTGACTGACTCGACTCAGGGCCGAACTCAAAACGGGTTCGGCCTTTCAACGATCATTGTGTTTCATCCAAGTTACAGGCGATCAAATCAGTTCGCTGATCGATACTGCCTGCAACCGCAAATGCGATAAATCAACATTGTTGCATGTGCGTCGTGTCAAAAAGGCGGCCTCGCCCCGCAAGGGACAATTGCACTGGCCAGGAAAGGAGCAGTCGTGTCGAGGTTTGCGATCGTCTTCCTCGTCGGACTGGCCGTCCTGGCAGGCGCAGGAGGCATTTGGTGGTATCGCAGTCTGGCTCCAGCGCCGACGCAGTGGCAGGGCTATGCCGAAGCCGATTTTGTCAAGATCGGACCGACGCAACAGGGCCTGCTGACGGAGGTTGCCGTTCATCGCGGCGATCTTGTCGCCTTGGGAGCGCCACTTTTCGCACAGGATGACAGGTCCGACCGGGCTGCGCGCGATCAGGCGGCTCGCCAGGCGCGGCAAGCCCAGGAACAACTCGCCAATCTGCAGGCGGCTGGCAAATCCACCGAAATCGAGCAAGCTGAAGCAAATCTCGCCGATGCTCGCGCCACGCTGGAACGCACACAACTTGATTTAACGCGCGGCGAGGGCCTGTTGCCGTCCGGGGCAATTACCCGGCAGACGCTTGAGCAGCGGCGCGCCGATTTTCAGTCAGCAACTGCCCGCGTGGCGGCGCTTACGGCGGCGCTCGCGCAAGCGCAGGCGCCACTTGGCCGCGACCGTGAAATCAAGGGTCAGGAAGACGCTGTCCGGGCCGCCCAGTCGGCTCTGGAAATGGCGGCCTGGCGGCTGTCGCAACGCAAAGTCGCCTCGCCTGTTGCTGGCAGGGTCGCAGATGTCCTGGCGCTCGCTGGCGAAACGCTCGCCGCTGGCGCGCCTGTTGTATCGATCCTGCCGCCGGGCAATATTTTTGTGCGTTTCTTCGTACCGGAAGGCGACCTGGCCAACATCCATCCAGGCGACGCCGTCGCGCTGAGTTGCGATGGGTGCGCGGGGTCTCTGCCGGCGCAAATTTCCTTTATTTCTCCACAGGTCGAATACACCCCGCCGGTCATTTACAGCGAGTCGAGCCGGGCGAAACTCGTGTTCATGATCGAGGCGCGGATGTCGCCCGATCGGGCCGCACTCCTCAACCCCGGGCAGCCGGTCATGGTGCGGCCAGTCGGCGCGGCAGCGCCGCAATGACCGATTACGTCATCGATGTGCATGATCTTTGCAAGAGTTTTGGCGCACGGCGGGTTGTCGATGGCTTCACGCTACAAGTCGCCGCCAGCGAAATCTGCGGTTTCCTCGGGGCGAACGGAAGCGGCAAGACGACGACAATCCGACTGCTTTGCGGCCTGCTGGTCCCCGATAGCGGCTCAGGAACCTGCCTGGGACTCGATATCCTGCGCGAGGCGCCAAAAATCCGTCAGCAGATTGGGTATATGACACAGCGCTTCAGTTTTTACGAAGATCTCACAGTCGTCGAGAATCTCGAACTGGTCGCCGGCGTCTATGAAATGACCGATAGTGGGGCCGCCATCGACGATATTATTGCGCGCATGGGCCTTGGAGACTACCGGAGCGATCTCGCAGGGCATCTGTCCGGCGGGTGGAAACAGCGGCTCGCCCTTGCCGCCTGTGTCCTGCATCGCCCGAAATTGCTCCTTCTCGACGAACCCACCGCCGGCGTTGATGTCAAGGCGCGGCGGGAATTCTGGGATCTCATCCATGATATGGCCGGAGAAGGCCTGACGGTGCTCGTTTCAACGCACTACATGGACGAGGCGGAGCGTTGCAAGCGCCTCGTCTATCTTGCCGACGGGCGGATTGTCGTCGAGGGAACGGCGGACACACTGACGCGTGAATCGGGCATCGTAACGTTTGAGGCGACCGGCGAGGACGTCGACAGCGCCGCGCGCCAGCTGCGACACGCGCCCGGCGTTGAGGCGGCAACGGTGTTCGGGCGCGTCCTGCACGTTGCGAGCACAGAGCGCAGCGGTCTCGAGCAGGCCATCCATACATACAAGGGCGGCGCCCTGACTTGGCGGGAGGTCGAACCAAATCTTGAGGATGTCTTCATCCATCAGCTCGCGGCGAGGGAGCAGCCCAAATGAATGGCTTCTCGTTCAATCGCCTGCGCGCGTTGCTGCGCAAGGAATGGATTCAGGTGCGGCGCGATCCGACAACCCTGCGCATGATCGTCGCCTTGCCGATCATGCAATTGCTGCTGTTTGGTTTCGCAATCAATGGCAATCCCAAGAATCTGCCGACCGGCTTGCTGATCGCTGAACCGTCCCAATACGAACGCACGCTGGTCACCGCCATGCGAAATACCGGCTATTACGATATCAGGCTGCTTTCCAGCGAGGCGGAGGGTGAAAAGGGGCTTGCCGCCGGCGACTTGCTCTTCGTCATCAATTTTCCCGCGAATTTCGATCGTTCCGTCGATCGCGGCGACGCCCCGTCGATCCTGGTGGACGCCGACGCAACCGATCCTTCGGCGATCGGCAACGCAACCGCCGCGCTCGGACAAATTGCGACGGCGCTGAACCGCGATCTGCCGTCAATGCGCCAGACCCAGACTGCCGCGCCTGCGTTCCAGTTCCAGGTACACGCCCGATACAATCCCGAACAGCTCACTGTTCTCAACATCGTGCCAGGTCTGATCTGCATGGTCCTGACGATGTCAACGATGTTCATCACAACATTGTCCATCACCCGCGAACGCGAGCGTGGGACGATGGAAAATCTGATGGCGATGCCTGTGCGGCCGATCGAAATCATGCTCGCCAAGATCGCGCCCTATATCGTGATCGGCTATTTGCAGGTTGCTTTGATCCTGGTCTTTTCGGCGGTGGTCTTTCAATTGCCGATTCGCGGCTCCCTGCCTCTGCTGATGCTCGCGCTTGGCGTTTTTATCGCCAGCAATCTGGCCCTCGGGCTTACATTTTCGACAATCGCCGCCAACCAGATGCAGGCCCAGCAACTCGCGCAGTTCACATTGATGCCGTCGTTTCTGCTGTCCGGCTTCTTTTTCCCGTTTCGTGGCATGCCAACATGGGCGCAATGGATTGGCGAGATCTTCCCGACCACGCACGCCATGCGAATCGTGCGCGGGATGTTGCTCAAGGGAAATGGCGTTTACGACATTCTGCCCGATCTTTGGCCAATAGCGCTGTTTACAGTTGTGATTTTGGGTGTGGCGGTCTGGTTTTATCGCAGCACATTGGATTGATTGTTTAACAGGAGTCGTCAGAATGGCCAGGCATGCGCTCGTAGTTCCATTTATTCTTCTGTTTGCGTCGCCGGCTTTCGCAGATGCATCCCCGGTTGGCGTCTGGGCGCGTGATTCCGGCGCCACCAAAGTCATTGTATCGCGATGCGGAGCCGTTTTATGCGCCCGTATCGCGCATCTGTTGCCCACCAGTCACGCCAGGGTTGGCGACCAGGTGCTGTATGGCATGAAGCAGACAGGGCCCCTGAAATGGTCAGGTTCTGCAATCGATCCGGAGGATGGCGCTCACTTTACGGGCGAAATGACGCTATCGGGCGATCAACTTGTTATCTCCGGATGTGTGCTCGGCGGCCTCATTTGCAAGCGTATTATCTGGTCGCGCGCAAAGTAGCGCGAACGAGGCAATAGACTCCCGAATTCTGAGTAGATTCCGATTCTATCCACCAGAGCGCATGGGCGCCAGAACGTCGCAACGGTCACACCAGAAGCTCCACTCCAGTGACCTTGTGAGGAATGCATATGAAGCGATTCTTATTGGCGTCCGCCGCATTGATTGCAGCTGGAACGGCCGCACTGCCTGCTGATCTGCCGTCCCGCAAGGCTCCGCCACAATTCAGCGAGATCGCTGTTCCCATGTTCACATGGACCGGATTTTACGTCGGTTTGAACGCGGGGGCGGCATTCGCGAACAACAACGCCAATGGCGCCTATGCCGCGAACGGCTTCGCCCCGGCCTTTGCGCCGACGACTTATTATGGATTTGGCGCCGCCAACAATTCATCGGCGCAGTTCCTCGGCGGCGGGCAACTTGGATATAATTATCAGTTTGGCCAATTTGTTCTTGGCGCGGAAGCCGATCTGCAATGGCTTTCGGGTAGCGGCAATAACAACGCCTTCGCGGCCCGCCCCGCCGTCGTTCAACCGAACGCCTACGCCGTGGTGAATGGCGGCGGCGGCAACGGAATCAACTATTTTGGCACGGTGCGCGCACGCTTGGGTTATGCAATGGACCGGACGCTTCTCTATGTGACCGGCGGTTGGGCCTACGCCAACAATCGCAACCAGAATGGAAGCGTTGATTATTATGCGGCAGGCGCGGCGCCTGGCGTCCCGACGGCGACATTCACCAATGGAGGAAATGGCGGATCGCGAAGCGGCTACGCGCTGGGCGCTGGCGCGGAATACGCCATCACCAATCACTGGACGACGAAACTTGAGTATCTTTATGTGAACCTTGGCGGCGGCGGCAACGGCGCTTACGTATCAGCAGCGCCGATCGCCGCTGGCACGAGCTTCACCACAAATAACCGCAACAACAATCAGTTCAGCCTCGTGCGGCTGGGTGTGAACTATAAATTCTAGGGTCCGTCACCGATAACGCCTGATTTGCTCACGCGATTCAGGCGTCATTGGATGGAATACGGATGCGCCTGCAAAAATGCGCAATTTTCGTGGCTTTGCGCATGGATCGTCGGGGTAGACAACCCCGACATCGGCCATTCGATATTCAGACTCGCAATTCCGAGCAAATCCCAAAATCAATCGTGAAATTTACCGGGGAGATTTCTCCCAACATCAGGAGACAGCAAATGAAAATGAAATACCTTACGATCGCCGCAATGGCGATATTTTCCTTGTCCTCGGTCGCAAGCGCTCAGGGGGTCGTAGGCGGCGCAGAACAGGGCGCCCACGACGGCAACCGCGCTGCAGGACCGGTTGGAGGCGTAATCGGTGGGGTCGTTGGAGCCGTCGGCGGCGGAATCGCCGGCCTCCTCGGCGTCGATCAACAGCCGCGCTTTCGTGAGTACGCAGTGCACGAACATCATACCTCGTTCGTGTATGACAGGCCGGTGGCGGTTGGCGCAATTCTTCCCGGCGAAGGCGTCACATACTACACTGTTCCAACCGAATACGGCGCCCAGGAGTACAGGTATACAATTGTCAACGATCGCACCGTCATCGTCGATCCCCGAACCCACCGTATTGTTCAGGTTATCGAATAGCGCAGATTAGCAGGGGCCGCGTCACGCGAACGCGGCGCGGTCAACGCTTTTGGCCGGCGGAGTTCCAGTTCGAATAAATTGGCGTGTTCGCAACCGTAACAGATATAACTGGTTTTGTGGAAGGCTGCGCTTGCGCCGCCAACCAACGCTCTGAAACCAGGAGCCTCGACAATGGCGACACGCATCGAAACAGACAGTTTTGGCGCAATAGACGTGCCCGCCGAACATCATTGGGGCGCCCAGACCGAACGCTCCCGTCATTTTTTCGCGATTGGCGATGAGCGCATGCCAAAGCCGCTGATCTCGGCGTTGGCGCTGGTCAAAAAGGTCGCTGCGCAAGTCAATTGCGACCTGGGCCTTTTGGCGCCCGATCTCGCGCTGGCCATCGAGGCCGCCGCTGACGAGGTCATCGCCGGGCAATTGGAGGAGGAGTTTCCTCTCAGAGTTTGGCAAACAGGATCCGGCACCCAAACCAACATGAACGTCAACGAGGTCCTGGCCTCGCTTGCCAACGAGCGGTTGATCGGCGCACGCGGAGGCAAAAGCCCCGTCCATCCCAACGATCACGTCAATCTTTGCCAGTCATCGAATGATTCATTCCCGAGCGCGATGCACATCGCCGCCGCGCGCGAAATCGTCGGCGGTCTGGCGCCAGCTCTCGACGATCTGGCCGGAGCCTTGCTCGACAAGGAGGCCGCCTTCGCCCGCATCGTCAAAATCGGCCGGACCCACGCACAGGACGCGACGCCGCTCACCCTTGGTCAGGAGTTTTCCGGCTACAGGGCGCAAGTTGAACTGGGTCGCGCACGCGTCGCCGAGGCCACAACGTCGCTGTACGCCCTCGCTCAGGGCGCGACCGCCGTCGGCACGGGTCTGAACACTCATCCCGAGTTTTCCGCCCGCTTTTGCCTTGGCGTCTCTGAAATCACCGGTTTACCGTTTACGCCGGCGCGCAACATGTTCGAAGCCATCGCCGCTCACGACGCCCTGGTCTACGTGCATGGCGCGCTCTCGGCCCTGGCGGGAAGCCTGTTCAAGATCGCCAATGACATTCGCCTGTTGGGATCCGGGCCGCGCTGTGGGCTTGGCGAGTTGATCCTGCCAGCCAACGAGCCGGGATCGTCGATCATGCCCGGAAAAGTCAATCCCACCCAGTGCGAAGCGATGACCATGGTCTGCTGCCGGGTGTTCGGCAATCAGACAACAGTGAGCGTCGGCGGCTCCCAGGGCCAATTTGAACTCAACGCCTACAAGCCCGTTATTATCTCCGGCGTATTGCAATCGGTTCAATTGCTGACTGACGCCTGCGTGAGCTTCCGGAAATTCTGTATCAAGGGCTTGCAGGCAAATGAGCCCAGAATCGGAGAGCTCGTCGGACGCTCGCTGATGCTGGTGACTGCGTTGGCGCCGCGCATTGGCTATGATCAGGCCGCTGCGATAGCAAAGGCAGCCTACGAAAACGGCACAAGTCTTCGCGCCGAAGCAATAGCGTCAGGACGCGTATCGCCGGAAGACTATGATGCGCTTGTGCGTCCAGAACTCATGACCTCGCCCCATTTGCATGGCTGACGCGCGTCAATGGCGCAGTCAAGCCGACCCGCCAACAAATGGGCGCCTCCGCCTGCGCGCGGAATCCGATGAGCGGCCTTCGCAAATCGTTGCAACCGCTTGCACTATTCAGAAAATACAACGTCGTAGATAATGGGCTTGACGCTCTTTGCGATAGCAGCGCACCGCGCCATGTGATCCTGCGCCAACGGATCGATGTTCATCTTGTCATAATCGGTCTTGTTCGCCCACTGCACGTAGTTAACGATGCGCCCGCCATCCATGCTCTTGTGAATGCTCGCGGATATGAAGCCCTTTTGAGGCCGCATCGTTTCGCCAATCGCCTCGACCAGCGCCGCAATCAGACTGTCCGCCTTTTCAGGAGCGACCTTGAAAGTGTTGATCAGGGTCATCGTTGTCGCCGCCGATGAAATGGTCGCCGCCTTTGCGCCAAGCAAGGTTTGAGCGCTCTTGACTTCATCCAGCCGCGGACGCCCGCCGCCTGTCATCCCTTCGTCGGTCGCAGTTTGCAGCGAGATGGCGTCGGCCTCCCATTGCACCAGAATTCCCGACTTTTCTTTTTCCGTGAGGTGATCAGCGGACACAACTTTCTGTGGATTGTCAAAGACCGTCGTAGGACTCGCCTTGGCCTCCAGCGCCGCCGCTTTTCGAGCGGGGGCGGTGGGCGCATTTGCTTTGTTTGTCATGATGATACCTGTTTAAAGTTCAAACCGGCGGTTCAAAGGCGCCAATTCTGCGGTGACTTTTTCGCAACTCGCCAACCGACGCTTCACCAATCGCGTCCCCGCAATTTTGCAACCTCGATCCGACATTTTCAGACAACCGGCGCTCAGACGCGCACGTCAGGAGCGGTTCTCACTTCATTCGATTGCCGTGCACACCGCCCTTGTTCGTTGTGTTTTGTTTGACATTCGCTGAATCGCCCTGTTCGGACGCATTCGGTTCGCGGTCGTGTTTGTGGGTTGTGTCAACCGCCACTGTGGACTTGGCCCTGTCAGGGCCGTTTGGCGAACGGTTGGCGGGTGGAATGGGCGGCGGCGTGTGGCTGCTCATGATTGGCGTCCTTCCATTTTCAGGCGAGGCGTAACTGAACTATTCATACGCATTGATTTCCACAGATATCTCGTGAAGGAGTCTCACCAGATCATGCAATCCCCGGCTGGCCCGAGTCGCCTCAGTCAGCCGGCCGGGGAAGTCGCTACGGCGAGCTGGGGGGCGTATTACCGCAGCGGCTTCCACACATTCGCGCAGGTCGCCAACGCGCGATAGGATCGGAAACTACGCACACCGGCAATCCCAAGCGGCCGCCTGGCCTCACGCAATCTCGAGGCGCCGATACAGCAGCACTTTGACAGAATCGAGAATGAAGGCAGGGGTGATTGCCCCGCAAAAAACGCCACCCGTGATCGCAGGGGCCAGTGGCGCCATCAGAACTCCTTACGTCCCGTGCGCGGCGGCAACCCCCAATGCACGGCTCGACGTCGAGCGAATGCCATCGTTGACCCCCGGAACGGCTGCGCGCAGCCAGCCGACACGTCCTCCACGATGCCGTTCTTTCGGATATGCCTGGAGCATGTTGATTTCCATCAGTCAGGTTCCTCGCGCCAAACGGGCGCGCAAGTCACCTTCGGCTGGCGAAGCGGTAGAACGCCAATTTGACCAATTCAACGACGCCCATGTAGGCCGTGGTCGCCGCAATCAGATAGAGGAAAAACAGCGGCGTTGGCGCAACAAAGCCAAACCATCGCCCAACCGGAAGCAGCGGAAGCGCAACTGCAATGGCGATCGCCCCGGCAGCCATGGCGACGAGAAAGCGGCGCGGCCGGCTGTGAAAAATAAACCCGCGTGTGCGGATGGCGAAAACGACCAATACTTGCGTCATGATCGACTCGATGAACCAGCCGGTCTGAAACATCGGTTCATCCGCACCGAGAAAATGCAAAAGTACATAGAACGTCAGCAAATCGAAGATCGAACTGATCGGGCCGAATACCAGCATGAATCGCTCGATCAGCTTGATGTCCCATTTCACCGGCACGGCGATGGCCGTTGCATCGACAGAATCGAAGGGTATCGCGATCTCGGAAATATCGTAGAGCAGGTTGTTGAGAAGAATCTGGATCGGCGCCATAGGGAGGAATGGGAGAAACAAAGCCGAAGCCGCCATACTAAACATATTGCCGAAATTGGAACTCGATCCCATCAGAACATATTTCGAGACATTCTGGACCGCGCCGCGGCCCTCAAAGACTGCCGCTTTCAGCACCGCCAGGTCGTGTTCAAGCAGAATGATATCGGCCGCTGCGCGCGCGACATCGGCGGCGCCATCAACCGTGACGCCAACATCCGCCGCATGCAGCGCCGGCGCGTCATTGATGCCATCGCCCAGAAATCCCACGACATTGCCGAGGCGTTTGAACGCGAGCAGAATTCGATGCTTTTGCTGGGGATTGACCCGACAAAACAGATTTACCGTTGACAACCTGCCGAGCAGCGCTTCGTCCGGGAGATCTGACAGTTCGTCGCCCGTGAGCATCCCGGTAACAGGAATGCCGATTTCGCCAAAAATATGCCGGGTGACGGATTCGTTGTCTCCGGTAAGCACTTTCACGGCGATCCCGGCGGCGGCAAGTTCCCGGATGGTGGCGCCGGCGCTGGCCTTCGGCGGATCGAGGAAGACAGCGAATCCGGCGAACACCAGGCCCGTCTCGTCGGCGACTTTCGCGCTTGCATAACTTGCGTCCACAACTTTTGTCGCAATCCCCAGCGCGCGATACCCCTGCGCGCCCAAAGCCTCCAGCGTCGCCTCGAATGCTTGCCGCGAGTCCGCGTCAAGGTCGCGCTCTTTGCCATCGGCGTCTTCAAATTGAGTTGACAGTTTGAGCACCGCCTCGGGTGCGCCTTTGACAATCAAGCGGCGCTGATGGTCCCCCTCGACGAGAACCGACACCCGCCGTCGTTCGAAGTCGAACGGAACTTCATCGATTTTCTTCCATCGATCCGAGTCAAAAGCGCGTGCGGCGAGTATCGCCTCGTCGAGCGGGCTTTTCATACCGCTTTCAAACTTGCTGTTGATGCAGGCGTAATCGAACGCGCGCGCGCTCTCGGCGCCGCGTCCATCAATCGTTTTGACCAGCTTGATTGTAGCCTCGGTCAATGTGCCCGTCTTGTCAGTGCATAACACGTTCATCGCGCCAAGATCGTGAATGGCCGAAAGCCGCTTTACGATCACCTTGCGCCTGGCAAGGTTCATCGCCGATCTTGCGAGCGTCACGGTGACAATCATCGGCAGAAGTTCAGGCGTCAGCCCCACCGCGAGCGCGAGCGCGAACATCAGCGATTCCAGCACCGGGCGATGAAAATAAATGTTCACCAGAAGAACAAAAAGCACCATCAAGATGGTAAAGCGCATGATAAGCATGCCAAAACGTCGAATGCCCACGACAAAGGCCGTAGCGGGAGGCTTTTCCGCGAGACTCAACGCAAGATGCCCGAGCAGCGTTCGTGGACCCGTTCTGCAAATGACGATCGTCGCAGTTCCGCTAATGACGGACGTGCCGGCAAACACCGCGTTTGTCGCCCCGACGGCATCGCCAATGCCCGCAGAAAGGTCCACGGCCCGCTTTTCCACAGGATATGGCTCACCGGTGAGGAGCGCCTGGTTGATGAAGAGATCACGGCTTTCCAGTAGCCGGGAATCCGCGGGAACAAGGTCCCCCGCGATCAACTCAACAATATCGCCGGAGACCAATTGATCGATTGGAATGGACAGGCGCGCGCCGCTGCGGCGCACTGTGCCCTGTACGGCGACGGACCGGCGCAAGGCCTCGACCGCGTTTTGAGCGCGAAACTCCTGGACGAAATCGAGGGTCATGCTGCACAAGACAATCGAAACAACAATCAGGAAGCTCGCCCAGTCGCCTGCAACGGCGGAGAGCGCGCTGGCCACAAGAAGGATGATGACAAGCGGATTGCGGAAGCGCAAAAGGAATTGCAACCAGAGCGGCGCACGTTTGTCCGCCGCAGAGCTATTGGGGCCAAAAGCCGCCAACCGCCTTGCCGCCTCCGGAGACGCGAGCCCGCCCGGCGCCGTTCCCAGTCGCTCGAGAATTCGGGCGACCGGCTCCGCCCAGATTTCCTCGGGACTGATCTCATTCGCAATCCTTGCCGCCATTCTTTCATTCCACGTTAAGGCCTTCGCCGCGAACAGCTCTGCATTGCGCAAGCTCCGCCGATAAAATTGAGTGAGCGTATCCGCAGATTCTCCCAAAGCGGCAGCCCCGGAAACTACTCAACGCGGCGTGGCCCGTTCAGGACATCCCATGCGTGTCTCGCGATCATCAAATCCTCATCCGTCGGGATGATCCAGGTGGACACAAGGCTGTTGCGGGTGGAAATGCGCGGTCCGCCGCTAACGTTTGCGACGTCGTCCACATGCGCGCCGAGCCAGACCGCCTGTGCGCAAATACGGCTCCGGATTTCAGGCGCATGCTCGCCGACGCCCGCAGTGAACACCAATGCGTCAATGCCGCCGAGCGCCGCCGCCATTGCGCCCAGTTCGAGACCAATCCGGTAAATGAAAAGGTCTACTGCTTCCTTCGCCGATATTTGATCGCTTGCAAGCAAAACGCGCATGTCGTCGCTGATGCCCGATACGCCGAGCAAACCTGACTGCTGGTAAACGAGATCGCTGATCTCGGGCGCGGTCATTCTCTTTTCCTGTAACAAATAAAGAATCACGCCGGGGTCGAGGTTTCCGCAACGACGCGCCATCGGCAAACCGTCGAGCGCGCTAAAGCTCATTGTTGTCGCCACGCTTTTGAGACCATGCATCGCGCACATGCTCGCGCCGCTTCCCAGGTGCGCCACAACAACACGTCCGAGAGCTTCCTTCGCGCCAAGAATATCAGGCAGAACGCTGGCGATATATTCGTAGGACAGGCCATGAAAGCCATATCGACGAACGCCTTCATCCGCCAATCCGCGCGGCAGCGCGAAGGATTGGGCGGTCCTGGACTGGGTGTGATGAAATGCAGTGTCGAAGCACGCTACCTGCGGCAACGTCGGCTGTAGCGTCGCCAGCGCCGATACCGCCGCCAGATTATGCGGCTGATGCAATGGCGCGAGTGGGATGAGCCTATGAAGCGCTTCGATCACTGTTATGGTCAGCAAAACCGGGGCGCTATAGACAGGTCCACCATGCAACACCCGATGCCCGGCCCCCGCAAGTCGATAGTCCAGATACTCGCGTTGCACCCAACGCAGCGTTACCCCCAATGCATTTTCGGCGGTAGCGGATTCTGCCGGAGAGGCTTCGGCCAGCAATATCCCGGCGCCGTCAAACGCCGCGAAGCGAAGCCGATCGCCAATGCCTTCACACTCGGCGCGGCCAATAAGATCCTGGCGATCGGGCCGGCCTGCACTGCGATACGCCGCAATTTTGATACTCGAAGAACCCGCATTCACAATAAGGATTGCGTCTTTCATCGTTTTATTCCCGGCTCACAAATTGCTTGAATAAAGTGAAGAAGCTGAATCGTTGGCTGGCGCAGACGGACAGACTTTATTCATATCCGAGAGCCTTTTTGTGGCGGGCCGGGAGGCCGACTCTGGCTTTGACTTGATCGCCAGGACGGGCGCAGGACGATACAAATCCTGACCCGCAACACGGACCAGTGGCGGTCAGCGTCAATTTTATGCCATGCGCGCCCGCCAAACCGCCAGGTCATTCAAAATTCGCGAATGAGTTTATTCATTGCATTGCGCCCTGGTCGATCAATTGACATGGCGTCGCAAAGGCCGTCTCACACGCCGGCGCATGACTGCGTGATGGCTTTCAACTTTGGCACATCGAGCAGTCGAACGCCATCAGGCACCACGACGAGCACGCGTTCTCGGGAGAATGTGCTGATCGTCCGACTGACTGTTTCGGTCGTCAGTCCGAGAAAATCGGCGATATCCTGACGTGACATCGGCAGTGAAACATGAATCGATTGCCCGTTGACGTGTCGCCATCGCTGGCGCATCAACAACAGGAACGACGCAAGCTTCTCACGGGCGCTGAATCTGGCGAGCATCGCCATCCGGTCGCACGCAAGCGTAAGCTCGTGGCTTGTCTGCAATCGAATGCGATGCTTGATATCAGGACTAATTTCAAGGAACTCAGCGAACTCGTCGTGCGCGATTCGCAGAGTCCCGACTGGCCCCAACGCCTGAGCGGCGGGGCGCGCTGTTTGGTCGCTCCAGAGCCCGATGAAATCTCCCGGCAGCGCGAAATCCATGACGTATCGACGACCATCCGCGAAGGTCCGATGCAGACAGACAACCCCATCGGTCACCAAATACACGAACGGGTCGCTTTCGGACTGGTTAAACAAGGTATTTTGCTTGCAGAAATTGACATGTGCGGCCAACCCCAAGAGTCCATGCTGAACCATTTGTCGTAGGTCGTCATCCACGCAATTATCACGCGCTTGCCATTTTTCCCGCAGTGGGGCCGCCCGCTCCTGAATCGGGCGCGAGAAATGATCCGGGCACGCCAGTCGCTTGTTGGTGTTCGCTGCGCCGGTTAGCGCCAGATAATCCTGCGTCACATCGCATTTGGCGTTATTTCGAACCAACTTGTCATACATGGGAGAGCCTCGAGGCCGCAACTGTTGCGCTTGGTTCATATGCAGATTTACTGGCTCCGATAACCATCGGAAACTACGCAACTTCCTGTCGTGTCGCGCGCAACGGCTCGCGCCCGCTCGCCGCCTGAGTAGTTTCCGAGTCTTGGCCGTTCGATAGAGCCGAGTCTAGAATTTCGGGTGCGATCGCAAAAATGCAGCGAGCGTCAGATTTTTTAAGACATGCAGGCGGGGCGCAAGCCGTGACGCGCTGGACTTACAGAAAAAAGGAATCACTGCGATGACACTCGGTACGATCCTCATTATCCTTCTCATCATCTTTTTACTTGGAGGTTTCAGCGGACGGTTTGGTGGTTACGGCTATGGTTATGGGCATGGTGGCATGGGCCTCGGCGGCGCCATATTGCTTATCATTGTGGTGCTCATGTTGCTCGGGCGCATTTGAGTTTTAGGAACCGGAGACTCTCGACCCCCTGAAGCCGACTCATACGACCGCGTCAATCAATGAGTATTTTCCGAGTCTTCCAAACGAGCGAGACCATTCCTTACTATTCATAACGACGGCGTTGTTCCGGGACGGACTTCACCGTTACAGAAGTATTCTGGCACGCATGATAGCTGACCAAAATCTCGATGAGATTTGGGTGCGTTTGTTAAACAGTCAAACCATGACACACAAGGGATCTGCTATGAAAAGCATTCTTATCGTATCGGTACTGGCATTGGGACTCGGCGCTTGTGCGACCTCTCGTGAAAACAGGGACATCAACGGCGCGGCGATTGGCGGCCTCGGTGGCGCTGTCATCGGCGGCGTCGCCTCTGGTTCTGTCGGCGGGGCGGTTGTTGGCGGCGTGATTGGCGCGGCTGGCGGCGCGCTGATTGCCGATGCGACGCGTCCACGGCATCACAGGCGCTGTTATTTCAGCGAACGTCGCGGTCGGACTGTTTGCCGGTAATATCGAATCCCGACCTGCGCTGCGTTGAAGTGAGGAACACATGCCACATCCCGACCGAGTCAAGCACTCCGGAACAATCGGCGACGTCTTTGGTCATCGCTTTGTTCTGGAGATGAGAAAGGGCAACATCCTTGCCGATATCGGTCCAAAAGGCGTTGAACATTTTCGTCTCAAGACAGGACGTCAGGTCAACATTGAAGGCAAGAAGACGCCCAGTGAAGTGAAAGTGCGCTCGATCTCCCGCAGCGATGGCAAGACGGTGGTTATCGACCATCCAAAGCATTCCCCGGAGCAGACAACCACCGATCTGTCGAAAGCGCTCCGTGCAGTGAAGAAAGCGGGGTTCGACGCGATTGGCGAGCCCCGCCGAAAGCCCAGGCATTTCGAGATTCTGGCGCGCAACTCAAATGGAACTGAAGTGGAGTTGCATGTTGAACTTGACGGCCACATACGCAAGCGAAAGAAATTATTGGCTGCATGAGGATACCTCGAGGCCGGGTGACGCATCGTTCAATTGGCATCGATTACGTCTCCGGTCAGTTCAGTCGGTCACGCGCAGGACGCTTCCAGCGCCCCGGTTTTCGGTGCTTGCGCCTCAGGAGTTTGCACACATGACTCTCAGCATTGCACATCTTCAACCGGTGGTGTCTCTGATTGCCGGTATTCTTATTTTGATCGCGCCACGGCTTCTCAACTATATCGTCGCGGCGTTCCTGATCGTGTCGGGCCTGCTGGGTCTGGGGTTCATCCGATGATCGATTCGAGAGGCGATCACTCCGCGGGCCCGGTCGCGCAGCGTGGGAACGCGATCCCCATGACGGCGGACAAACTCAATATTTCACGCACAGGTCTTGGCTCACATGCGGGTCCGTCGGGAGCTTCCGACGAGCCGCCATCGACGGCCGGACACCTCGAGTTGGCCGCTTGGCATCATCGTCACGCGTCACAGTATTGCGAACAAGGATTTACCGCTCTGGCGGCGCACGAGGTTGAGTTAGCGTGCGATCATATGGCGAGCTTGCTCGATCTGGCGAATCTTTCATCCGCGCCCCAATCAACCGACATGCCTGACGCCTTGAACGGTCGCAGCGAATCGTCTGCGCTGGGAAGTTGCCTGCCGTTGAGGCAATTTGACTAGAGCCAATTCCGATCTGATGGAATCCGATCGGGGCTCTGGAGTCCAGGTTTTGACACGTTTTCTCCCGGCGATCGCCAAGCGATCGTTCGGAGCGAAACCGGTTCCCGCTTCGCCGGAAAACGCTCTGGCGGCGGCGCCTGTTCAGTGCATCGCGTCCATCAGCGCCAAGATTTTGATTGTCGCGAAATTCGAGAACGTATCGGATACCGCATATGGCAAGATGATTTGGTCATTTTGCCTTATTGCGCCACAGGTATAGACAACATTCGGCACATATCCTTCCCGCTCGGAAGGTTCAGGGCGAACGAGCGGTTCTCTGGAACGGGCCAGAACTTTTGCTGGATCGGCTTTGTCGAGCAAGACGGCGCCAATTGAATATTTGCGGACCGGGCCGACGCCGTGGGTCAACAATAGCCAGCCCTCGTCCAGCTCAATCGGTGAACCGCAATTCCCGATCTGAACGAACTCCCACGGGTATTCCGGCTTCAAAATGGCGACGCCGCCATCCCATTTCCGCAAATCATCGGAATAGATCAGGTAGAGATTTTCGTTATCCTGCCTGGCGATCATTGCGTACCGGCCACCGATCTTGCGCGGAAACAGGGCCATGCCCTTATTGCGTGCGGCGGTTCCCCCAAGCGGCGAAAATTTGAAAGACACAAAATCCGTCGTTTCGAGAAGCTCGGACCTGATCGAAACGCCGCTATAGGCTGTATAGGTCGCGTAGTAGATGGTCTTTCCGTTGTCCCGGAACTCCACGAACCGCGCATCCTCAATTCCATTCGACTGGGACGCTGTCATGGGGAATATCACGCGTTCGCTGATATCCTCGGCAGCGTCAAAACTCACCTCGACCGTTTCGCCGTCCGGCCCGGTGGATCGGCTTTTGATTTCAGGAACCGTCGCCAAACGCCCGATGGGGTCCACCGTCACCGCGCCATCAACCGCGATGATTCCCGTGCGGAAAGTCAACGATGAAATATGCCCCTCGCCGACGGCGCGAAGGCTCAGAATAAACCTGCATCCCCCCGCGGGCGCGCCGGTTTGATCGGGATGCGTGACAATGCTTGGATTGAACAGCGCCGCAGCCTCAAACGAATACTCATGCAAGAAATAGGCGCCAACCAACTGGCGCTGCAAGGAAGTGAATTGCGAATGAGACTTCAGGGCATCTTCCATTTCCATGGCGCGATCGTCAAATATCTTCAGCAAATTCCGATGGCGGCCCTGAAAATTTTCGAGAACGTCCGCCAGCAATCTGGCGGCGGCATCCGGTTCCAGCGCGAGCACACGATCGACAATATGGTTCGCGCGCGTCTTGTCGGTCGGGTTGAGATCCCGGGGTTCGGTGGCGGGCTTGAAGGGCCTCACGATCACTCTGGCGGGATCTGGACGAAGGAAGAGCGCCTGCCGATTCAGAAATGTAACTTCGGCCAATGCGTCCTCGCTTCGTTTGATTCGAAACAGAGCATATCAGGCATGCAACGCCACAAGGGGCGCCAACTTGAGTTGATCGCCACTTATACGCGCTATTTGGCGCATCTCGGCAAGGCTGAGGATATAGGACACAACAGACTCGCCGCCGCGGTTCTCATTCACCCGGTCGGGGTGCAGACCATCGCAGCAACTGCCGGAGTCCATATCAACCAACGCTAGTCCAAGATCGTTGGCGCCGAAGAACCAGCCGAAGGCGCGCGCCGCCTCGGAGCGCCATTTACCTTCGCCTCCCGCCCGCCACGCGGCCATGCAAGCCGAAATGCTCGCCGCAGCCTCAAGCGGTTGCTGATCGAAGGCGCGCGGCGGGCGCCGCTTGTCGCCAAAGGACTGGGACCCGACGGGTCTGAAGACTCCTGAGGGCGATGTCTGGATCGCCATGAGCCAGGCCAGCGAACGCAAACCAGCAGCCACATATTGTGGCGCCTTCAACGTACGACCCGTTGTCAGAAGCGCCTGCGGCAGCCGTGCGTTGTCGTAGGAGAGACCATCCTCGAACCAGACCCAGTCCGGGGTTTCATAAGTGGACAGACAGGCCATTAAACGGTCGGCAAGATCGCGACGCGACTCGTCAGCCAGGATGTCCTCTTCGAACCCGGCGCAATAGCCGTCAAGCCCGAGAAGAGTGAAGGCCCACGCGCGGGGCGATGTAAAATCGCTTACCGCATGCAGAGCGCGCGCGAACAATGAGCCGGCCCAGCGCGAACGAACGTCGCTCACACCGCCGCGCGCGCATTCGCCCAGCGCCCAGAGCGTGAGCCCATGGCTGTCTTCAGATCCCATGTCTTCAAGCCAGCGGCGATCGAAGCTCATGAAATTACGAAAGCGCTTCGTATCCGGATTCCAGGCGTGTTGAATGAAAGCGGCGAACTGCGCAGTCAGGGTTTCGGAGAGACTTTGCTCTCCCGGCTTGTCGAGTGCGCAGGCGACAAGCAAAGCGCGGGCGTTATCGTCCACGCAATATCCATGCAGACGATCGGGAATGGAAAAGACGGCGTGCTGAAACAATCCGGTATCGTCGCACATCGTGTGGAAATAACTGGTGCGCATTTCCAGCGTGGCGAAACTGCGCGGGCGCGCGTTTTGTTCAAGCTGCGAGACGACGCGCGGACGACGCGAACGCGCCGCGCTTGAAAAGACAGCCAGATAGAGCTCGGCGGTTTGGCGCCATGTCATCGGGCGGCTGCAGGCGTACGCGTGTTCGCGCACGGCCTGCCGCCGTGCGTGATCGGTCAGCAACGTTGTGATTTCGCTTGCAATCGCCGCGACATCGCCGAACGGGACAAGGACTCCCCGCCCATCCGCCAAAAGCTCTTGCGCATGCCAGTAGGGAGTTGAAACCACCGCCTTCCCAAGACCGAAGCTGTAAGAAAGCGTTCCCGAAGTCATTTGCGCGGCATTCAGGTACGGCGTGACATAGACGTCGCACATCGAAATGAATTCCAGAAGCGTCGCCTGATCGACGAACTGATTCAGGAATTCGACGTTATTTTCGATCCCCAGGTCTCGGACCCGGGAGACGAGACGTTCGCGGTAAGCCTCGCCCTCGTTGCGAACAAGATTGGGATGCGTGGCTCCCAGAACGATGTAAACAGCATCCGGACTGCTTTTGAGAATTGACGGCATTGCGTCGATCATCACTTCAATGCCCTTGTTCGGTGAGATCAACCCGAAGGTGAGAAGGACCGGTCGGCCCGTAAACCCCATCTTCGCTTTTGCCGCATCGGGCTCGACGAAGGGAAAATCGGGAATTCCATGCGCGATGACCTCGATCTTGCCTGCCGGCGCCTGATAGATGTCTCCAAGCAGATCGCGCGCTTTCTCGGCCATGACGACGATTTTGGCGGACCTTGCGATAATCTGATCGACGACGTCGCGCTGCGCGCGGGTCGGCTCGGCCAGGACGGTGTGCATGGTGGTGACAACGGGAACCGTCAATCGCGACAGCAGCGCAACGATATTCACGCCGGCTTCACCGCCGAAGATGCCAAATTCATGCTGCAGTGACACGACATCAAACCGGCCTGCGTTGAGAAACTCGGCTGCGCGGTCGAAATCAGCCGGAGAATCGTCATGTATTTCCAGACGCACGGAGTCTGGATATTCGTAGGTATGCCCGTGATCGGTCATCGCAATGATGGCTGTCTCTGAGTCAGGCGCCGCCGCTGCAACGGCGCGATGCAGATCAGTGGTGAAGGTCGCAATGCCGCATCGGCGCGGGAGCGAATTGCCGATGAATGCGATCCGGCGTGGCTGGATCATGCTTGCACCTCCATGGACTGAACAGACGCCGTGGCGAAAGCCGGCGGCGGAACCACTGTGGGACTGGCGGGGCCGAACGAACTGGCGGCGCGCCAGTCCTCTTGTCGCTCGATCGAAACTTGCTGCGATACGCAGCCCGAACGCGCGCAGAGCCCTTTCAGTCCTTCCGACCCGGCAAAAATATGGGCGGTTTCGGCTTCAAGGAAGATCGCTTCCCCCGCACGAACGTTTATCGGGCCAACCTCGGCGCTTCCCTCGAGCGCCAGAAACCAGGTTTCGCGTTCCGCATGAATCGCCGAATGACCCGCAGCTATCAAGTCAATGCAGTCAAGCTCGAAATGTGGACACGCAATCAGCGAACTCCAGACAAATGAACCGGTTTGTGGCGCCGATGGCTGCGCGGCGGGCCCTGCAAACGCCGCGGCCAATGCGCTTTCGATATCCAGTCCGCGATTCCGGTCAAAATCGTAAAGGCGGAACGTCGTGTCGCTGCGTTGCTGGATTTCGGCGATAATCAGCCCTGCCCCGATCGCATGGATGGTCCCGGCAGGCACAAACACAACGGTCCCGTCCGTCACCACGCACCATCGCGCCAAGTCCGCAATCGATCCGTCGTCTATCGCGGATCGCAGCTGGGCGGTCGAGATTCGGCGTTTCAGGCCAAGCGCCACCTGGGCGCCCGGCGTTGCTGATACGATATACCAGGCTTCGGTTTTGCCGTTTGGCTGCCCCAGGCTCCAGGCAAGATTGTCGTCGGGATGCACCTGAATCGAAAGCGCTTCATTCGCAAATATAAGCTTCAGCAACAGGTCCGGTCGCCTGGCGCCAGAATTCGCGCGTTCAAACCAGAGTTCGCCGATCGCCGCGCCGTCATGCTGCAAGCCGCTCCACGGGCGCAAATCCATGCGCCCCCAGGGCTTGTCGACCGCCAAAACCACCGCTTTTTCAATTGTCATCTGTTCGCCACTTCATGTCATGTCGTGCGGTTGACGGCCCGTCTGCGCAGGCATCGCTCGCGGCGATACCCCGAATGACGCAATTGCAGCCTCGATCCGCTACATCACACAAGGAAATAGGAGCGACAGACAGCGCCAGCCAGAATCGGAATCTACTCATCTGGCAGCGGCGACAGTTGCGCATTCCGCGTTCATCGCGACGCCCGGCGCGCCAACGGCGCCGATTGCCGCGCGCGCAGACACTCTCCCGGAGGGAAAGGGCGGATGCGAAGCCGCCAGGCGAGGAGATGCGCCGGGTGTTTAAGCGCGCGCCGCAGTGGTCACAATGTCACGAGGATGCAACTCACTCTGCCCCTATCCAAATTCCTCGCCCTGTCCTATGTAGATTTCGAAACCTGATTTCGGGGACATCGATGGCCACAAACCATTCAACGCCGCATTATCACAACCAGCCGGGCGTGCGCGCGGTGCGCATTGGCGCCAAAGAGTTCATGTGCATTGGCGCGCTGCCGCCGTTCGACCATCCCCATATTTTCATTGACATGGGCGAGGCCAGTGAGGCCATCTGCCCCTATTGCTCGACGCTCTTCAGCTATGATGAGGCCCTGCACGGGGGCGCCAGCCCGCCGGAATGCGAATGGACGCCACAGGCCGCCTGAGTGGGCGCCGGTCCATCGGCGAAGCCGCTCCACGTCGTAATTGCGGGCGGCGGCATTGGCGGCCTGACTGCGGCGCTGGCGCTTGCGCAGGCGGGTTTGCGCGTGACCGCGCTCGAACGCGCCCCGGGTTTTGAGGAGGTTGGCGCCGGTTTGCAGCTCGCGCCCAACGCCGTCAGACGGCTGCGCGCGCTCGGCCTGATGCCCGCCCTTGAACGCCCGTCTCTGCGGCCCGAACTCGTGCGTATCCGCGGCGCCGGCGATAGCGCCGAAATCGCGCGCATTCCGCTCGGCCCGATTGCCGAGTTGCGCTGGGGCGCCCCCTATCTTGTGATCCACCGCGCCGATTTGCTGGGGGTTCTCGTGGCGGCCTGCAAGGCCCATCCCGCCATCGACATCATGACCGGGACCGAGGTGGTTGGCTTTGCCGCAACCGCTGGCGGCGTCGAGGTTGCCGCCCGTCGCGGCGCAGAGACTTTGCGCATCGCCGCCGATTGTGTGATTGCAGCGGACGGCGTGCGCTCGCGCTTGCGCGAACGCTTTGGGCTCGGGTTTGCCGACCGGCCGGTATGGTCAGGTCGGACCGCCTGGCGGGCGCTTGTTCCTGCGGCGCAGGCGCCTGATTTTGCGCGCAAGCTGGAGACCGGCCTGTGGCTCGGTCCGCGCGCGCATCTGGTGCATTACCCCCTGCGTCAGGGGGACTCAATCAACGTTGTCGCCATTTCCGAAGACGCATGGCGCGCCGATGACGCCCCGGACATATGGTCGATATCAGGCGATCTGACGGCGCTCTCTCCGGCCTTCGCCCGCTGGAGCCCTGACGCCCGCGGGCTGATAGCCGCCGCGCCGGAGTGGCGGCGCTGGCCATTGTTCGATCGCGCGCCAGCCAGCCGCTGGACGGTTCCCCGCGTCGGCCTGCTCGGCGACGCGGCGCATCCCATGTTGCCGTTTCTGGGTCAGGGCGCCGGGCAGGCGATTGAAGACGCGAGCGCTTTGGCGGCGGCGTTTCAGGGCCATCCCGGCGATGTTGCTGCGGCGCTTGCAGCCTATCAGGCCGCACGCGCTGCGCGCGCCGCTGCTGTCGTTGTCGCTTCGCGCCGGCAGGGCGCGATTTATCATCTGCGCGGCCCGATGGCGCTGGCGCGCAACCTTGTCATGAAACGCCATTCGGCCAACCAGATGCTATCGCGGCTGGACTGGCTTTACGGCGAGTGACGTGTTTTTCGCATGGGCGAAAATCCCCGGCCTCGCGCTGCAAGCCGGATATTCCGTGCTATCCTTGGTCGCAACCACCGCCGGAGTTTTCGGATGCGTCTGCCGCTCGCCTTTTTTGTATTCGCTGCGCTCACGCCGCACGCACGCGCCGAGGACATAAAACCCGCCATCATCTACGATCTTGGCGGCAAATTCGATAAATCGTTCAATGAAGGGGCCTTTCGCGGCGGCCAGAAATTCACGGCTGAAACGGGAATCCCCGTGCGTGATTTTGAAATCCAGAACGACGCCCAGCGTCAGCAGGCCCTGCGGCGATTTGCGCGCGACGGCAATTCGCCCATCATCGCAGTCGGTTTCAGCCATGCGAGCGCGCTCGCCACTGTCGCGCCGGAATTTCCCGCCACGCAATTTGCAATCGTCGATATGGTTATCGACAGGCCCAACGTGAAATCGCTCGTGTTCCGCGAACATGAGGGGGCCTATGTGGTCGGCATGCTGGCGGCCATGGCGTCCCAAACCGGCAAGATCGGCTTTGTCGGCGGCATGGATATACCGCTGATCCGCAAATTCGCGTGCGGCTACAGGCAGGGCGCCCATGACGCCAAACCGGCGATTGAAGTCATCGAGAATATGACAGGCGTTACCGGGGCCGCTTGGGCCGATCCAGTCAAAGGCGGCGAACTCGCCCATGCGCAGATGGATCGCGGCGCCGATGTCGTCATCCAGGCGGCGGGCGGAACCGGGCTTGGCGTTTTGCGCGCAGTCGCCGATGCAGGAAAGCTGGCGATCGGCACCGATTCAAATCAGGATGGTCTGTTTCCCGGCCATGTCCTGACGTCGATGCTGAAACATGTCGATAACGCTATCATTCGGGGCTTTGAGGCGGCGCGCGCGGGCAAATGGACCAACGGGGTCGAAAGCCTCGGCCTGAAGGAAGCCGGTGTCGGCTGGTCGCTCGACGAGGACAATCGCGCGCTGATCTCGCCCGCTATGAAAGAAGCTGCGGACAGGGCGGTTGCGGCAATCGTTTCGGGTCAAATCACGGTGCATGATTACACCCTGGATTCAAAATGTCCGCTTTAGCCGATACGCCGACGCTCGAATTTCGTCGAATCAGTAAAAACTTTGGGTCGCTTGCCGCCAATCGCGACATTTCATTCAACGTTGCGCGCGGAGAAATTCACGGCATTGTCGGTGAGAACGGCGCCGGAAAATCAACGCTGATGTCAATCCTCGCCGGATTGATCAGGGCCGATTCCGGCGCCATATTGATCGACGGCAAGCCGGTCGAGATCGCCTCGCCTGCGGACGCCATCAGGCTTGGCGTGGGCATGGTGCACCAGCATTTCATGCTGGTCGAGACCATGAGCG